>JAFXMK010000011.1 GCA_017530365.1 Bacteroidales bacterium
CTTACATGGCACGCCATTCACAATCTCGGCGAAGTCTTTGCCATACGCCAATACTTTTACGCCAAACTTCATGCAGCAGCCCACAACGGCTTGAGGAGGCAGTTGCGAAGGCAGGTTGATGGCCACATAACCCGCTGAAGTAACGGCAAGAAACATCTCAACCGCTTCAACGGTAGTGTTGTCCAAAATAGCCACCTTATCTCCCTTTTGCAAACCCAATTCATTCAGCAAGGCCCTTTTACGTGCAATGACATCACAGGTTTGCCTATAGCTCAATGTGTTCTCCGTATCGGACAGGCAAGGCAGGTCGGCCCACTTCTGTTCGATCCAAGTTACAAATTCAGGAAAGGTAGGGATATACTTCAATTGTGCAAGTTCCTCAGCGGGAAGCATGCTTGGAAAATAATTACACATAATTGTAGGTTATTTGTTTTATTCAAAAATGAAATTGTAAAAATAGATAATTCCCTCAAAAAAAATACTATTTTTGCCGTCGGATTCGGGTTCTTCACCGAAGATTAATAGGGAATCCTGTGTAAATCAGGAGCTATGCCCGTAGCTGTAAGTTCAGCATGAGTCCGCACACCAAGTCACTGATATTCGTTATCGGGAAGACGTTGTGGATTTGAACAAGCCAGAAGACCTGCCCGTTTCCGTATTAAATAACTTTCGGGAACAAGAGTTTATCAATTATGAAAAAGTTTATTTTCCTATGCTTGTCGCTCATCGTAGCGACCATCGCAAATGCCCAGTTTTCGGGCACGTACACCATCAACAACAATGCCTCGCAAAACCCCGACTACACCACGCTAAGTGCTGCAGCTGCCGCCTTGACAGAACAGGGTGTCTCCGGCCCAGTCCTCTTTGAGATCGCGCCAGGAACCTATGAAGAGTATGTCACCTTGACGATCATCGACGGAGCTAGCGAGACCAACAGAATCACCTTTAGGGGTATGGGCGCCGACAACCAACAGGTGGTCCTTACAGGCAATGCCGGATACACCGACAACGCCATGCTTACCCTCAACGGCACTGACTACGTTACCTTCGAGAACATGACCATCACCTCCACTTCGACCGTCAATGCAGTTCTCGTGAGACTGCTCAACGGAAACACTGGTGACCATTTTCACAACCTGCACCTCGTTGGAGCCGTGTCAAATACCAGCCTCGACAACGGCAAAGACCTTGTCTATCGGGCCAGTGGAGAATGGATCGACCTCAACAACGAATTTGTGGACTGCGACTTCATCAATGGTTACATCGGATTGTACTACCAAGGCCATAACATCTATACGCTCAACGATGGTCTCTTGGTAGAGAATTGCGTTTTCACCGACCAAGCCTTCAAAGGCGTCTATATCTCTTTCACCGACCACGCCATTGTCCGTGGCAACACGATCACCAACCACACCCACGATGTGTTAACCAATTATCACGCTATGGATCTCCTGCGCATCCGTTACAATTGCATCATTGAAAACAATGTGATGAACGTGACCCGTAACTCAAACTACGCCACTGTCTTCGAGACACGCCCAGCCATGGGAACGGCCGACGAACCTATCATTATCAGGAACAACATCATCAACTTTGTATGCAATGTGAATAGCAGCTATTGCATCGATTTGGATGACAACAACAGTGAATACATCTATTTCGTCAACAACACCGTAAAATGCAGCGGCACAAGCAACTGCGGCAATGTTTTCGTTGAAAAGAACTGGCAGAACATGCATCTATACAACAACCTGCTGGTAAACGAGACGAGCGGTTACGTTTTCCGTTTCCAAAACGCCATTGAGAACCGTTTCAGCGACTACAATCGCATCGCTTTCAGCGGAAGTTATGTGGGCAGAGTTGGCACCACAGATTATGCCACCTTGAACGACTGGACAGCCGCTACAGGCTTCGACACCCATTCGGCACTCTGCACTCCTCAGTTTGTGGGCGACAACGATCTGCACATCACCAGCATCGACGGAATCACCGTGGCGCATCCCTTGGACTATGTGACCACCGACATCGACAATGAGCCTCGTTCCACGACTCCCTGTGCCGGCGCCGATGAATATGTACAAGGAGTCAACCTGCCTCCCATCGTGGCCAACCCCATCAGCAATGTGGTATTTGAGGTCTATCCTGCTAGCCAGACCATCGATCTGAGCAATACTTTCACGGATCCTGACGACCCCGATGAAGATATCGTCATCGAATTGGTCTCCAACAGCAACCCCGATCTGGTCAGTGCTGTGCTGAGTAACCGCACCTTGACACTCCAACGTATGCTTTCCGATGGTGGAAATGCGACCATCACGTTGAGAGCTACCAGCAACGGCCAAATGGTAGAAACCACCTTCTCCGTGTCATGCGTCGCAGAAGACCTTCCTCCTGTAGTGGCCAATCCTTTGGATCCTATCCACTTTACTGAGTTCCCACAGTCGCTGAACTTCAACCTCACCAACACCTTCGACGATCCCGACAACAACAACGCCTTGATCGAGATCAGCGTGCTGTCATGCCCTTCTGAAGTCAACGCCTTGTACAACAGCTTCGTGCTGACCGTCATCCGCAACACCCCGAACGCCTTCACCAACAAAACCATGGTGATCCGCGCCACCAGCAACGGCAAACAAGTAGATATGGAAGTCCTGGTGTCAGGTGACGAAGTCGTCATCGGTCTCGGAACAGCCACCTTCGAAGATGTCACCCTCGGCTCAGCTGGTTATTGGCAAGGTGAAGAAGGCGAAAACGAGATGTTCAGCGGCGGCTGGTACTTCACCAACTATTACTCAAGCTATTTCTGGGGTGGCTTCACCGCTTCGAACCACACCGATTTGTCGCAAAGCGGTTTGGATGCCCAATACACGGCAGCGACAGGTGCTGGTTATGACGGATCGGCGCAATATGCAGTGGCTTACTCCTACGGTGCACAAACCGATGTCCATGCCGCCGACAACAGCGTACAAACCGTATCGGGATGCTACGTTACCAATAATCTTTGGGCTTATCAGAACATGCTCTATGGCGATGCCACTGCCACGCCATTCGGCGGCACCAGCGGCAATGATCCCGACTGGTTCAAACTCACAGCCACTGGTAAAAACGCCGGAGGTCAAACTGTCGGAACACTTGACTTCTATCTTGCCGACTACCGCTTCAGCAACCATGACGACGATTACATACTGGACACCTGGGAGTGGTTCGACCTCAGTCCACTTGGACCGGTGACCAGCATCTCGTTCAGCCTTTCTTCTTCGAAAAACGATAACTACGGCATGGTCACCCCTGCTTATTTCTGCATGGATGACTTCAACGGCACTAGTCCTGCAACACCCGACCTCCCACCCTATATCGCCAATCCAGTGGAAGACGTCACATTTAATTTGTTCCCACAAAGCATCGATGTCAACCTCAACGGCGTGGCCTCCGACCCTGATGATGACGACGAAGCCATCGTTTATTCTTTGATCTCCAACTCCAATGAAGCAGCGCTTTCAGCTACACTCACAGGCAAGACCCTGACGCTCAACCGCCAAGTCAATGAAGATGCTGTCGCGGAACTTACACTGAGAGCCTTCAGCGATGGACAGTCTATCGACTTCAATATCCACGTAGTGATGCATCATTACGTGAATGTCAGCGAGAACCGCAATTCGTTCTCTGTCTATCCCAACCCATCCAACGGACTGATTCACCTTTCGGCAGATCATCCCACAACGTTCGAATTCCGCGTCCACAATTTGTTGGGTCAGTTGGTCCTTTCAGGGGATGCCCAAGCTGAGGCAACCATTGATTTGAGTGCCTATCAGAAAGGTATCTATTTCATTTCCATCATGCAAGAAGGGAATATTCACACAGAAAAAATAATAATCAAGTGATTAACAATGATTTAGAGAAGAAGGGAGAAAATAATTCGAAAAAATCATTGCCAAAATGAAAAAAGGTTGTACTTTTGCAGTCGCAAACGATGCTTCCGTAGCTCAGTTGGTAGAGCACCTGACTCTTAATCAGGGTGTCCAGGGTTCGACCCCCTGCGGGAGTACAGCCAAAAAGCCGTTGGGAATCCAACGGCTTTTTTTGTAACCTGTGGTTTTGTCAAAAAAAATGCCTATTATTGCAACTTCAAACAAATAGCAAACCACTCTATCATGAAAAAAATAGCATTACTGATAGTCTTCGCACTGTTTACATTGATCTTTGCCATGGGAGACCTTGCACAAGCTCAAATAATTGTAACACCGACTAATCCAGGATCACCATCGTACTCTTCTGATTTAACCAGACAATCTGTTTACAAGTGCATTGCTACCACCACTTGCACAATCAATGACAAGAACGAGCTGGTCAATTGTGAGCAAAAGGAAGAAATCACAAACTTCGTTATCGATATTACACCTGATTATGCGACCGTCACCATCGTCAAACCATTAAAAAAACGGAAGTACCAAATCGAGTCTTTCGACATTGAAAAAGCCACTGGCACCTTGGAATTGCAGGTGTATGACGAGAGTGGCGAATTTATCAAATATGCCACAATCACCATTTTCGGTAGCAATTACCTCATCAGCGTGCAATCCGACCTTGGGTTTGACGAATTTGACAGTTCTTGGGATTCTGAAACAATCAATTCGAGAATAGGTGGCACCATGGAGATTTACGACATGGAACATTAACCTCTTACTTTGCCTTGATATGAACCTTTTCACCGGTTCGGGCGTTGGGCCCACCATTTTATATCTAGCCTTATCCATCTTTTTAGGCCTGCTGTTAGGCAAGATCAAGATTGCCAAAATCTCCTTGGGTATCACTTGGGTGCTCTTTGTAGGCATCGCCTTCAGCGCTTGCGGCATCACGCTTAACTCAGAAATGCTGCATGTCGTCAAAGAGTTCGGCTTGATCCTCTTTGTGGTGGCCGTGGGTTTGCAAGTGGGACCAGGCTTTTTCCGTTCCTTTAAAAAAGGCGGCCTGGCCATGAACCTGATGGCCTTGGTCAACGTGGCTTTGGGTGTGTTGATCACCGTCATCATCGCCAAAGTCGCCCATCAGGACTTGGCCGACATGGCAGGCGTTTATACGGGTGCCATCACAAATACGCCTGGACTCTCGGCAGCACAGCAGGCTGTCAATGACCTAGGCATCGAAGGAGGCGCCGACCGTCTGGCTGCCGGTTATGCCGTCGCCTATCCCCTCGCCGTGGTAGGCATGATTGTGAGCTGCATCCTCCTTCGTGCGTTTTGCCGCATCGACCTCAACAAGGAACCTGCCACTGAAAACGCACTGACTCCCAAGTCTGAAAAGCAGGCCACTCCTATCACACAACGTCATAAGGTGAACCTCATTCCAATCTTCGTGATCATCGCTTTAGGTGTCATTGTGGGGAGCATCCCGATTCCCGTTGGAATGAAAGCACCCATCAAGCTAGGCTTGGCTGGTGGCCCATTGGTGGTCGCCATCATCGGAGGTTGGCTGGGAGTGAAAAAAGGCTGGTTCAGCACCGAATTCACCGACAGCCATGGCGTGTGGATGCTCCGCGAGGTGGGCATCGCACTGTTCCTTGCCTGCGTGGGATTGAGCGCCGGAGGACAATTTGTCGCCACAGTTCAAGAGCATTATATATGGGTCATTTACGGTGTTATCATTACCATGGTGCCGCCTATCATCGTCACGCTCTTTGGCCGTTTGGTGCTGAAGATGAACTATTACACCCTGATGGGCTTCATCGGAGGATCTCACACTGACCCACCCACCTTGGCTTTTGCCAACACCGTGGCACCTGAAGGCTGCAAACTCCCCAATATGGGTTACGCCACCGTCTATCCGCTGACCATGTTCTTGCGAATCTTCACAGCGCAGCTGTTGGTGTTATTGGCAGTGTAAGAACTGCTATTCTATTTGTTATTAATCAAAAATACTATATCTTTGCACTCGATTTGTGGTGTCCGTCACGGACTCAATAGGGAATCGGGTGAGAATCCCGGACAGTTCCCGCTGCTGTGATGGCCAATCGCCTGCCACTCTGCCACTGTCTGACGCTCGTCGGATGGGAAGGCGGCAGAAGCGAGGCCTCAGTCAGAAGACCTGCCTCAAGTCACGAAACAAGGCTTCCGGGAATTGGAGCTGGGATTCTGTATGATAAAGATGTGCCCTTGATTTGGGGATTATCTTCATTTTAACTATTCCAACATTTTTCCCAAAGCTTTGGAAATGAAACAGTTGGAAATAAAATGAAGAAACAGTATCAAGCAGTCACGGCCGAAGAGGCCGTCAAAGTCATCAAGTCGGGCGACCATGTCCACATCAGTTCGGTATCGAACGTGCCACAATGTCTCGTCAAAGCATTATGCGACAGAGGCCGCGCCGGTGAACTCAAAAACGTTTACATCCATCACCTACATACCGAAGGCGCCGCGCCTTACGTCAACCCAGAGTTTGAAGGCATATTCCAGCACAATGCCTTTTTCGTGGGCGCCAACGTGCGCGAGAGCGTGCAGAAAGGCTTGGCCGATTATATCCCTGTTTTCCTTGGCGAGACCTCCAAACTCTATCGCGACCGCTACATCAAATGCAATGTGGCAATGATTCAAGTGTGTCCTCCCGACAAATTTGGCTACGTGTCGTTGGGATCTTCAGTCGATGCCACCTTGGCCGCCATGGAGAGTGCGGAATTCGTTATCGCTGTGGTCAACAAGCACGTGCCACGCACCTTCGGCGATGCGCTAGTTCACATCAGTCGAATCAATATCTTTGTTGAAGACGACACTCCTTTGCTCACCGTTGACATGCCCGAACCCAACGAAGTGGAGAAAACCATCGGACGCTATTGTGCCGAATTGATCGAAGACGGTGCCTGCCTGCAGATGGGCATAGGCTCCATCCCAAACGCCATTCTGTCGTGCCTCCACAACCATAAAGACATCGGCATCCATACTGAGATGTTCTCCGATGGCATCCTTCCGCTGGTGAAGGAAGGTGTCATCACGGGTAACAACAAGAAACTTAATAAAGGAAAGATCGTCTCCACCTTCGTGATGGGCTCGCAGAAAATCTACAATTTCATCGATGGCAACCATGAAGTACTGCTGATGGACGTGGAATACACCAACGATCCTTTCATCATCGCACAACAACCCAAGATGACTTCCATCAACTCGGGTATTCAGATCGACCTGTCGGGACAGGTATGTGCCGACTCATTGGGCGAACGTATCTATTCCGGCGTAGGCGGACAGATTGACTACGTCTATGGCGCCTCACGTTCCAAAGGCGGCAAGGCCATTATCGCCATGCCTTCCACCACGCGCAAGGGCATCAACAAAATCGTGCCAACCCTTGACCTGGGCTCTGGTGCTGTCACCACTCGCAATCACATCCATTGGTTCGTCACCGAATATGGTGCGGTGAACTTATATGGCCGCTCGTTGCAAGAGAGAGCAAAACTCATCATCTCAGTGGCGCATCCGCAATTCCAAGAGATGCTCGACGAAGCTGCCTTCAAGCGTTTCGGCTCCCATTTCCATTATTTGTGGAACGTCATCGGATAAAAAATGAACATTTAAAATCTTATGTTTGGAAACATTAATATTGTTGAGATTTTCAGCTCCTTCATCGTGATGGCTGCCATCATTGACATTTTTGGTTCCATTCCCATCTTCGTCAGCATGAAAGAGCAAAACAAAACCATTAAGGCAGGACAAGCTTGTCTGATGGCTTTGGGGCTATTTCTGGCATTCTTCTTTGCCGGCGACGCATTGTTAAAACTATTCGGTATTGACACTGCCTCCTTCGCAGTGGCTGGTGCTTTTGTACTATTCATCTTGGCTGTGGAGATGATTTTAGGTCGCGAAATCATCAAGAATGAAGGTGGCAATAGTGGTGCCAGCATTGTTCCCATCGCTTTCCCTTTGATTGCCGGTCCCGGAGCACTGACCGCCTTGCTTTCGTTACGAGCCGACTATGCGATGGTAAACATTCTTATTGGTCTGTTGCTTAACATCTTGTTGGATTATATCGTTATCAGCCAGTTGGATCGAATCAGAAAAATCTTGGGAGAGAATTTGATTTTCATTCTACGTAAGTTTTTTGGCGTTATCCTTTTAGCAATTTCAGTAAATATGTTTGTAAATAACATTTCAATAATTATAAAACAATTAAACATTTAAATCATTTTATCATGTTTCACACCCAAACAACAGTAAAAAAAGCATTATTTCTATTGCTACTGATGGCATTGCTCATGCCATGGCAAGCGAAAGCACAGGAAACTCTGACTGTGTGCGATGGAACGGATGTAAACCAGTACATCCCCTTGTATGGCTATTACTTTGACGCCTTTACAAAAGGCGAATGCATCCTTCCTGCAAGCGAATTAACCGATATGGTGGATGGTACAATTACCAGACTTACATTCTATGCAAAAACGGTAGCAACCACCAACTCCACCTGGGGAACGGCAAACCAAAAGGTTTTCATTAAAGAAGTAACTGGAACAACCCTCGGAGGGAGTTTTAGCGGCACAGAAGGAGCAACCATTGTTTTTGATGGCTTGCTGACGATGCCAACGACCTCGACTGATGGGTACACCATTACTTTCACTGAAGGTTACGTTTACAACGGAGGCAACCTATTAATTGGAATTTACAACGATGCCAAAGGTAAATACAATAAGGTGGAATGGTATGGAACTAGCGGTTTGACTTCCGGCGTTTCCGCATACGGAAATAATAGCAGTAGCCTTGGTAGTTGCAGCTACACCGCTCAGTCTTTCCTTCCCAAGACCACATTTACCTATGAGCCTGCTTCAACTGGAGGTTGCGCAAAACCCAAGCAATTCAATGCAAGCGACATTACGGCCCATACCGCAACATTGACTTGGACCGCTGGTGATGATGGCCAGAGCAACTGGGATGTGTATGTGACAGAAGATGCCACCATCATTCCTGACGAGAACACCACACCCACATATCAGGTTACAGAATGCTCCAAGGATTTGAGCGGCCTTACGGCTCAGACCACTTATTATGTCTATGTCCGCGCCGTTTGTGCCGCCGATGACAAGAGCAAATGGGCAAACAAGACTTTCGCCACCACCCGCGAAGCACTGACCGTTGACTCAAACAACCCGTATTCCCAAAACTTTGAGACCAGCAACGACTGGGGCTTTGAAAACGGCACCCTAACCAACACCTGGTGCTGGGGCAGTGCAGTCAACAACGGCGGTGAAAAATCCATGTATGTTTCCAAAGACGGCGGAACTACTTATGAATATGAACATGGCAATACTGCGATTTATGCCTCTAAACTGTTCGGTTTTGCCCAAGGTACCTACACTTTCTTCTTCGACTGGAACGCAAAAGGAGAAAGCACCTACGATTACCTTCGCGTGGCCCTGGCTCCCGGCGATGTTGAATTTACGGCTGGAAACAATTTGTATCCAGGAGTTGGCACCACCACTCTACCCAACAATTGGATAGCCCTTGATGGTGGAAACAAACTCAATCTGAGCGATGGTTGGCAAACCCAGTCCGCTGAAGCCACCGTTTCAGGCACCTATACCATGGTATTCATTTGGCGTAACGATGGTAGCGGAGGCACCACTACCCCGGCAGCCATCGATAACATCAGCATCAGTTACATGACATGCCCAAGGCCAACTGGTTTGACTGCCAGCAACATTACAGGCCGTACAGCCACCCTTTCCTGGACGGAAAACGGCACTGCCACCAACTGGGTGCTGCAATATGCCACCAACAACGCTTTCACTGAAAACTTCACGGAAACCAATGTCAGCGGAACTGCTTCAACAGAATTGACAGGGCTTACCCCTGAAACCAAGTATTACACTCGCGTGAAATCGATGCTCGGCACCGACGAAAGCTCATGGAGCGATGTCAAAGACTTCACTACACTTGCCACTTGCCCAAAACCGACCTTGAGCTATGTCACAAACTCAAACACTGCATATACTGGCAGCGTTTCATGGACAGGAAGCACCGCCGACGCTTATGAAGTGGCTTATAGGCCGAAAAACGACTTCGACCCTTCGGACATGACTTTGACAGATGTCACCCGCGTGCAGCTTGAAAACGTAAGTGAATACACCTACACGTTGCAAAACCTCTCCCCTGAAACCAAGTATTACATCTATATCCAGGCCAATTGTGGCGCCGAAGACGGAGTGAGTTCATGGAGTAACAGGGTGACATTCACCACCTTGGCAACATGCTTGGCACCTTCCTATTTGACAGACGAAGAAGTCACTTCAAACTCTGTCTTCCTTAGCTGGACCAAGGGTGCCGAAGACCAAGATGCATGGCAGTTCCGCTATAAAAAGACATCTGACAGCGAATACACTTACGTCTTGGTGGAAAACAATCCATCCAATTCATATGAACTGACTGGCTTGGAGCCTGCCACGTCTTATGACGTGAACGTGCGCGCCTGGTGCGGTGGAGACGACTACAGCAAGTGGAGCTTGGCTAATCAAAGCTTGGATAAATCCATCACCACAGCATGTGCCGAAGTGATGCTGCCATACACCTGCGACTTTGAAGGCGCTTTGGAAACAGGAGGCCATTTCTCTACCTATTCTGTGCCAAAATGTTGGAATCGTATCGAAATGCAATATGGCAGCTATTCACCATATACCTATTATCCATACGTTTACTCACAAAGTTCCGATGCCCATGGCGGCACAAAGAGCCTGCGCATGTACAGGACACCTGATTCGGCAAACCAAACCATTATCTTGCCTGCAATCGACGACAGCTATCAGATGAGCGACCTGCAAATCAGGTTCTGGGCTAAAGCTGGTTCTTCCAACAACACGCTGTCTGTTGGGATTATGGATGGTGAAAGTTTCACGGAAGTTCAATCAGTCGAAGGTGTCTCCACCTCTTATGCCGAGTTCACCGTTCCTTTGACAAGTTATGCTGGAAACGGCAGGAATATTGCCATCAAGTGTGGCTCATCTAGCAGTTATCTGTATTATAATATTGATGATGTGACGGTTGAGCTCATCCCAACCTGCTTAATACCTACAGGATTGACCTGCACGGGTGTTGATGTCAATTCCGCTTCGTTTGTCTGGCAACCTGGCAAGGACGAGACCGAATGGAACATCCAATACAAAAAAACTTCCGACAGTGAATGGAGCAACCCAATTCATGTCACCGAACTCCCAACCACAGAAAGCCCGTTTGTTTTGACGGGACTCCAGCGCGGCCTTGAATATGAGGCAAGAATCCAAGCCTATTGCGATGCCGAAGATCAGAGTGAATGGAACTCTATGCCTGTCAGTTTCACCACCGACTGCGGCGTGTGGCCCATTGATACAGAGAACTCTATGTTTGAAGACTTCAGTGATTCCAATTTCCCACCAGCGTGCTGGAATTGGATTAGAGTGAACAATTACTATGGTTGGCAATACAGTTCCGGACAATACAATCCGTTGGATCAGCAAGGAACAGCATATAGCTATTGGCCTACAGGCGAGACGTATCTCATCTTGCCTCAAATGCATATCAATGGTGCTGCTAAACTCACTTTCGACATGGTATTCTCTGGCGATGGCTCCGGCGAAGAGAGCTCTGTGGTTTTATCAACAACAGGTTATGGAAAGCTTGACTTCACCAACACGTTGTGGACTGCTACGGAATTCCCAAAGACAAAAACAACCATTAGCCTCGACTTGTCAGCATACAACAATAGTGATATCTACATTGCATTCAAATACAACGGTGTCGGCACCAGCGGCCGCATGTGGTATATCGACAACGTCCAAGTCTATGTGGGAGAAATCTTCACCAAGGACATCACCGCCTATACCGAGGGCAGCAACGACCGTTACTACCTCATCGCTTCCCCTGTCGGAGAAGTGAATCCCGAGAATGTGTCGAACATGTTGGCAAACAACTATGACCTCTACTACTTCGACCAAAGCAAGGAGCTGGAATGGATCAATTATGAGGGAACCGATGGCAACTTCAACCTTATTCCAGGTAAAGGTTATCTCTATGCCAACAGCGGAAATGTCACATTGAGGTTTGTCGGACAACCTTACAACGGAGACGGACAGATTAGTTTGGACAAGGTTTCTGGAGCTGAGTTCGAAGGATGGAACCTCATCGGTAATCCTTTCGGAACCAACGCTACATTGGACCTGCCATACTACAGAATGAATGCCGACGGCACTGCGCTTAATGCCACTACCGAAACGACAGCTGTCGCTCCCATGGAAGGCGTGTTCGTAATAGCTACAACAGATGACCAAAAGGCTACTTTCACTGCGACACGTATTTCGCCAAAATCAGTCCCCATGCTCAACATCAATATCAATCGCAACCAAGGCACAACCATTGACAATGCCATCATCCGCTTTGACGAAGGAGGAATCCTGCCCAAGTTCCAACTCAATCCGAACAGCACCATGATTTATATTCCGGAAAACAGCCAAGACTACGCCATAGTGCGCAGTACAGGAAGCGGTGAACTCCCCGTCAACTTCAAGGCAACGAGAAATGGACGCTATTCCATCAGTGTAAACGCCGAAGACGTGGAAGTGAATTACCTGCATCTGATCGACAACCTCACTGGAAACGACGTTGACTTATTGGCTTCAGGAAGCTATGAGTTTGAAGCCAAAACGACCGACTACGCTAGCCGATTCAAACTGATGTTCAATGTGAATGAAGACAACTTGAACAATCAAGACAACTTTGCCTTCTACCACAACGGCGAGATCATCATCAATGGCCAAGGTGCTCTCCGAGTCTTCGACGCTCTCGGCCGCCAACTCTTCACAAAGGATCTCTCACCTTTAACCTCTCACCTCTTACCTTTCACCTCCCCCGGTGTGTATGTGATCCAGCTGATTCAAAACAATGAGATCAAGACCCAGAAGATCGTGATTCCATAAGCAACTTCATTCTATATATTTAGTTTTGTGTTTTTTGGCCGGCAGCGAGCTGCCGGCCATTTTTGTCAATAACCCATTGCCTTGTCAAGAAAAAACACTATTATTGCAAAGAACAAACTCAAAAAAACAATAGCATGGCAGCTCCAACACTAAAACAAATCAGGATGATGCATGTCGTCAACCTGATGTCTATCGCATATACCGACGGCAAGATCTCGGAAGAAGAAAGCAACGCCCTTGGCAACATCGCCGAAAAATGGGAATTGACCGACGAAGAGTTTAACGTCTGCGTCGAACATTGGAAACAAACCGACGAAAAAGACATCCCAATCGCCGTGCCTGAGGATGAAGACGAACAGATGGCTTATCTGAAGGACTTTACCCTTATGATGATGATCGACGGCGAGATCGACGACAATGAGAAGCAATACCTCGCCAACGTCACCGCACAATTCGGATACAACCCCGAAGAAGCGGTGCCGACCCTGATCGACATGGTCTATCAAGAATACTTCGCTGAGAATACAGAGGAAGAAGATGACGATGAAGAAGAGGAAGAAAGCTTCTTCCCAACTTCGGACGAAGATAAAATCGAATCGGCAAAATTCGATCTGGAGTCGAAACACTTCGAAGATGCCTTCGACGGTCTGTTCAAGCTCGCCCTTACCAACCCCGAGGCCTACGACTATTTCCATATCCTCCCCGGCATCGACACACGCCTGTTCCGCCTAACGGAAGAACAGTTGGAGCTAGTACAAAAGAAAGCCAAGAAATACGCCGTTGCACAATATGTTTTAGGCCGTTATCATCAGGTGGTAAGACCTGAAGAAGACTCCTTGGAAACTGCTGTGGAGCTGCTGAAATCGGCCGCCGACGCAGGGATCGGCGACGCCCAGTGGGCGTTGGCCACTATGTATCTCTACGGCTACGACGGTCCGGTAGATTATGCTCACTACCAAGAACTCCTCAGTCAGGCCTCCAAAAACGGAAGCGCCATGGCCTTACGCCAACGGCTCCTCGACCTGACCAACGGCGAGCATGGCCTTGAAGCCGAACCTAAAAAGGTCATCAGCATCATCACTGACTATCTCGAAAGCAACGAAAACAACCCCTCGAAATACCCTTACCTGTATGCCGTGATGGGCGATGCCTACCGCAAGGTCGGCAACAAAGAAAGCGCCAACGAATGCTATGAGAAAGCCAGCGACCTAGGATATTTTGAATGTGAAGCCGACAAGTTCCTAAACCACATCGAGGGCCCCGACAAGGATTTTTACCGTGTCAACTTCTCCACGCTGCTTGATTTTGGATGTGATGAGAACAACCCATACTGTTTCCTCCAAAGAGGCTTGGAAAGAGCTTATCATTATGCCAAAAAAGATGATGAATCTGCCAACATCACCCCAAAACAAATCAAAGAGGATCTGGAGAAAGCCTATGAGTTGGGCCATGGAGAGGCCGCCTATCATCTCGGAAAATACTACTACACGGGGGAGTGTGACTTCGAGCAAAATGTCGAAGAGGCTTGGGACTGGTTCGACAGGGCTGTTGAACGTGAAAACGGCGACGCCTACGCTGCCATCGTCCGCATCATTGATGACGGCCACTATCCCGATGGCGACTTGCCTGACGGTTACAGAGAGATTTGTTTGCTCAACGCCGCGAGACGTGGATCCAAGTTGGCACTTGTTCCTCTCATCGAGGCCAATAAATCTGGCATACTCGCTCCTTTTGTCGATGAAATCGAGCAATGCTACGCTCCCATGCTCCACCAAACGGAAGGCTCCACTAAAATGTCGATGGTCGCCGTCATACACCCCGATGGCACAGCCACGGCTTACAAGCTCGAGAAAGAAGAATGGCTCAAATTGCCGCATCTCATCGGTGCCAAACGTCTCATGCCACTTAGGGTGGACGGCCTTGAACAGATTGGAAAACAAGCGGGGCTCACCGACCATCTGACAGCTTGGATCGACCTCGACGCACCGAGAAAAGGCCTGCTCGTAAACCCCGTAGCAACCAAGTTCTTCGACGGTGTCATCGCAGGCGATATCGCCATCTCATTGGCTGACAAACTCTATGACCCCGTTCCTTTCT
Source organism: Bacteroidales bacterium (assembly GCA_017530365.1). Taxonomy (GTDB): domain Bacteria; phylum Bacteroidota; class Bacteroidia; order Bacteroidales; family F082; genus Limimorpha. The sequence continues at coordinate 15,014 of JAFXMK010000011.1, forward strand.
ATGGCCTGGACGAGGCACAGGAAGCGCTCGACGCCTTGGGCGTGACTTTAAAGGAGACCGTCACCGACATCAGTGCTGTCAGCGATGCCAGACCAGCACAAATGGACTATGGCAAACTCAACCCCAACGCCGACAAAGGTTATCTCGCCAGAATTGAGGCCGATGGCAAAGCCATCATCATGAGCAGTGGTCTTCAGATGTTCGCCCTCTTTGAGGAAGACATCTACGACCCGGCACGTTTGCAAAAGCTGTACAGCCTCGGTCAACAGCTGGGTCTGAAAGGCCGTCTCACCGTCTGGACCAACAACGCCGAACTACGCAAGATACTGCTCTTCCCCGGCACCGCTTTCCCGTGTCATAATCCTATTGGAGAGCAGTTCTATCCTGGCACCGTGGTTGACAACTTCTTCGTCGCCATGGAGGACGAGAGCTACCGCATCATGCTTTTCGAGGACGTAGAAACGCTGAAACAGGTCTGTATTGCCATGGGCGTGAAGCCAGAGGATATCACCGTACAATAATCCACTCGCCGGGCTTCAAGTCACCAAGTGCGATATCGCCAATCTGCACACGGATGAGGCGCAAAGTCGGAAAGCCCACTGCTGCCGTCATGTGACGAACTTGTCGGTTTTTGCCTTCGATCAGGGTCATCTTGATCCAGCTGGTCGGGATGGCGGCACGGTAACGGATGGGCGGCACGCGTTCCCATAAATCATCAGGAGGAACAGCCATTTCGGCCTTACATGGCTTGGTCCGGTAGCCTTTGATGGTCACTCCTTTGGACAACTGGCGCAAGGCTTCAGGCGTGATCTGGCCATCCACCTGGACCAAGTAGGTGCGCGGATGTTCGTATTTCGGATCCAGCAGCTTCTTGATCAGCTTCTCCTCATCGGTAAGCAACAAAGCGCCTTCGCTGTCGTGGTCCAACCGTCCAGCCGCATACACACCGGGAGGAAAACCGAATTCATCCAAGGCACGATGTCCTGCCTCGGGAGTGAACTGGCTTAACACACCATACGGTTTATTGAACAAGATTACCATTAGTCCAAGATTTCAAAACCTTCCGTGGCGAAAGTCTCCAGTTCGCCTTTGTCGTTCACAAAGATATAATAGGCCTCGACTCCCTCCATGGTCTTGATCAGCTCCAGCGACTTCTCCATGCCCATCACCATGCAGATGGAAGCCAAGGCATCCGCCCATACTGCGTTCTCGGCCAAGACTGTGACACTGAGTACCTGGTGTTCCACAGGATATCCCGTAGTTGGGTCGATACAATGCGAATATCGCTTGCCGTCACGCTCCACGTATTTCCGGGTGCTGCCCGAGGTAACCAAGCCCTTGTCGAACAAGGGAACACGGGTCTGCACCACACGCTCATCATCCATATTCTCAGCAGGCTTCTCAATGCCCACCACCCAAGGCTTCCCGTCAGGTTTTCCACCTTTGGCCATAATCTCTCCTCCAGTATCCACCAAGTAATGCTTCACCCCTTCGCTGTCGAGGTATGATGCAATCCTATCAGAAGTATAGCCTTGTGCCACAGCATTGAAATCGAGTTGCATGGCGAGGTTGTCTTTGATCAGTTTGCCGTTTTCAATACGGACCTTTCGATAATCCACCAAGGTCTTTAGGCTGTCGATAAGGTGAGAGGTAAGAGATGAGAGGTTAGAGGTTTTAGCACTGAAGCCCCAGGCGGCTACCAAGGGAGAGATGGTAGGATCGAAATAACCACCAGAAAGCTCAGCTGCTTGCTGGGCAATATTAAAATTATCGATGAAGATCTGGTCCAATTCGACCTCTTCGTTGCGATTCACCTTACAGATGATCGAGCTGTCCACCCACAGGTTGACCGACAGATCCACCGCATGGAAGATGGAATCGATACCTTGTTGGAAGTTGCGGCCTTGCTCATCGTAATAGGTAATGGCATAGTACGAGCCTTGGGCAAAGCCCTCAAGATACATTCTCTGAGGCTGTTTCACACATGACATCGTCATTGCGAGGAGAAACGACGAAGCAAACCATAAAAACCTTCTCATAATGCAAACGTAATTGAGTATTTAAACGCAAAATTATCAATAGTCTTCGGAAGAGCGTAGGCGCCATAACGGTAAAACACGCCAGCGCCCATATTCACCAATGGCATACATAGCAGTCCCTTCACAACGAAACCGCTTTCGAAATAGCCACGTTCCATGGTCGGGAGTCCCCATCCCATGGCCGTCGCAATTGTCAGCTGAGGCTTGAACCACATACTGTTCGTGGGCAACAGCGTGCCTTGGAAGTCATGGCTTAAAAACAAGGCCACGAAACGGCTGCAGAAGAACTCGCTCTCGCGCATCGTGGCGAAACTGCCAGGCGAATACAATCCGAATGGCTCGTACGAACCCAACATGTTGAAGGTCTCCATCACAGGGCAACTTTCCGAAGCGTATCCTGCCTGCAACAGCACTGACGACTTGCCTCTATAACGCGTTTGGAAGTCTTTCTCCATCTGGAACTTGAAACGGTCAAAATCGTATTCACCGCCCAAAACACCTTTGAATGAGCGCTGGTAAGAGAGCCATACGATGGGATAATCGGTGCCTAAAGATTGAATGCCCTTGGTCGTGCTGATAAACCTCTCTTTGTACGCGAATCGCAGTTTTAACTCAGCATTGGCAAAACGTTGGGTTGGCAAGCTATCGTATGGTGCCAAGTGATAATTCTTGTTATAGACACCTCCTGTCAAGAAAGCCTTGAAATGCCGGGCAAACCGCGTGTTGAAAAACACCTCCGTGGAGTTACCGCGTGTCATGACATTCTCATAGAAAGTATAACGATAGGCATTTTCAGAAAGCAGACTAGCTCCTTCGTCGAAACCTCCAAATTCACCCATCGCCCACGATTTGTGGTCATAACGGGCACCCAACTCCATCTGTCGTTGGCGGTTGATGAGCCAACTGCCACCAATACCATAGTCGAAATCACGCAGCCGGGTCCAAAAACCATTGTATCCACTAAGGCGGAAATGTCTTGAAAAACGATCGTTGGTAGAGAGATGAAGGCCAACATAAAGGCCTCTGAACGCAGAGAGGCGAAGCATGTTGCCTAGGTTTAGGTCAACAGGGCCAAGACTAACTGACGACTCGTCCATCAGCTTGGTAGTGACGTTCAACACCCGGTCGAAGATGTCGTTCCCCTCCGTCAAAGAATCAATCAAATGATAAGTGTTCAAAATGCGTTCCGTCAAAGAGTCGATACGATGCTGAGTCCAGAAAGCATCGTCGCGATACCCTGCTTCCTCATGCACCATCAGTTCCACTTCCGAGAAAACCCTATCGTCAAGAACAGGATGCAGCATCACACCGGAGATATAACTCTTTCCGACGGCCACCAAGGGGAAAGAGTAATCACCCGTCGCAATCACAACTTGGGGAACCACCAGATTGGTGTTCAGCTGTTTTGGGAACCAATGCCCTGAAATTTTCTGATACAGTTGCTGGATGCTGATGTTGAACATGCCCCCTTGCTGGTCGGGTTCCGCCTTCACGTTCACCACCGCCCACCCGTCAGAGTGAATGGTCATACTGCCTCTCAAGCCATTGAAAGCGCTTCCTTTCATGGGATGAAACGAGATCACATAGAGTGAGTCGGCACCTCCTGCAGGCGACACTGATTCCAAGTTGAAGAAATAATGGCTTTTGCTGTTGCGGCTGATAGGGTTGACATAATCCGTTCCTGCGATGCTCACCATTTGGTCATAGAAGCTGGAGCTCTGCATCTTATTGGCGAGATATACCACTTGGGGGTCTTTGGAGCCCGACATCTTGGTGCCCAGCACATTTTGCCGCAACTGGTTCGGCGAGCGGAACAGCACCTCCGAATAAGTCTCCATGATCATCAGGTCGCTTTTTTTCAACAGGCTGTCGAACCTTGCCATTAAGGCGTCATTCAACAGCGTGTCTTTGATCTTTCCAAAGTTACTGCTGTCGATGGTGAAGACCATTTGATCGTAGATATTGTAGCGATAAGAATCCAGCGAGTTGGGATTGTTTTCTTTGCGATGCGCCATCACACTATCGATGATGCGATGGGCAGGGTTTTCCCCTGCCTCGACGGTCACCTCACCCAACTGAAATGCCTTGGGTTGAAGGGCGACATTCATGCGCTTGTCACTAGCTTCCAACTTCACCTCCAAGGTTTCATACCCCAGGCAGGAGAATTTCAAGCTGCGAATAGGTTCCTGAGCGTCTATCAGGTATTTCCCGTCAATATCGCTCATACCGCCATATTGACCATCATTCACGACGACGTTGACAAAAGCCAAAGGCTGACGGTTTTGAGCATCGGTAATTTTTCCGGAAACAGCTTGATGCTGAGCAAACAAGCCAAGTGTCAAGAAACAAAACAAGATCGACAGCAGCGGTCTCATTCTTCATCTGCGATTTTATAGACCACCTCGTTGTCGCGTTTCATGTAATACTTCTCGCGGGCGATCTGTTCCATGCCTTCAGGATCTTCGGTCACCATTTGCAATGAATCCTTATAAAGGGCAATGTGTGATTGCAAATGCTCAATCTCCTCCTCTTGTTCTTTCAACTCGCGATGCAGGTTGATCTGCTTACGAATGTTGAATTGGTCAAAGAAAAGGATCACCAGCACAAACACCACAGTGGCAATCACATAGCGGTTCGTGAGTTTGCTTACGATTCTTCTGAAGTTCATGACGCGTTAAAATAGATTTGCAAAAGTACAAATTTTGAAAGATAAAATGTATTTTTGCTGACAGAAAACGATCAACAAAAAATATCATGAAAAAAGCCATCGCCACCACCAAGGCTCCAGGTGCCATCGGACCATACAGCCAAGCCATCGCAGCCAACGGAATGTTATTCATCTCCGGCCAACTCCCTATCGATCCTGCCACGGGTGTCATGCCTGAAGGCATCACGGAACAAGCCGAACAATGCATGAAGAATCTGGGAGCCATCCTCAATGAGGCTGGTTGCACCTTCGACAACGTTGTGAAATCCACCTGCTTGCTTGCCGACATGAGCTATTTCGGCGACATGAACGCCGTGTATGGCAAATACTTCAAGGGTGACTGCCCGGCACGTGCCGCCTTTGCAGTGAAAGAACTGCCCAAGAAGGCGCTGGTGGAAATCGAGATGATCGCCGCGCTTTAACTTATTTCTTGAGTGCGTTTTCCGCTTCCTTGATGGTTGCCCTCTCTCCATTGATGAAGGCTACCACGAAGGCGTCGCTGAATCCCATATTACGGATTTCAGCCTGACGAGCCATGGCTTCCTGTTTCGTCGTGAAATCACCTGAAACATAGCGATAGGCGCCATTATAGAAATACTCGCCCACCTCAGAGACCTTGGCGAAGGCCTTGTCCGTCACCGGAACTTTGGTATCGCGGGAAGCGAACTGTACCTTGAAGGAAACCTTCGTTTTGAGGATTGGCTCAACCTCGGAAGGTGCTTCGGGCTTCACTTCAGGTTTGACTTCTGGTTTTTCCTCAGAGACCGTCACGGGAGCCTCAATTGGCTTTGGCTCCTCAACGGGTGTCGTCGCAACAGTATTGGAGTTCTCCCCTTCATAGCTCTCCTTGAAGTCACGGAAAGCCCTGTAAATGGCTGAAGCCATGTAACTCTGACCGCTCTCAGAAGCCAGGAAACGCTCCTCTGCGGCATTGCTGATGAAGCCCAACTCGATGAGGATGCTGGGCATGGCCGTCTTCCAAAGCACCAGGAATCCTGCCTGCTGCACGCCACGATCCTTGCGACCGACACGTTTTGTAAACTGCTCCTGTACTTTGCCAGCCAGCTGCAGGCTCTGGTCCAGATATTCCTTTTGGAAAAGCGACAAGGCGATATAGGCTTCTGGACTGCTCAAATCGAAGTTGCCATATTGCTCATCGGCATCCTCCTCGTACAAGATAGATGAGTTCTCTTTCTTTGCCACTTCGAGATTGGCTGCATTCTTGTGTTCTCCCAGCACAAAGGTCTCGGCTCCCGTAGCTGAAGCGTTCTTCTTCCCGGCGGAATTGCAGTGAATGGAGATGAAGACATCGGCATTGTTACGGTTGGCGATCTGGGCACGTTCATTCAACCCGATGAAGACATCGCGTTCACGAGTATAGATCACCTTCACATCGGGAAGGTTCTTCTTGATGTAATCGCCCACCAACAACGCGACCGTCAAATTCAAGTCCTTCTCCTTGCTGATGGCACCCAAGGCGCCTGTATCTCTTCCGCCGTGACCGGGATCGATGACGACAGTGGAAATCTTCTCTCCGCGTTGAGCCGATAAGGCCAAAGGGAAAAGAAAAGCCATGAAAAGAATACCAAATTTCAAATAGTTTCGTTGAGACATAGTCAAAATTCTTAATTTTGGCACAAAAATAATTGATTTTCCGTAGTTGAAACGAGCAGTACCACATATTTATTTGATTTTTACGACAATATTTTTGTCGCTGCTGCTCGTTTTGACAATGCATTCATGCAAAACACCCGCCTCGGTGGTTGAGGAGAAGCACCCCGAACCCAAACCTGAGATCGATACGCTTTGGCTTGAACCCATCGGGGAAGCCATCGACACGAACGTCATGATGAGTGATGCTGACAGTAGCGGATTGCTTCGCTTAGCTCGCAATGACGTGACAGATTCCATTCGTCCACAAAACGACTCCATCATTCGGACCAAAAAAACTTTCACCCCACCAAAACAGAAAAAAGACAGCCCTTTCGAAGTCAAGGTAATCCGCACTGCCGTTGACTCCGTCATCCAAAACGTGAAAGAAAAGGTGATCCATTACTATGGCAACGCTGTTGTGAAATACGACGACATCACTTTGGAAGCCAACTACCTGAAATTCGATCTCAACACCAACATCGTCACGGCGGCAGGCCTCCCCGACTCCACAGGAAAGATCCAAGGCTCACCCAAGTTCACGCAAGGCGAGACCAAGTTTGAAGCGGCTGAAATGTCCTATAACTTCCAGACCAAGAAAGGCATCATCCACAAAGTGTGGACAGAGGAAAGTGGCGGCTATATCCACGGCGAGAAGATCAAACGGATGGACGACAACACCATCAACATCAAGTCGGGAGGCTTCACCACCTGCAATCTCAAGGACCATCCGCATTATCAATTCCGTTTCAACAAAGCCAAGATCATCCCTGACAACATGATCGTCACCGGTCCGGTGTATGTCACCATCATGGACGTGCCATTACCCATCGGTCTGCCATTTGCCATGTTCCCCAACACCAAAGGACAGAAATCGGGAATCATCGTCCCCACCTACGGCGAATCGGCCAACCGCGGCTTCTATCTCGAGAACGGAGGCTATTACTGGGCCATCAACGAACACTACGATTTCCAGCTGCTGGGCGACATCTACACAAGAGGCAGCTGGGCCATCAAGCCCACTTTCCGATACAACCAACGGTACAAGCACAACGGATCGTTGGCCTTGGGCTTCGCAGTCAACAAGATTGGCGACGAAGGTGCTGCTGACTACAACAAAAGCACCGACTTCAAAGTGAAGTGGACCCACAAGCAAGACCCTAAAGCCCATCCGCGGCACAGCTTCTCTGCCGATGTAAACATCATCAGTTCGAACTTCAACAAATACAACGCCACCACTTCCAACGAATACCTGAGCAACACCTTCAAAAGCAGCGTCGCCTACCAAACCAACTTCGGCGGAAAGGTGTTTCTTACCCTCAACGCCAGCCATAGCCAGAATACATTGACCAAGCAAGTCACCGTCTCCCTTCCTGAGATGACCTTGACGGTCAACCGCATCTATCCTTTCCAGAAACTCGGAAAGCCTGGCAAGAAACGCTGGTACAAAGATCTGAACGTCAACTACACGATGAATGCCAAAAACTACATCTCTGGCATCGACACCCTGCTCTTTCCCAGCGGATGGTCCGAGAACCTGTCATGGTGGTTCAACAACCTTCAGAAATATACCCAAAACGGCATCAAGCACACCCTCCCGATCAACCTCCCCGTCAAGCTGTTCAAGCATTTTACTTGGACCACTTCCTTCACGCTCAACGACTACATGTACTTCAGCCGCACAGAGCGTCAGTGGTTGCAGGCTGACAGCATCCTGAAGATCGACACCATCAGAGGATTCCGCAACCTCGTTGATTTCAACGTGTCAAGCAACATCACCACCAAGATCTACGGCATGGTCAACTTCAGGAAAGGTCCCATCCGCGCCATCCGTCATGTGTTCACACCTACCATCGGATTCAGCTACCGTCCCGACTTCAGCGACCCAAAGTGGAACGTGTATAACACTTACATCGACGCCAACGGCGAAGTCCAGACCTATAACATGTTCATGAATGCATTGTATGGCACCCCATCGCAAAACCGTTCGGGCATGCTTACCTACAGCTTCAACAACACGTTGGACATGAAGGTGCCTTCGAAATCCGACACCATCACGGGCATGAAAAAAGTAGTGCTGCTCGAATCACTGGGCTTCTCTGGCAACTACGATCTTACAAAGGATTCCCTCAATTTCTCTTACATGTCGGTGAGTGCCCGAACCACACTGTTCAAGAAACTGAAGGTGACTTACTCCAGCGTTTGGGATCCGTATGTCATCGATTCTTTGGGGAAACGCGTTAACCGTTTTGAGATCGTAGAAAACCAACGCCTATTCCACAAAAACAGCTCTGCATGGAACTTCAGCCTCAGCTGGTCGCTCAGCCAAAACGACTTGAAGAAGTGGAAAAAGGAGGACGGACAGTTAAAAACGGAAAACGGGAAACGAAAAAAAAGGAACGGAGAGCCTTCGGAATTCAGTTTCCAAGATGAGATCACCCGAAGAGCCAACGGCAGTGAATTCGTCACCGAAGGAGAGCTCGACGACATTTTGGGCAATCCCAAATCCTACATAGACTGGAACACCCCATGGTCTCTGACCTTGAGTTACAACCTGCGCCATTCTTCCAACCTGACCTACGCTGCCTTCATGGGCATCGCCACCAACCAAGTAGTACAGACCCTGACGATCAACGGCGATGTCAGCCTTTCCCCGAAATGGAAGGTAAGCTTCTCCACAGGATGGGACTTCACCAACCACGGACTTTCCTATACTTCGCTCAACGTCTATCGCGACCTCCATTGTTGGGAGATGCGCTTCAACTGGATCCCCATCGGCAACTACAAAAGCTGGAACTTCACCATCAACGTGAAGGCACAAGCGTTGCAGGACCTGAAGCTGACAAAGAAGAAAGACTATAGGGACAATTGAGTTAGGAGTAAGAAGTAAGAATAAAACAAATGTTATGAGAAAACTATTAATGCTTTTGATCTTGATGACCTTAGGATGGGGAGTGAGGGCACAATGCCCTCTCAATACTGCGGAGGACTTTACCGCCACGGATGTGCATGGCAAAACGATCCATTTGTTCGATATCCTCGACGGTGGACAGTACGTGTTGATCGATTTTTTCTTCACCACTTGTGGCGGATGCATTCAAACTGCACCTTATTTTGTTGAATCTTATGCCTTGCTTGGCTGTAATCAACACGAAGTGTTTTATGTGGAGATCGATGAAGGCGACAACGAGACGGCCTGTCTTAACTGGGTCAACCGTTTTGGAGTGGAATACCCAACCATCAGCGGTAACTCGGGAGGCACCGATATCTGTATCCAGTATGGTATCCAATCCTTCCCCACCACTATTCTCATCGCGCCCGACCGCTCCATTGTGATTAAAGACCTCTGGCCCATCAACAACGCCCAATTCATCATTTCAAGACTCGAGGCATTCGGCATAGAACAACATGAATGTACCACCGACATTAGTGAGCCTTCCACCTCCCTGCTGAGCATTTTCCCCAACCCTGCCAATGAGAACGTGACTCTCAAAGGTGAATACATCGGCTCAGTGAACGTCTTTAATGTCCTCGGCCAAAAAATCGAGGAACACATCATGAAAGATAACGAACTGAACATCAACACCGCCAACTACGAGAACGGTATATATTTCATTAAATCTGATGAACAGGTCTTTCGTTTTGTAATAACCCATTAATATGAAAATCAACATCCTACGCTCCTCTTTCCAAACCGACGAATTCGTTTGGAATGAATATGCCGAGCTGATTGATCGGTTGAAAAATGAATTTCAAGCTGAAATACAAATCAACGGCAATGAATTGTCAAATTATGTAATGATCGCCACCGGAGGGGTGGAAAACCTTTTCAAAACACTATTCACCGGCAAAGGTCCAGTAAACTTGATTGCCGATGGCAGAAACAATTCCCTAGCTGCCGCTCTGGAGATTTTGACTTGGTTGGGGGAGCAAGATGTTGAGGGACGGATTCTACATGGGACGAACAACGAGATTGTTTCGGCCTTGGCAGAAACGGTGTGCACACCGTCTTTACAGGGACGAATCGGGCTGTTTGGCGAGCCCTCGGATTGGCTCATCGCCAGCGGAGTGGATCGCGATTACCTGCTGGAACATTTCGGCGTGGAAACCATTGACATCGACCTGCAGCGATTGATTGATGGCATCAAAGCAGTACCGCAAGCCGAGGCTGTGAAAGTGGCTCAAGCCATCGTGAAACGGTCTCTGGATACCATCGAACCATCTTGTGCCGATATGGTGGAAGCCGCTAAGGCCTATATTGCCATCAAGAAGATCTGCCAAGAGGAGCGCCTCGATGCCATGACCATCCGCTGTTTCGACATCGTGAATACTTGCGGTACCACGAGTTGTCTGGCTCTCGCCTTGCTCAACGACGAAGGCATCGTGGCCGGCTGCGAAGGCGACATGCAAACCCTGATGAGCATGTTTCTGGTTAAACGCCTCTGCGGTGCTGAAGCCTTTATGGCGAACCCTTCACAGCTTACTGACAAAACCACCATGCTCGCCCACTGCACCATCCCGCTCAAGATGTGCGACGACATCACCATCCGCTCCCATTTCGAGTCGGGCATCGGCGTGGCCATCCAAGGCGTCCTACCCACGACCGACTACACCATCTTCAAATGGGGCGGACCAAAGCTAGACCGCTATTTCGTAACAGAAGCCCAAGCCGTCGAGACACCTTACAGCAACCATTTCTGCCGCACACAGATCACTTTGAATGTAGATTTGAGACCTTATTTGCTGCACAATTCCATTGGAAATCACCATGTGATTATTAAGGGAAAACATGCTGAGCAACTTAAGCGGTATATGGACGAGTTCGTCATTTTCTAAGAACAATCCTAAACGTCGTACCTTGTCCAACAACTGACGACTTCACGAAGATCTTGCCCTTGTGGTATTCCTCGATGATACGTTTGGCCAATGAGAGACCCAAGCCCCAGCCGCGTTTCTTGCTTGTATAGCCCGGGTTAAACACCTGCTTGATTTGTGATTTTGAGATGCCTTTACCAGTATCACTCAAGTCGATAAGGACCTCGTCGGCCCCCTCGGTCAATTCCAAAGTGATCTTGCCGTGGTCGCCCATGGCATCAACGGCATTCTTGGTTAGGTTTTCCAGCACCCAACGGAAAAGAGATGGCACCAAGGGAAGCACCAACGATTCCGTAGGCAGCTGAATGTCGAACTCAAACTTCTTGGAAAAACGATGTTGGAGGTAATCCATGGTATCCTTGATCACAGGGATGATGTCCGTTGGCTCCAAGGTAGGCACCGAGCCGATCTTTGAAAAACGGTCCGTCACCACCTGCAATCGGTCAATATCTTTTTCCATCTCCTCAGTACCGGCAAACGGTACTTCCTGCATCTTCAGCAATTCCACCCAACCCATGAGCGATGAAATAGGCGTACCTAACTGATGTGCTGTCTCCTTGGCCATACCAGCCCACACCTGATTCTGTTCCGAACGACGTGCCCAGCTGAAGAGCAGATAGGCTATCAGGAGATAGAGTCCGACCACAATGAACTGGATGATGGGAAAGTACTTCATCTGTTCCACCAAATCGGTGGTACGATAATAGATCTTGGCTTGTCCCGTGTTCATGAAATCGATTTCCAACGGATCGTTCTCCTCGCGCATTACCTCCAACTGACGATTCACGTAATCCGCATTTCGCATCATGACAGAATCCAAGTTGCCATAGCTGAGAATCTTGGTGGCATCCGCATTCGTGATGATCACGGGAGCCCCAACCGCATTCAAAGTGATTTCTTCCAAAAAATGGTCTATCATATCCTCCAACACTGCCTTCAACTCCGTATAGATCAAAGATTCATTGTAATATAGCCATTGCACCTGACCGAACCCAGGATTGATCTTGATGGGTGCAAACTTTGAATATGCCTCTCGAAGATCTGCATCAAACAGTTTCTTGTCTTTCTGATCATCAGGAAGATTATTGGAAAAGATGATATTCCCTGCATCATCAGTGATGATCAACGGAATACTGATATTGCTTTTGATGATCTCCAGATAGATGCCAGTATTTTCGTTCGAGGAGAAGTCAAGCACCTGTCTATAGGCATGAGCCAACAAGTCCACACGCTTCTTTTCCTGCTCGCTGACCTTGGAGAAGAAGTCTTCCGTTGACTTCATCATGATCGCATGCTGCTCCATGGCCGCTGCCCACATCCTCACCTGGTTGATCTCCTGCTCAGCGATAGACTTTACCAAATGGTTGGTGTACCACAGTGAAGCCCCCACAATAAGGAGTGCCACTATGGCAAGAGCCCATTTCCAACGTTTTTTATTTGTGTAGAGGTTCATTTGTTGATTTTTATAACGCAAAGTTAGCAAAATATTGTATTTTTGCAGGTTATTCTGAAAAAAACAAACACCCTATGGATTATAACTTTATCGAAATCGAGAAAAAGTGGCAGCAATATTGGCGCGACCAGAAAGTTTATAAGGTTGATATCGACCATGATAAGCCGAAATTCTATGTTTTGGACATGTTCCCCTATCCTTCTGGTGCAGGTCTTCATGTGGGTCACCCTTTGGGTTATATCGCCTCTGACATCTACGCCCGTTACAAGCGCCTGAAAGGCTTCAACGTGCTGCATCCTATGGGTTATGATGCTTACGGACTTCCCGCTGAGCAATATGCCATCCAGACGGGCACCCATCCCGCCGTGACGACCGAAAAGAACATCAACCGCTATCGCGAACAGATGGACAAGATCGGGTTCTGTTACGACTGGGACCGTGAGGTGCGCACTTGTGACCCACAATATTACAAGTGGACGCAATGGACTTTCCTTCAGTTGTTCAACTCCTTCTATTGCAACGGCTGCCAGAAGGCCCAGCCCATCAGCAAACTGATTGCCCGTTTCGAGGAAAAAGGCACGGAAGGACTCAACGTAGCTGAAAGCAAGCCGCTGAGTTTCACTGCCGCTGAGTGGAAGACCATGAGTGAGAAGGAACAGCAGGAGACCCTGATGAACTACCGTCTCGCCTATCAAGCCGAGGCACTGGTCAATTGGTGCCCCGAGCTGGGCACAGTACTTGCCAACGACGAGGTGGCCGATGGCCTCTCCGTACGCGGTGGCTATCCTGTGGTTCGTAAGTCGATGAAGCAATGGCTGCTCCGCATCACGGCATACGCCGACCGTCTGCTTACCGGATTGGAGACCGTCGATTGGAGCGAGTCGGTGAAGGACGTCCAACGCAACTGGATCGGTAAATCCATGGGTGCTTCCGTCATCTTCAAGATTGACGGTAAAGACATCGATTTAGAGGTGTTTACCACCCGTGCCGACACCCTTTTCGGCACCACCTTCATGGTGCTAGCCCCTGAGCATGAGCTGGTGAGCGAGATTACCACACCCGAGCAACGTGCCGAGGTGGAGGAATACATCACCCGTACCAAGAACCGCAGCGAACGCGAGCGCATGGCCGAGGTCCGCAAGGTCAGCGGCGCCTTCACGGGTGCCTACGGCATCAACCCCATCACGGGTGCCAAGCTTCCCATCTGGATCGCCGACTACGTGCTGATGGGTTACGGCACCGGCGCCATCATGGCCGTGCCTGCCCACGACAGCCGTGACTTCGCCTTCGCACGTCATTTCAACCTGCCCATTATCCAAGTGGTGAAGAAACCCGGCACTGAGGCTACCGATCCTGCTACTTGGACAGAGAGCTTCGACGCCAAAGACGGCGAGCTGGTCAACTCGGGCTTCCTCAACGGCCTGACCGTCAAGAAAGCCATTGAGCGTATGATCGAAGAGCTGGAAAAACTGGGCGTCGGCACAGGCAAGACCAACTACCGTCTCCGCGACGCCATCTTCAGCCGCCAACGCTATTGGGGCGAGCCCTTCCCGATTTACTACAAGGATGGCATGCCTTACGCCATGGACGAGTCAAAATTGCCTCTGGAACTGCCCACCATCAGCGAGTACAAACCCACTGAGACAGGTGAGCCACCTTTGGCCCGTGCCAAGAATTGGGTCACTGAGGAAGGCTATCCTATCGAGACCAACACCATGCCAGGCTTTGCCGGTTCGAGCGGTTACTACTTCCGCTATGAAGACCCGCACAACGACAAGGAATACTTCAGCCATGAAGCCAACGATTATTGGCAGAACGTGGACCTTTATATCGGCGGCGCTGAACACGCTACCGGCCACTTGATTTATAGCCGCTTCTGGTGCAAGTTCTTGCATGACATCGGTTTGTCGTGCAAAGATGAGCCTTTCCAAAGGATGATCAACCAAGGCATGATCCAAGGCCGATCAAGCTTTGCCTATCGTGCCAACATGGAGAAGCTCTGCGAGTACGGCGTTTGGCGTCTGATCAAAGACAACAAGCTGGGTGTGAAGTTCGAGAAAGACTTCAAGGATGGCCGCCGTCGTTTCGACTTCTTCTGCCCCGAGAAAGGCATCCTCATCGAGATCAACCGCATGGGCAACCTCGAAAAGGTAGCCGAGCCTTGGGAAGAATACGCTGCCAGCAAAGGCTATAAGCTCCTGCTCGTGCCAATCATCGATGTGGTAAACGACTACCTGAAGGGCACAGACAAAGTGGAACAGAGAATCAAGGACTTGATTGCCGGCAAGGAGGTTCCTGCTTTTGTCGAAGGTGAGGCCTATAGTGGCGGACCACTGTTCATCTCCAAAAACATAGAGGACCGTGAGCAGTTTAGCGACCCAATTCATGTGGACATCAACATTGTGCGCAATGATATCCTGGATATAGAAGCCTTCCGTCAATGGCGCGATGACTTGAAAGACGCCCAATTCATCTTCGAAAAGGACAAAGACGGCAACGACATCTTTGTTTGTGGCAACGAGATCGAGAAGATGTCGAAGTCGAAATACAACGTGCAGAACCCTGACGACCTCGTGGAGAAATACGGTGCCGACACACTGCGTCTCTATGAGATGTTCCTCGGCCCCTTGGAGCAATCCAAGCCATGGGACACGCAAGGTATCGAAGGCACTTTCCGCTTCGTGCGTAAGTTCTGGAGATTGTTCCACAATGAGAACAACGAGTTCTGCGTCAGTGACGAGCCCGCCACCGCACCCGAGCTGAAGAGCCTGCACACCCTTATCAAGAAAGAGGAAGAAGGCATTGAGAGCATCTCGTTCAACACGGTCGTCTCAGCTTTCATGATCTGCGTCAACGACCTCAACGACCTCAAGTGCAACAAGCGCGAGATCCTTGAACCTTTGACCGTGATGATTTCGCCCTACGCACCACATATCGCTGAAGAGTTGTGGCACCTGCTGGGACACAACGATTCTGTGGTAAAGGCCACCTTCCCGGTATATGATGAGTCAAAGACCGTGGAAAACAGCTTCAACTACCCCATCAGCTTCAACGGCAAGATGCGTTTCAACATGGAGCTGCCCGTGACCATGAACGCTGACGAGGTGCAAGCCGCTGTGCTCGCCGCCCCCGAAGCCACCAAATGGATCGAGGGCAAGCAGGTGCGCAAGGTCATCTACGTGCCGAAGAAGATTGTCAATATTGTGGTGGGGTAAAATCGGAGTTTTTGCGGAATTAAACCGATTGTGTTCCAAACATAGGATACAGTTGGTTTCAGCCCAGCAAATCTACCGCATTGCCGACGATTTCCCGATGCATCGATTCCTCCAAAGCGTCAAAATCTGCTTTCAAGACCTGTCGTTTGAAATTTCCATCCTCCAAAAGGCAGATTTCGTCGCAGGTTTGGGTCAAAGTTGTATAGATGTGCGAAGACATGATGACGGTCTTGCCTCTTTGTTTCAAGGCCTTGATGAGGTCGAAAACCAGTACACTGCTTTGGAAATCGATGCCGTTGAAAGGCTCGTCCAAGATATAATAAGGCACGTCTTGTAACAATATGGCGAACAAAGCCAATTTCTTTTTCATGCCAGTGGAATAAGTTGAAACATAATCATTTAAGGGCAATTCAAAGATGTTTTTAGAGGCTATGTTGTCAATCTTTTGGTTGCGGGCGTTGCAGACAAACCGCACGTATTCCATGCCCGTCATCAACTTGTAGAAAAACAGTTCGGTCGGCAGATACCCGATGTAATTCTTCAATGGGCGATGCTCCGAAACAATCTCCCCATGGCAGGATTCAAGCCCCGTCAGGCAGCGGAACAAGGTCGTCTTTCCCGAACCGTTTTTCCCCACAATACCATAAACCTTATTGTTTTCAAAGGTAAACGACAAACGGTCCAAGACAATATGGGAACCAAGGGATTTTGATATTTCAACAAGTTGAATCACAAGTAGTTGTTTAGGTTCTTTTGGGCTTTGCCGAACAAATAGAAAACCAAGGGAATCGGAAGGAGAACAAGCGGAGGATAGACGGGACAAATCACGCAGGCGGTGAGCAATAATCCATCGCCGATGTTGAATTGTTTTGGAAACTCGGTGTATTTCAGCAAGATAGTAATAGCCAGATTCATGAAACCCATCAAAACAGCCAGCAGAAGAAAGCCGATGAGTTTCGGGAAAAAGAACGACAGCGTGACGATGGGTACGACAACCAATGAAAATGCGTAAACGAAAGCGGTTTTCAGTTTCAGAAAAAGGAACTGTTTTGGTGTGTCGGTGTGCATCCAAACATAGTATTCTGGCTCCATTTGGGAATAATAGCCCAAGCAAATGATAAAGACGGCATACACCGAGACAATGCCCAAGTTGAAGTTGTCGTGGATGACGGCCATCAGCACTACATAATAGAGAAACAGAATCAATGGAAAACTGACGCGAAAACCTATTGCGAACTCGAAAGGCCTTTTTGAAAACGGTGTGGGTAAGGCTGGAAGGTTCATTCTTTTTCGGTTCCAATTAGCGGTAATGCCCCTAAAAAAAGCGATGATGAGTAAACCCAATGCCAAAAGGAACTGCCTGCGAATCAGCAGTACAAGGCTGAAAGGGAGAACGAGCAACAGGTTTTCAACCGTTCGGAGAAGGAGAAACTCGCGCTTGGAATAGCAAATTTTCAGGAACTCGTTGCGTCCATCGCTGCGAAAAGGATTCATGGCAAGCACTCCGGCAGCGAAGTAAAGCCATGGGAAATAAGTCTTTTGCGGCCAAAGTACCGCTGGCAACACCATCACCACCAAGGCCAAAAGCGCGTATCCAACCACAGGAGGCAGCCCGAAATGTCTGATGCTTCTTGAAAACAATTTGAATTGCCAAGAAAAGTAATGCTGGATTATTTCCACAACCGATAGAATTATATGCTTTTAACGCAAAAGGGGTTGCCTTTATTGCAAAAGCGTCAATAATCCCAATAACCCATCCCAAAATGCCAAAGCGGGATGATGTTTTTTCAAATCGAGGAAATCTTCCCTCACTTTTTGCAAAAATCGCGGAATTATTTCTTCGTTTTCATCTCAAACACCACCGCGTGTGGCATCTCGAAATCGTTAATATCGTTGTGGGGTAATCACCGCTTTACCACGGCGCATCTCGAACACTACCGCATGAGGCATCTCGAACAGATAATCGTTTGGGATTTCGATTTGATAGGTAGGGCTGTAATAGTCTAGGTCTTTTGAACCGCTTTTGAGGCTCAAAGTAGCTGTTTTGTTGCTTCCCAGAATCTTGATTTTTCCTGTTTTTAATTCGGGCATTCCTTTGGAATCGAACCAATACAAGTTGGGCACTGGGCTTTCCTGTTCATCCAAGAGGAAAATAGCATAAACCTTGTCGCCCTTTTGCGTGAAACGGAACTTGCCGTAGGCGTATGGATAGATAGGACGTGTACCATAGATGGCTTCACCGTTCACCTTCATCCACTCGCCGATCTCCTTCATGCGGAGCAGGGCCGTGTCGGGTAAGTTGCCATCGGCATCAGGACCCACATTAAGGAGAAAGTTGCCGCCTTTGGCCACGATGTCGCAAAGCAGATGGATGAGTTTGTTGGTGCTTTTATAGGTGTCGGTGGAGACATACGACCACGAGTTGCCCATCGGCATGCAGGTTTCCCAAGGATAAGGCAAAAGGCTGTCGGGCACTTGTTGCTCAGGCGTCTGATAGTTTTCGTATTTGCCGCCCACCGAGCGATCTACAATGATAAGGTCAGGGTTGTTTTCACGGGCAATGGAGGCCACCGTGGGCATGTCAATATCCTGAATATAGCCTTGGCAACCGAGCCAAGGACGCGTCTCTTCGTTCACGCTCCACTCAGGGCGAACCCAGCCACCGTCGAGCCAAAGGATGTCGATGTCACCATAGTTATGGGTAATCTCGCGAATCTGCCGATGCGTGAATTGCTTGTATTTCTCAAAACGCTCCGGCATGACCATTGGGTCGTAGTTGACGTTACGGTCGGGGGTGGCCCATTCGTGCGCCCAGTAATCATCGCAGTGCCAATCGGGTTTTGAAAAGTAGAGGCCTGTCCAAAAGCCCTTTTCGCGGAAGGCTTTCACCACTTCGCCAGTGACATCAGCTTTAGGATTGGATGAAAACGGGCATGAAGGATCGACAGTGGAATAGGTGGTTTCTTTCGTATCAAACATACAGAAACCGTCGTGGTGTTTGGTGGTGAAGACCACGTATTTCATTCCAGCATCGAAAGCGGCTTGAGCCCATTTCGAAGGGTCAAAACTCTTGGGATTGAAAGTTTTGTTAAGGTTTTGGTAATCGGTTTTGTATTTGTAATAGTCGGCACCATCACGGTTGATCCATGGCTCATTACATATCGACCACGACTCAACCACTTCCCATTGGGAGTACATGCCCCAGTGCATCATGAAGCCAAACTTCAGGTCCTGCCACTGGCTGATACGGTTGGTGATGACGGGGTCAGTTTCGGGAAGTTGGTCATCAGTTTGCGCGAAGGCCATCATGCATACAAGGCACAAAAGCACGGTGAAAAAGCGTTTCTTCATAGAAGGATATTTTTTGCTGTGCAAAGGTAGAGAAATAATCCTCCTTTTCCTTCTAAAACCAAAAAAGATGTATTTTTGTTTCCGACAAAACATAGACTAATGAAAAATATTATTAGAGTATTAGCCTTGTTGCTGTTCGTCGGCACAGTGACACTCACACAACAGGGATGCCTTTGGCTGTTTAGCGACAGCGAGGATGAAAACGGCAATTCCTCAGCCCCTAACAGCAATACCGGACAGTCAATCATCTTTTCCGATTGCTCAATCGAGACGAACTCAAAGGACGACAATGGAAACCCCAGAATGGTGTACCACTTCACGGCGGAATTGTCAGGGATGAAGGAACAGGGCATCCAGATGGTCATGTCCGTTGAGTCGCCCAAAGGCACCCCATATACATACATTGACGAGGAAGGAGACGAGATCATAGTGAGGGCGAAAAAAGACTTCCAAAACAAGAACCAAACTGACAGCTTCAGCCTCAAAAACAAAATTGTCGGGATAGAGAATAGCAAACTCCACCTCAAAGAGGGAGAAAACACCTTCTATGTGCGTCTTACTGCCTACGATGAAGACACCCATGCCGAGATCGGGTCGTCGCCTTACATGGCGGTCACCATAACAGGTAAAGGAGATTCCGAACCCTCGGTAACCTTTTCCCAGTGCAACCTTGAACATAACGTGATGTATAACGACAAAAAAATGCTCAAATACAGTTATGTAGCAAACGTTCGAGGAGTCAAGGGGCACGATATCCAATTTACAATGACTGTTGAATGTCCCAAGGGGACTTTTCATTACGGAAATGATGGAAAAGTCTTGGAGTCCAAAAGCAAAACACTTACTGCTTCCTATGACAACACCAAATTCGAAAAATGGCAAGGGATTTACAATGATAATCTCAATCCATTGCCCGGGAAAAACACTTATTACGTCCGTATAACCGCCAAAGATTTGACGACGGGGAAGACATTGGGAGAATCGGACTATTTGACTTATACTCAGACAGGAAGTTCCAATAATAAAAATAGTAGTAACAATAACAATAAAAACAACAACAACAATTCTTCGTCTAACAAACAGTCTTCCAGCGGACCCTCAGTAACCTTTTCCCAGTGCAACCTTGAACATAACGTGATCCATAACGACAGAAAAATGCTCAAATGCAATTATATAGCAAATGTTCAAGGCGTCAAGGGGCACGAAATCCAATTTACAATGACTATTGAATGTCCCAAAGGGACACTCATTTACGGGAAGGATGGAAAAGTCTTGGAGGCCAAAAGCAAAACACTTACTGCTTCCTATGAAAACACCAAATTCGACAAATGGCAAGGGATTTACAATGATAACCTCAACCCATTCCCTGGGAAAAACACTTATTACGTCCGCATAACCGCAAAAGATTTGACGACGGGGAAGACACTGGGAAAATCGGACTATTTGACTTATACTCAAACAGGAAGCTCAAACTCCAATAACAATTCCAATAAAAAGTCCAATGCTTCATACAGCCCTTCAACTTCGTTGCAAAAAGGCTATTATTACATCCACATTGCCAAAGACCCGAACTATTGTATTGAGGTGAAGAACGGCGTCGCGAACAGCGGGCAGAACATTCAACTCCAACGTTCTGACGGATCCGCTGCACAACAATGGTATTTTGAACCCAACAATGATGGATCCTACTACATCCGATCGCGCTTGAACCACGACTATGTCCTGGATGCAAAAGGCGGAATTGCCGCTGATGGCACGAATCTCCAATTGTACCGTTTCAATGGCACAGCTGCCCAAAGATGGTACTTTGAACAGTGCTCCCAAGAACTCTATTACATCCACTCTGCGCTTAATGACAACTATGTGATTGATTTAGAACGGGCCAACGTCCAAAATGGCGCCAATATCGAGATCTATCATAGCAAGAAGAACGCAGCCCAGCGATGGAAAATTAACAAATAAAAACCACGATCACAGGTCTCCCTGTCAATCGTGGTTTATCAAGAAGATGGAGTGCTTTTTATGCACCCATCATGGTTTTGACATCTTTAGCTCTTACAGTATAGATGCGACCTTTTTCGTCGCAGAAACACATGGTGCCATTATGGCGGCTACGCATGATCACGAGGCGGCGGAACGACAAGTCAAGACCGGTCATCAGCTGCTTGGTCAATTCTGACACCTCATTCTTTTTAGCATTTACTTTTACTGTTGTCATATCTGTCTGATCAATTTAAATTTTTCTTCATTATAAACTTTCACGACATCATGCGTGCTGCCTTCGGCCACTACCTCGCGAGGCACAACCGAATTGTCGATGAGGATGAAATAATCCACCACCGGCAGGTACAACTTAAACAAATTCCGTACCCCAGCGGTATAGCGGCGCCTGACAATATGTTCTTCCACATTGTGGCCACCGTTTTTGACGCGTTCCGCAACACGTTGCAGCGCCAGTTCAGGACTTTGTAACCAGAAATAAATCAGCTTGATGTCATAACCCTTTTCTTGGGCTTTTTGAACGAGAGCATGGTACGATTTCGTAGCCAAGGTGGTTTCGATGGCGAAATCTTCGTCGAGAGAGATCAGTTTCTTGATTCGGGATAACATGAGCCTAGCGGCAGTGATCTTGGCACTGTCGGGATTGAGCGGATTCAGACCCTTCGCCATCTCGTCACAATTGACGAATTCACGGCATTGCAGTGTCTCTGGCAATACCGTCATCGACGCGGTGGTCTTACCTGCCCCGTTACAGCCTGATATGATATACAGGTTAGGCATGAAATAAAAAACTCTCTCTCGTTTTCAAAAAAGTCGGGATGACAAGATTCGAACTTGCGGCCTCTTCGTCCCGAACGAAGCGCGCTACCGGGCTGCGCTACATCCCGAAACTTTCAGAATGCAAAAATACAACATTTTTGGAAAAGCAAACAAAAAATTATCAACAAAACATCGCCATCGTTAATAACTCATCACGCCCAAATGCTCCAACAAGATCTTTAATCCTATCAGGATCAGGATAATACCACCAAGAATTCCAGCAGATTTCTCAAACTTGGAACCGAATACATTTCCAATCTTGACACCTAACACCGAAAAGAGGAAGGTGGTGACACCTATGATGAATACCGACGACCATATTTTCACCTGGATACAGGCGAAGGAAATGCCTACCGCCAAGGCATCGATACTGGTGGCGATGGCGAGAAGCAACATGGTTTTGAAGTCCAAGGAATTGTCGTCTGGTACGTCATTCTTTTTAGAGAGCGCTTCTCGGATCATGTTGGCACCAATCAAGAAAAGCAACCCAAAGGCAATCCAATGGTCAACCGCAGTGATGTACCGCTCAAACTGGGAGCCGAGGAAATACCCTATCAAAGGCATCAGGGCTTGGAACAAGCCAAACCAAAGTCCGCAGGTCAAGGCCATCTTCCACGAAAACTTCTTGGTGGTCAACCCTTTGCAGATCGAAACCGAAAAAGCGTCCATCGACAAACCGATGCCAATCAGGAGAATTTCAACGAAACTCATTTTTTCAACTTGTTTTTGAGATGCAAAAATAGCGTTTTTTACGTCATTGCGAGGAGGAACGACGAAGCAATCCATTTTTATTCTATCTTTGCCATGATAAAAATCACCGAACATGAAAAAACAACTTCTTATCGCTCTAGCGCTGCTCCTCTCGGTCAGCGCCTTCTCACAGAGAAAAGAAATCATCAAGAAAGGCTGGAACTTCGGTCCGCTGCCTGTGGTGGGTTATGATGCCGACTTGGGCTTCCAGTACGGTTTATGTTGCGACATCTTCAATTATGGTGACGGCTCACGCTATCCGCGCTACAACTACAAGTTCAATGTGGAGGCTTCGCGCTATACCAAGGGTTCAGGCGTGTTCCGCTTCTACAGCGACATGCCCTACGTGTTGGACGACACCAAACTCTTCTTCGACGTGACCTATTTCTACGCCAAGAAATACGAGTTCTTCGGCTTCAACGGCTTCGAAGCCAGCACCTTTGACCCGTACCTCGATTTCGAGAAAGACGGCTACCACTTTATCAACCGCAACCAGTTCCGCTTCGTGGGTAGTATGCAAAGGCCTTTCTTCGACGTACCCAACCTCTATTGGACCGCAGGCTTGGCTTACTACAACACCAAAGTCAACCGTATCAACATGGAGGGCTATGAAGACCAAGTGACGCTGTATGAGAACTATGTGAACACCGGCATCATCAAGGAAGACGAAGCCCATGGCGGCAACACCACCCAAATCCGTCTCGGCATGGTTTACGACAGCCGCGATCACAACAGCGATCCCACTAGGGGCATCTACGCAGAAGCCACTTTGGTCGGCGCTCCCGACCTTATCGACCGCAAGGGCTACGGCAATCTGTCCTACACCTTCTTGTGGCGCCAATACATTCCTCTTTATCAAGACAAGCTCACATTGGCTTACCGTTTGGGTGCCCAAAACCGCATCGCGGGAAAGACCCCTTGGTACATGATCAACAACCTGAACACCATGTTCTTCCAAAAGATGTACACCGAAGGTCTGGGCGGTGCCGTCACCATGCGTGGCGTGAACCGTAATGGCGTCCTCGGGGAAGGTTTCGCCTTTGCCAACGTGGAACTACGCTGGCGTATCATTGGCTTCCAGTTCATCAACCAGAACTGGCAAGTGGCTTTGAATCCCTTCTTCGATGCAGGTATTGTGACCCAAAAGTTCCGTGAGACCGAGCTGATGAACGCTGACAACGGCGGCATTATCCTCCACGACAACGCCTTCGACAGCTATAGCGGCGAAAGCGAGAATATCCACACCAGCGCGGGCTTAGGACTCAAGCTCATCATGAACCGCAACCTCATCGTTTCAGTCGATATGGGCAAAGCCCTCGACAAACGCGACGGACAAAAACTGAAGACCTTTATCGGGTTCAACTATATCTTCTAAATAGATTGCTTCGCTAAGCTCGCAATGACGAATCAAAAAAGGAGCGCCGTTTGACGCTCCTTTTTTGATTCGAACTAACTTCGTTCAATTCGTAAAATTCGCCGTTATTCCTTCACGAACTTCGTCGTATGTCCAGCAACGGTAACGGCATAGATACCCGGCACAAGGCCAGTGAGATCAAGTTGTCCCTCGTAACGTTGTTCAAGCACCATGCGTCCGATATTGTCGTAAACGCGAACCAGCTCACTTTCCACACCTTCAAGATGGAGTGTGTTCCCTGCAGGATTTGGCCATAGCGACAAGCCTCCCGTTTGTTCTGCGACTCCAGTGGGAGACACATAGAAGTCGATGGTATAAGCTCGATACAGGCCACCCGTAACTATACCGCCAAATTCACTGTCCCAAAAATCCGTTGATCCATTGATGTAAACCGTCAAATTGGGATCGAAGCTGTAGCCTGATTCAGGTTCAAAAATAAATTCCATATAATACGAACAATTCTCATTGTTGAAAACATCGCTTGCTGACATGATAATTGCATCCTCCATCGCAGGATCATAACAAACCCAACGAGCCTGGTAGAAGGAATAGTGCGCATCAGCCGGAACGTTGACCGTCATGTCAGGATGGGCACCCCAGACGGGAACTGTGAAGCCTTCCACATAGACGTTATGGATCGTCGGCGAAGGATCTGAAACATGGAAATCGCGGGTGACAACTTGGATCGAAGAACCTGACCAGTCGGCGTGAACTTCGATGATATCAGGATCGGCATTGATCCAAAATCTCAAATCATCAGCAAAATAGGAATGCTCGTCCGTGATGTTAACCAAGAACCACATATAATAATCGGCTTCCTCATCATCGAACACATCGCTTGACGACATTTCCGTTGATTCCCCGCCTTTATCCTTATACCATTTTACCTCACTGACGTTATAATTATAAGTACTAGCCAACTCCAAGCTGCCGTCAGGATGTGCTCCCCAAACAGGAGCAGTAAAACCGGTCAGCGCTATATCATCAACAGCATTCAAACCAAAGGTGACATCATCAACAAAAAAGCCGTCGCCGTAAGGATCGTTGGAACCATCCTTGGTGTATTCCCATGTGAAGGTGTGGGAGCCAGCTGTAACATAATAGCGGTAGTTTTCATGGCCGTCCGTTTGTCCTTTATCCATCACCACCGAGCCGTCAACGCGGAAACGGCAGTGGTCATAAATTGTACCTGAACTGCTTTCTTCTCCACGACACCAACCCCAATAGTAAACATAGCCATCGTGGGAATAATTGTAAGTGGCCTCAATGGAAGAAGTGGAATTCGGTATTCCGGCATTACCGCTCTTCATTTCATAATCACCATAGGACGGGTCGTTGACGACCAACCAGGGATAGGTCCCGCTGTTGTTAAAGGCATACTCACTGAAATCACCGTTACTAAAAGAAATACGTTTCATGTTTGGATTAAACATGATTTCATCAACCAAAAAGGCATCAACTCCGGAGCTCCCGCTACCGTCCTTAACATACTCCCACTTGAAAGTATGGTTGCCAGCGTTGACATTGTACTTATATTGTCGATAGTAATCCCCGCCATCAGTAGAAGCAGACATTTTAAGCACACCGTCAATATAAAACTTGCAAACATCGCCCGAAGAGGGCTTGCAATATGCCGTGAAAAACATCATACCTGCATTAGGATAATTGTAAGTAATCTCAATAGTGGAAGTTGAGTTGTTCACCCCCTGGTTACCGCTCATCATACGATAGACATTGTAGTCGGATGAATAGTAAGAATTGGTAACCACCCAAGGATAAGTCCCGTTATTGATCACAGGATACTGATTGAATTCTCCTGTCTCAAAATCGACTCGGACATAAGCACTGGCAACGCCGGCAAAAGCAAGCAGCATCGCCGTCATCATAATTCGTAAAAGTTTTTTCATAATGATTAGATTTTAGGGTTAAACACTCTAATATTTTTACAATTATTAAGCCCAAAATACTATAATAATTCGAAATCCACAAGCTTCGCTACTAATAAAGCCACAGATTCAACTCCTCATAAGCTTTACGGAGCTTGCCTTTGAAGGTCCAGCGGATGTCCGAAATCATGCGGCGGACCAGCTCCTGATAGTCGTACCAGAACAAATAGGAATACGACAAAGCGACCGTTCCGACTAAGGCCCAGTACCACGGCAGGTTGCAGAACAAGGCAACGGTACCACCGATGAACACCAGAGGAAAAATCAACAGCTTGCCGCCAAAGCACACCGTGTTGCCCCAAGCTTTATCCTTCAGCTTCGACTTCACAATCAAAGTCGGAATCCAAACGATGGCATTGATTACCGTCGAAGCCAAGAAATACGGCAACCCTATGATGGCGACCAACAGTTTCCAGAGGGAATTCAACAAGGGACGTTTTTTAGCCGTAGAAGTAACAGAGATCTTTTGCCGCACACGTTCTTTTGCGAAGTCCATCACCTTGACGAACAGGTTCTTGGCCTCTTCGGGATGGGACTCCTTGAACTGCTCGATCTTCTCCACGGTAGCACGGTTACGAAGCATCTTCTTGTACAAGCCGCCTGCCCGTTTCTCGTTTTTCATTTTCACCATCTCCCAGATGGCATCGTAGTCCTCGTCATCGGGGATGTAAGTAATCAGCTTGGAGATCCGCTCAGAGAGCATGCCACGGAGCTGGTTCATCAGCACGGCCTCATTTTCTTCCGTGCTGTTCTTGATGAAATCCGTCACATTGATGGGCTCGCCGAAGTTTACCATGCAGGTGGAACGGAAACGGAAATAGTCGCCGTACTCAATGCCGACCGGGACCAGATAAACAGGTCTGTCCTCACCGAACTCGCGGTTGGAGTCCATGGCGATGTGAAAGATGCCTTTGCTGAGCTGCAGCAGCGAGTGTTTCGTGCGGTGACGACCTTCGGGGAACATGTAAAGCCCCACACCGTCATGCACCACATCGACCGCTTGCTCCATCGAATCAGTATTGTTGCGCACTGCTGCCACGCCGTTGCGAATCCGGAACAAGGGAAGGATGCGGGTGAACCGCAGTATCTTGGCCACAGTAGGATTGGCGAAAATATCACCACGAGCCATGAACACCTTCTTGTGACGACTCGTAGCCAACACCACCAATGCATCCATCAGCGTGTTGCTGTGGTTGATGCCAAAGATCATCGCCCCTTTCTTGGGAAAGTTTTCCCTTCCGTGCACCTCGAAACGTCGGTACGAATGACGAGTGTTGAAATCAACCCACGGACGCAGGGCTGAATATAGTCGGTCGTTATCTTGGATTTTCTTCTTAACCATATTACACCATAAAGAAGTTGCGAAAATAAGAAATTTTTTATCTTTGTCAACAAATTTACACAGAATGAAGTGTTTTGAACGTTTCTTTTGGTGGTTGTTTTGCCTTCTTTTTGCAGTTTCATGCGATGAAATCAAGGTACCTGAACCTGAACCTGAGGTCATTGAAGTACCCGAAGACACCTTGTCTGTTTTGGAGCACATCCAAGACAGGGGTATGGTCCGAGCAGTCACCGACAAACGCCATGTCAACTACCGCCTTCTGGAGGGTCATCCTGCGGGATTCCAATTCGACTTGTTAGACGACTTCACCGAAGCCCTTGATTTGGATCTCTCTTTGTCGGTAAACGACAGCCTCCTCGAGTGTTATCAGCTGTTGAAAGACGGCGTGATCGACATCTTTGCCGGCGAAATCGACAGCCTATGCATCGACAGCAGCCTTTGTTACAGGATGATTGAATTGCCAGTAGAACAAGACCGTTTGTTCGCTTGGGTCACCTGCATCATGGACGGCGACACCAGTCTCACTTCCGTCATCGATCTGTGGATGGACGACTACAAGAGCAGCGACCTCAGGAAGTGCTATTACCGCTATTACAACGGCAAGAGCATCCGGAACGACTCTTCCTTCAGGGCCATGTCGCACATCTCCCAATACGACAACCTGATCAAAGCGGAGGCCAAACGAATGGGTTGGGATTGGCGGCTGCTTGCTTCCATCATCTATCAGGAATCCCATTTCAAACTCGATTTGGAAAGCGAGCAGGGCGCATACGGCCTGATGCAGCTGATGCCCGTGACCATGGACAAATACGGCATCGACTATGACTCGTCGGTGGAAGAGCAGCTGGAGGCAGGCGGCAAACTGTTGCTCCACTTCGACCAAAACCTTCCGGCAAGCATATCCGACACCCTCGAACGCGAGAAGTTCATGCTTGCCTGCTACAACGCGGGGATGGGCCATGTGCTCGAATCGCGCCTCGCCGCTGAGAAACACGGGAAAGACCCCAATCTTTGGACCGATAACGTCGAGTTCTTCGGCCCAAAACAGACCTATTATTTTGTCAAGGAAGTAACCAAACGGTATTCACATTATAAAGCATTGATCGAATGAAAAAGCACCTGTTTTTATTGATAGCAGCAGCCCTTTTATCTCTTGGCTGCCTGACATCTCATGCCCAATCCTTCGATGGCGGCTTGATGGCTGGCATTGTAACCTCACAAATCGATGGTGATGGCTATTCTGGTTTCCATCAAATCGGCTTGACGGCAGGCGCCTTCGGCCGCATCCCCACCGATGGACCTTCCTCGTGGCAGATGGAGCTGAAGTATTCCCTCTTTGGTGCTCATTCAGACGTAAAAGAAGTGGATTTGGGAATGAACCCTATGGACATCCGTTTGCATTATATTGAGCTTCCCATCATGTTCAGATACGACCTTTCCCAGCTCAACATTAGCGGAAAATCATTGGATTTCATTACATTAGAGATTGGCTTAAGCGGCGACTTCCTTGTGAAGGGGACGCAATCCGCCAACCACGAGAACCATTTCGACAACCCTTCTTGGCTGTTCTTTTCCGTCACAGGGAACGTCGGTGTACAGTTCGACATCAACGATCGGCTGGGGATCAACATCCGATCCATGTATTCACTGACACCTTGTCGCCTGCATCCCGAAGTGCCGGTCTTCTCTTTCCGACACTACTATAACTCTGCTTTGCAGGCAACGGTGGTTTACACCATCTTACATGCCAATTAGAACGGAGCGAAGGTAAGACCTACCGACAAAGGATGGATGACGGGGGCATCCTGGCCAACTTCAAACACAGGAACCAACTGATAAGCGCAGAACAGACTCACCCATTTATAGCCGACACGCAGGGTGGCTGAATAGGCGAATTTCTCCACATTGTTGATATAGGACAGCTTCTCGTGAATCCTGTCTCCATCTTCGTTGTTGCCGACGAACTTGGTCTTGGCGTTCACCAGATAACCCACTTTGAAACCCAAACCGATCTTCCAGGCGTTATTGATACGGAAACGGATTTCAATCGGAATGTCAATATAGTTGCAGTTTACCTTATATCTTTTGAAACCGTCCACGCCGCGGTATTGAACAATCCTCAAGGTGTCGGAGGCACTATAAGGATTCATGATCCTGCTGTATGAGAAATAGTTATGACCCGTGTAGCCCAAGCCGATGCCAATGGTATGGTGTTTACTCTCTCCCAAAGGAAAATTGTAAGTCAATGCACAGCTGAAGCCTTGGTTCAGCATACGGGCATCCCAGTTATCGGAAGTGACCAGTTGAAAGTCGTTGAAAATGTCAAAGCCTAGGGTGACTTTGTTGTCGGTCTTGTTGGCGATAAGCTGAGCAAAAGCGCCTGTGGACAGCAGCATAGCTGCCAATGTGATAAGAACTCTCTTCATAATTAGTGTTTGGTAGAAATGACAAAAATAGGAATTATTTTCAAATGACCGACAATTTGCTTGAAATTTGAGTGCGTTTGTCGAGCAAGGCGTCAATTTCCTCATCCGTAAGGTCGGGATTTCTCAATTGTTCGTCAATAGTCTCAAGCAGCGAGCGGTTACGGGCGGTCTCATCGGAGACGTCTTTGAGTTGCTCCTCACGTTGGCTCACGATTTCCTCAGGAGAAATTCTCTCCACCTCATCGAGATCATAAGCCTCATCTCCCAACTGTTCGCGGAGCTGTTGCACAATGGTGGAAATCATCATTTTGGTGACAGGATCCACCTTGTACATATCGATATTGATCTTATCCTTGACATCGTCAAACTGCGCCATGAAGGCCTTGAGCTGCTCAACCTGATGGGGGTCAACACCAGGAAGGTCATTCAGGTTTTCCTTTTCGATCAAGCGTTTGAACAACTTGAACAGATCTTCCAATTCCTTTCTAAAATTCTCGTCTTCCATAATCGTGATTTTTCAATCATCTGAACAAATAATGTGCAAAGGAAAATATTTTTTCTGAAACAGAGGGGTTTTATGACAAAATTTCCGATTTTTGCGATATGGATTTCAAGACCATCAAAATACAACTAGGGGAAAGCATGGCTTGGGTCAATTTTGACCGCCCCGAGGTGCGCAATGCGCTGAATCCAGAGATGATTCGCGAGCTCACCGAAGCTATCGATTGGTTGAACAGCCGCGACGACATCCGTGTCATCATCCTGAAAGGCAACGGGAAGTCGTTCTGTGCTGGTGCTGACTTGGCCTACATGAAGGAAATGGCCAATTTCGGCCACGCCCAGAACCTGGCTGATGCCGAGCGACTCTCCAAGCTGTTCCGCAGCATCTATTTCTGCAACAAGGCTGTCATCGCGGTGGTGCACGGCGCCTGCATCGGCGGTGCCAATGGCATTATCGCTGCCTCCGATATTGTGATTGCCGAGACCGGAACCAAGTTCGCCTTCTCAGAGGTGCGCCTAGGCATCACGCCAGCTACCATCTCGCCTTTTGTGGTACAGCGGATTGGCAACACCGCCGCCAAGGAGCTGATGCTCACTGGCCGCGTCTTCACCGCTGCTGAGGCCAAGGATTTCAAACTGGTGAACGTCGTTGTCGATGAGGCCGCCTTGATTGAGACAGAGCGGCAGTACATCGAGCACTTCATGCATGCCTCTCCCGATGCCGTTGCCGAATGCAAGAATCTGTTGCGTTTGGTAAGTAACACCAGCGACCCTTACGCCTCTGTTTTTTACGAAACCTCCGCGCTCATCGCCAGCCAACGTATCTCAAAGGCCGGACAAGAAGGCATGGCGGCGTTTTTTGAGAAGAGGAAGCCCGAGTGGGATATTTCGAGCGACTACTCAGATTGATATCGGAATCGTTCCACCACTTTGCCAGAACGGTCGATGGCACCAAAGAGGTTTATTTCATGATCACCCGTCATTCCATAGCCATTACTGTCAGCATAATAACGCCCTTCTGGATTGATCATCCACATCACTTTAGCCACGCCGTTATGATAATGGAATATCCAGAATGGGAA
The DNA here is from genome assembly GCA_017530365.1 of Bacteroidales bacterium. Lineage (GTDB taxonomy): Bacteria > Bacteroidota > Bacteroidia > Bacteroidales > F082 > Limimorpha. The sequence continues at coordinate 46,585 of JAFXMK010000011.1, forward strand.
ACAGCAGAGCCGGTATTGGACGCGCGCCACCACCTTGGTCGGAAGATTCTTCAGCGTCTCCCAATCGATATCGTCTTCGGTGACTATTAACAATTGTTCGTTCCGATCTGCAACCTCGATAACTTGCTGCCGCTGGTGATCCACAAGGAAGCGAGGCTTCCAGTAACCAGAGATCACCTCTTTAACCAGCGTCATCTGTTCGCCTAAATCCTCCGTATCGAAGGGATAGGATTGGTACTTGGGGTCGCTGAGGGTAAGGTAGAGTTCCAATGTGTTTTTCACATTAAAACATGCTACTAAATGAAAGCATTAAACTATTCAATCTAGTATGAACATCGGGTATGTTGAAATAATCATAACTATCGAATTCATACCGTATCGAAACGAGACTAGTGCCCCTTTTATAACCCAATGCGGCGATGCCTCTAAGCCCATCATTGACAGCCGTATTGCCCATTTGTATAGGATCGTTATAAGTAAGATTCTTTACATAAGAGACACCACCTTCTAATACGATATTCCATCCTTTTCGGCGTTCAAAATGATTCCCCAACAAAAGCCAATTCACAGTGGCAGACGGAACAATGCCAGACGTCCTATGTAATCCCATCAGCTCGCCCTCCGTTACACATAAGCCTCTCCATTCATAACCCAATGTGAACTTTGCCCCAAAAGGAATGACATACGAGCGCCAGCCTAATGAATATCCAACAGAACAATTATAATTATGCTTGAAATCTCCAAATAATAAACAGCGCCACCAATCTGGTCCTTGCATGGCAATACTGCCATCCGCATTACTCATTGACCACTTGGGCAGATGAATATCATACATAGGAGAAACGTGCATCCATCTATCATATTTTGAACTTTCCGCTAGAACTTCTTTAGCAAACTCTTCATTGAGAAAATCTTCAGCATTAATATCCTTCCCTTGTTTATAAGCTTCTTCTCCCTCTCTAGCACCTTCTTTTGCACCTGCAATACTATAGGGAATCACATTAAATAGTCCAGCAAAAGCAGGAAGAAGCACGGAATTGCCTCTGACTTCAAATTGGCCGTAAAACAAATTGTGCTTGTTCTGGCCCACTAAAACTAAAGGGAAGCATAATGCCAATGTAAAAAATACAAACAACTTTTTCATAATTAAATATATTTGATAGTTATACTTTTTATTCTCAACTCTTTATCACTTATTTGTGCTGTTGGTATTATTATCGATAGGACTAATAAACAACACATTATTTGGATTGGCTGGACGCAGAATATGGAAACCGTCCCCTTCCCAATCACTATTTGAGAGCGCATTTGTTATTTCTTTTGGAATATATGGCTCGCTTTTGTTAATAAAGATGGCAGGTTCCAAATATTTCATTTTACAAATTCCAGAAATCCCTTCATCATTTTTTTCGTCGTAACAATCATAATTACCCAAATAATACCTGCATTTTGGCCGTATTACCAAAGGTCCAAAAAAATCTGAAACCACCGAAGAATCATCATAATAATAGAATCTCTGATTGATATCTGTTTGTAAAGCAACCCCAACCGAAATAACCTTATACGTTCCAGCTGGTATTAGGAAAACAATATTATTATGATAACCCGAAGATTTAAAATACTTTGAATCATATTGTTCATGCGTCTCAACATTCTCCAATTTGATAGCGAATGCAGCTTTAGCATGAGACAATTGCCCTATCGAACCTATTACATCTTTCACTAAGTGTTCTACTAGCATTGAATTAGTCCTAGTTTGAGTTTGATAAGGGTCATCATACTCAACTGGAGCAGGATCATCCTCCTCACGTTCGAGTTTAGGTTCCTTGGGTTTAGGTTCATCTACTCCCACTCCTCTTGCCACTCCCCTGCCTGTAACAAATAAAATGGCAACATCGGAATCATGAGGTTCTCTAATAATTTTAGTCGAACTGCAAGAGGCGGAAATAAACATGATCCAAGCAGCGAATATAATCAACAATAGATTCTTATGTTTAATCATTCTCAAAGGATTTAGACTTGACTCTGCAAAGATATGAATTATTTAAACTAAAGTATGAAAGATACAGATAATTGTATGAAGTTACCTTGAAAGTCATAAAAATAAATTACTTTTGCATGAAGAAAGAGAAAGTAATGAATACCAAAAAAATCAATAAAATCCTAATTGCTAACCGAGGGGAGATTGCTGTGCGCATTATCCGCACCTTGAGACGGCTTCACATCGAGAGTGTGGCGGTGTTTGCCGACAACGATGCCGAAGCGTTGCACCGTAGGCTCGCCGACGAGGCCTATCCCCTGGGAAATGGCAGTCTCAAGGACACCTATCTCAACATACAGAAGATCATCGACGCCGCTTTGGATGCTGGTGTCGATGCCATTCACCCAGGCTATGGTTTCCTCTCAGAGAATCCCGATTTCGCTGAAGCCTGCGCCGCAAACAACCTCATCTTCATCGGTCCCGATGCCGACACCATGCGGCTCATGGGCAACAAGATCGCTGCAAGGAAGGTTGCCATCGAAAATGACATCCCCGTCACCTTCGGCCTTACGGGCAGCTTAGAGGATATCATGGTCAAGGCCGACACACTACCCTACCCGGTTCTCATCAAGGCAGCAGCAGGCGGTGGCGGCAAAGGCATGCATATAGTCAGAAAGAAAGACGATCTCAAAGACGAACTGGAACGCGCTTCCCGAGAAGCAGAGAAATACTTCGGCGACGGCACAGTCTTCGTGGAGCAATATATCGAAAACCCGCGCCATATCGAAGTGCAGATTCTCGCCGATCATCACGGCAACATCATACACCTTTATGAGCGCGAATGCACCATCCAACGGCGTTACCAGAAGATCATCGAGGAGTCGCCCTCTCCCACTTTGACCGAAGAGAAACGGCAACAGCTGCTGGCCACTGCCGTGAAGCTCTGTAAAGGCATCGGCTACAAAAACGCCGGCACCGTGGAGTTCATCGTGGATCAAGACCTGAACTTCTATTTCTTGGAAGTGAACACACGCATCCAAGTGGAACATCCCGTTACCGAGATGCGCACTGGCATCGACATTGTGGAGGAACAGATCCGCATCGCACGCGGCAAGGAGATGGGCTGGACACAAGATATGATCCAAGCCCAGGGACATGCCATTGAGATGCGCGTCTATGCCGAAGATCCCGAAAACGGCTTCCTGCCTACTCCTGGAAAAGTGACGGCATACCATGAGCCACAGGTCAGAGGTGCCCGTGTCGATAGCAGCATCGATGGTCCCTGCACCATCAGCGAAGCCTACGATCCCATGATCGCCAAGCTCATCTGCCATGGCAAGACCCGCCAAGCTGCCATTGAGACAGCGCAACATGCCCTGAAAGAGTTCATCATACAAGGCTTGACCACCAACAAAGCCTACCTTTGGGAAGTCATCAAAAACCAGGATTTTGTTGACAACAAGATCGACACTTCCTTCTGTGCCTCCCATCAAGAAGCACTCATAGAGGCCTTAAATGATAGTCGCAACAATTTAAACATCAATGATATAGCAGTGTCATTCCTGCTTTATGACTTCTGCAAAAAACGCTTTGAACATCAAATTGAAAACGTTTGGGAAGACATCGGCTTTTGGCGTTTCCACAGTCACTTCACCGTTGACGTGGAAGGCCAAAAGATTCCTGTCCATATCACACATTGGGAAGCGGAAAGCGGAAAGTTGAAAGTGGAAAGTCCCCCCTCTGACCCCTCACCTCTAACCTCTCACTTCTCCGCTGAACTCATCGGACACAATGGACACCAGCTGAAGATCATGATTAACGGAAAGAATGAAGTTGTCTATTGTTCCGTCAATGATGAGCAGAAAACCATCGTGAACTTCCGTGGACTGAACTTCAGTTGTTTCCGAACCGACCAGCTCAACGATACCCTCGACTATTCTTGCAAAGAGAATGTGAACGACAAATCGACCTTGATCTCGCCCATGCCTGGCAAGGTGGTGAAGATCAACGTAAAGGAAGGCGACGAGGTAAATGCAGGTACGGTAATGATTGTGGTGGAGGCCATGAAGATGGAAAACAATATCGTCGCCACTGCCAAAGCCAAGGTAAAACGCATTTTGGTCACTGAAGGTGAGATGGTGGACAATAAGATGCAACTTATAGAGTTAGAAGAAAGAAGTTAGAAGCAAGAAGTAAGAATATGAACTTTGATTTAACAAAAGAACAAGAAGCCTTGCGGCAGAAGGTAAGAGATTTCGCCGAGGCAGAAGTGAAACCTGTAGCCCGTTACAACGACGAGCACCAGCATTTCGACACTGAACTGACTCTCAAGATGGGTGAGCTAGGCCTGTTAGGCATGACCGTACCGAAAGAATATGGCGGTCAGGGATTGGATAACCTCAGCTATATCATCGCCGTGGAAGAACTCGCTCGTGTGGATGGCTCCACCGCAGCCACCATTGCTGCCGACAACTCGTTGGGCATCGGTCCCATCAAAGACTACGGCACTGAGGAGCAGAAACGAAAGTATCTGCCCCAACTCTGCAAAAATAAGCTCTGGGGCTTCGGACTGACAGAAGAGGACGCTGGCAGTGACTCGCGTGGCACCAAGACCACGGCCAAGCTCGAAGGCGACACCTGGCTGCTCAACGGCACCAAGATCTTCATCACCAACAGCGCTACGCCGATCACCTTAGGCACGAGCGTACAAGCCGTCTCTGGCGAAAAGGACGGCAAGCCCCAGTTCACCGCCTTGCTGGTTGAGAACTCCGTCCCAGGATTCACACAGACCCCGATGGATGACAAGATGATGTGGCGTGCCTCGAACACTGGCAAACTCGTGTTTGACAACGTAAGGTTGCCCAGGGAGTGCATCTTGGGTGAGCCAGGGGAAGGCTCCCACATGATGTTGGCCACTCTCGACTCCGGACGTCTCTCCATCGCTGCCATGGGCCTCGGCTGTGCCCAAGGCGCCTACGAGATGGCGCTCGCATACTCCAAGAAACGCGTCCAGTTCGGCAAACCCGTTTGCAAGTTCCAAGCAGTGGCCTTCAAACTCGCCGACATGGCCATGAAAGTCGAAGCAGCACGCAACCTGCTGTACCATGCCTGCTGGCTGAAAGACCAGCACCGTCCCTTCGGCAAGGAAGCCGCCATGGCCAAGCTCTATTGCTCCGAAGTCGCCGCCGAAGTGTGCGACAACGCCGTGCAAGTGATGGGTGGACATGGACTCCTCAAAGAGTTCGACATGGAACGCTTCTACCGCGATCAACGCATCCTTCAAATCGGAGAAGGCACTTCCGAGATCCTGAGACTGGTTATTTCTAGAGCAATTGGATGTTAAGGAGTGAGGAGTTAGAAGTTAGGAGTAATTAAAAAGATTAACAAAATGAAGTACCTCAACATTTTAGCAGTTATACTGATCTGCTACAGCCTCTTTGCTGCATTTTACAACAACACCATCGTCAAAAACGAGCAAAGCAGGGGCAAAAATCCCAAGAAAATGTCCAACAGCATCTTGCTTTGGCTTATTCCCGTCATCTTTCTTGCCGTCACCAGATTCCTCACTATCATCCCTGCCCAGGAATGTGGTGTCGTCATCACCCCAAGTGGCGTGAAACAACAGACCTACCACACCGGATGGCACCTCATCCTGCCTTGGTACACGGTTCAAACCATGGACAAGACCGAACAGGTATATACCTGCGCCAAGCGCACCAGTGTCAACCGAAGCGACCCGGAATACAAATCTTATAAGGCTGAGGCCACCCAGTCGGAAACCGTTTGGACTCCCACTATCGATGGTATTAAGATGGGCTTCGACATCAGCGCTTCATGGCGTATCGATCCCGAATATGCTTGGTGGATCTACGATAATGTTTCAGAGACCGATGGCAAGGAAAACGGCCGTTTCTATTGGTTGGAAGAGAATGTGATCAAGCCAAAATTGAAATCCGCGTTGGCTTTGACCACCAGCAAATACACCCCTATCCAGGTATATAGCACCAGCCGCGAAGAAATACAGTCATTCGTACTCGAAAGGATGAAAAAAGACATTCTGTCGTACCATCTCATCCTTGACCAGATCGACATCCGCGAAGTGTATTACAACAGCGATTACGAGACCGCTATTAACCAGAAAAAACTCGAGGAGCAGAAAGCCCTTACACTCTCAGAGGTCACCAAGCAAAAAGAAGAGCTGAAGAAACAAGCTGAGATCGAGAAAGACATCCAGATCCTCAACGCTGAAGGTGAAGCTGAAGCCCTGAAAATCAAAGGCGCCTCCGTTTCCAGCAATCCCAAGATCGTCCAACTCGAATGGATCAACAAGTGGGATGGCAAACTGCCCGAAATCATGACCGGCGACGGCAATGGCCTGTTACTCAACCTCGAAAAATGAACCTAGGAAACCAGCAAACTATAAGGTATCATGAAACGTATTTTACCACTAATTCTGCTATTGGCACTCAGCATGTTCGCTGAAGCCGCACCACTAAAAAACATTCCTGTCCGCCTCACACAACCCGACGGAAAAGTCATCAACTGTTTCGCTTCTGGTGACGAGTTTTACAACTACCTCCACGATGCCAACGGTTTCACTATTTTGGAAAATGAAAACGGCTACTATTGCTATGCCATCAAAGATCGCCAAGAAAAAGTCGTTGCTTCCAACTATGTTGTGGGCAGCGTAGATCCAGCTTCAGTAGGTTTGCAGCCATACGCAAAGATCTCTGAAAATGAATACTATGCAATAAGAAAAGAAAGAGAGCAGCACATCAAGAGGCCGCAGATGAAAAACGGCCGTGAGCTCAACCATGGTCTTTACAACAACTTGGTGGTCTTTATCCGTTTTGCTGGCGACACCTACCACACCACGCCAGCTTCTACAGTCCAAGAAATGTTTAATGGTGATGACTACGAGTCAAACTCACTGCACAACTACTATCATCGCACCTCCTATAATCAAATTGACTTGTGGTCACACTTGTTTCCACAACCCGATGGGGAGACCGTTCTATCATACGAGGACATTCATCCCAAGCAATACTACCAACCATACAGCCCTGTTCACAATCCCATTGGTTACCAAGAAGATCAACGTACTGAACGCGAGTTCTCACTGCTGGAACGAGCTATCAATTACATCGAAGACATGGTGCCGACCTCGCTTGATTTAGATTATAATAGTGATGGCTTGGTGGACAACGTGGTGTTTGTATGCAAAGGTGAGACTGGCGAATGGAACTCCTTATTGTGGCCTCACCGTTGGGCATTGTTCGACCGCGATGTAAGGCTTCACGGCTTACAGGTTTGGGATTTCAACTTGCAACTGGAACAAGGAGGCTATTTCAACGTCAGCACCCTTTGCCATGAAATGTTTCACTCCTTAGGCGCTCCTGATCTTTATCACTACAGTGAAGGCATCGACCCGGTGGGGCCATGGGACTTGATGTGTGGCACCACTGAGCCACCGCAACAGACCAGCAGCTACATGAAATACAAATACGGCAACTGGTTAGATGAGATTCCCGTCATCAATCCAGAGGATCCCGATGCATTCGGTACTTACGAATTGGAAGCTGTATCTTGGGAAGGAGGCCGCCGCAATGGTTATTTGATTCCCACAGGCTACCCCGATCAATTCTTTTTCATCGAATACCGCAACAAACACAATATCTTCGAAAGTGAAATACCTGGTAGTGGCTTGCTGATTTATCGCATTGATACCCGGTTTGATGGCAACGCTTCATGGAACGGCTATGATTATTTCGACGAAGTTTATTTATTTCGCCCAGGCGGAACACCCACTGAGGTTGGTGATATCAACCACGCATTTTTCAATGGTATCGGCTCAAGAACAGCGTTCAACAATGACACTTACCCCTATCCTTTCCTTAACCAGTATTCCTCCTTCAATTGGCCATATACCATTGCCGACATAAGGAAAGTAGGCGACAGAATGTGTTTTGACTTGCGGCCTTACGAAGGTGAATCCAGCGGACCTGTTTTAGAGAACTTCACTGCCCACGTCAACAGCTTGGAACATCAGGTGGAACTCTCTTGGAACACTAATCCAGATGCCGATTATTATAAAATTTATTGCGATGGCCAGAGCATTTCCGAGAACATCGTTGACACCACCTTCATCTATCCCTATACTGAAGCCGGCTACGGATACCATGAATTTAGCGTGCTTTATGTGAGCGGAGGAACGCAACAGATCCATCACGCGCCAGCCTATTCATGGGCTATCCTAGGCAACTATGAGACCATCGACCTTACCATTACCAGTGACTCACCGTACGGCACCAAGGGCGGTGAGTTGGAATTGACCTTCTACAATTCCGTCATGAAGTCCCAGTATTTCACTGTTTACGAAGGCTCATCCAAAGAAGCAGAAATACACATACCCGCCAACACCGAGATCTCCTTTGTTTGGCATCCCGGCTTCGATTCCGACAGCCAAGGCATCCACGTAGAGGCTAACCACCGCAGCACAAACAGACAAGGCATTATTTTCAGCATTGACGATCCGGCTTCCGGCACCATTGCCACCTATACGACAAGCAACGACGGTTTGGGGTTCATGGCACCGCTACAACTTACAGCCAACAACGAAAATGGCAGCATACACCTGCGATGGAGAATGTCCGCAGAAAACAATCGATTTGCCATATTCCGTGATGGATTTAGAGTTCCTTCAGAAGTCACGGGATACGACTATGTTGATGACCAACTCACGCGGTCGGGCGCTTATCGCTATCATGTGGAAAGTCTTGTTGGAGAGACTACTTCATGGCATCCTGAAAACCAAGTGAACGGCTCGGTGATGACATGGTATTGCGAGCCTCCACAACACCTCCAAGGGACTCACCACACTACGTATAACGACCTGCAATGGGAGGCTCCTCAGTTTGTTGGACACGGAATGCTAGCCTTTGATGACAACGTTAGCATCAATGGCATCAATTCTGACAACTACGAGTGGGGTATTAAGATAGAACCGGAACAGCTTGTCATCTTTGATGGACATCCGCTTTCGCACATTGAATTATTCGATTGTTCGTCAGGTAATTACACCTTTAAGATTTACAATGGCGAGAAGACCAACAGCAGCACACTTATCCACACTCAGCAACATGAGATGACGGGATCCAAAGAAATGGTCCGCTTCGCACTTGACCAAGAGATCCCCTTCGACTCCTCTTTGCCGTTGTGGATCACCGCTAAAGCCCAAGGGGTGAATTTCTCCTGCTGCAAGTCAGTAAACAACCCCAACAGTTGTCTCGTCAAGATTGGTTCCACATGGGAACCTATCACCGACTACTATTTTGATTTCTCTTGGCTGCTGCGCGCCTACACTACCACTAACAATACTAACCACGACTTCACTTATAACCTTTACTGGGGCGAGGAGGAATGCAGCGAACAACAAATGGTACTTGGTCAAACTACACTACCTTCAAATCACACCTCACATGAAACTATAGGCAATGTGAGATACCAAGTCACTGCACTATGGAACGGCAAAGAAACAGGTTTCTCTAGCCCAGTTTTCTTAGGTCCCAGCGTAGAAGTAAACGAAGAAACTGCGTTATCCGACAATAGTTTTGCTTTCTTTAATAACGAAGATATCATCATCAACATTGATAATGATGCAACGTTGCAAATAATTGACATGACTGGACGTATCATAGTAACACATAGGAACGTTGCCCATACCCTCTCCACAAACGGAATGGCACCAGGCATTTATGTACTACGTCTAATCAGCGGCGACGATGTAAAAACCCAGAAAATCGTTATAAGGTAAATATAATTTTGTATCTTTGCGGCTTTAATTCAAGCCAGCAAGATGAAGCAGAATTACAAAGAGTATAAGCAGCTGAATCTCACCGAGACAGCCAATGAAATCCGCAAATACTGGGAAGATAACGACACCTTCCAAAAGAGTCTCGACAACCGTGACAAGGATAATGCCTTCGTGTTCTTCGAAGGTCCGCCGAGTGCCAACGGCACCCCTGGCATCCACCATGTGATGGCCCGTTCCATCAAGGACGTGGTATGCCGCTACCAGACCTTGAAAGGCAAACACGTGGTACGCAAAGCCGGCTGGGACACCCACGGCCTGCCTGTGGAACTCGGCGTAGAAAAGAAACTCGGCATCACCAAGGAAGACATCGGCAAGAAGATTAGCGTCGATGACTACAACCGTGCCTGCCGCGAGGAAGTGATGAAATACAAGGATATGTGGGACGACCTCACCCGTAAGATGGGCTATTGGGTCAACCTCAACGATCCTTACATTACCTTCACCAACGACTACATCGAAACCTTGTGGTTCCTGCTGAAAGACCTCTACAACAAAGGCCTGCTCTATAAAGGCTACACCATCCAGCCCTATTCACCTGCCGCTGGCACCGGACTCAGCTCCCACGAACTGAACATGCCGGGCTGCTACCGCGACGTGAAGGATTTGACATGCGTGGCGCTGTTTAAGTTAGGAGTTAGGAGTGAGGAGTTAGGAGTAGGAGAAAGTCTTACCACTTACGCGATTGCATGGACGACCACACCTTGGACTTTGCCAAGCAATACGGCTTTGTGCGTTGGTCCCAATATTGACTATGTGCTGCTGAAGACCATGCACCCCTACACTGAGGAGCCTTGCTACATCTTGATGGCCAAAGCCTTGGTAGGCACCATGTTCAAGGAAGCCCCTGAGATTGTCAAGGAGTTCAAAGGAAGCGATTTGGTCGGTATTGAATATGAGCAACTCGTCCCATGGGTCAACCCAGGTGAAGGCGCCTTCCGCATCATCCCTGGCGACTATGTTACCACCGAAGATGGTACGGGCATCGTCCATATCGCTCCGACCTTTGGCGCTGACGATAAACGCGTTGCCGCCGCCGCAGGCATCCCGCCTTTGCAGATGATCGACAAGGACGGCAAAGCCCAACCGATGGTAGATCGTACTGGCAAATTCTGGCGTATTGAGGACCTGGATCCTGAGTTTGTCAAGAACTGCATGGACGTGGAAGCCTACCGCCCCTACGCCGGACAGTTCGTCAAGAACGCCTACGATCCTACCAAGACCGAGAAGGACAAGAGCCTCGACGTTGACATCGTGATGCTCCTCAAGGAACAAGGCAAGCTCTTCAAGAGTGAGAAACATGTCCACAACTACCCACACTGCTGGCGCACCGACAAACCCGTGCTCTATTATCCCCTCGACAGCTGGTTCATCAAGACCACGGCCCTGAAAGACCGTATGATCGAGCTTAACAAGACCATCAACTGGAAGCCTGAAGCCACCGGCAGCGGTCGTTTCGGCAACTGGCTCGAGAACCTGGTGGACTGGAACCTCTCCCGTTCTCGCTACTGGGGCACTCCGTTGCCTATTTGGCGCACTGAGGACGGCAAGGAAGAGATCTGCATCGGCAGTGTCGAAGAGCTCCGCAACGAGATCGAAAAATCCATCAAGGCAGGATTCATGACCTCGAATCCATACGCTTCAGAAGACTACACCAAGTTCGACCTGCATAGACCGTATATCGATGGCGTCATCCTCTGCTCCGCTAGCGGCAAGAAGATGTTCCGTGAGCCTGATTTGATTGACGTGTGGTTCGACAGCGGTGCCATGCCGTATGCCCAATACCACTACATGGGCAAGGAAGGTCAGCTAGGCAAGGATGTGTTTCCAGCAGATTTCATCGCCGAAGGCGTCGACCAAACACGTGGCTGGTTCTTCACTCTACATGCCATCGCCACAATGTGCTTCGACAGTGTGGCTTACAAGAACGTCATCTCCAATGGCTTGGTGCTCGACAAAAACGGCAACAAGATGTCGAAACGTCTGGGCAATGCCGTTGACCCCTTCGGTGCCATCGAGAAATATGGTGCCGATGCCGTGCGTTGGTACATGATCACCAACTCCCAGCCTTGGGACAACCTGAAATTCGACGAGGCCGGTGTTGACGAAGTGCGCCGTAAGTTCTTCGGAACACTCTATAACACTTACGCCTTCTTTGCACTGTATGCTAACATCGACAAGTTCGACTATAAGGAAGCCAATCTGCCATACGCCGAGCGTCCCGAGATCGACCGATGGATCCTGTCGGAGTTGAACTCCCTGATACTCACCGTTGACGAAGCCTATAACGACTACGAGCCCACCCGTGCCGGTCGCGCCATTGCCGACTTCGTGGATGCCCACCTCAGCAACTGGTACGTGCGTCTCTCACGACGTCGTTTCTGGAGAAGCGATGATGACAAGGACAAGCTCTCTGCCTATCAGACCCTTTACACCTGCTTGGAGACCGTGGCTCGTCTCAGCTCTCCGATAGCACCGTTCTTCAGCGAGCAGCTCTACCGCGACCTCAACAACGCCACTGGCAAAAATGCCGCCGAGTCCGTACATCTTACCGACTTCCCGGTAGCCGACAACAAGCTCATCGACAAGGCATTGGAGGAACGCATGGAAGCCGCACAGCTGATTTCTTCGCTGGTGCTCTCACTGCGTAAGAAAGCCAACATCCGCGTACGTCAGCCTCTGTCGAAGATCATGATCCCCGTGGCCAACGAAGAGATGAAGGCGCAGCTTGAGAAGATCTCCCACCTCATCATGAGTGAGGTCAACATCAAAGGCATCGAGTTCCTTGCCCCCGACAACAACATTCTGGTGAAGAACGTGAAGCCCAACTTCAAGACCTTGGGCAGGAAGTATGGCAAACAGATGAAACAGATCCAGAACTATTTCGCCAACATGAGCCAAGACGAGATCCATGCCTACGAAAAGAGCAACGGCACCCACTTGGAGGTGGATGGCGTCGATGTTGAGCTGACCCTTGAAGACGCTCTGATCTCCACCCAAGACATTCCAGGCTGGGCTGTCACGTCACAGGACAACTACACCGTCGCTTTGGACATGACCATCACCGAAGACCTCTTCAACGAAGGCCTCGCCCGTGAAATCGTCAACCGCATCCAGACCTTGCGTAAGAACTCAGGCTTGGAAGTTACCGACCGGATTGAGGTATTCATCGAGAAGAACGAAAAGATTGAACCCGCCGTCAAAGTATTCAGCAGCTACATCTGCGCTGAGACGTTGGCCACCGCCATCCAAATCGTCGATAAACTCGAAGGCGATGTCTTGGAAGACGAACTTACCGAGAATGTCAAGGTCAGGATGAAGATTCAAAAAAACAATTAATAAATTGTTGGTGTAAGGATTTTTTTGTATTTTAGCACTTTCGTAGGACCTAAAATAAAATGGTTATGGAAGAGAAGATCAAAGTTACTCCTACTGTGCGGTATTCCGACGAGGAGTTAGAGGAGTTTAAGGAATTGATCCTGCAGAAACTTCAACAGGCACGCGAAAACCTCGCGCTGCTCAGTGAAAATATTGCCGGCGGTGAAAACAGCACTGACGACACCGCTCCGACGTTCAAGATCTTGGAAGAAGGCTACTCCGTATCACAAAAAGAGGAGAACGCCAAACTGGCCGCTCGCACCGAGAAATACATCCAGAATCTGGAGTTTGCCTTGATGCGTATCGAGAACAAGACATACGGCGTCTGCCGTGCCACCGGCAAGTTGATTCCTAAGGAAAGACTGCGCTGTGTCCCCACCACGACGATCTGTCTTGACGCTAAAATGAAGGAAAAGAAAAAGTGACGAAGACAAAACGCAAGGGCCTGGTTGGCTCTTTCATCATCATTCTCGCTGTGTTGGTAATCGACCAGATCCTCAAGATCTGGGTCAAGACACACATGGAGCTTGGCCAAGAGATTCCTGTCCTGGGCAACTGGTTCAAGTTGCTTTTCGTCGAGAATCCCGGCATGGCTTTCGGCTGGATGGGAGGTGGAGGCGCCATGAAAGCCTTTTTGAGCATTTTTAGGATTGTTGCCGTCGTGGCACTATTCTATCTTTTGTTCCGCCTTTCCAAGAAGAACACCAAGTTCGGTGTGATGTTCGGCATCGCCCTCATCACAGCAGGCGCCATGGGCAACATCATTGACAGCGTGTTTTATGGCGAAGTCTTCCACTATGCGGGATGGCTTCATGGCAAGGTGGTCGATATGCTGTATTTTCCCATCATCGACATCGCTCGGGAAGACAACAGCTGGCTGCCCAACTTCTTCTTTGGGCCCGATGGACATTTCATCTTTTTCAGACCCATCTTCAATTTCGCCGACGCCGCCATTACGGTGGGCGTGTTTTACATGATCCTCTTCCAGTGGAAGTGGATGAAGAGTTTATAGATAAAAGATAAGAGATAAAAGATAAAAGTTATGAAGAAACTCATTTTAATCAGACATGGCGAGAGCCAATGGAATAAGCTCAACCTGTTCACTGGATGGACCAATGTAGATCTTTCCGAAAAAGGCATTCAGGAAGCCATTGAAGCCGGCAAGGTGTTGAAAGATAACGGCTACAAACCAGAGATCTGCTTCACCTCGTACCTGAAAAGAGCCATCAAGACTTTGAACTATGTCCTTGACACCATGGACATGGACTGGCTGCCGGTTTACAAGACCTGGCGTCTGAACGAGAAGTCGTACGGACAGTTGCAAGGCCTTGACAAGAAGATGACCGCCGAGAAATACGGCGACGAGCAGGTGCGCTTATGGCGCCGTGCCTTCGACGTGCGCCCTCCAGCGTTGGACATGAACGACCCCAAGAGTCCCCGTATGGATCCCCGCTATGCAGAACTTACCGACGACCAGATTCCGTTGACCGAAGCACTCTGCGACACCATCGAACGTGTGATGCCCTATTACAAGGACCATATCATGAAAGCCTTCGAGACCCATGACGAAGTGATGGTAGTTGCCCACGGCAACAGCCTCCGCGGCGTCGTGAAAGTGCTCAAGAACATGTCAAACGACGAGATCATCGCCTTCAATATCCCTACTGGAATCCCTTATATCTTTGAGTTCGACGACAACATGAACCTGACGAAGGACTTCTTCCTGGGCGATCCCGAGAAAGTCGCAGCACTGATGGCAGCAGTGGCTAATCAGGGGAAGAAATAAGAGATAAAAGATAAAAGATAAGAGATAAAAGATAAAACATGACTAGGTGGATCATTCCTGATATTCATGGATGCGCCAAGACACTCAAGACCTTGCTTGAGAACATGTTGAAAATCAACAAGGACGATGAGTTGTTCTTCCTCGGCGACTACATCGACCGCGGCCCCAACAGCAAAGAGGTCCTCGATTATCTCATGAACTTACAGGAAAGCGGACAAAACATGCATTGCCTCAGAGGAAACCATGAGGAATACTGCATACAAGTCTGGGAGGCCGACCAAAGCTTTCATCTCTTCAAGTCAGATCGACAAAAACTGTGGGAAAGCGTAGGTGCCACCGAGACCTACAAGAGCTTCGGTGGCAAACGCCCCCGCGACATTCCAGAATCCTACATCGAGTGGATGCGGCATCTCGACTACTACTACGAGTTGGAAGACTACATCCTGGTGCACGCCGGCATGAACTTCAAAGCCGACAATCCATTCGAGGACTTCCACAGCATGGTCTCGGTAAGGAATTTCAAGGTGGACTTCAGCAAGACCGACGGGCGAAAGATCATCCACGGTCACATCCCTGTCGATTACAGCTTCATCGACTTTGTCATCAACAACCCAAAAGGCCACGACTTCATCGCATTGGACAATGGCGTGTTCTACAACGACAAGCCCGGCATGGGCAACCTTATGGCTTTCAATCCCGATACCAACCAGCTGATGGCGCAGTCCAACATGGACATGTAATCATCGGGAGGCCACCACCACTGCCTGTTTATATTTCTTTACCATTCCATCCAAATGGAACACTTCGGCAACCATGACATAGAGGCCGAGCGGGACAGGTTGATCTCGTTCATCCAAGCCGTTCCAAACGAAACTTCCTGTTTGGGAGATTAGCTCTCCTTTGACCAGATGCCGAATCATCTGGCCTTCGACGTTGAAAACATAGACATTCATCGTGCAACCCGCCTCCTCAAAAGCATAGTTGACCAAACAGCTGTCATCCATGCCATCTCCATCAGGTGAAAACACCTTGGGTTCAACCTTTATCACATCTTCTTCAGGATCATTTTGCGGCACCGCCATCATAGAATTCTCATAACCAGGCGTACCAAAATGAACGGCTTCTACAGCCGAATGCCAATTGTCGGACTGGTCAGAGGGCGCATCCCAAGATACCCGTTCCAAGGACACCCCTTTAGTCTCCTTCAGCAAGGGATAATGCATCTTTTCAGAAAACGACATCTGATCCACAACCACCCCTTGACGGCTCATCAACAAGGCCGTTCCTCCGGCATTGACATACGATGGAAACGAAGCCATATCGAAAAAATTCCCAGTACCGCAACCATATTGTTGTCCTACCGTATAGCCATCCGTTGAAAGCAACACATAGCTGTGCGGCATGAAAAGGAACATGTCGGCCGTGATCTCTTTCAACACGGTATCCGCTGGATTCGGGAAGCTCTCTTTGATGCCCCCTAGTTTCAATTCACTCAAATCAAAAGTCTTGTCGGAATGGTTATACAACTCCACATAATCCACTCCCGGACTGATGGGGTCAAACAAGATCTCGTTGATAAGCACCTCGCCTGGACCTATTGCATTAGGGATGCCAAAACGCACGCGCGTATCAGAAGCTATTGGCTGGCCGCTACAGCTCTCCAAGCCGTTCATCACCAAAGTATAAACCAATCCCTCCTGAAAGTCATAGTCAAACAGCAATTCCACCGAGGTTGAGTTCACAGGATTGCAGATCACCTCAGTGGGCAGTAGGCCAAGGTCTTCCACTCGATAATGCGCCCTATCTGCAAGGCTTGCTCGGTCCATTTGCTGATCAAACCAAAGCAACACCATGTTGTCGTCCAACACACTTACCCTCGAAATCTGAGGTGCTATCTCATTAGGCGCATTGATGGAATTCTCACGCCCAGGCGTCCCACCTGAAACATCATTCGAGGCCGACCAATTTACTGTACCAGCACAAGGGTTGAACGGGTCGATCTGCTCCAATGACCAACCGCCGTTTCTCTTGTCGGCATCGTGATACCAAGTGTCGTTGAATGACACTTCAGAAATCAGCATTTCATCAGGAGAAAACAACCTCAACGTGGCACCAGCGTTGGCGATTGAGAAACTCGAAAAGCTGCATGTGACGCCAAAGGCGGACAATTCACCAACCGCATCGTCCTTACATAAGATCAGATAGCCTAAAGGCGCTATTTGAAGGGAAGAGAAGGTCTTGGTCGTCGTACCAATGCTCAAAGACCAATCTTTTAAGTCAACGGGCAGCTGCGTGGTGTTGAATAGCTCCACATATTCCCATTCCGGCAGGCCTACCACAGGGCTCGGATCAGCCATGATCTCGTTGATCACCACATCATTTTCCGAAGCCTTATAGATGCTGAAATCCCAAGTCGTTTCAGCCATAACGTTATCTGCCAAGTCGCGGATACCTGAAACCCGAAGCTGCAAACCAGTGTTTTCAGGCAAAGGCTCGTTGAAACATAACAGCACTTTTGAAGGAACACCGTCAAAACACACAGAATCGGGCACATTGAGAAGTGAATAGTGTTGTGTGTCCAGTGCCGACACATCCAGCGGTTCATTGAAAGTCAGCAAAAGATGCTTATTGTCCCTCACCTCCAAAGACAACAGTTCAGGAGGATCATGGTCAATAATCTTCGGTCCGACATAGACGTCATCAAAATAGAATTTCTTGGCGTTACTGGCGGTGAATTTGAGATAAAACCCAAAATAGCCTTCGATGGGAAAAGAGTCGTCGAAGCCTTCCGCCTCAACGGCATAGTTGCCTATGTTGTCGTAATCCGTTTGCAAGGACCAACGTCCTTCTCTATCACGGTTGACCTTCACTGCCACTTGAAACGAAGAAGCGATGGCGGCATCCGTTCCTTTGCAGACAAGTGTCTCGGCATTTCCATCCTTTCTATATAACTCGATGGCGTCCTGACTCCCGGCAGCGCCAAAACGAAGGAAATAACCCTGGGAGGCATTCGCGAGATCGGCTGTGTCGGCGGCAAGCCAGACCTCAGCATAGTTGTTTCCCGAGGGACTGAATGCCTCGCGGAGCCAGAAACGCCATTCCATAATATCACCCGCAATGACGAGAGAGAGAAACGCCTCTCCTGCCTCGGTAGCCGCCGATTGAAGCTGATGGTTGTTGTTCACAATAAAACTATTTACAATACCCATCCATGCAGGATTAGACGTAAAATCCCCGTCAGAGAAATCATCCATCACTTGAGAGAAGGCGCAGAAAGGCAGAATTATCAAAAGTAGCAGTATTGTTCTCATATTATTATTATTTTTGCATGTTGGATATTTTCATTGCAAAATTACAATAGGAGTGTCCATTAATATAAAAATGTTGAAAACAAATCCAATAAAAATGAAAATCGCGGTTGTAGGGGCCACTGGGTTGGTCGGTTCTAAGATGCTTCAAGTTCTTGATGAACAGAAGATTAAGATAGATGAATTGCTTGTTGCAGCTTCGGAAAGATCCGTTGGCAAGGAGATCGTTTTCCAAGGAAAGACACATCGTGTGATCAGCGTGGAGGATGCCATTGAAGCCCGTCCCGACATCGCCATTTTCTCGGCAGGCGCCTCAGCTTCGAAGCAATACGCGCCCTTGTTTGCGGCAAAAGGCACCTACGTCATCGACAACAGCTCTGCCTGGCGCATGTTCCCCGAAATACCATTGGTCGTCCCGGAAATCAACGCCGACACCATCACCAAGGATACCCATATCATCGCCAATCCGAATTGCTCCACCATTGAGATGGTGCTGGCCTTGGCTCCTTTACACAAGGCTTACGACATCAAACGATTGGTCATTGCGACCTACCAAAGCGTGAGTGGCAGCGGACTCAAGGGGATTAACCAGCTTGACCGCGAAGAAATGGAAAAAAGAAAACTCCCCACTCCCAACTCCCAACTCCCCAACGCCTACCCCCACCAGATCTACCGCAACGTTCTGCCTCATGGTGGCGATTTCTGTGAGAACGGCTACACCACAGAAGAGGAAAAGCTGGTTAATGAGACCCGCAAGATCTTGAGAACCCCACAGATTGCCATCACTGCCACGGTGTGCCGTGTTCCTGTGACTGGTGGGCATTCCGAAGCCGTCAACGTTGAGTTCAACAAACCATACGAGTTGGACGATGTGCGTCGTTTGTTGGAAAACTATCCCGGCATCGTGGTAGAGGATGATCCCGCCCACAACGTCTATCCAATGGCCATCAACGCCTACGATAAGGACGAGGTGTTTGTAGGTAGAATCAGAAGGGATTTCAGCATCGACAACGGCCTTAATTTCTGGGTGGTCAGCGACAACATCCGCAAAGGTGCCGCCACCAACGCCGTACAGATCGCCAGATACGTCATCGAACACATCCTATGAGAATCATCAACAATAGCATACAGGCCCGGAACATCAAGAATGCCGTGGTCACAATAGGCACTTTTGATGGAGTGCACCTCGGTCATCAGGCCATCTTCAAGGTGATGCGCCGTCTCGCACAAGAAATTGGAGGTGAGACCGTGGTGGTCACCTTCCATCCCCATCCACGTCAGGTGCTCTCCATCGGGACTGAACGGCTCCGCTTCATCTGCTCCCAAGAAGAGAAGCTGAAAAAGATCGAGGAGTTTGGCATCGACAACGTGCTCATCATTCCTTTCACCAAAGAGTTCGCCAGCACTCCGTCAGAGGATTTCATCAAAAACTATATCATTGACAGCATTCATCCTTCGATCATCGTGGTGGGTTACGACCATCATTTCGGCAAAAACCGGATGGGCGATTACGAGATGCTGACGCAACTTGGCAAGCAATACAATTTCAGCACTGTTCAGGTAGAAGCACAGGACGTCAATGAGGTAGCCGTGAGCTCCACCAAAATCCGCAACTTCTTATGGGCAGGCAATGTGAAAGCCGCCAACGAGCTGTTAGGATATCCTTACTCCGTGACAGGAACAGTGGTCGAAGGCAACAAGATAGGACGCACCATCGGCTTCCCAACCGCCAACCTCGACATTCCTAACGAATACATGATGATCAACAACCCCGGCGTCTATGCCTGCCAAACCATGATTGACGGGAAGCCTTACAATGCCATGGCCAACACTGGCCTGCGACCTACAGTAGAAGATCGCACCGACGGTGACTTTATCATCGAAGTGAACATCTTCGACTTCAACGGCGACCTCTATGGGAAGACCTTAAAGGTGTGGTTTTTAGACCGCATCCGTGACGAGGAGAAGTTCAAGGGTTTGGAGGCTCTGAAAGCTCAGCTGGAACAGGATCGTAAAAAAGTCAAAGAATACTTTTTGAATAATCCCTCAAAATGAATAATTTTGTGGCTTTAACAACTTGAAACAACAATAAATAAACAGTTTATAATGAAAAGATTACTTACCATTTTGACGGCCTTGGCCCTTGTGTTTGCCTTCGGGAAAGCCAATGCCTGCACCAACTTCCTGATCACTAAAGGCGCTTCTGCCGATGGCAGCTGCATGATCTCCTACGCCGCCGACAGCCACGTGCTCTACGGCGAGCTTTACCACTACCCTGCTGCCGACCATGCGGCCGGCTCCATGCGCGACGTCTATGACTGGGATGGCGGCGCCTACCTCGGACAGATTCCCGAAGTCGCCCACACCTACAACGTCGTTGGCAACATGAACGAATGGCAGGTCGCCATCGGTGAGACCACCTACGGCGGCATCGAAGCCCTCTACAATGGACAAGGTTGCATCGACTATGGCAGCCTGATGTACATCGCCCTGCAGCGTTCCAAGACCGCCCGTGAAGCCATCTGGTGGATGACCAAGCTCGTCACCGATTACGGCTACGTCAGCGAAGGTGAGTCGTTCTCCATCTGCGACACCGAAGAGGTTTGGATCATGGAGATGATCGGCAAAGGTCCCCAGAACAAAGGTGCCGTGTGGGTCGCCCGTCGCATCCCCGATGGCTACGTCAGCGGTCACGCCAATCAGGCACGCATCACAACCTTCCCATTGGCTTCACGCAAATGCAAGACCAGCGTCACCTACAAGAACATCGACAAGCTCCTGAAAGATCCTAAGATCGACTGCGTGTATGCCGACGATGTCATCAAGTTCGCCAAGGATGCCAAGCTTTACAATGGTCCCGACGCCTTGTTCTCTTTCTCCGACGTCTATAACCCTGTCACTTTCGACGGCGCACGTTTCTGCGATCTCCGCGTGTGGGCCATGTTCAACAAGGTGTCCGACAACATGAAGGACTATTGGGGCTATGCTACAGGCCGCGACATCAAACGCGCTCTGCCTTACACCGCCAATATGTGCCAGACCCCCGACAACTTCCCGACCAACCGCATGCCCTTGTGGATCCAGCCCAACAAGAAGGTCAGTGTGCTCGATATGATGGACTTCATGCGCGACCACCTCGAAGGTACCGAACTTGACATGTCACAAGACGTCGGCGCCGGTCCTTTCCACTGCCCCTACCGCTGGCGTCCCATGGACTGGGAAGTCGATGGCGTGCACTATGTGCATGAACGTACCACCGCCACCCAACAGACCGGTTTCAGCTTCGTGGCTCAGAGCCGCGACTACAACCCCTTTGGCATCATCTGGTTTGGCGTTGACGACACCGACAACTGCGTCTATTGCCCCATGTACACCTGCATGACCGAGATCCCCGAGAGCTATCGCGAGGGCAACGGCTCGATGAGCCAATGGTCAGAGACCTCCGCTTTCTGGACCTTCAACCAGATGAGCAACTGGGCCTACACCAAATACAACTACATCCATCCCGAGATCCGCAAGCGTCAACGTGAGATGGAGACCAAATGGGTGGAGAAGCTGGTACCTGAACTGGATAAACGCGTGGAAGCCATCAAAGGCCACGACGGCATGGTGCTGGAGATGACCCGTTTCTCCTGCAACACCGCCAACGAGTTGTGCGCCAACTGGAAACAGTTCTACCACGAACTCTTCATGAAGTACATGGACGGCAACCTGAACACCGCCCAACCCACCAAGGCTGGCAGCAAATACACGCCCATCAAGAGCGAACATCCCAAGTACAGCGACGAATACTATCGCATCCTGATCGAGAAGACAGGGGAGAAGTATAAAGCATTTTAAGAAGACAGAAGTAAGAAGTAAGAAGAACCCCGTAGGGGTTTAAGCTCGGTAGAATCGGTAGAATCGATAGAAGAATAACATGACAAGATTGAGAATATTCATAATGGTTGTGCTGGGCTTCTCCTTGCTTGCTTGCGAAAGGAAGCCGACAAAAGTATATCAGTACGTGGAGCCCGAAGAGGACATCGCGGAACGGGTATGGAATTGTTTGAAGACCCAGCACCAGGAAGTAGCGCCGGTATATAAACAAGCAGTAGATATCGACTTTATCTCTGATGACGAAGCAACCACCCATATCTCCAAAACCTATTTGAAGTACAACTACTTCATAGACCGCGGTTCCGAGGAACCAGACAACCTTCTAGTAGCCCTCTATCAAGTGAAATGCTATCAAACTTTTGACGACTCATGGCTGTGCATTGTTTTGAAAGAAGCGAGAGGTTATGGACTTGACGAAAAAGACCATGGAAAGAAAGTCTTTGCCGTTGATTACAAAAACGGAACGCTGACAGATCGCGACATCAATACATTGTTCCCAGAATCCTTCAAGATCGCTACAGACTATTTTAATGCCTCTTATTATGAAAGTTGTCTGGTTTTCGACAACGACGGACTCTCATTCTGTTCAACAGCGTATTGGCCCATCCGTTACAACTGGAACGGCAAAACCTTTGATCAAGATCCGGAATCGGTTGTTTTGCGCAATTCCATCCATAACTTTTATGGTTATTTTGATGCCCCTGGCATCGGATATCTTGCCATTGGCAAAGAGCCTGAAGGACTGAATAACAACGATGACTTTGTCTATGATGGCGAAGTGATGGCTCATTTCCTTTTGAAAGACGGTAAAATTACCGGCTATACTTTGAAAAGTCCAAAATGCGGATTCGTTCAAACCACCGACTACCAAGCTGGTGTTGATCGGATTACCAGCAAACCCATCGCCATCGGTTTTCCCATCCAGAACGTGCTCAATTACGAAAAGAAGCCTTTAAGTATCAAAGACACCACCATTGTCACAAATCAAAAGGACGGCAACTATGTGATCACCCAACAACTGATGCACAATACGCTGGACAGATTAGACATTTTCATCGAATTCACTGCCAAAGACAAGAATTCCGACATTGAATCCATACGCGTTTACAGCGAAGAGATTGTGGTCACCGTGGAGGACGAGCTTCGCAATAATGACGACATCAACCCAACAACAAAATCGATTTTCCAGGCCGTCAACTTCGACATCAACGACCCGGATTTCGGGGAGTTCTACTACGTGGGCGGATCCGACAATGGATTCACCATTCATTTCAAAGGAGCCGTAGATGAAGTAAGATTCCAGACATACCCTGTTGTTGATGGCAAAACGCTCGTCGTGCTCTCCAAACACTATGAGAAAGAGGACCTCACCACTCCCGAGTTCTGGTATTTCCAAAACGGCAACCTCACAAAGACAACGGTCAATTTGCCCAAGCCGCGACCCGAGGATTTCCGTGCGTGGCGTATCAATTTCGACAGCACCATCCCTGCTGACGGCTACCAATTGCGTTTCACTAATGCAGGCATTGAATACTACACCCGCTCGGAACGCAATGACGAGACGGATATGAGAGATGAATTTGGAATATTCATCAATCCTGATTTTTATACCGTAAAATACAATTGGAACGGAACTTCATTTGGACCCGATCCAGCAGAATAGAAACCTCATTTATACTATCTTGGCCTATGACAAACCCAGAAGAAGAAAAAGTAACGGAAAAGAAATCGCTCAATTTCATTGAAGCGAAAGTGGAAGAAGACCTCGCTAACGGCAAAAACGGCGGTCGGGTGCAGACCCGTTTTCCCCCAGAGCCGAACGGTTACCTTCACATCGGCCACGCGAAGGCCATCTGCCTCGACTTCGGCATCGCCGCCCAGCATGGCGGCGTGTGCAACCTGCGTTTCGACGACACCAACCCCACCAAGGAGAACATGGAGTACGTCGATGCTATCAAAGAGGACATCCAATGGCTTGGTTACCAATGGGGTAACGAATACTACGCCTCCGATTACTTCCAGCAACTTTGGGATTTTGCCATAGAGCTGATTAAGAGAGGCAAAGCCTACATTGACGAGCAGAGCTCCGAGGAGATCGCCGCCCAGAAAGGCACGCCTACCCAACCTGGCATCGAGAGCCCGTACCGCAACCGCCCCATCGAAGAGTCGTTGGACCTCTTCCAAAAGATGAACAACGGCGAGATCGGCGAGGGCAAGATGGTGCTTCGTGCCAAGATCGACATGGCCAACCCGAACATGCACTTCCGCGACCCGATCATCTACCGCGTCGTCGATACGCCCCACCACCGCACCGGCACCAAGTGGCATGCCTACCCGATGTACGACTTCGCACACGGACAGAGCGACTATTTCGAGGGCGTCACCCACTCCCTATGCACCTTGGAGTTTGTGGTACACCGTCCCTTGTACGACCTGTTCATCGACTGGCTCAAGGAAATCCGTGGTGAGGGGGATAATTTAGACGACAACCGTCCACGCCAGACCGAGTTCAACAAGCTGAACCTCAACTACATCTTGCTCAGCAAACGCAACCTGCTGGTCTTAGTAAACGAGGGCCTCGTGAGCGGCTGGGACGACCCACGTATGCCCACCATCTGCGGCTTCCGTCGCAGAGGCTACACTCCCAGCGGCATCCATAAGTTCATCGACAAGATCGGCTATACTACGTATGACGCCTTGAACGACTTCGCCCTGATGGAGAGCGCCATCCGCGAGGACCTCAACGCCACTGCCACCCGTGTGGCCGCCGTGGTCAACCCCGTGAAGCTCGTCATCGCCAACTACCCCGAGGGACAAATCGAGGAGATGGACGCCATCAACAACCCTGAAGATGAGACCGCTGGCAGCCATAAAATCGCCTTCAGCCGCGAGCTGTGGATCGAGAAAGAAGACTTCATGGAAGACGCTCCGAAGAAATACTTCCGCATGACCCCTGGCAACGAGGTGCGCCTCAAGAACGCCTACATCGTGAAATGCACGGGCTGCAAGAAAGACGAGAACGGCAATGTCGTTGAGGTCTATGCCGAATATGATCCCGACACCAAGAGCGGCCTGCCTGGAGCCAACCGCAAGGTGAAAGGCACCATCCATTGGGTAAGTTGCGAGCGTTGCCTGCAAGCCGAGGTACGCATGTACGACCGTCTCTGGAAGGTCGAGAACCCCCGTGATGAGATGGCTCGCCTGAAAGACGAAGG
Source organism: Bacteroidales bacterium (assembly GCA_017530365.1). Taxonomy (GTDB): domain Bacteria; phylum Bacteroidota; class Bacteroidia; order Bacteroidales; family F082; genus Limimorpha. Next base: position 72,002 of record JAFXMK010000011.1, read on the forward strand.
CCTCAGCTCCTTAGAAGCCATGAAGCAGATGATGAATCCCAACTCGTTGGAGGTCCGTCCCGTATGCTACGTGGAGGAATTCCTAGCCGACGCCAAGCCGCTGGATCACTTCCAGTTCCAGCGCATCGGTTACTTCACGGTGGATAAGGACACCACCCCAGGACATCTGGTCTTCAACAGGACTGTGGCCCTCAAGGACACTTGGGCAAAAGCACAATGATGAAAAAGGGGTCTTACGACCCCTTTTTTCATTTACCTAACCGATACGTCACCGGCAACACGTATCTCACTCTGACTGGCTTGCCATCCACGGTGCCAGGTTTCCATTTCGGCATGGATTTCACCACGCGGACCGCCTCGTCGTTCAGATCCTTTTTTGAAGGCTCGGGCTTCTTCAGCTCCACATTGGTTATGGAGCCGTCTTCGTCGACCACAAACTGCACAAAGACACGGTATTCCGCCTTGGTATCCATTTCTTTGTACTTCTTGGGCATGGTCAGGTTATCCTGCATAAAAGCCCTCAGGCCATCCATGCCACCAGGGTATTCGGGCATCGTCTCAGCAATGTCCCAAACACCATCCTTGCCGGATTTCAAGTCGGCTTGGGGAGCAATGGTCTCTCCCTTGACGGGCTTATACGTTTCACCCTCATCCAACTTAAAGAAGATGGGAAGCATGTAGCTGACACGGACCGGTTTGCCCTTCATCAGGCCCGGCTTCCATTTGGGCATGGCCTTCACCACGCGGAGCGCCTCGTCGTCACATTCTTTCCCAATCCCTTTTGCCACTTTGACATCAGAGACCGCGCCGTCTTTTTCAACCACAAAACTCAGGAACACCCTGCCACTGATGCCTTTCTCCTTGGCTTCTTCCGGGTACTTGATGTTTTTAGAGAGATAATCCATCATCTTGTCCATGCCACCGGGAAATTCGGGCATCACTTCCACGATTTGGTAGATGCTGTCGTTATCGACCTTCTTGATCTTGATGTTGGTGATGTCTTTGGTGCTGAACTCATAGACGGTCTCGTCCGTTTTTTTCACTTGTTGCGCCGAAGCCCTTGCGTTGACAATCAGCAATAGCGCCAACACGGGCAACGTTGCCAGCAGCTTCCACCATAAGCCTTTGGCCTTTTCATGTTTTGTAATCATCTTGATACGTTTTTTGGTTAAGATTAAACTGAAATTATTGCTCATGTCGCTGAAATCGACGGCCGTGCACTGCTGCAAGATCAGCATCATGTAGTTTCGTTTATCAACACCGTTGGCCACCACATCATCGTCGGCGATGTATTCGTGCAGGCTCTGGAGTTCTCTTTTATAGAAATAGATGAAGGGGTTAAACCATTGGAAAATCTTCATCAGCTCCACCATCAGGATGTCCCACGAATGGTGATGGCTGATATGGCTCAACTCATGGCGGATGATGTCGGGATTGACATTCTCATCCGTGAAAAAGGCATAGCGGAAGAACGAATAGGGTCCATGTTCTTTGTGGGTAAACACCATGGTATAGCCATCCATCTTACGCTTGGGTGAGCGGATGATCATGGCGACCAGTTTCCCCATCTTGAAAAGGAAGAGCAAGGCCGTCACCGCCACACCTATCAAATAAATCACGCCCAGCACCTGCCACAGGGAGAAGTGGATTCGGGTGGGAGTTGCCACCTCCACCTCGGGCAAAGTCACCGCTGTCGGTTCTCCGTATGAGATGGTGATTTCTTTGAGCATGAAGCCGCCTAACAAATTTTGCTTGAAGGCCACCACTTGAGGTGAGTTTTGTCCCATCAGAAACCCGAACAAAGGCAACGCCAACGAGAACAGCATCGCCGAAAGCAGATAGAAGCGGTTGAATTGGAACCGGTTGCTGTTGGTGAACAGCAGACGATAAGCCACCCACAACACCATCAAACCAAGAGCGATGGGCAGAAGATATTCGGTGAATAATACTTGTGTGTTCATGGCTTATTTCTTTTCGTCCTCAATGGCATTGTCAATCATTTTCTTTAAAGCCTCCAGCTCCTCCAAGCTGAAGTTCTCCTTTTTGGCGAAGGCCGATACCAGGTCGAGGTAGGAGTTGTTGAAGTAGCGTTCCACCACGCTGCCGAGGAAATTCTCCGAATATTCCTCTTTGCTGATGGCAGGTTGGTAACGATTGGCTTTACAGAAGGTTTCGTGCTTGACAAAGCCCTTCTTTTCGAGAATCCTGATGATGGTGAGCACCGTGTTATAAGCCGGCTTTGGTTCGGGGAAGGCCGCCATGATATCGCTGGCAAAACCTTGTCCGATGCCCCACAGCACCTGCATCACTTGTTCCTCTGCTTTTGTTAACTCTTTCATATTAAATATATTAATCGATTAATAAATAACTCCTAAAGTATCTAAATGCAATTCCTCTTCAAGGGTCAACTTGAAATAGTTATCGCGGATGACCATGATTTCCATCCCTGGTTTTTCCACCAAGTTCCAGGGACATTCATCCAACAGATTGTGCTCGCAGTCAAATTCGTACAGCGACTTCATCTTAGCCAAGTCGGGCAGTTCCAATAACTGGTTATAACCCACACCGAAACGCTGTATGGAATCCATTTCCACTATCCACTCGGGTAGGAACTTCAAGTTGTTGTGATGGATATAGAAGTATTTCAACTTCTTGAGATTACGCAACGTATCGGGGATTCGCTCAATCTCGTTGAACGACAGATAAATTTGTTCGAGATTCTCCAAACCGCCCATGAAATCAGGGATCTCTTTGATGTGGTTTTTGTAGAAATCAATCTGACGTAAGGTCTTCAAACGAGCGACACATTCAGGAATGGATTCAAACTGGTTTTCATAAAAGATGATATTGCCAATCTGTTCCAAGTCACCAAAGGATTCGGGCAAGGAACTCAATTTGTTTCGCATCAGCACCAATGTCTTACATTGCAAATCACCTATATTGTTTGGCAGCTTTTCGATGCCGTTGTTGGCCATCAGGAGACGTTCTACCTTGGCCAAATGACGGATGTCAGCTTTCGTCAGTCGCAACTGGTTGCCGTTCAGGTTGATCTCCTTAAGGCTGTCGAGAGACGAAACCCAAGCGGGGATATGTTTGATATGGTTTCTTTCGAGGTTGAGCGACCTGAGGTTTTTACACCTTTTTATATAAGAAGGGATACGTTTAAGATTCTGATTGGCAAGAGAAAGGTTTTCCGTAGTATAGTCATAGTCTCTTAGTGCTGCGCAAGAAGGCATCAGCAAGACTAGAAACAGGAGTGCTATGACGTATTTTGTTTTCATTTCAACCGTATAACGCTGCAAATATAACAAATATTTTAATCTTGCAACTAATTTTTTAGTTTTTTAATGATTTTTTTCACAAAGACAAAAATTCTCATTTTTTTCTTGTGTAAAATAAAAAAAGTGTATTTTTGCAGTCGCAACAGATGCCCAATGGTGTAATTGGCAACACGACTGACTCTGGATCAGTAAAGTCCAGGTTCGAACCCTGGTTGGGCAACATAAATTACAAAGTATCAATCTGACAATTAACAGGTTGATACTTTTTTTATGCCGTTCGTGTCCACGCGATGTCCTCCAAATGAACAAAAGATTTCTTATCTTTGCTAATGTTTCAACAAACCTGTAACCCATGAAAATCCTACATACCAGCGACTGGCACCTGGGACATGTGCTCTATGGCCATGACCGTACGGAAGAGCAACAATCCATGCTTAACCAAATGGTCCACATCGTTGAAGAACAACAACCCGACGTGTTTCTGCTGTGCGGCGACGTGTTCCACACATCACAACCCTCGAATACGACACAGACCATGCTATCGGATGCCCTCATGAAAATACACGAGGCGAATCCCCAGATGGTCATCGTGATGACCGCAGGCAACCACGACAGCCCCACGAAACACGTGATCTTCCAAAAACCTTGGCGGGCATTGAACGTATATGCCATCGGACAACTGAAGAAAGAGGAGCTGGATGAGCACATCATCGAAATCCCCGGAAAAGGCTTCATCATTGCCATCCCCCATGTGAACGAGCAGACGCTCCCGGAAGGATTCTTCCAACAATTGCTCGACAAGGTAACGGAAAGGAATACCGAAGGGTTGCCCGTGGTGATGACCGCCCACACTACGGTGAAAGGTTGTACCTTCAAGTGCCATGAATATGCAACGGAACTTACCGTGGGAGGCATCGACGCAATCCAACTGGAACAGCTGGGCGAAGGATATGACTATCTGGCCTTAGGCCATATTCATCATGGACAGTTTGTTGATCTTGGCAAACACCGCGCACGATACTCCGGCACCCCTTTACCTATCAGCTTCGACGAAAACTTCAGCCATTCCATCAGCATGGTTGAAATCGACAAGCACGGCGCTATTCCAACCGTGACAGAAATCGGGATCCACAACCCACGCCCTCTGGTCACCCTACCCGAAGAAGGATTTGCTCCCTGGGAGACAACCAAAAAACTATTAGAAAAATACGCTGATGACGATCCCGCCTATATCAGATTAAATGTAGAAATCGAAGACTTCCAGCCTGTAGAAGCTTCGGCAGAAGCAGCAAAACTGACCGAGGGAAAACAATGTCGTTTTTGCACGCTCAACTTCAAAAAGAAAGTCGACAACCAAGCTGAGGCCAAAGTGCTAACCGTGCAAGAATTCCAAGCGGAAAAACCCATTGAAATCGCCAAGCAATATGCAGCATACGAAGGCATCAGCTTCGACGAAGAGATGACTGAGCTGTTCGATGAGGTTCTGAATTTGGTGGAAAACGACGCCCGAAACGAAAAATAAAAAACCGAGACCATGAAACTACAGAAACTGACCATACACAACATCGCATCAATTGAAGATGCCACCATCGATTTTGAAGCAAAACCACTGGCCGACAGTGAAGTGTTCCTGATTACAGGTAAGACAGGTTCAGGAAAGTCAACCATCCTTGACGCCATCTGCCTTGCCCTGTTTGCCAACACCCCAAGGTTGGCTGGAACACAGATGCAAGGAGGCACTAAAGACGGAGAGGCAGACGTCGCCATCAAAGACCCGCGCCAACTGATGCGTCGAAATACCGGTGAGGCTTTCGTGTCGCTCACTTTCACAGGAAGCAATGATGTGCACTATGAAGCCAAATGGTCGGTGGCCAGAGCCAGAAAAAAGGTAAACGGAAACATCCAAAGCAAAACCTGGCAACTGACAAACCTCGATTCGGAAGTTACCCACACCAAAGACAACGATATCAAAGATGAGATCCAGACAGCTATCGGCCTGGATTTCGGCCAGTTCTGCCGCACCACCCTCCTGGCTCAAGGCGAGTTCACCCGCTTTCTGAACAGCAAAGATGACGACAAGGCAGAAATCCTAGAGAAAATCACTGGTGTGGATATCTATTCGAAGATCGGCAGGAAGGTCTTTGAGGTAACTGGTCAAAAGAAAACAGAATGGGAACAAGCTCAGCAAAAGATAGCAGGCATACGCACCTTGACCGATGAAGAGATCGCGACCAAACAGGAAGAGATTGCCAAATACGAAGCATCGTTGGAACAAGTAAAGAAAGCAGGCGAGACTGATAAAGCAAAACTTCAATGGATCAAGACAGAAAAGGAACTGGCCAAGGGAGTCACCGAGGCATCCTTAGCACTCCAACAAGCCCAAGCCATAGTCGAAAGCGACGACTTCAAGAAAAAAGAAACACTGGTTCGCCAATGGAATGCCACCATTGAAGCCCGCAACTGGCTAGGTGCGATGAAAGAAGCCGAAAAAACAATTACCGAAGGGAAAAAGAAGATCGAAGAATGCCGCAACACCATCGACAGCGAAGGTAAGAGACTCACGGAGACACTGCAACCCGCTTTCGACAAAGCTCAGAAAGAGGTAACCGAGGCACAAACCGCTCTCGAACAACAAACGGCCACGCTGCAATCCCAAGAAGCAGCACTCGACGCACTTCATTTGCCCGACCTGAGAAAATCACGCGACAACGCCAAGGAACTACAACGCAATATTGACATCACCTACGAACGAATCGAGGCATACGCCAAAGAAAAAGACCGTAAAGCCCAAACTGCCAAGACCCTAGAAGAGACCGCTGCCGCAATAGAAAAGAAACTGAAAGAAAGCGCCGATTTGGAGCCGCTGATCCATGACGCAAAAGTGGTAATGGACGACCGAAATGCGACCCTCGACAATCAGCGCGACACCATCGACAAGTTTGCCCAGACCCTGCGCCAAAAACTGCATGTAGGCGACCTCTGCCCCGTCTGCCGTCAGGAGATCAAAACCGAACTGCCCCACGAGGAAGAATTGGCCCAACTTGTCGGCGGCCTCGAAAAAGCCTTCAAGGAGGCCGAATCAGCCTACCAAGAACTGGTTAATAAGAGAAACAAGCTGGACGCTGAAATCAAGGCAACACAACAAACCTATCAGACTTCCAAAGAGAACTTCGATAAGGACGACTCCGTCAAGATGGCAAAACAAAAAGTCATTGATGCCTGCAAGGCTTGTGGAATTGAAATCATCGACGAAAGCACGCCCGAAAAGTTGGCCTCCCTAAAGACCGACACTGAAACCAAGCTTAAGGGACTTGAGGCCAAAATCGCTGAAGGCACCAAAGCCGAAAATGCCATCAAAGCTCAAAGAACGGCCCTCGACAAGGCAAATAAAAACTTGGATCAACTGAAAAAGACTGCGCTGAAAGCCCAACAAGACATCAGTGACTGCAAGGGCAAAATTGCTATCGCCGAAGAAGTCAAGAAAAGCACGGAACAAGTGCAGCTGAAACAAGCGGAGGAGACCCTCAACACCAACAAGCAGCAATTGGAGAACTTCCTAGGCAGTCATCCCGACCTTAACCTAGAGCGACTGACCGCCTTGAATGCCCTTTCCTCACAAGAAATCATCAAGACTCAAGCCTTGCTGGAAGCTGACAAAAACATGGTGCTTACCAAGAAAACGCTGAAGGATGACGCCGACAAGAGACTTGGAGAACACAAACTGACAAAGCCCGAGCTAAAGGAGGAAGACACCGATGAATCACTGGTTGCACGAATCAACGAAAATGATAAAACGTTGGCTGACATCTCAGAAAAGAAAGGCGCCATCAACCAAGAACTGAAAGCTGACGAAGAGAACAAAAAACAAATTGGCCATCTGAAAGAAGAAGCCGAGAAGAAACAATCCATTTATCAAAAATGGTCGCGCATGAACCAACTCATTGGCGATGCAACGGGCAACAAGTTCCGCAAGATTGCTCAGAGTTATGTGCTGAACAGCCTAATCCATTCGGCCAACCACTACATGAAGACGTTGACCGACCGATATACTTTGAAAGTGGCGCCAGGTACCTTCGTCATCTCGCTCGAAGATTCCTATCAGGGCTATGTAAGCCGAGCGGCAAGCACCATCTCCGGTGGAGAGAGCTTCCTCGTATCTCTGTCATTGGCACTTGCACTCAGCGACATAGGACAGAAACTGGCGGTTGACACCCTATTCATCGACGAGGGCTTTGGCACGCTGAGTGGTGAACCGTTGCAGAATGCCATCAACACATTGCGTTCACTCCACAACAAATCAGGCCGCCATGTGGGTATCATCAGCCATGTGGAAGAGCTGCAAGGGAAAATCCCCGTACAAATTCAAGTGGATCAAGAAGGCAACCTCTCTAGTAGCAAGATAAAAGTGATAACCATCGATTGATGAGGGTAAAATATTTTTAGTACTTTTGCCTATCCAATAATCATTCAACCATGAAAAAATCACTCCTCCTCCTTGCCGCCATCGCCCTGCTCGTCAGCTGCGGCAATAACAAACAAAACAACAAACCTGAGCCCAAACAGGAAGCCTTCTCTGTGGAGACCTACGACGTGGTAGGCGACAGCCTGTACGGCACCGAAGGTGAAGGTGAAGACGCCTACGAGGTGCGCGGCTCGTTCCAATGCGAGATCGACATCCCCGTCACCGAAAACCAAGCACTCCGCGACAGCATCTGCCAATGGTTCGCCTCCAACTTCGGAGACGAGTACGACGGCGATCCTCGTGATGTGAAAGCAATGGTAAACCAATACAAGAACTACATCTTAGATCCCGGCCTCAATGAAGATCCGGAAGGCTTCGACTGTGGCTATACCGTCAAGATGCTGGAAGCCACCGACCGCTATGTCACCTATAGTTTCGAGACGTTTTATGAGGAATACAGCCAACCTAGGGCCGCAGTGGAGATCTTCTACCGCACCTTCGACCGCAACACCGGAAAGGCATTCACTGCCCAAATGATCAAAGCAGACGAGTCGCTCGAAATGCTCGTGATGAACGCCCTGCTCGAACAATACTTCAAGGATCTCTACGGAGACGATGATATCTCCGACCTGCTATTCTTCGACCCAGAAGACCTGGAAGAACAGGGATTCTGGCTCCCTGAAGTTCATGCACCTTGTATCCTGTACAACGAAGTACATTTCAACTATGGCGAGCACGAAATCGCTGACCGCTGCACGGGACGTCCGTCATGCAGTCTCCCCTACAGCGTCATGGAACCATACCTAACCGAAGAAGGCAAAGCCTTCTTTAACTAATCTTCCAGGTTCATCTTGATCCTAGAGGCCAAAATGTCAATCACCACAGGGCTCGATCCCTGCGGCAGGATGATGTCTGCATACCGCTTCGTGGGCTCGATAAACTGCAGGTGCATGGGCTTCACAAAAGTCTGGTAATGGCGCAACACCGCCTCCCAAGTGCGGCCACGCTCGGCAATATCGCGATGGATGATACGCATCAGGCGCTCATCACTATCGGTATCCACAAACACCTTGATGTCCATGCGCTTGCGCAGCTCCTCGTTGTTCAACACCAGAATGCCTTCCACGATGATCACTTCGGTGGGCTCCACATGGACCACCTCCTCTGAACGGGCACAAGTGACGTAGGTGTAGATGGGCATCGGAATGGTTTCACCCTTCTTCAAACGGTCGAGATGCTCGATCATCAACGGCCACTCAATGGCATCAGGATGGTCGAAGTTGATGTGCAACTTCTCCTCCGGAGAGAGATGGCCATTATCATAATAATAAGCGTCTTGGGATATAACTGAAACAGAGTTGTTAGGCAACTGCTTGACCAACTCCTTGACGACGGTGGTCTTACCCGAACCAGAACCGCCTGCAATACCAATGATTAACATGTTATGGCGTTTTTTGAATGCACAAAAATAAAAAAAAGTAACTTTGCAACAAATTCAAACGCCATGAAAAAAACACAACTATTCTTCGCAGGGCTGATCATCGCCCTTTCCACCCTCTCTTTCGCCCAATGCACCAATTACAAACCCACCGAAAAAGACCTTCCCATTGAGACGCTGACGGAACTGCAAACAGCCTTCCCCAAGGCCGCCTACGTGGAGTTGACCGAGACCGCTACCTACGCCGTGAAAGACAAATCGGGAAAGATCATCGGCTGTGTGCTGCTCTCCTCGCCTTATTCCGACGATATCAAAGGATTCAATGGCCCGACGCCATTACAGATCGCCATGGACAAAGACGGCAAGATCATCGAGGTGCGTGTGCTAGCCAATGATGAAACGCCCAATTTCCTGAATCGTGTCATCAACGCCGGCTTCCTCAACTCCTGGAACGGCTTGACCGCTAAAGAGGCCCTCAATAAAGAAGTGGATGCCGTCAGCGGAGCCACTTACTCCTCCAACGGCATCCAGAAATCCCTAAAAGCTAGGCTTCAGGCTGTTAAAGATTGTCTTTGAAATATTGCGTGATCTTCATGATCAAATGGGCACGGTCCATGCCATAGACATTATGGTCGTGGCCAGGATAGACGAAGTAATCCAGCAGCTTGCCGTTGTGGATGCAGTTCTCCACGAACACCAAACTGTGCTGCCACATTACCACGGGATCGGTGGTGCAATGAATCATCAACAGCTTGCCTTCCAGCTTGTCGGTCTTGTTCTCGAGGCTGGTCAGTTCGTAGCCTTCGGGGTTCTCCTGCGGGGTATCCATGTAACGCTCGCCATACATGATCTCATAGTACTTCCAATCCAGCACGGGGCCACCGGCCACACTTACCTTGAACACCTCAGGGTGGTTGATCTTCAGTGAAGTTGACATGAAGCCGCCATAGCTCCAGCCATCTGAACCGATACGTTCAGCGTCAACGTAAGGCAAGGTCTTCAGCCATTCGATGCCCACCATCTGGTCGCGCATCTCAAGCTGGCCACATTGGCGGTGGATGCACTGCTCGAAGGCCTCGCCACGGTCGGCGGAACCACGATTGTCAAGTGTGAACACCAAGAAGCCTTCCTGAGCCAAATAATTCAAGTAGATGCCAGCACCTGCCGTCCAATCATCAGTGATCAGCTGGGCATGGGGGCCGCCATACACATAGACGATGACAGGGTACTTCTTGGAAGAATCGAAGTTATAAGGTTTGATCAGGCGGGTATAAAGCGTCTGGCCATCTTCAGCCTTCAGCGTGCCCAGGGTGGTCTCGCCGATGTTGTAGTCTTTCAGCGGATTTTCCGACTCATGGAGACGGTTCACAAACTTGCCGTTTTTATCCATCAGATCAACGTTGAAAGGCACATCGGTGCTGCTGTAATAGTCAAGGAAATACTTGCCGCTCTTTGAAGGAAGGACATCGTGCGTTCCATGTTCCTTGGTGAGCTTGGTGACTTTACCGCTCTTGATGTCCATCATGTAGCAGTGGCGCTCCAAGGGACTGACTTCAGTGGAACGGTAGTAAATCTTGCTGCCGTCCTTCGAGAAGCCGTTGAAGTCGGTGATGACGAAATCGCCTTTAGTAAGTTGCTTCACCTGTTTCTTGCTGATGGTATAGAGATAGAGGTGATAGTAGCCGTCACGTTGGGCCTTCCAGATGAACTGGTCGGTATTGTTTGGCAAGAAGTAAGCCGGACCTTGAGGTTCCACATACTGTTCGTCACGATCCTCAAAGATGGTCTGGATCAAATCACCCGTAACGGTGCTGTATTCATTGAATCTCAGATGGTTTTGCTCACGGTTGAGCACACCGATATAAATGCGTTTGTTGTCGTAATTCCATGTGATGGCGGTCAAGTATTGTTCCACGGGCTCACCCGTCTTGATGGTGATATCTTTGCCCGTGGCCATGTCATAGATGTGCAGGGTCACTTGATGGCTGGTCATGCCGGCCATGGGATACTTGATCGGTTTGGCCGTAGCGATGCGCTCGGTGATATCCACCAACGGGTAATCGGTCACCATGCGTTCATCCATGGAATAGTAGGCCAACTTTGAGCCGTCGGGCGACCAGAAGATGCCGCCGTTGATGGCGAACTCGTTGCGGTGTACGCTTTGACCAGCTACCACACCTTCAGGATTGTTGGTGATTTGGATCTGTTTGTCACCATCGGCCACATAAAGGTTGTTGTCAATGGTATAGGCAACACGCATGGTCTTATCACAGATATTCTGATCCTTGGCACCTTGAGGCACAGTGGTCAGCTTTTCTACCTTCTTTGCTTTCACATCCATACGGTTCAAAGCGATACCGTCTTTACCCATGGCATAGAAATAAGCCTCATAGGCATTCAACCAGGTCAGCTGGGGAATACGGCGGACGCTGTCGAGACCTGCTTCGTGTACATAGCCGTTGATCTCGTCAAGGGTCAAAAAGGTGGCTTCTTTTTTTCCGCCAGGCGTCATGGTGACGATCTGTTTGCCATCGACTTTCATCAGGATGTCTTGGTCGCCGACCCATTTCAACTGGTTGGGACGTTGGGCGTAGAGGCTCCTATTATTATAGGAAGCGTCTGCTGGAGTGAAGAATTTCTTTTCTTGAGCTCCTGCGGTGAACGTCAGGGCAAGGATGAGGAAAAGGAATAGTTTTTTCATTGTCAGATGATTTTGGAATTTGTGGCAAAGATATTAAAAATACAAATCCCTCTCTCCGTTCTTTATTCTCTCAATGCGGCTCTTGAGTTCATCAAGGAACTTCGGATCCACATTCTTGAAGTTGTTCTCGATGGTCTTCCAACCCTTTGCGGCAACTTCAGGTGTGGCGTAGTCAACAAGGTACTCGCTGAGAGTGAGGATGGCATTCGGCGTGCAGTAGCGCTTGATGAAGCCCGGCACACTAAACTCCATGAAATGCTCGCCTGTACGACCCAAACGGTAGCAGGCAGTGCAGAAGCTCGGAATGAAGTCGTGATCCAGCAGCTTATCGATGATCTCGCCCAAGGAACGGTCATCACCGATCTTGAACTGCTCACGATGTAAGTTCTGGTCTTCTTGTTTGTCGCTGTTCTTCTCTTCTTCTTCGTGATGGTATTTGTAGTCACCGATCTGCAGGTTGGTGCCGCCGTCGATCTGGGAGATGCCATATTCGATAGCGCGGGCACGGAATTCGGCGTCTTCGCGGGCGGTGAGGATCATGCCAGTGTATGGCACGGCAAGGCGGAAGATGGCAATGATCTTCTCAAAGGTCTCGTCGTCAACGAAATACTTCTTGTCGATGTTCAAGCCTGAAGCGTCCTTGATACGTGGGAAGGAGATGGTGTGTGGACCCACGTTGAAACAAGCTTCCAAGTGGTTGGTATGACGGATCATGGCCAGCACCTCGTAACGCCAATCGTAAAGGCCGAAGAGGATACCGAGACCATTATCATCGATGCCGGCCTGCTGGGCACGGTCCATGGCAGTCAAACGGTAGTTGTAGTCGCCCTTCTTGGTGTTGATAGGGTGATACTCGTTGTAGATCTCAGGGCAATAGGTCTCCTGGAAGATCTGGTAGGTGCCGATGCCCGCCTCTTTCACGGTGCGGAAGCCTTCTACATCCAGAGGTGCGGCGTTGATATTCACACGACGGATGCTGCCCTTGCCTTTCTTGGTAGCGTAAGTCACCTTGACGGTGTGGGCAATGTACTCAGGCGAATACTTCGGCGACTCGCCATAGACGAGGATGAGACGTTTCTGTCCGTCATCTTCCAAAGCCTCCACGTTGCGGACGAGTTCTTCATCGGTCAAAGTGGTTCTGACCTGCTCTTTGTTAGAGGAACGGAAACCGCAGTATTTGCAGTTGTTTACACAATAGTTGCCCACATAGAGGGGGGCAAACAGCACGATACGGTTGCCATAAATGCGGCGTTTCAGCTCACGGGCGCCTTCTTTAATCTCCTCAACCAGCGCAGGGTCGGTAGTGTTGACCAACACAGCGGTCTCTTCCATCGTAAGACGGTTCTTGTCCAACGACTTTTGGATGATCTCATGCACACGTTCAGGGGTGCTCTTGGTGTTGTTGATAAAGTCCCAAATCTCTTGGGAATCGATGAACGGGCGGTTCGGCTCGTCCGGGATACGGCATTTTTCAGGGTTGAATTGCATATCTTAAAAGTTTGAAGTTGTTCAGTTAATCAGTTGTTCAGTTGCTCTTTTAAAGATTCCTGTCATATAGGCGATGGCCATGCCATAGTTGGAGATGGGAATGCCTGCCTTGACAGCGAGGTTGGTACGATTCAAAAGCTGTTTTCTTGTCGCCACACAGCCACCGCATTGGATGGCCATGGCGTATTGGTTGATATTATCGATAGGTGCCAGTCCGGCCACATAGTCGAATTGGATGTTTTTTCCAGTGAATTTACGAATCAAGGCTGGCAGCTTCACCCGTCCGATGTCGCCACAGCTGATTTCGTGAGTGCAGGATTCCAGCATCAGGATCTTGTCGCCATCTTTCAATTCAGCCAGATGAGGCGTGCCTTTCAGGTAGTTCTCAAAGTCGCCTCTCAATCTGGCTAGCAGGATGCTGAAGCTCGTCAGCCTGACTTCTTCAGGGACAATCTTGCTCACCATGGCAAAGGCTTGTGAGTCGGTGACCACGAGGTCGGGATAAGGCATGGTGTCGAAATACTGCTGGAGGTTGGTTTCCTTGAGCACCACGCAGATGCAGTCGTTGTCGAGCGCATTGCGGATGGCCATGACCTGAGGCAGGATAAGGCGGCCTTCAGGGGCCTCGTCGTCGATAGGAGTCACCAGCACCACCACGTCATTGGGTTTGACGATGCCTCCCAGCATGGAGGATTTCTTGTAAGCACTTTCGGGAATGGCTTTTTTCAACGCTTCGATGATGGGTTGAGGCTCTTCCTTCAGGATATTGAGGTTGATGACATCGCTTTTAACAATGCCTTCAAACAGGTTATTGACCACAATGAAAGGCAAAGCATATTCTTTGAACTGAGCTATCAGCTGCTCTTCAGGATCACCGAATCGGTTGTCGGCGATGACGAGGATGGCGCAGTCAATCTCCTTGAGGGTCTGATAGGTCTTATCCATCCGTTGCTTTCCAAGTTCGGAGGTGTCATCGATGCCGGCGGTGTCGATCAGAACCACTGGACCAATGCCGAAAATCTCGATGGATTTCTTCACCGGGTCGGTGGTGGTGCCGGCCTGATCAGAGACGATGGCGATAGGCTGACCCGTCAACTTGTTGATGAGGGTGCTCTTGCCGCTGTTGGTGCGGCCATAGATGCCAATGTGGGGTTTGAGATCGCGAGACATAAGTGAGAAGTTAGGAGTTGGGGGTGAGGAGTGAGGAGTCCTCTTTGGATTTCAGCAGGGCGGATTTAACCTCGATGCCTTCGATACGGCCCAATTGGCCAGTGAGCGAGCCGATACGGTCCGTTGTCCCTTCGAAGACCACAGAAATCAGACTATAATTTGTTCTTGGGAAGCCTTGACGGCAGATGATGATGTCGGCATGACGCGACAGCACCTCGTTCAACTGCGGTGCCGACTGCCGGTCACCGACATAGATAATGACGGTTCCAATTCTCTTTTCCATCTGTAATTACTTTTGGATCAGATTTATAACAAATATGAGCCTTGACATCAACGCGGGGTCTTTATCTCAGCTTTTATTAGGCTGCAAAGATAAAAAATAATTTGTAACTTTGCTCCATGAAAAAGATATGGACTGTTTTATTACTGGCAACTATCGCCTTTGTAGCCTGCCAAAAAAAGATAGAATACCCCATTGAGCCAAAGATCACTTACGAGGGTATAACCTATCTTATGAATGCCGACAGCACGCTCACAGGTGAGATCATCCTCAGCATCGGCTACACCGACGGCGATGGCGACTTGGGGCTCGACGATGCCGACACGCTTTATCCTTTCGGCCCCACCGACCCGCACTATTACAACTTGATCATCGACTATCTGAAATGGGATGGCACAGAGTTTACGGAAACTCCATTGCTCAGTTGGAATCAACAAACCCAGAGTTACGACTCCATCAGTTTCAACGCACGGTTCAAAAGGCTAGTCTTCAACGACGAAGAAGCCTCCATCTCTGGCGTCATCGACTACACCATGATGGTCTTCAACCCCTTGTCTTCCAACGATACAGTTAAATTTAGGGCACATATCATTGACCGAGCTTTGCACGAAAGCAACACCATCGAAACCGAGGCAATTTGGTTTAATTAAGAATTTGAAATTAAGAATTTAGAGATATGAAAAGAGTATTTTTATTCATTGGCATTCTCGCCCTCATTGGCATCGCCAACGCCCAGACCCCGGGCCAGAACTTCGACGTAACCCACTATGAGATCCACCTGGGGGACTTTGATTTTACCGACCAAACCATTCAAGGTGAGACTTTCGTCGATGTCGCCGTAACGACTCCCACCAACACCTTTGTGCTGGAGTTGAAGCGTCTTACCGTCTCCAATGTGACCTGTAACAACTACAGCATTAACAACTACCGTCAAGAAGATGACTTCCTCATTATAGTCATTGACGAATACGCCCTTGCCGGCGAGCACCTGACCTTTGACATCCATTATGGTGGCGACACTTTCAGTGAGACCTGGGGAGGTGTGGAATGGTGGGGCGACTACGTCTATAACCTCGGTGTCGGCTTCGACAGCCAGCCACATAATCTCGGTAAGACTTGGTTCCCCTGCGTCGACAACTTCACCGACAAGGCCACTTACAGCCTTTATATCACCGTTACTAGCGACAAAAAAGCCATCTGTGGAGGCAACCTCTTCGACATCACAGACAATGGTGACGGAACCAGCACCTGGCATTGGGAGACTCCTCAAGAAATTGCCACATACCATATTTCCTTTGCCATCGGCGACTATCAAGTATGGGAAGACGTCTATCACGGCATCGAACGCGATATCCCCGTTCAAGTCTATGCCAAGCCCTCTCAAATGAGCAAAGTTCCCGGAACGTTTGTCAATGTAAAAGAGATTGCTTCATTTTATGAATCTTGCCTTGGACCCTATCCTTTCAATCGCATTGGCTACGTATGTACTGGTAAGGGCTGCATGGAACATACCGACAATATCGCCATTACTTCCGGCGTCATTACGGGTAACACCACCCAGGAAGAATATGTCGCTCATGAGCTCTCTCACATGTATTTCGGCAACAAGGTTACATGCTCCACGGCAGGCGACATGTGGCTCAACGAAGGTTTCGCCCAGTTTTGGGGCGTATTCTATCTATCAGGAGTCTATGGAGAAGATCGTTATCAAACCGAGATGAACAAAAAGATCAACTCCATAACCAGTTGGTGTAAAAGCCAAAACAACTGGATCCCCCTCAACAACATTCCGTTGGATATGACTTACGATTCGAAAGCTGTTTACGATCGCGGAGCCGTCATCGCCAATACCTTGATGCATTATCTGGGACGGGATAGTTTCTTGACAGCACTCGGACAATATCTCAACTCCCACGCTTACGGAGTATCTTCCTCCGAACTGTTTCGCGACGCCCTTACCGCCTTCACTGGGGTTGATATGAACGGATTCTTTGACACCTACGTTTTTACCGGAGGCATGCCTCATTTCACGGTCAATTTGCTTGGAGTTACCCCTAACGGAGCGCAATACAATGCCAACCTCCAGATGAGCTATTGGCATTACGGACCTTCGCATGTGGGACAAAACAACCGTGTGGAAGTCACTTTCGTTGGCAGGGAAGGCCAACTGCACACCGAGCTGGTGGGATGGGACGGATTGGAAGGCGAGGAAACCGTCACCCTTGATTTTGAGCCTATCGCAGCCTTTGCAGATTATTTCAACCATTTCCTGGATGCCAAATTTGATAAGAACTTAACCGCTACTGGACCCGCAAACCTGAGCCAATCCAACTTCTCTGCTAACGTCAATAGCGTCAACGGTTCTACCATGTTACGCGTGGAAGCTCATCTGGTTGGTCCCGACAACGATCCCGAAATCCCATGGCTGACCCTTTCCAAAAACCACTATTGGAATTTCTTCCGTCATGACTCGGGAAGTGCCCATATTAATGGACAGTTCATCTACTCCAACTCGAATAGCGAGGACGGGGACATCATTCACACCAAAAATGACTCTGCAGTACTGCTCTATCGCGCCAATGTCTTGGATCCTTGGCATACCATCAACTACACTCAGGAAGGAGATTGGGATTACGGCAGATTTACCGTAGATGAGGTTCAATCAGGACAATACACCATTGGGGTTATTGACAAAGCCTTGTATGGCATTAACGAAGCCTATACTCAACCCACAGTCATCTATCCTAACCCCGCATCAGACCAGGTCACTTTGAAATGGGACAACGTGTCGGATGGTGTGATCCGTGTTTTCAACTCACAGCTTCAGCTTGTTAAAACCCAACCTTACCAAAACACCAACAACCTCGTAATTCCCATCAAAGATCTGACCCCCGGCTTATACTTCATCGAAAACAACCATGCCATCAACAAACTGATAATTTACTAATCATGTTTAAAGCTAAAACCAATTTGGCCATCCTCATAGGAATACTCTTCCTGGCCGTTTCATGCAATAAAACTCCCACAGAAAGCGAATGGAGCCGCTTCTACGGATTTACCCAGTCTGACATCGTAGGACATTATGAAGCCAACCCTGATGAAAGCATTTACCAGGATCTCCCAACCGAAGGTGTCGAGATCTATGACAACGCCAGCATCGACATTGTTGCGCTTTCCGGAAACACCATCTCACTAAGAGTTGTTATTCCAGGAGTCATCAACAAAAGTTTTTCTGGAATAGTGAATGCCGATGAGGATAGTTCAGACCTTGTCTTTAACAATTACAACGAGGACATCCGAATGACCGTTTACAAAAACGCCAAAGGGCAAGTACGGTTCCACGGACGCGTGAAGCATTATTTCTATAACGCCGAACACGAGCTAGTCAACAGCAACAACTATGGTTTCGACGTGATCAAGGCTGCATCAGAAAGTGTAGCCGAATGAGAAATAAACGCCGAAATGATTCTTGAAGTTTAGCTTCGACCAATGTGCCGTCAGTGAGACGGGACCTAATGGACTGTTGTAGGAATACTTCAGGCCAGCACCTTGTTCGTTAAACGAAAACAGTTCGGACTGAGATCCAGCTTCTAATGACGAAAAGTCAACCAAGGTGTTGTACATGCCCGTCAGATAATGGTTCCCATAGATGTTATATCGCAGGTCAAATCGTAGCATTCCGACCTTATCGCCATAATAATAAATATCGGTTCCCCCAATAAAAGGGAGCTGCCCGTCAAAATGACGGCCGGCTATCTCTCCACCATACACATTCCACAGATTGAAATAATACGGACTCCCGAACACAGTGCGGCCATATACTTGTGGAATAAGGGTGATTTTACCGTTTTTAGGCGTGAAATAGTATTGAAAAGCCCATCCGAGATCCAAGTATTTACCCGTGGAGCCAAGTTCAGTATGTATGATGTCATCAGGATCCGGTTCCACTGGGTCAATATGATAACTGGCGGAAAAACTCGCAAAGATGCCGTGGTTTGCAAAATAATCATCATCCAGGTTGTCGTATTTGAAGTTGACAAAGGGAGTGATCAGCTTATTCTTGGTAAAAACGTAGGTTTGGTAGATATCCTCATCATCCAACGAAGAAAGGTCGAAGGTCGTATAGGTATAGGACAATCCGGCATTGACACTCATATTGAGCAGATGGAACTGAGAGATGTAGCCGCTCACCTTCTGCTGCTGATAAGCCAAATTAAGGCCCTTTTCATTTTCAAGCATCAGTTTGAAATGCTCTTTCCTGAAGTCGTATGCAATATTGAAATTGGCCAACGATGACCTTGAGTAGGTATAGGTGAAATTAAGTCGCGGATTGTAACTCAGCTTTGCTCCAAGACTGAGCTTGGAACCGTTGAACTTCTTCTCGTTCAAACCCAAATTGAGCAAAATTGCTGCTCCTTCCTCAGTATCGTAACGCATACCCACTCCAAAAACATGGGGTTTGGCCCGTTTTACATTGACATTCAAGTCAAAAGCACTCGACAGTTGGTCACCATGATGGATGGAATCCCTTTCCAATACCCGATAGGTGATCTCATCGAAACAACCCGTGCCGCGGTATATCTTCATGGCTCGTTCAATATCGTCTTGTGAATAGTGGTTTGCGGCTTTTAAACCACCCTTACGGAGAAGCCAACGGCTTTCCCTATCACTCACATTGTTAATGCTGATGGACCGAAAGAGCACTGGGTCATGATTCAAATTCTTGGCCCGAGCCGCTTTCAAAGTCTTGCTGACAGGGTGTCCTGCCGAGGAATCAACCGCCTGCTTGATGGACAACAGCTGGTCGTGATATTCACTTGCCTTTTTATAGCCTCGGCCCACCAAAGCGTCAATGGCCTCAGGGGTAAAGCTCAGCATGCCAAAGCCGCTGACGTCGGGAACGACATGCACATTACACATCTCGCGATTATCCACTCTCTTGGCACTCGTGGTGTTGGTGACCAACCGGGTGAAAACCTGAGGCAGCGACTGCAAATCATCAGCGGTGACATCCTTCATGGAGGTCACTTCAACACCGATGATGATGTCGGCACCCATCTCACGAAGCACGTCTGCAGGAAAGTTGTTCACCAAGCCGCCATCGACAAGCACCATGTCGCCCATCTTGACAGGAGAAAACAAGCCCGGAATAGCCATGCTGGCACGCATGGCAGTTGGCACACTGCCACTACGTAGCACCACCTCTTTGCCTGAAATCATATCTGTCGCTACACAAGCAAAAGGAATGGGCAAATCGTTAAAATCCATCTCCTCCTGATAACCAACACACAAGTCATTGAACAAGTTCACCAGCGAACTGTTGTTGACGTATGCACTCGGCAATTGACTGACAAACTTTGCATTGGGATCAGAGTCAAAGAAACTCTCATCGCTGAATGGCACATTGAAAATGGTGGTGTTGTTGCGCTTCCTCATTTCATACGACATCATGGTACGGTCGTTTTTGTTGCCGATATACTCCGACCAATCGATCCCTGCGATAAGATCGGTGAGTTCGTCAGGAGTGTATCCCAAGGCATAAAAGCCGCCGATGATGGAGCCCATGCTAGTGCCAGCCACAAAGTCAACCGGAATACCCAACTCTTCAATGTATTTCAACACACCGATATGGGAAGCTCCTCTGGCACCTCCACCTCCCAATACCACACCCACTTTGAGGCGTTGTGATGGGTTGTTGTCGTTTTGGGCATATAGCATGCATGTTACCGACAAGGCTACAAAGAGAAGAAAGATTTTTTTCATAAAGATTTGATTTTAAATATAAAGGGAGCCCCTATCGAAGGCTCCCTTTATAAACCATATTTGGTAATTACATCATTAAGAACGACATCATCACACCAGCTGCCACTGCAGAACCGATGACACCTGAAACGTTCGGTGCCATGGCATGCATGAGCAGGTGATTTGATGGATCGTATTTCTGACCTTCCACCTCAACCACACGGGCACTGTCAGGCACAGCCGAAACACCAGCGGCGCCGATCATCGGGTTGATCTTCTCCTTCAAGAAGAGGTTCATCAACTTGGCACCCAACAAACCGCCAGCCGTAGCCACGGCAAACGAACAGGCACCCAGGACGAAGATCTTGATGGAACTTGCCGTCAGGAACACCGAGGCTTGAGTTGAAGCACCCACGGTAAGACCCAGGATGATGGTTACAATGTCGATCAACGGATTGGAAGCCGTGTTCTGCAAACGCTTCACGACGCCCGACTCCTTGATGATGTTGCCGAAGAACAGCATACCCAGCAGCGGCAATGCCGTGGGGCTGATGAAGGTCGTCAGGATGAGACCAACGATGGGGAACATGATCTTTTCGGTCTTGTTCACCATGCGAGGAGCCTTCATCTTGATGAGACGCTCTTTCTTGGAAGTCATCAAACGGATGATGGGCGGCTGGATCACTGGCACCAAAGCCATGTAGGAATAGGCCGCGATGGCGATGGGACCAATCAAGTTACGTGTGCCGTTCATGCCGTTGGCAAGACGCGAAGAAAGGAAGATGGCGGTAGGACCGTCAGCACCACCGATGATGCCGATGGCACCAGCTTCTCTCAAGTTGAAGCCAAGGTACAAAGCACCGATGAAGGTAATGAACACGCCAAGCTGTGCAGCGGCACCCAAGATCATCAGTTTCGGATTGGCGATGAGCGACGAGAAGTCGGTCATGGCTCCGATGCCCAGGAAGATCAAAGGCGGATACACACCAGAAGTCACACCGAAATACAGATAGTTGAGAACGCTACCCTTCTGGTAAAGACCGGTCTGAAGGTTCAGCTCTCCGCTTTGGAACACGCTGGTCAGCATGCCTTTCACGCCTTCGATGTCATGGTTCGTCAAACCGAAATCGGTCATATTCAGATGCTCGACAGATTTGATGGCTTCACTAAGCACCATGTGTTTGTCACCCGCATTGTCGCCAAAGATTGACAGCAACAGGGCTTTTGCCGTATCCATATCCATGTTGAGCGTACCCGCATCCATCATGGCCTGCAAGTTAGCAATACCGTCAGCCAAGGTGATACCATATCCCTGGAAGAAGGGAATGTTACCACAGATGATACCGGTTCCAATAGGAATGAGCAGCATCGGCTCGAACTCGAATCTGACGGCTAGGAAGATAAAGAGGATACCCACCAGGATCATAATGATGTTTCCGATCTTACAGTTTCTGAAACCCGTGAGGATCCAGAACTTGCGGAGACCATCCTTTAGCTGGGCTCTGGTGGACATGTCTTCTTCAGGGGCGTTGACCACTTGGGGCGTGCTGTCGGCCATTTCAGCCAACTGGGCGTTGCTTTCCTCAACGCTCATCTCGCTGACCGAGTCAGTCTGCTCCGTGAGGTCGCTGATCCTAGTTGCAAATATGGGGTTGTTGACAACCACCATGTTCAGCAGGAACAAGACGACCAACGAGGCCAGTATGACGATCGGTCTTCTGTAAATACTTTTCTTACCCAACATGATCTTATCCGATTACGATTAATACATCACCTTGAAGCACATTGTCGCCTTGGCGGCAGTTGATGGCGGTAATGGTACCGTCGGCTTCGGCCAGCAGGTTGTTTTCCATCTTCATGGCTTCGTACATCAGCAGCTTGTCGCCTTTCTTCACGGTGTCGCCTTGATGGACAAAGATTTGCATGATGGTACCCGGCAGAGGAGCAGCCATCTTGTAACCGGCGCCACCAGCAGCAGCGGCAGGTTTTGGAGCAGCGCTCTGCGTTGAAGCGCTAGCAGCAGGTTTGGCGGCAGGACGGGCGATCGGAGCGACAACCGGAGCAGCCTGTTCTTCCATCTCCACTTTATAATCGGTCCCGTTCACATTGACAGTGGCGATGTTGCCTTCAATGTTCTGGACTTCCACTTCGTATGGTTTACCACTAATGGTGAATTTGAATTTTTTCATGATTGTTCAATTTAACGTTTCCAGTGTCTAACTCCGTAATTTTTGTCGTTCCAAGAAGTATCCCTTCTCTCGATGGTGATCACATTGCTTTCTTCATCATGAAGATTGGTGGAGAGGTACAAAGCCATGCCGATGGCAGTAAGGACCTCGTTCGGAATTTCACCATCAGCAGCTGTCACTGCAGGATGGCTGACGGGTTTGTCTATTACCTTGGGAGTGTCCTTTTTCTCGTCTTTCTTGGTAAAATATGCGGCTACACCACGGAAGATGTAGGAAAGCACGAACAGGGCAATGACAACGATCAAGAATCCCGCGATGGTAACGATCCACCCCTTGGTGTAAACCCAATCTTCATGAGCCAACAGTAATGATATTTGTAACAGTTTCATCACTTTAACGGTTTAGGGATTACAGCGGGATATTCGAATGTTTCTTCTCGGGGTTGGCAAGACGTTTCGTCTCAAGTGTACGCAAGGCACGGATGACACGGAAACGAGTGTTGCGCGGTTCGATCACATCGTCGATGTAGCCGAACTTGGCTGCCTCGTACGGGTTGGCGAACTTCTTGGTGTATTCATCCACCTTCTTGGCAACGAACTCGGCACGCTCTTCGGGATTCTCAATCTCGGCAATCTTCTTACCATCGAGTACCTCAACGGCACCGCTGGCACCCATGACGGCGATCTCTGCGGTCGGCCAAGCATAGTTGACGTCGTTACGCAGCTGCTTACAGCCCATCACGAGGTGAGAGCCACCGTAGGACTTGCGCAGGGTGACGGTAACCTTCGGAACGGTGGATTCACCGTAAGCATACAGCAACTTGGCACCATGGACGATGATACCGTTGTACTCTTGACCAGTGCCAGGCAGGAAGCCGGGAACGTCAACCAAGGTCACGATCGGGATGTTGAAGGCGTCGCAGAAGCGCACGAAACGAGCGCCTTTGCGGGAAGCGTCGCAGTCGAGCACACCGGCGAAGAAGGCCGGGTTGTTGGCCACGATACCCACTGGCATGCCATCGAAGCGGGCAAAGCCGACGATGATGTTCTTAGCGTAGTTCTTGTGGATCTCAAGGAAGTCGCCGTTGTCAACGATAGCGGTGATGATGTCACCCACGTTGTAAGGCTTGTTCGGGTTGTCAGGGATGATCTGGTTGAGGGCATCCTCCATACGGTCGATGGGGTCGTTGCATTCAACAAGCGGAGGATTCTCCATGTTGTTCTGCGGGATGAAGGAGATGAGCCTGCGGATGATGGCAAGACCTTCCTCTTCGGTTTCGGCAGCGAAGTGGGCCACGCCCGATTTCTGGCTGTGGATGCGGGCGCCGCCGAGGTCATCGGTGGAGACGTCTTCACCGATAACGGTCTTAACGACTTTCGGTCCGGTAAGGAACATATAGCTGCCAGCATTGGTCATGATGATGAAGTCGGTGAGGGCTGGTGAATACACAGCACCGCCGGCGCAAGGACCGAAGATAGCTGAAATCTGTGGGATGACACCTGATGCATTGATGTTGCGTTGGAAGATCTCAGCGTAACCGGCGAGGGAACGGGAGCCTTCCTGAATACGGGCACCACCTGAGTCGCAGATGCCGATGACGGGAGCGCCGACCTTCATGGCCTGGTCCATCACCTTACAGATCTTCAGCGACATGGTCTCACTCAAAGCGCCACCGAACACGGTGAAGTCCTGAGCGTAAACATAAACGACACGGCCGTCGATGGTACCATGACCTGTGACGACACCGTCACCGAGATACTGCTGCTTGTCGAGACCGAAATCGACGGTGCGATGGGTCACGAACATGTCAGTCTCTTCGAAGCTGCCTTCGTCGAGCAGGATGGCGATACGCTCACGTGCCGTCATCTTGCCTTTGGCATGTTGGGAATCGATGCGCTTCTGGCCGCCACCGAGACGGGCCTCACCGCGCTTCTCCAGCAATTCCTGGATTTTCTGTTCTATTAACATGATCTATGATTTATTTGTTTTTGTTTTCGCAAAGTTCAGTCAACACACCAAACGTGGATTTCGGGTGCAGGAAGGCGATGCTGAGGCCTTCGGCGCCGCCACGAGGAGCTTGGTCGATGAGACGGATGCCCAGTTCCTTGGCTTCTTCAAGATGACCTTCAATGTTCTCCACTGCAAAAGCGATGTGGTGCATGCCGCCACGGCCGTTGTTGTTCGCGATGAATTTGGCGATGGTGCTCTCTTCGCTGGTGGGTTCAAGCAACTCGATCTTGGTCTGGCCACAACGCAAGAAAGCAGTCTTCACTTTCTGGTCGGCAACTTCCTCAATGGCGTAGCACTTGGTGCCAAGAAGGGTTTCGAAAAACGGAATGGATTCTTCCAAGCTGGTAACCGCAATTCCGATGTGTTCAATGTGGGTAGGATTCATGATTTATTCGAATAAATTAATAATAAAAATACGTATTTTAAAAATCGGTGCAAAGATACGGATTATTTCTGGGGTTTCCAATAAAAAAATGGAGACGTTATACAACGCCTCCATCTTCCTTCTCACTTCTGCCTTCTTATTTATGCACCTTGCGGATAAACTCCTCAACCTCAGGCACTCCGCCCTGATAGACGAGGTAGCCGTTATAAGGTTCACGAGGCGTAATCTCGCTGTTGACAGGCGTCAACATGATCTTCTTGACCTCTTCCCTATCTTGAGTCTGACCCAACGCCCAACCCAATTTGATGTAGGCAGTCTCAGCAAGCATGTTGCCTGCCGGAATGATGCCACGATTCATCAAGTCACGACCCGTGTCATACACGAACATGTGTGCATAGCCCCAAATGGTCTGCACCGTCATGTACTGGTGGACACCTTTTTCGGTGGCACGTTGGATGGAATCGAACATACCGCGGTTGACGTGACCCAGTCCAGTGCCGTCCCAAATGATACCCTTGTATCCATTGTCAACCAAAGCGTCAAGCACGTCAGGTTTCATGCCAGGATAGTAGTAAAGGATGGCCACACGGTCGTCAAAGGTGGGGATGATCTTCACATCGCGGTCAGCACGGCGGTGGTTGTACTCATCCTTGATGGGCACCACACCGCGTTTGCGATCCACGGTAGCCACCGGCGTGTCACCGATGGTACGGAAGGTGGAACGGTAACTGGAGTGCATCTTGCGCACACGAGTGCCGCGATGCAGGAAGCCATATTCGTCGGAGGTAGGACCAAACATGCAAACCATCACCTCGGCCACATCACCGTGACCTGCGGCAGTCATGGCGTGCATCAGATTCAAGGCAGCGTCCGACGAAGGACGGTCGGAAGAACGCTGTGAGCCGACCAAGACAATCGGTACTGGCAAGTTCTGGCACATGAAGGTCAGAGCGGCGGCAGTATGGGCTAACGTGTCAGTACCGTGACCGATCACGATACCGTCGATGCCGTTTTGGATTTCCTCACCAATCTTCTTGGCCAGGGCGATATACTCCTTTGGCGACATGTTCTCAGAGAACACGGCAAACACTTTCTCCGTGTCAAGGTTGCAGATGTCGGCCAACTCTGGCACGGCACCATAGAGCTCTCCAGGCGAAAAAGCGGGAATCACAGCACCCGTGCGATAGTCCAAACGCGAGGCGATGGTGCCTCCCGTACCCAACAACTTCACGTGAGGAAGGCCTTCCGTGTAGGGGAATTCCTTCTCTGGAATGTGGTAGTTGGCCTTCTTGTAGTCGGTCTCCACCATACTGGTGATGGTGCTGATATCGACACCAATGTTATAGCCCGTATTGACCTTCATCACGATATGCTGGTCGTCCTGGAAGGCGGCACGTGGCAAGATCGTGCCTTTGAAGAGTCCGCCTGTAGTCTGGCATTCAGCCTGACTCCACACGCGGCAGTTATATTTCTTGAGCACCTCAAGGGCGGCGCCCCAATAACCCTGGAAAAAATCTTCAGCCATATCTGTGGTTAATATTTAATTCTGCTTTAACCAAGGTGCAAATATAGGGTTATTTCCTATAGATTTAAAAAAGTTGAAGATTTTTTTTGCCTCATTCACTAAGAGAAGCCACTTGTCACATCTGAAGGCAACGGCAAAAGGAATTGCGACCAACGTTGTTTTCCATTTTCGTTATTTTACCACGATTTTTTGCGTGGTGGTCGCACCATTTTCGTCCGTGATGCGAAGCAGATACGCGCCTTGTGGCAAACCTCTTAGGCTGATTTCTTTGGTGTTTTTTGCGGTTTTAAGCAATTGGCCAAATGTGTTGTACACTTGTACCTCATTGGCGATTACACCCTCTATGTGGACGCTGCCGTTGGTAGGATTGGGGGAAAGGGATACATGACTAGAATCATTCTGGTTTTCCTCCGTTGTAGTTACGTCAAAATCACAAAACACAGGAAGCAACTGATTCTCAAAGCTCATGCCCGTGTCACACCAACTTAAAAGTTGTTCACCATTCAATTCTTCAACTTTAAAATTGAGCGCATCTAGCAAGTCATTGGTTGTAACCATACCGCCTTCAAGAGCAAAAGCTATTTCCTCGGTGAGTTTCCAATGCCCACGACCTTCTTCGGCAAACGGACTGGTGTTGTAGTAGTTGTCGCCTTCGCCAGGGGAGTCGTCCAATTGCATATAATAACCGCTGAACGCAGGGTCGAAGTTTCGGATACGATTGTAATAACAATTGTACACTTCACCCATGTTGCTCCCGGTTATGCCATTTCGTGGTCCAAGACCAGAACCGCCACCATAGCCTGGGAAATTTAAGATTTCGTGGATATAGACATAGCTGTTTTCTATTATCCCATGATTGAACATGCCTATCAAACCACAGTGTTCGGACCAATCCATTTGCTCGATAATTGATGCGCAGTTGTAAATATGCGATGTGGGATAGGACATGGCTGCAAAAACGCCAGGAATAGCTGTACACCAACCGTCTGAACGATATAGCGGTACATGTACCAAGCAGTTGTAAATAGTCGAACTGTCGCAAAGATAAACGAATGGTGACATACCTTCATGGATGTGCATTTCGCATTCAACAAAGCAGTGTTCAATTGTACTCTTGTGAACTTTATTCGCCAAAAAACCTCCTTCACTATTGAATTGAGATTGGGCTTCATAATAACCGTTTTTCAAGATGATGTTTGATAAAGTAGCTTCTGACGTTTTACCAAACAGCCCCATGGCCCAATAATTCGAGATGCCGTTGGTCATAGTCAGCCCATCTATCACATGTTCTTTGCCATCGAAGTTGCCTTTGAATCCATCTATGATTGTGTTTTTCCCTGCAATAGGAATCCAAAGTGCTTCAGAAAGATCAATGTTTTCTTCAAGGTTAATGGTTCTCCTTTCAAAATCATCGGCTTCCTGTCCATTGAGGCCGTTGGTCACGGAGCAGAGCCAAGCCAAGGCTTCGGCGGAATAAAGATGCACATCGCCGTTACCGTCTACCACATATCCTTCGGGCTGCTCGGTGACAAGGTCTGTCCAGTATTGGTCGGGGAGCTCTCGCACTGGGTTGAGACGTCTTGGGAAGGTTTTCAATTTCCGTAATGCCTCATCCGTCTGCTTGACGAAGGCTTCCGCCGACTTGGGAACAAATTGCGCCAATTTCCCCTTTACGCCCTTTGTCCCGTTTGCTTCCATTCTCAGGTAAAGGTTTCCAAGATCGATGGTGGCAAAGATGCTATCGTTGTAAGGTGTCTCCTCGTTTTCTATGACTGCCTCGTACCATGCTATGGCTTGCTCGTAATGCTCCCTGAGTTCATCGCATTTATTGGAAAGTGAACTGGCCATGGCAGAAAGGCTTTCATTGCCTTGAATTGTCGTATCATTAAGGTAATAATACTGCAAATCAGCATAGTTCTCGCCGTCAGCACCCTCTATCAGCAATAGCTTTTTCAAGGCATTGATGGCACTGTTGGTATTGGGGTAAAGGGTCACAATATCCCTGTAGCTCGTCTTGGCGGAAGCGTAAAGCCCGATACCCCACAGCGAATCTGCCTCTTCCGACTTCCTCTGCGCTTCCTCATTGCAACTTGAGAGGCAATAGCCGTAGTCCCACTTGGGGAGGAAGTCGAACACAACACCGTTGTTCGTGTTGGTTACGTAGTTGAAGCGGCTCTCTATCTGGGTGTTGTTGTAATTCCCCCAAGTGTTGTTTTCTAGGTCGATTCTTGAACATAAGCCTTTGCCGTTATCAACATTGTCCTCATACTCAAAGAACCATCCATCCCCCGAATTCGTGATGCAATTGAAGCGGAAGGTTTGCGGCAGGCAGCCGCGATAGACAGACACCTCACAATAGTCGTTGTCATGAATGTGTTGAGTCAGTCCAGCATTAGAGGCTCCACAGTTGCCTGTAAAGTTGTTCACGGTGCTCCCATTGATCAGTTTTACTCCCCTGCCGCACTGGGTGATTTCGTTTTTGCCCTTGATGTCGGCAGTGGTTCCATACAAGGTGAGACCCGTTTCCGTGCATCCTTTTATGGTGTTCCGAAGTATCTGGCTGCAGATTCCCGATGTTCCGCAGTTGTAGAGCAAAATACCATCGGTATAAAAACGAGAGGACATCGATCCCGTGCCACTCAACGTATTGTCAGCAATCATGATATTGGAATAGCCTTCAACGCGCATGGCATATTCACACTGGCTTTCTGAGGCACTGAATGTGCAATTGACTGCCGAGAACGACGAGGCGTTTATAGACGGGGCTGTCCTGTTTGTCCCTATGTTTGCCTGAAGTGTGACATTTGCAAAAGTACAACCATCGATGATGACAGTCTGTTGTCCGTTGATTGTTATCGTCAATGTTGCACTTTTCTCGGCTTTGAAAGTTACACCTTGGCCGATTTGAACGTTGCCGTCCACCACAATTTCGCAATCGCCTCTCTTGGCGGTGATGACGGCGTTGTCACCGATGACGAGCGAAGAGTTCGCTTCAATCAGCAGTTTGCATTCGTGGACATCAGTGCCGTACATGTCAAGGCTGACACCTTCGTTGATGGTTAATGTCGATTGACCACTTACAGTGACGGTACGACGTGCAACTTTATTAGTGGCGCATGTGTAATTTTGCAAAATACTAAATGGGTAAATCAAGTCGTAATCTACCGATAGTGTTGTAGTACTGTTTTTTTGGATTATAGCATAGGGATGCGCAGCATCTAATTCGAAAACTTCTCCCCACCTATAGTCGTATAAACGCAAATTGTCAACATAGGCCGTACCATTTGTATAATTACCTGTATAATTGTTATTGTCAATTATTTGTAAAAAATACTTTCCACAATTGTAAGGTGAATATTTTCCCCCAAAATTCAAAGCCAAGTCTATTGGGCCTGGATTGTGATTGTCTCCGTTAATAGGAATGGATACACCTTGCAGTTCTCCTCCTTGATAATTAAAAACCTTGAAAAATACAGAATTATCGGGCAATTCAACAGAGGAGTTATTGCCTTTACCAACCATTAGTCTCATCGATTGTCTTCTCGGATGAGCAACTGTTGCTGAAAGAAAAACAGTCTGTTCTGCACCATTGGTGGCGCGACATGTATAGGCTCGTTTGTTATACTGCAGCTGACCATTTGCCAATAACTTATAAGGGATCCATACATACCCGTTGTTTTTCCAATTTGCTCCCCAACTATTTGCTACTTTGAAAGCACCTTTTTCACAATTGGCTAATGGAGTGTTCTCTTCAGGTTCTACATGATTATCCGAAACCCAAATGTTGTCATCGTATCCGACGATGGTAAGAGCGTGACCTCCGGATGAAGCCCAAGATTTGATAATGTATTCACCCTCATGTGGGTTTCCTGAAGGGATAGTAGTGTAATGGTTGTTATTGCTTGGCATTTTTACCGAAATGATCGCAAGGCCACCGATTTCATCAAGGGTATTATGGGTAAAAAGCCATCTTTTGAGCCCATCCAAACTACCATATGTATCTCCCCAAGATATTTTAAACGGGTAAATACCTTCTGTAAAATCTATACTATTCTCTGTTGCAGAAATATAATTCTCCGTTCCATCCAACCAGTAGCGAAAAGGTAACTGGTTGGTATTCGGATTATATGGCGGATTAAGAATAGGATTATAATAATTGTTTAGTGTAGGGCAACCATTTTCAGCCACAATTACAAATCCAGAACCATAATTTGTGTATTGTGTCCCATCCCCTTTGTTTAGAAAATTATAAGTAAAGAAAGGATGGAAAAGATTCTGCATTTCCGTTTGCGTTCCATTGTACCAACGACTGCCTGCCGGCACATCTAAATATCGGTTTCGCTCATACGTAAACACATATCCAACTTCAGCACATTGTACGCATGAGCTCGAAAAACCTTGGTCAAAAATAGGCGGCATATATCCTTCAACCAAAATCGAATTGTCCACAGCGGAAGGCAAAACCCTTGTTAAAGCCTCCTGTATCCACACTATTTCAGGCAACGATGATTCAAAAACCGAATCAACGGTTGCGTCACAGACAATGTGTGTTTCGCTCATTGTTTGCCCAAAAAGATGCGAGACGAAGAGCAGAGAAATGGCTAAAGCCATCTTCTGGATAAGTACAAATCGATTTTTCATGTTGGG
This sequence comes from Bacteroidales bacterium, assembly GCA_017530365.1. Taxonomy (GTDB): domain Bacteria; phylum Bacteroidota; class Bacteroidia; order Bacteroidales; family F082; genus Limimorpha. Next base: position 103,320 of record JAFXMK010000011.1, read on the forward strand.
GAGCTTTTAAGAATTTGAGGCTTTGCAAATATAAGACAATTTTCCCAAACATGCAAGTAATAACAATACGAAAAGCCGTCGCATGAGACGCTAAATATCATGCGACGGCTTTGTCAATCCTAATTCAGAAAGGCTACTTTATGTTGTTAGCCAATTCCTTCAATTCGATGTTGCCCACCGCCTCTTTCATCTGTCCCATAATCCAGTTACGCTTGTTGACCGCTGCATGGAACTTCTTGCGAGGGATGTAAGACGTTATCAGTTTGTCGAGTTTCTTGCTGATAGTATCTTCCGAAGCCCTACGGAAACCAATGGTCCGAAGCACTTCCTTCATTTCCATGGAAGCGTCGTTCACCAGTGTCGGAGCCATGTTCCAAGCCAGACGGTAGTTGAGTTTCTCACGTTTCAAGAAAGCAAAGAGTTTGTAAAGCGTCTCGCCATTGAATTGTGAATCGGGATTCTTGCACATCAGGTTCTTCAGTCTCATGCCCACGAAGCAGCCCAACATACGGCCATCCACGCCGAGTTTTTCCACGATGTCGTTCATGGCCGGGAACCAGTTCTTGGCAAAGATGTAGGTGAAGCAGTCCTGCGGGACATTCCATTCCTTCAGCTTGTAGTAACGATCGATGACCTCGGAAGGCAGTTCCTTCTTCATCGCCTCGATCTCCTTCGGATCCAACGGGATGGGAGCCGAGTCAGTATCGGGATACATACGGTCAGCGCCAGGCAACACACGCTCGAAGATGGTGATGCCATTGCAGACGGCCTTACGGGTCTCTTTCGGCACACCGTCGAAAGCCATCAGGCAGCGTTCCTCAATGGTCTCAATGGCAGTAGGCATGTCGTTCTTGGGACCCCAGATCAGGATAAGGGCGTCTTTTTCGGTGGCGTGGACCTTCTTGCCGAGTTTACGCCACACGGAGGGTTCCAGCACCGGCTCAAACATCTCGTCATGAAGCATGTTGGGACGTTCAAGGCAGGCGATGACCTTCAGACGGTCGGCAATCTCATCGGCGAACATCTTGCCCGGTTGGGTGAAATGCGACAACACGCTGCGGAAGCCTGGGAGACGGACGATCTTCAAAGCTCCACCGGCGGCTTTGGCATCGCAAATCGGAGTATAATCAGTCTTGAAGCCCACATCGGCTACTTCGACCTTCCAGTGGGCTTTCTTCAGTTTCTTGTTGAGCTTCTCGGCAAGCTGCACCAGCGACCACTGACGGAAGCACTCGTTGTGCGACAGCTCAGGAATCCACTTGGCATGCTGGACACCTTTGAGCTCGACACGGGTGCCGCCCTTACAGCTCACGTTGACGTCTTGACGGCCGGCGCCCATGCCCGTGCGGACAAGGCCAGTGGAACGGCCCAGGAAACGGATGTATTCGCAGGTCTCACGCAACTCGTCGGGGTTCTTGCAATCGGGGTAGGTCACCGTCTCAATCAACGGCACACCCAAACGGTCGGTCTGATAGATGCGACGGTGTCCGATATCGCTGATCTCACGGCAGGCATCTTCTTCGACGCTCAGCTGGATAAGGCGGATGTCCTTCTTCGGCATCTTCAACAGGCCTTCCACGCCCACAATGGCGGTACGTTGGAAGCCCGTCGGAATGGAGCCGTCGAGGTATTGCTTACGGGTGATGTGCACCTCGCCCACGATATTGAGATTCGATCTCAAGGCGATGACGATGGCGTTATGCAGCGCCTCCTTGTTGATGGGGAACGGAGGCGTGTCATCGATGTCGTAGGTACATGCCGTCTGGTTCTTGATGCGATAGACGATCTCCTTCTTGGTTTTGAACTCCATCAAGGCGGTGCCGTCGTATTCACCCAACTCGGAAAGCGTGGGGCGCATGTGACGGATCAGTTCGGCATCGTAGTCCTCAAATTTGTTGAATCGTCCGGCTGGGCAGTGGCAGAACAACTTCTCTTTGGTCTTGATCTGCTGGTGCACTTCCAGTCCCGACATGAAGCCAATGTGGTTGTAATCTCTTTGCTTGGCTTTTTTGCGCTCTACGTAGCCGATCTCTTTTTTGGTCTGCTCGTAGTTGGCGCGAGGATCAAAATTAGTGCTCATATATTTTCAATTTTCAATTCTCAATTTTCAATTTAAAAGAATCGGCTAAAATAAGAAAATATCCGTTTAAAAAGTCTATTTTTGCCAAAAATTTCATCCCGTGGAAAACAATTACCAACTCATTACCAAGACTGTCGCTGGACTGGAAGACGTGCTGGCAGCGGAGATCAGAAACCTAGGTGCCAAAAACGTCAAGGTGATGCACCGTGCCGTCATTTGCGAAGGCAACAAGGAGATGATGTACCGTCTCAACTACAACGTGCGCACAGGCCTCAAGGTGCTGAAACCTTTCAAGACCTTCTTCGCCAAGAACCCCGATGAACTCTACAAGAAAGTGCAGGAGATTCAATGGTGGGAGCTGCTTCGTACCGACCAGACCTTCTGTGTCGATGCCGTGACCAGCGGACGTTTCTTCACCCATTCGCAATATGCCGCCTTGAAGACGAAAGACGCCATAGTGGACCAGTTTCGCGATGTGATGGGGCCACGCCCAAGCATCAACACCTTGAATCCCGACCTGCGCATCAACCTCCATATCCGCGAGGACAAGGTACAGATCCTCTTCGACAGCTCCAATGAGAGCCTCCATCACCGCGGCTACCGCAAACAAGTGGATAAAGCACCCATGAACGAGGTGCTTGCAGCGGGATTAATTCAACTCAGTGGCTGGAAGGCCGACTGCAATTTCCTCGACTGCATGTGCGGCTCGGGCACCCTACCCATCGAGGCAGCCATGTACGCCATGAAGATCCCGGCAGGCTACTACCGCAAGCAATGGGGCTTCATGAAATGGGACGATTGGGATCCCGAGTTGTGGAAAAGAATCAAGGATGAAGCCGACAGCCAAATCGTTGAATTCGAGCACGAGATCTGGGCCTCCGACCGCTCCCCTAAGGCTGTGGCCATCGCAGAAGGCAACATCAACAATGCACATTTGCAGCACGACATCCACTTGATGAAGAAAAACATGGAAGACCTCACGCCACCCGAAGAAGGTGGCATCATCATCATCAACCCACCTTACGGCGACCGACTGGAGGAAGACGACATCGACCAGGTGTATGAAAACATCGGCAATACCTTGAAGCACAACTTCCAAGGTTACCAGTGCTGGCTCATCACCGACGATGCTGTAGCACTGAAGCATGTAGGACTAAAGCCCACCACCAAGATCCCAGTGTGGAACGGTCCGCTGGAGTGCAGGTTCGTGAGGTTTGATATTTTTGGAGGATCTTTGAAAGATTGGAAAACAGGCAACTATTGTTCCTGAAAACCCCAAGGTTTACGGAAAAGATCGAATCTTGTACCCGAAGACAATCGAAGTGTATTGCGCACCAGGATGCGAGATGAAAACAAACCGCAGCCGCCTTCTATATTGCTATAATCCGTCGAAAGACTGAGCCCGTTCTGCATCGCTTGAGTGAATTGATAATAATCATTAAAGTCCTCGCCAGCGGCAGAAATATAAACGATGAAATCGCCCATATAGCGCATCACATTAGGGTGATTCACATCCCATACAGTGTCGTTCCCAATAGCCGTTTCCAACATATTGAATAAAGTATTCACAGAATAATACAGCTTGTAAAAGTCTTCGGTGCCAACCACTTTTTCATACTCTGTAAGACGTTTGGTGCCATATGACCAAGAAACCTCTTTCTTTACCCTGGGCTTCCCTGGATAGACTTCCCAATAATCAAATTGCATGGCGATTTCATAAAGCATTGCCTGTTCGGTGGACTTAAACAGCAACTCATTCGATTCATTGCTTGGTGTTGATTGAAAATCCACTTTCGATGTAATGACCCTTGTATTACCACTTACAATACCCGTCTCCGCTGTGGCGGTATCACCATCAGGTTTGACTATATTAAGCTTGTATCGGTATTTATTGCCGCTGGTATTTGTGTTAAAACGCTCGGCGGTATAATACAATTGCTGGTGGGGTGAATAAAAATAACCTGGTTTTTTATTATGAATAGTCAAGGTATCCAGCCACAATATACGTCCAGTTGGTTCAAAATGCTGGCCTGACGAACTTTTCAGTTCTTCAATGAAAGCGTCGAGTTTGCATGGATAGTTACTCGAATCATAGATAAGCGCGATGACATTGGCATCGATGGAATGCTCATCGTCACCGTAAAAGGCTTTGGTAATTTTGATATAATTGGTATCCGCCTGGGCGTCGATCAGGCCATAAACGACTGGGATGTCCTTGTAGTCATTATAAAGATCGACATCGGTGCTGCAAGAAGCAAGAACCAAAGCCATCAAACCTATAATGAATAGTTGTTTTTTCATTCTTACTTCTTTCTTCTGACTTCTTCAATTAAACTGATTCATCGTCCTGTCCGGACCCTGAACCACAAAGCTCTTGATGGCTTCGACCGCCTTGTCAACAGTTTCATCCACAATGGGTTCCTCCGAGGATTTCCAATGGCCTAAGACAAAATCAACCAGGTGGCCTTGAGGAAAATCGTCGCCGATGCCGAAGCGCAAGCGACAAAAGACGCTAGTTCCCAGTTTCTCAATGATGTCGGTCAATCCGTTATGACCGGCGTCGGCGCCTTTTTTGCGGAGACGGATGGTGCCCACGGGAAGGGCGATGTCATCGTTGACGACCAACAGATTCTCAATGGGGATTTTTTCCTGGTCCAGCCAGTATTTAACCGCCTTGCCACTGAGGTTCATGTAGGTTGTCGGCTTGATGACAATAAGCGTTTTACCACGGAACTTCACCTCCGCCACCTGAGCCAGTCGGCCGGTAGTGAAAGTGAAATCAAGATCCTTGGCTAAACGGTCGCCTATCCGAAAACCCGCATTGTGCCGGGTATTCTCATATTCGGCACCGATATTTCCGAGACAGGCGATCAGGTATTTCATTGATGATTATTTATCAATAAAATAGAGAATTAAAGATTTCAATTTCGAGCTTTTGAAATCTCTAATTCTCTAATTCTTGACAGAATATTGATTATTCTTCAGTCTCTTCAGCAGCGACAGAGGCACCGCGTGCAGCGCGGACCTCGACGATGACCTGGTAACCAGGGGTCACCATGGTAACACCTTCGATATTAAGGTCACGGACCTTAATAGAATCGAGAATGTTGAGGTTGCTGATGTTGACAGTGATGATTTCAGGGAGGTCCTTGGCAAGACCGCTGACTTTGATCTTACGGACAGCTTGTTTCAGCTTACCACCGCGCATGACGCCAGGGGCTGAGCCTTCGATGGCGATAGGCAGAACGACGGTGATGGGCTTGTCTTCCTTCACCAGAAGGAAGTCGGCGTGCAGCACGTTGTCGGTCACAGGGTGATACTGGACATCTTGAAGGATGGCGTTGTAAGACTTGTCACCCAAGTTAATGTTGATGATGAAGCACTCTGGGGTGAAGAGGATCTTCTTGAAGTTCTTTGCCTCGGTTGCAAAGTGAATTTGCTCGTCGCCGCCATAAAGGACGCACGGCACCATTTCGGCTTTACGTAAAGCCTTAGCATCTTTTTTCCCTACGTTCTCGCGAAGAGAACCGCTCAATGAGATAGTTTTCATGGTGTTGAATTTAAGTTATTAGTTATTAAGTTGTTCTGTTGTTCAGTTAAGAACTTTCAATTTCAATTTTCAATTATTTAAACAGTGAACTGATCGATTCGTAGTTCTCGATACGACGGATCACATCAGCGAACAGTTTCGCGGTGCTCACTACCTTGATCTTCTTGGAAGCATTCGCCGGCAACGGGATGGAGTCGGTGACCACCACTTCCTCGAACACCGAGTTGTCGAGACGCTCCATGGCAGGGCCGCTGCACACGGCATGGGTGGCGAAGGCACGGACGCTCTTGGCGCCGTGGTCCATCATCACTTGTCCGGCTTTCACGATGGTACCGGCGGTATCGATAATGTCATCCAAGATGATGACATTCTTGTCCTTCACATCGCCGATGAGGGTCATGCTTTCCACCACGTTGGCACGGGCACGTTGCTTATGGCAGACGGCCAGGTCGCAGCCCAGACGTTTGGCGTAGGCCGAAGCGCGTTTCGAAGCGCCAAGGTCAGGAGCAGCAATCAGCAGGTTGTCGATGTTCATCTTCTGGATGTGGTCGATGAAGATGCTGGAAGCGTACAAGGCATCCATCGGGATGTCGAAGAAACCTTGGATCTGATCGGCGTGAAGGTCCATGGTGATGATACGATCGACATGGGCTGCCGTCAGCATGTTGGCCACCATTTTCGAGCCGATGCTCACACGTGGCTGGTCCTTGCGGTCTTGGCGGGCCCATCCGAAATAAGGAATCACTGCGATGACCTTGTGTGCCGAAGCGCGTTTGGCGGCATCGATCATCAACAGCAGTTCCATCAAGTTTTCAGTCGGAGGCATGGTGGACTGCACGATAAACACGTGATGACCACGGATGCTCTCGTCAAACGAAGGCTGGAACTCTCCATCCGAGAAGACAACCACTGAAGATTTACCCAATTTGAAATCTGGCTTGTTCTCAATGCGGCCGTATTCCTCGGCGATCTTGGTGCCGAGTTCCTGAGTAGCCCTTCCTGCAAAAATGGAAACGAATTTTCCTGACATCGCTGAAAAAGTTTGGTTTTTTCGGGCTGCAAAGGTACGGCTTTATGATGAGATAGCCAAAGTTTTTTTCAAAAAAGGTTGTATAAATGGATTTTTTTGTAATTTTGCAGCCTCGTTCGTTGAAAACCATGCCGAAGTGGCGGAATAGGTAGACGCGTCGGTCTCAAAAACCGATGAGGTTAAACTCGTGCCGGTTCGATCCCGGCCTTCGGTACTTTAGGCAGCCTCCAGGTGTTCTTGGGGGCTGTTTTTGTAAACAATAAAAACAATAACATAATGATTTACACACAAGAAGTGCAACATCAGTGTTGCGTGAAGAAAGGCGCCAACCATCCTTGCGCTCCGATTCCGGAGGAAGGCAAATGGGTGCGCGTCAAAGATGTGAAAGACATTAGCGGGTTTACCCACGGCATCGGCTGGTGTGCCCCGCAACAGGGAGCCTGCAAGCTCACCCTTAACGTGAAAGACGGTATTATCCAAGAAGCTTTGGTTGAGACCATCGGCTGCTCTGGCATGACCCACTCCGCCGCTATGGCCGCTGAGATCCTGCCTGGCAAGACCGTCCTCGAAGCCCTCAACACCGACCTCGTGTGCGACGCCATCAACACCGCTATGCGCGAGATCTTCCTTCAAATCGTCTATGGCCGCTCACAATCGGCATTCTCCGAAGGCGGACTGCTCGTCGGAGCATCTCTCGAAGACCTTGGCAAAGGCCTCCGTAGCCAGATCGGCACCATGTTCGGAACCCTCGAAAAGGGTCCCCGTTACCTCGAAATGACTGAAGGCTACTGCACCCGCATCGCCCTCGACGAGAACAGCGAGATCATCGGTTACGAGTTCGTCAGCCTCGGCAAGATGATGGACTTCATCAAGAAAGGCGACGACGCCAACGAAGCCCTGAAGAAAGCCACCGGCACCTATGGTCGTTTCGCCGACGCCGCTAAATACATTGACCCACGTAAAGAATAAGGAGGACATACCATGGCAAGAAGAGAAGTTAAATTCGAAAGTCAGGAACGCCGCATGGCCAATGTCCTGAAAGTATTGAACCAATACGGTATCAACAGCATCGAGGAAGCCGACGAGATCTGCGAAGCCAAAGGCATCGATCCTTATAAGATGGCTGAGGAAACCCAGCCCATCTGCTTCGAGAACGTGAAGTGGGCATACACATGTGGTGCTGCCATCGCCATCAAGAAGGGCTGCAAGAACGCTGCCGACGCCGCTGAAGCCATCGGCGAAGGCCTGCAGTCATTCTGTATCGACGGTTCTGTCGCCGACGACCGTAAGGTCGGCATCGGCCACGGCAACCTAGCCGCCCGTCTGCTCCGTGAGGAGACCGAGTGCTTCGCCTTCCTGGCTGGCCACGAGAGTTTCGCTGCCGCCGAAGGCGCCATCAAGATCGCCGAGATGGCCAACAAAGTGCGTCAGAAACCCCTGCGCGTCATCCTCAACGGCCTCGGCAAAGACGCCGCCAAGATCATCAGCCGCATCAACGGTTTCACCTACTGCCGCACTGAGTTCGACTATTACACCGGCGAAGTGAAGGTAGTAGAACGCATCCCCTACTCCACAGGACTCCGCTCCAAGGTGAACTGCTACGGTGCCGACGACGTCCGCGAAGGCGTAGCCATCCTGTGGCTCGAAAACGTGGATGTGTCCATCACTGGCAACTCCACCAACCCCACCCGTTTCCAACACCCCGTGGCAGGCACCTATAAGAAGGAGCGTCTCCTCGCCGGCAAGCCCTACTTCTCAGTGGCTTCCGGAGGTGGCACGGGCCGCACACTGCATCCGGACAACATGGCCGCTGGCCCCGCCAGCTACGGCATGACCGACACCATGGGCCGCATGCACAGCGACGCCCAGTTTGCAGGTTCCTCATCCGTCCCGGCTCACGTCGAGATGATGGGTTACCTCGGCATGGGTAATAACCCGATGGTGGGCGCCACCGTCGCCGTCGCCGTGGCTGTGGAACAGGCAATGAAATGATTTAGAAGTCGGTTTTTATTCAACCCAACTTGACCTGATGGTTAGGTTGGGTTGATTTTTTATTTCACCATCAATTTTTTCGTCTTGTTTCCTATCGTGAGGGAATACATCCCACTGGGCAACCTGCTGACATTTACCTGCTGCATTTCGCCATGGATCGTACCAGTCATCAGGATTTGGCCCAGCATGTTGGAAATCCGATATGGTAGAGACGTGGCGCGCCGCGTCTCCAAGGTGATTACACCATGAGTTGGATTGGGAAACACTCTGAATCCATCGGAAACCTCAGTTTCAGGAATCGTGGTGACATCGTACCCTACCGTCCAGTTCTCGGGCAAACTATTGTCCAAATCCAAGTCGATAAGCTCCAAATAAGCCCCTTCACCGTCTGCTTCCCAAGGCCAAGGATCGCTATCGTAATAATGTACCTGGTCGATGACGTTGCCCCAAGCATCAACCAATACAAGGTTTTCCGACTTGTTGGAAAGGTTGCGGCTAAACTGTCCGAAAGGCACCATATTGTAATACTCGACAAAGATCAACGAATCAGAACAAAGTACCAAAGCATCATGAGCAGCCAACGTGGAGCCAACTGGAAAACCGTAGGTGACACCCAACTCACGGAAATATACCCCTGTTAAATCAACTTCCTCGTCGCCATTATTGGTGATCTCGATAAACTCTAGATGGTCGCCGTCAACGCCCCACCAATCCTCGGGATGATAATTGATCTTGGAGATAACCAAAGGCGGCAAATCCAACTCGTCGCAAGCGTCATAAGGACCAAAATGGGTGTTCAACCAATTGGTTCTCATCTGCAGCCATTCCTTCATGTCTTGGACGTAACTCTGATGACTGTTCATCTTATGCCAACGCTGGTTGTCGCGTCCCACCCCTTCCGTTATCAAGGCGTCGATCGCATCAATGCGATTGCATACCAACTGATAGTTCAGAGGCTGCCCCCGCCGCGTCAGCTCTTCCCAACGCCGCGACATCAGACACCGAAACTGATCCGTGTCGAAAAGGTCCTTGAAAAACCGTGGACCTTTGTTGTCCTCGTTGTCGAACTGCCATACGTCATAGCGGCTGCGATAGCCGAATTCATCGTGGCCGAAAGCCAAGTTGTAGTCCCACACCGGACCTGCCCTTAGTTTCCCGTTTCTGTCTTTATGGAAGAAGGTACTCAAAGAATAGACATCCACATTGGAGGTGTATTCCGCGATCATCATGAAGTCGATGAAAGAAGGGACGTCAATGATTGAAGGTATGCCATTCTCCGCTGAGGTGTTATGTTGTCCAGCTTTTTGCTCCAAGTCGAAGAACACTTGGCGTATGTATTGGTTCTGTGCTGGCGTAACGTCATCGGGTTTAGGGTAGTGATGGATGAAATCCACGTAACTGGGCCACCAGCCACTCCCATACTCTTGCATTTGCCATGCCACAGGATCGCCTCCAGTGGTCTTGTCAGCCTTGGTGATATAGCCTCCCGTGACCTCAGGCACGCTGTTACAGTCCTCATCCATCTTCACGATGTTGACGCGGTTTTTATCTACCTTTATCTTCTCCATGAAGACATAAAGGCCTTTGTAATCTCCGTTGATCATCACCTCGCAGTACACACGCCGAGGTGCATACTGACCCAAGCTTTCCGAAAGCTCGTATGCCAGCACATCGCGCATCCCTGTTTGGTCAAACGCCAAGGAATTCAACACCCAGTCGTTTTCCTCGGGCATCCCAAGAATACTGACGTTATTACTGGTGACATCATCAGCCTGAAACGTCGTCAGTCCGTAGGGTTTTTTTTCTAAAAACTCCTGGGAGGTGCTACCCCGTTTCTCAATGCCAATACGCCCGTCATAGTTCAGAAATGCAGGGTTGTTGATGTCAGTCAAATAATTGCGCGAACCATCAGGATGCCAAATGATTTTCATGGTTCCTGGCACCTTGGGCTCGTCAGGAATACTGACGCCTCCGTCAGTCTCGATGACCACTATAGGCAGGTTACTGCTGGTAAGTATCTGGGCTTGAGCCACGACACTCACCAACATCATTAATGAAAGAGAAATGATAACCCGCCGCATTTAGAAACGATGTTTATTGCTTTTCGGCCACCATCATGACAGAGCCGGCGGCATTGTATCCGAAACGGAAGCCCAGCGGACGAATGCCTTCGCCTTTTTTGAAGATATCGTCAAGCGATTTTTGATAGACACTCTGACCGAAAACAGCCAAAGGATGGGTGTATTTACCATACAGCATGACAGTCCAACCGTTCTCCAGCAAGGTATTGTAAGTGATACCTGTGTCATCCTGGATCAAAGCGAAGGAATGGTCGAGGATATCCTGTCGCATCTGGGAGTATTTCTCCTCGTGGAGGCAATAGGAACAAGACTTCACGAACGAAGCCGTAGTCTCAGGATCGATCTTGTCGATCATGGCCTGCACACGAGGATCAAACTTCGTGGTGGCGATATTGCTTGAAAGGTAATATAGGGTCTGTTCCATGGGTTTCTCTCCATCAAGGAAGAAACGGATCTTGATGAAAGGACTGTTTTCTTTCACGTCAACCCAATTGCCTTCGTTGGTAAGATCCTGATAGTCAATAGAAACTATTTCGTAGCCCATCCTAGCCATCAACGCCATGAAAACTGGGATGGTGCCGTCGATCTCATTCGTGTTCATGTCAACGGCCATGTCCTTGGTGATGAAGAAGCTGCTACCCAACAGGACTTGCAGGGTCTTCTGCATCTGTTTATAGACCTTCCCAGTCAAGCCTTCGGGGGCGATGATCTTTCCAGTGGGCTCCAAGGCCAGCATGTAATAGGTCTCCGCCATGGGGAAGAAGGCTGTCATGAAGTTGAAGTCGGGACCGCTAAACGAATAAAAGACGTTGCTGGCTTTGTCAACAATAGCCGTGAGGTCGTTGTCGCGGATGGCAATCACCTTGTCGAGGGTCACCTGGCATTTCGCCCACATCTTGTCCATGGTCTGGGCATGCTGTTTCCATTCGTTGGTCTGGGTAAGTGCATAAAGCGCGTCGCCTTCTTCGAGCGGAAGTCCTGCCAAAATGCGTGCAGTGGAATTGAGGACGGGATCGGCAACAGGACGCACGTAAGGATCGATTTCAACGACTTCCGGGATGGAGTCGGCTACGGTTTCTTGTGCAGCTTTGCCTTCTCCGTTACTAGTGCAACTTGCAAAGACGGTCATTGCAAAAAGCACAAGACCGAAAGATAAGAGATAGTGTTTTTTCATTGTATGTTTTGTTTAGTTGTCATTTTACGGTCGATCAGATAGACGATGACACCCGACAGCAAGGTCAGGAAGCTCATGAGCGACATCCACATCACTGACTGGTCGTGGGTTACGAAAGTCTTCACATAATCCTCATGCACCAGATAGACGATACTCCAGATGATCAAAATGCAGAAGATGATAGGCGTGACGGGATAGCCAAGGGTCTTGTAGTTGCGTTTCAAATCAGGATATTTCCGACGGTGGATGAACACACCGAACACAGTGAGCAGCGAGCAGAACGAAAGCAGGATGCCCGTGTATTTGGTAATCATCTCGAACGAATTGGTGATGATGAGCAGGAAACTGATCACATATTGGAAGCCAATGGCGGCCATCGGGACGCCTTTTTTGTCCTTATGGGAAAGGAAGCGGAAGATTCGATGGTCTTCACCCATCACCTGTGCAACACGAGGACCCATGAAGACCATGGAACTGATGCTCGACAGCAACAGTACCGAAATGATCAAACCCATGAGGTTGCCGATGTTGTTGCCGAAAATATTGCGCGCGCTGATCAGGCCGATCTCTACCTGACCTGCCAAATCGCTCATAGGAGTGGAGTGCAGAAAAACAAAGTTCAAAAGCAGGTAAAGGAACGTAACCACCAAGGTCGAGATGATGAGTGACAAAGGCAAATTCCGTCTAGGATTTTCTATCTCACTCGCCATATAGGTCGAAGCGTTCCAGCCAGAATAGGCGTAATAGACCCAGATCAGCGACACGGCAAAACCCGGATTGAACACATCCTTCGCCGTGAAAGTTTGGGCGCTATAGTCCTGAGGTTGTCCCGGCAGCACGAAACCACAAACAATAAAGGCGATGATGATAATCACCTTGATGATGGTGAACACGTTTTGGAAAGACCCGCTGAACTTGAGGTTGCGGGTATGGATCAAAGTGATCAGGGTCAACACACCTACGCCAAGCCACTTCGGATTAATGACAGGAAACAGCCTGCAGACGTAGGAAGAAAGCGCCATGCAGGTCAAGGCGACTGGCGCTGCAAAACCGATAAGGAGCGATATCCATCCAGAGATGAAACCCACCGATGGATGGTATATCTTGCTGAGATAATGGTATTCACCCCCGGAACGCGGCATGGCGGCACCTAGCTCTGCGTAGGTAAGCGCCCCGCAAAGGGCAATCACACCGCCAAAAAGCCATAGCAGCATGATGGCATACATATTCGTCGTGTCGAGTAGCTGGAAACCAAGCGAAGTGAACACGCCCGTCCCGATCATATTCGCCACCACGAAGGCCGAGGCGGTCCATACACCTGTTTTCTTGTCGTTTGTCATTTGGATGAATTACAGCGTTTTTCAATAGAAGTTGCAAAAATAGAAAAATATCTTCATAAAACACTATCTTTGCACCATGGAAGAAAAAGAAATACTATTAGGCAAGACCCCTTCAGAGATTCAGGAGGTCATAGATCAGCTCGGCCTGCCGAAATTCACTGGAAAACAGCTGATCGATTGGATATACAAGAAGCATGTCGCCTCATTCGATGCCATGTCGAACCTCAGCAGAAAGTCGCGTGAATTATTGGCAGAACAATTTGAAGTCGGACTTTTTGCCCCGTTGAAGGAACAGGTTTCCAAAGACGGCACAAAGAAATACCTCTTCCCAGCTGGCGAGCGCACCGTGGAAGCCGCCTATATCCCCGACAAGGAACGCGCCACCCTCTGTGTCTCCACCCAAGTGGGATGCCAGATGGACTGCCTTTTCTGCGCCACGGGAAAACAGGGCTTCGAGAAGAACCTCAGTGCCGCCGAGATCGTCAACCAGATCCTCAGCCTGCCCGAGTTTGACACCTTGACCAACATCGTGTTCATGGGCATGGGCGAACCGCTCAACAACTACGACAACCTGATGCGTTCCCTCGACATCCTCACCCAGGAATGGGCCCTGGGTTGGAGCCCAACCCGAATCACCGTGTCCACCTGTGGCGTCATCCCCAACTTGAAACGCTTCCTTGCCGAGTCGAAGTGCAACCTTGCCATCAGCATGCACAGTCCCTTCCACGATGAGCGCCTTAAGATCATGCCCATCGAGAAGAACTATCCCATCAAGGAAGTCATCCATCTGGTGAAACAACACGATTGGCACGGCCAGCGCCGTCTCTCTTTCGAATACATCATCTTCAAAGACCTCAACGACACCAAAGATCATATCAAGGAGATGGCCCGTCTGCTGGGCAGCCTGCGTTGCCGTGTGAATCTCATCCGTTACCACGCCGTGCCAGGCATCCCCCTGAAGAGTCCCGACAACACCACCATGACCTATTTCCGTGATGCACTCAACGACAAAGGCATCATCGCCACCATCAGAGCCTCACGCGGTCAGGACATCGACGCCGCCTGCGGACTGCTATCTACGAAGACATCATAGCAGCACAGCGGTTGATGATATCGTTGGCAAGGCTTATCCCTTTTTGACAATTTGCCTTGTATGGATTTCCATCATATCCCATCGAAAGATGCATGATGTCGTATCCTGCATTGACGAAGGTTAGTAATTTAAGGTCTCGTTTGACGATTGCATTTCGGTAATCCCTGATATCTGGACGAGAACCATCATCGGTTTTCACTCGAAAAACAGCATCAAGCATAAGCAACACCCCATTCCAAAGGGTATTTCCAGCCATACGAACATATTTTCGATCCCTATAAAGTTGAGTTTCAACATCTAGTTTGGCTTTTTCCTTGAGTATATCCCTAGCATTCAACACATACCTACGAGCTTCTTTCACAGGATCTTCAATAATTTCTATATGACTTGAATCTTTCATTATATCATTGTTTTATCTAATTAATAACAATCGTTATCTTTCACACTGCAAATATACATACTATTTTAAATATGTCAAGAGGTTTGATGTTGAATTTTTAGAAACAAATTGATTATTATTTAGAGATTTTAATAATTTTGTGCCTCTCAAAACGAGACACAAAACACTGAAACTATGTATAAGATTGAGAAACACCCTATCTTGGACATCCCGCAGGAAGACCTCGTGGAGTTCCTGTATGAAGGCAAACCCGTAAAAGGACAGCGGGGCAAGACCATCGCCGCCGCCCTTCATCAAGCCGGTTATCCTGTTCACAGCCACAGCCTCACAGGACGCAACCGAAGCCTCGAATGCGGCATCGGCAAGTGCGGCGCCTGCGAGATGCTCGTTGACGGCAAGATCCGCCGCATCTGCATCACCAAGGTCGATGGCGTGAAGGAAGTTGAAAGGTTAGAGGTTAAAGGTGAGAAATCATTACAGACGCCAGCCACCTCTCACCTCTCACCTCTCACCTCTAACCTTAACATCTACAAGACTACCGTTGCCATCATCGGCGCAGGTCCTGCCGGTCTCGCCTGCCGCGAGAAGCTCCGTGAGCTCGGCATCGCCAACATGGTCATCGATAACAACGCCAACATCGGCGGACAGTTCAACATGCAGACCCACCAGTTCTTCTTCTTCGAGAAGGAAAAGAAATTCGGCGGCATGCGTGGCTTCGACATCGCCAAGACGCTGGCGGGTGACAACCACGAAGGCATCCTGCTGAACACCACCGTTTGGGACATCCTCGAAGGCAAACGTATCGCCCTGAAGAATGTCGTCACCCAGGAAATCAGCTACCTGGATGCTGAACATCTCGTGGTAGCCACTGGTGCCGTACCCTTCATGCCGACCTTCGAAAACGACGATGTACCAGGTGTCTATACCGCGGCCGTCTTCCAAAAGATGATGAACCAAGAGCATACACTGCTGGGCAAGAAAGTCCTCACCGTGGGTGCCGGCAACATCGGCTACTTGACCTCGTACCAAGGCATGCAAGCCGGTGCCACCATCAAGGCTATCATCGAAGGCATGGACCACGAAGGAGGCTTCCCTGTGCAGGCCAACCGTGTGCGCCGTCTGGGCATTCCGATCATGACTTCGCATGTGCTGCTGAAAGCCATCCCGAATGAGGACCATACCGGCATCGTGGGAGCTGTCATCGCCGAATGCAAGAACTTCAAGCCCATCCCAGGCACTGAGAAGATCATCGACGATATCGACATCATCAACATCTGCACCGGCCTCGTCCCCGATGATCAGATCCTCTCCAAGGGTAAGCAGGTCTTCGGCCTCAACACCTACGGCTGCGGCGACGCCGTCCGCATCGGTGAAGGCACTAGCGCCGTGCTCCGTGGCAAACAAGCCGCCTTCGAGGTAGCCCAAAACCTCGGCGTGCGCTACAACTACGACGAATACCTCGAGGTTTCGAGACAATATATCGACTCACAGCAACGTCCTGTGCGCATCCTCGAAGAGCCCAACCTCCCAAGCAAAGAGCGCATGATGGCTAAACCCTTCGTGCAACTCGACTGTCTCTATGGCTTCGCCTGTAACCCATGCTCGTTCAGCTGCCCGCAAGGCGCCATCACCAAAGCTTCAACCAACACCACACCTGTTGTCGATTACGACAAGTGTATCGGCTGTATGCAGTGTGTGAACCACTGCCCGGGCTTGGCCATCTTCGGCTACGACCTCAACAAGAACGTGGTTTACTTACCGGTCGAATATGATGTGGAAGAAGGCAAGGATGTCTATCTCATCGATAATGACGGCATGATCCTCTGCGAGGGCATCATCGAGAAGGTGATGCGCAAACCTAACAAGACACATGTCGTTCGCGTGAAAGTCGATAACGCCAAGTGGAGAACCGAGATGCCTTTGATGACCGAGATCAAGGGATTCATCCTGAAAGATCGTTATCCGAAACCGATTGTTTTCAAGCCCAATACAGAACCTGTTTTGACGGAAGACGCCTACGTGTGCCACTGCGAAGACGTGGATCTGAAGACCATCCTCAACGTCATTGGCGACCGCAAGTTCATCTCCGTCGATGAGCTCAAGCACATCACCCGCATGGGCATGGGCCCCTGCCGTGGCAAGCGCTGCGTGTCGAGAGCCAAACAGATCCTGCGCGGATACGGCATCGAGGTCGTAGGCGAGTCGTCACCTCGTGCTCCTTTGGCCAACCAGGTCACCTTGGGCGACGTGTATCAGCCCAACCGTAAGGAGACCTTCGTGTTCCAGACGGGTAACGACGTGAAGAAAGAGACCGTTGAGGTGCTCATCGCAGGCGGCGGTATCGCTGGCAGCGGTGCCTTCCGTTACTTCGCCGAGGCGGGCAAGAAACCCGTGCTGGTCAACTACGACCGCGGCTCCTCATGGCGCTGCATCGCAGGCGGACGTCCGGCTTTCTCGAACCCCGACATCGCCGACATCGCCAACCATAACCTCGAGATCTTCAAGAGCATCCAAGCCGTACATAACATCGACTTCAAATTGACACGCTACGTGAACCTCGTCCACGACGACGCCACCTACAAGGCCCTCGATGCCTCACGTGCCTGGAGCGACGCCTACATGATCGACAAGAAAGACTTCCGCAAGGAGATCTCTCCGCTGTGGAACATGGACAGCAATGTCTATAGCCACGCCCTGATCTCGAAGAACTGCTGGCAGGCCACTCCAGGTCGTACCATCGACTACATCCGCGGCATTGCCATCGAACACGGCGGCCGTCTGATGGAAGACTGCGAGCTGGTATTCGTACAGAAGAACTGCGACAAATACGTGGCCCTCGTCCGTACCCACGACAAGCAGTTTGTGGAGTTCACCTGCGACCACTTCGTCAACTCAATGGGATGGGGCGCTGAGAAGTTCACCGATATGCTCGGCATCGACACACAGCTGTATCCCGTCAAGCACCAAGCATTCATCACACGTCGTCTGCCCAACTTGGGTGCCAATGGCGACTCACTTGACATGATCATCGACCGCCGTCACTACAAGGGCTTCAGCGCCGTCTATGGCCAGCAGTTCCTGCATACTGGTCAGGTCATCGGCTGCGCCTCACCCGACTGCGACGCCTTCGAGGCCCGTCAGAACCTGAAGTACAACAGCAAGGAGTTCCTCGAGATCTGCTCCGAAGTGTTCGCCGACTGGATCCCCGAACTTGCTTCCGTGGGCTTCCACGCAGTGTGGGCAGGTTACTACATGGAACCACGCTACATCGTCGATCCAGAGGTCGGCATGCTGACAGGTCTCCGCGGCCATGGCTTCATGCTCGGCCAATACCTCTCTAAGCTTTATGTCGATAAATACCTCGGCAAGGAAGTCCCAAGCTACATGAAGGATCTTGCCTTGAGCGGCAAAGGCTTGAGCGAGAACGCTTTCAAGTAAAAGTAAATGGAAAACGGTGAAATGGAGACGCGCAAAGCGTGTCTCCATTTTTTAATGGTTACGTTCAGCGCAAAACACCGTCAATTCTCTTAAAGAATCAAAGGCTTCCTTGCCCTTCACAAATGGAGCCAGGGCATCTAAGGCATTCAAAGCCTTCTCCAAATACAATGGCAACTGCTGTTCAGCTATAGCGGTTGCCACATCATCGTCGTTATCCAAAATGTCATCCCTCATCTGGAACACCAAACCCAGGTTAAGCCCAAACTCCCCTACCAATTCTAACTTCTCTCTTCTGTCTTCTGTCTTCTCCCCAAGCACCGTCATCGCACCGCCCAAACAACAGGCACGGATCAACTGCGCCGTCTTACGCTCTATGATCTCTAAATAGATAGCCTTCTCATTCTCCGTTCTCAATTTTCCATTCTGCAAAATCTCCCCCTCGCTCATCTTCATGGCAACCTTAAGCATCTCATTTAAAATAGGATAATCTGAAGAACCGGACAGCAACGACATGGCTTTGGCAAGCAGATAGTCGCCCGTCAGCACCGCCGTGTTAGTGTCCCAATGGGCATTCACCGATGGCTGTCCACGGCGGAATTCAGAGCCATCAACAACATCGTCGTGTATCAACGTGGCAGTGTGTAACATTTCCACAAACAGCGCCGTCCTCATCGTGGTCTCATTGGGCTCACCAAACAGCCTTGCCGTCAAGAACACCAGCCTCGGACGTAGCCGCTTGCCCTTGACCGAGGCAATATAGCCCAAAATCCTGTCCATCGACACGACTTCGCTCGACAGGACCTCGCTGAATGCCACCTCAAAAGCTTCCATTTCGTTTTTCATGACTGCAAAAGTAACAAAATATTTTTGCACGCTTTTTGTTATTCATGTATCTTTGTCCTAAATAATTTTCATCATGAAACGATACATTGTCATCATTGCCGCACTGCTGTTGGCTGCTACAACTTTGCTCTCTTTCAAACTGAAAACAAAAGAAGTAAAACCTACTGAAAAATACGAAACCATGTGGAAGCAATTCGAAGAACACCTTAAAAACTCCCTTCCCGAATCCGCCGAAAAAGTGCTGAACGAGATCGAGGGAAAGGCCTTGAAAGACCATAACGACATCCAGTTGCTGAAGACCATCCTCTATCGGCTAAAAGTGATGAACAAAACCGTCGAAGATGACCCCGAACAAGCTTACCTAGCCTACGCCAACAGTAAACTCGAAACCCTCGACGAAGTGTCGCGCGCCGTCCTCCATTGCCAAATCGCTGAGGTTTATGGCAACTATCTGCAGGAGAACGAATATACCATCGTGGAAAACCTGGCTATTGACGGCGACATAAGCTCCAAGGAGATGAAATATTGGGACAAACAGACTTTCCTCGACTTGATCGACCAGCATTATGCCGAAGCCCTCAAGCCCGTCAAGCTGTTGCAAGAGGCCGACACCAAAGATTACCTCTGCCTCTTCGAGAAAAACCATGATAACTATGTGGAATATGAACCCACCATGTTCGACTTCCTCTTCCACCGCGTCGCCAAACACTACCGTGAATCACAAACGGCCGACGACCTCGATCCTGCTTGGAACACGGAACTCTGGTGGCTCGACGACAAGGACTTCGTCAAAGCCGACCTGGGCGATAGCGACAAGCCCATCATCAAATGCCTGAAGATCTTCCAACAGCTCATCGGCTTCAACATGAAGGACAACCAAGAATGCGCACTCTTTAACAACTACAAGAGATACGAGTTCGTCGATGGCATCCTCGATGATGTTGAGAAATACCAGAAAGCCATGCTCTCCCTGATGGATGCCAACAAAGGCAACAACTTCTATCCCCACTTCGTCTATGCCTACGCCTCCAGCCTGGTTACTCAATATGAAAACAACCCCAACGACAGCAGCCTCTTCGACAATTACCGCAAAGCGCTGGAGCTCTGCCAGAAAACCGTCGCCGACTACCAGAAGAACACGTATTATTGCAAACGCACCATCGAACATATCACCGCACCTTACGTCAACGTCGCATTCAACCAAGTGCAGCTGCCTGACGAGGATATCCCCGTGGTGCTCGAATACCGTAACGTCGAACACCCCGAGCTGCTGGTTTACAACATCACCGAAAAAGAACTGAAGGAATTCAACAGGCTTTACAAAGACGAAATCCTGAAAGCCCTGGAAAAGAAAACACCCGTGAGCAGACAGGTACCCAACCTTCCCGCCGAGACCGACTACCGGACCCACTCCACCCTCATCGCAATGCCAGCCCTTGACGCAGGACTCTACTATTTTGTAGCCAAGACCGAAAACAAAGCGAAACCCAGCTACACCACTATGCTTGCCTTCCAAGTCTCAACCTTGAGTTTCGTCACCAACGGCAGCTTCCCCGGCGTCCTCGACATTGTGGTCCTCGACCGTAAGACAGGTCAGCCCGTCCAAGATGCTACCGTAGAAATCATCAGTGAGAAATACAACTACGAAAAAAAGAAATACGAAACCGTCATCCATAAAACACTAAAGACCGACAAAAACGGCCTGGCACAGAATAACAGCGGCATCACCAATTTCCAGATCACGTTGAGGAAAGGCAAGGACGTCTTGTTGTCAAATAGCTCTTTTAACCTCCCAGCGTTTCCTGGCAATAGCTACACGCGTGACATCACCACCATCTTTACCGACCGAGCCATCTACCGGCCGGGACAGACGGTGTATTTCAAAGGCATCATGACACATCACGATGGCGACCGCAAGTCATTGATCACCAATGGCTCGGAGACCATCCGTTTCAAGGATGCCAACTGGCAAGAGATCAGCTCGGCCAAGTTCACCACCGACGAATACGGCGGCTTCAGCGGATCGTTCGTCATCCCCACCAACTTGCTTAACGGATTCTTTACCCTCCAAGGCAATCACGGCAACGCCCACATCCAAGTGGAAGAATACAAACGTCCCACTTTCGAGATCGGCTTCGAGAAAGTCAAAGAACAATACAAGCTCAATGAAGACGTTGCCGTCACTGGCAATGTCAGCGCCTTGGCTGGCTTCGGCCTCGACGATGTCGAATACAGCTACCGTGTGGTGCGCAAGACCAGCTTCCCGTGGCGCTGCTGCTGGTGGTGGTACCCGCCTGTCGAAGACGAACAGATCGCCTACGGCAAAGGCCGCACCGACGAGAACGGGAAATTCCACGTCACCTTCAACCTCAAGCCTTCGCTGAAGACCAAGCCTTCGCAGCAGCCCGTGTTTACCTACGAAATCGAAGTCACTGCCACCAGCGCTCAAGGCGAGACCCACAGCGACACCCATTACCTACGTGCTGGCTACAACGAAGTCGCCATTAGCACCAACATTCCGAGCCTGATCGAGATGTCTGCCATCAACACCTACAACATCGAGGTGGTCAACATGAACGGACAACCCGCCAAGACCCGTGTGAAACGCCTCATCTACCGCTTCGACGAGTCGGATGACATCAACTACTTCGAAGCCAACGGACAAAGCATCTCCCTCGACCGGCAGGTGCTCAGCGACGGAGAACTCAAAGCCAAGTTCCCCAGCTTCAACTTCAACGGCAGCAACTACAAGATGCAGCACAAGACCCTCGTCTTTGAAGACGAAGTGGAAATCAATGAGAAGACCTCTTTCTATCCGGGCAAGAATCCGCTGACACCTGGCAAATACTACATCGAGCTCAAGAGCCTCGACGACCCGCTGGCCGTCACCGCCAAGGAGTTCACCATCTATCAGAAAGACGCCCGCATCATGCCTTACAAGTCGATGACCTGGTACCAGACCGACCAGACCTCTGTGCAGCCTGGCGACGTGTTCCGCTCCTCCATCGGCAGCTCAGCCAAGAACGTCAGGGTTTGGGTGCAGCTGATGCATGGCAACGAAGTGCGTTTGGAAGAATGGATCACACTTAACGACGAGATCAAGACCATCACCTACAACGTCAAGGAAGAAGACCGCGGAGGTCTCTGCCTCAAGACCGCTTTCGTCAAGGAAAACACCTATAACATCAAAAGCCAAAGCATCAGCGTCCCTTACAAGAACCTCGACCTCAATGTCAGCTTGGCCACCATGCGCGACAAGCTCAGCCCTGGCAGCGAAGAGACCTGGACCGTCAACGTCAAGGACTATCAAGGCAAGAACACCGCCTCGGCACTGCTGTCCGGCATGTACGATGCCGCCCTCGACGCCTTCGCGTCCAACTACTGGAGCTTCGACATGAAACCTAGCGGCGTCAGCAGCCGCAGATTCGGCTATGACGGACACCGCTTCATCTCTTCTTCCTCGGATGTGGACTACTTCCGCTTCATTGGCCTGTTCAACTACGAACTGCCTTCCGACTTCCCCTTCCTCCTGATCATTGCACGTCATTACAGAAACATGAGCGCAGGCGGCATCGCACCGCTCGCCAAAGGTATGGTGCTGGAAGAAGAAATGGTCATGGATGAAGCTGTAGCGCCGACCAATTTTGCAGCCATGGATGACACAGGACAGGCAGCAGAAGCCGATGTCGAGGCCGCCCAAAAAGAACAAGGCACTCAAGCACAGTCCAATCAGGATGCAGAGCCCGCCCTCCGCGAGAACTTCAACGAGACGGCCTTCTTCTTCCCCAACCTGCGCACCAACGACGACGGGACAAGCACCTTCAGCTTCACCCTGCCCGACGCCATTACACGCTGGAAACTCATGATGCTGGCTTACACCAAGGACAACAAGACCGGCTATAAGGAATACGAGTTCAAGGCCTCCAAGCCCGTCATGATCATGGCCGACATGCCGAGATACATGTATGACACCGACGAGCTCTGGTTTGTCGCCAACGTCATCAACACCGGCGACGAAGCCGTGACGCCCAAAGCCAAGCTCGAGATCTTCGATGCCACCACCATGAAGCCCCTCGACCTCATCAAGACCGATGCCGTCGTCAACATGCAGGAGATCGTCCCCGGTCGCAGCAAGGAAGTCCGCTGGAAGGTGGCCGCCCAATACGACCTCAGCCTGCTGGCCTTCCGCTTCACCGCCTACGCAGGACAGTTCAGCGATGCCGAACAACACCTCATGCCTGTGCTCAGCAGCGAGATCTTCCTTACCCAGACCCTGCCCATCACCGTGAAGGCAGAGACCGAGAAGACCTTTGACTTCGAAGCCATCGCCAACCCCAACAGCCATGAACGCGACTACGCCCTGACGCTGAACTTCAGCACCAACCCCGTGTGGTACGCCGTGCAATCGCTGCCTTACCTCGCCAACGTCAGGACCGACCGTCCCGAGACCGCCTTCTACGCTTTCTATGCCAACAGCCTCTCAGCCTATATCGCTGACCACATCCCGAACCTGCTGGCTTACATCAAGAGATGGCAGATCGAGACCCCCGACGCCCTGATGTCGCAACTCGAGAAAGACCAAGACCTGAAGGCCATCATGCTGCAAGAGACCCCCTGGGTGCTCGAAGCCAAGAGCGAGAGCGATCAACGCGCCCGTATCGCAAACCTCTTCGACCTCAACAACCTCAAGCAACAACAGACGTCCACCCTCGACCTGCTCGAAAAGAAACAGCAGTACAACGGCGGCTGGCCTTGGATGGACGGCATGCCCGAGAGCCCCTACATCACCGCTTACATCCTCACTGGCTTCGGCCGCCTCAAGCAGATGGGCGTCTGGGAGTCGATGAGCCAAGCAGACCAACGCAGGGCACAACGTATCTGCCAAAAAGCCGTCAAGTTCATCGAAGGCGACATCGCCGAACGTTACCGCGAGATGAGAAGGCTCAAGAAGGATTGGGGCATCGGCAGCTTCACCCTGCAAGAACTCTATGGATTGAGTTTCTTCGAGGTGCAGAACTCCGACAAGGACTTCAACACTGCCAAGACATACTACCTCGACCGGCTGGACAACAAGAAAGAATGGACCTCCTTCGACTTCAACCAACGTTCCTATGCCGCTTTGGCGCTCCACCGTTACGGCCATGAGAAGACCGCCAAGCTTATCATCCAGTCGTTCAAGGAATGCGCCCAGAAAAACGACGAGATCGGCATGTACTGGCCGAAGAAGTACTTCAGCTTCATCTCCCATATCGCCACCCATGCCAACATCATGGCGGCCTTTGCCGAGATTGAGGGCGACCAAGAGATGCTCGACCAGCTGCGCGTGTGGCTGCTCACCCAGAAACGCACCAACATGTGGGAGAACTCCTCTTCCACTGCCGATGCCATCTACGCCCTGCTGATGCGCGGCAGCGACTGGCTCGAGGAAGGCAAGGACATCACCTTGAGCTTCAGCGGCAAGGCCATCAGCACCGAAGGCGGACAGGCCGGCACTGGCTTCATCCAACGCCGCTGGAACGCCAACGAAGTCACCGAGGACATGCGTCACCTCACCGTCAACAACCCCACCAACCACTTGGTCTGGGGTGGACTCTTCAGGCAGTATTTCGTGCCCTTCGACGAGGTAAAGAGCGACGAGTCGGGCTTCAAGATCCAGCGTGAGATCTTCGTGGAAACCGTCACCGACAAGGGCAAGCTGCTCGTTCCCATCGCCAACCGCACCTTGAAGGTCGGCGACAAGCTTACTGTGAAGCTCACCTTCGAGAGCACGCAAGATATGAGCTTCGTCTTCGTGAAAGACCTCCGTGCCGCTGGCTTCGAGCCAGAGAACGTAATCTCGAGGTACCATTACGGCGATGGGATGTGCTATTACCAGAGCACCACCGACACCGACATGGAGTTCTTCATCGACTTCCTCTCGAAGGGTGTGCACCAGCTGGAATACACCATGTTCGTCACCAAGGAAGGCAACCTCAGCAACGGCTACGCCCTGATCCAGTGCCAGTATGCGCCGGAGTTTACGGCCTACTCCAATGGGATGAGGGTGAAAGTAGAAAAGTAAGAATTATTTCTATTTCTTTTCATACTACAAATATAAGTATTTTATTAAAATTTTCAAGAGGAAAATTGTTGATTATTTGGAGACATTTTCTATCCCAAACCAAACATTTATTTTATTTAATTTTAAAATTTATTAACATTATTTCTCGTTTGTTGATAAAAAAAGATTCATTAATATATATGTAATTCAAAAAAAATTTGCACTTTTGCCGCGCCAAATGGGATGAATTATGCTTTGTGGTGAAGCTCCCCCTATGAAGAAAGATGGTTACTTATAAACAAACAACTGTGAATCAATTAGATAAATAGAATAATAATAACAAAAAAATTTTACAAATCAATGATCTCGAATAGACAAAAGAAGAAACGCCTCTTCGTGAGGACGTTGGTCATGACATTGTTCATGGCCCTATTCACCCAAATTGCGCAAGCGCAAGTTTACATGCACAACGGCAGTTCGTACGCAGGCACTTCTGGCGTAAAATTCTACGACTCAGGTGGTCCGTCGAAAGGCCCAGCCAACTACTGGCTGCACTGGTTCGGAAGAAACCAAGAATTCACCTACACCTTCAATCCTGAACAAAATGGTTATGCCATGCAGGTGGACTTCGAAGCGTTTACTGCTTACACCGATAACAACGGCGCAAACGATGCCCATGCCTTGAATGGCAACTTCGCACTCCGCCTTAATAACGCAGAGTTGAGCATCTATGAGGGCGATGCCGTGAATCCCAACAAGCTCATCACCACCCTCACTGGAACTATCATTGAACCCTTTACCGTGATGGCCAACGGCCCGATCACCTTCTATTTCAAGTCATACGGTTTCACCGAAGAGGGATGGGGGGCCACGGTTAAAGCAATCCCAGCATCTTCGTATGAGCTGCAGAAACCAGCCATCAGCATGGAGGTCTGTTCCGACCTGGTGGTACTTTACCCAACCACCCTTGGCGCTTCCATCCGCTATACAACAGGTAACCCAAATAACAATAACCCGAGCGCAACGAACGGTACACTCTATACGGAGCCTTTCTCAGTCACCTATCCCACCACAGTAAAGGCAGTGACAGTGAACGGCAACAATGCCAGTGAGGTGGCCGATAAGACCTACAACGCCACCGATGCTACACCGGTGCCCAATATCAATAATGCTACGATTGAGCGTGATGGCAACACCATCATCATCACCCCACCCACGGTGCCTGATCACCTCAACGAAACCTACGCTGTCATCTATACTACCGCTGCCAGTGGCAACACTCCAGAAGATCCCGTATATCTTGGTTACCAAAATCCCAACAATGTTGGCACCTATGTGGATCCTGACGGCTGGAATGGCTCAATGCCTGGCTTGGTACACTTTGAATGGACCACGCCCAACACCAACTTCAAGTTCTGCATCGTAGCCAAGACCTGCGTCAAACAGTCGGTGGTGAGAACGTATCAATTCGGGAAGCTTCAAGTGCCAGATCCCACCATCGACATTACCGATAATGGCAACAACACGGGTAAGGCCGACATCAGCTGGACATCGGGTTACACCATCCGCTACACCATCGATGGCAGCGAACCTTCAACTACCAACGGCACCTTGGTGACGAGTGGTACCACTGTGACGGTGAACAACAGCCTTACCCCTGGCCAAACGGTGAAGGTAGTGGCCTATAAGGTAACCAATGGATCTGTGGATACCAACTACGAACCATCCGATGTCGTTTCTGAGATGTACTTGCCTGGCGGCGGTGCGAGCGGCACCTACGGTGGCACCGTCATCCTTAACGATTTTGAAGACCATAGCTGGAGTTACTATAGCGATGCTACTAATCCCATCCGCAGCCTCAATCCTGCTGATGTGAAGATTACTTATTATGGTAATGGTAAAATGTACACCTCCACAGGCGCTACACCTTCTGGTAACCTTAGCGATGCTACAGGTGTGAAAGTCGGCCCTTCTGAGAATGAAGACACTTTCATCTATCTGAAGACCCTCGAGCGTGCCAATGGCGATGCCGGTACTGGCAATTTGGCCTATACGCTGATTCCGAACCCCTTCTCAGTGCGTCCTAAATTCACTTCTGGCGGCACGACATACTATACTGGTTTCTATGGTTGGCGTGTGAAGAGCCTCAATGGCGTGACCATTAATGGTTACAATGTGGGTAGCATCATTCCCGCCGAAACGGAGATCCAATTTGTTACTGACAATAGCGAAGGCAATGAAGTGGAATTCGAAGCCGTTTGGGCAAGAGCCTACGTGACCAATAGCACTTCCACCTCTGGACTTAATGCCAACGTGAGCTATGAACGTAACTTTATGGTGCTGGGGAGCAATCCAGGAACACAATCGCAAACCATTACGCTTGGAAGTGGGAATAGTACTACCTCTGGTAGAAATGTTCCACTATATATTAATCGTGCTTATGGTTACGGTTATTCACTTTCACAACAGATTTATACTGCTTCTGAAATTGGTTCTTCTGGATCAATTACTTCTTTAGCATTTCGTGTAAATAATGCACAAAGCAGTAATAGAACTTTGCATATCTATTTGACTTCCACTACAAATACGGATTTTGATTATGACTCTGATTGGGGTGCATACGCATCCGTGCCAATGAGTGCTTCGGGGCTTGTGTTTTCTGGAACAGTAAATTTCAATCAAACAGGATGGAAAACCATTACACTTGATACACCTTTCGAGTATGATGGTTCCAGTAACATTATTGTAACTGTGTTTGATGCTACTGGTACATATATGGATACATCTCCACGTTTCTATACTTATTCCGGTAACGCTGTATATAATTCCAGAACCAGTGCGTACACTGAAGAAGGGTATTATTTTGCGATGAATCACATAACATACAAGCCTCAGATTCAATTCACTATTGCTTCCAGTCCGCTTTCAGGATTAAATGTCCCGCTAACAGTTACCGCCTATAATCCAGATGGAACGGGTGGTTCATCAACAGTAGCCCTTTCAAACGGCATTAACTGTGCTGCTGATTTGAAAATTGAAAACATCAGGTTGAATTCGATGTCGCAACTGACGGCAAATGGTCATAACTTGGTGATAGGTCGCGGTGTAACTGGTGAAGTGAGTCATATCAGAGGTATGTCAAGTGGCAGCTCCAGTGCAGTGAATTATACCATTCGTCTTGAGAGTGGAACATTTGGCCAATTTGATTTGATTGATTCTGATGGTTATACTTTCGGTAACACTGTATCAACCCGTGCCGTTTTTGGTTGTGACTACGATCGCGCCAAGAATGATAACTCCAAGTTGAATATAGCTCCCAGTGGTACCGTTTATGGCGGTAACGGTTTACACTCCTTCACTTCTGCAAACAATAGAAACAACATTACCTACGATTGGCTCATCAAGAGCGGTAAGGTGCAAGGAGTTCAAGGAGTTGAAGATGCTAATGCTCAATACTCTATTTATATGGGTAATTCGATCAATGCCAACAATAGCAACTCTGTTCAATATTGTGGTAAACGCCGTCTCGTCATGGAAGGCGGTGAAATCGCTAGTATTGCAGGTGGCGTCAATTGTTATGGTGATAATTATGCCAATTATGGAGTTAATGACGGCTCTTGGTCGGTGTTGATTAGGATTAAGGGTGGTACTGCTAATGGATCTATCTATGGTGCTGCCGCTTACGCCGGCGCATCAGGTGACAGAAGGTTTGTTTTAACTAATGGCACCGTTAAAGGATGGATTGCAGGTGGTGCAAATGGTGTGCAAGAAGATGGCGGTGTGATGTACGGCAACTCCTATGTGTATGTTGGTGGTAAGACCCAAGTCAACAGCTCTGGTTCAACCACGGTTATCAACCGCGCAGTGGGTGGCAATGTGTTTGGTGCTGGATGCGGTTATAACGCTACTAGCACTTCAGGACAGGTCACCGCTGGCACTAACGTAGTCATTGCTGACGAAGCTTATGTTGAGCGTGGCGTCTATGGTGGTGGCTCATACGGTTACACCGAAGCTACTGCAAATGTGCATGTTTTAGGTGGTACCATTGGCTGTGTGGCTGGTGGTGTCGATGGTGAAAGTTATGTGGCTAACATTAAAGGTGGCGTGTTCGGTGGCGCTTGCCAGAACAAGGGCGGAATAACCAATGTTACCGTTAAAGACGGCACGGTCAATGGCGATGTCTATGGTGGCTCCAACTATAACGGTGAGGTTGCTAATCTAGCTACTGTCAACGTTAGTGGTGGCACGGTGCAAAATGTGTTTGGTGGCGGTTTGGGTGCCAATACCAATATGGCGGCTGGCACCTCTGTCAACATCTCTGGTGGCATTATTAATAATAATGTGTATGGTGGTGGCGAAGAAGGTACCGTAACGGGTAATACCGATGTTAAGGTCAGCGGTGGCACCATGAAGGATGTGTATGGCGCTGGCAAGGGTGTTTCAGGGACAACGGGATCTAAAGCTACTATCACAGGCCAAACCTTTGTGGAAGTTACTGGTGGCACCATTGCTAATGTGTATGGTGGCGGTGAGAATGGAAATATTGGAGCAGAAAGTGCTGTTGAACCAGGCCTTTTTGGAACGTTAACATATGATTTTGCTGATGGTACATTGGGCAATTGGACAACGATTGATGCCGATGGTGATAATTACAACTGGCAGGCTACTACGGATTTCGATGGACATAATGGTACTGGTGTTGCCGCCTCTGCTTCTTTTATTAATAATGTCGGTGCTTTAACACCAGACAACTATTTGGTTTCCCCACGTGTGAATCTAGGTGGCAGTATCAGTTTTTGGGCTTGTGCTCAAGATGGTAATTATTCGGAAGAGCATTTTGGCTTGTTTGTTTCTACTACAGATAACAACGCTTCTTCTTTCGTTTTGGTTAACGAATGGACATTGCCTGCTAATGGAAATAAAGGTCCTGAAGGAGTGTCACGTGGCGGTAATCGTGATCAAGGCACATGGCATCAATTCTCAGCTAATTTAAGTGCCTATTCTGGTAAAGCAGGTTATATTGCCATTCGCCACTTTAATTGTACTGACGAATATTGGCTGCTTATTGATGATATTGAGATAATTGCTCCAGAGCAACAGGAAGTTGCTGTTGCTTCTACGGTTACCATCAACGGTGGTAACATCAGCGAGAATGTGTTCGGTGGTGGTGCCTACGGTACTACAGCAGGTAGCACGATTGTCAATGTGAAGAACGGTAGCGTACACGGTAGCGTGTATGGTGGTGCCTTGGGTAATCAAGGTTCGGTGTATGTGGCCGGTAGCCATACCGTCAACGTGTTGGGTGGCCGTGTCTATAGCAATGTGTATGGCGGTTCGCGTAACGCCGATGATGCCCTTAGCTTTGATCCAGGTAATTTCGCTGATGCGGATGACGACGAGACGGTATGTGCAGTCAACATCAGCGGCGGTCAGATCGACCAACAGGTGTATGCCGCCGGCTATTACGGCAACTGCTTCGGATCCGTGTATGCCTTCATCGGTAAGGATGCCATCTACAACGCTCCTCACCATGTTGAAACTGCTGGGCAAGAGTCCGCAGCCGAGCCTTACGAGATCGCCAAACTGTCCATCACCGGTTCTGTTTGGGCTGGTGGCGACTGGGGTAAGTTTGATGGCACCTTCGGTGCACCAACCATTTCGGGTAATTCCAACGTGTATATCGACGGTCAGGACTATATCACCAACACCTCTGACAAAAACACCGTGGGTTACATGGGTATCGACGGTAGCGTGTTCGGCTCAGGTACCTCATGCGATGCCGGTAAGAAAGAACATACTGTAATGTTGCGTAACTATGGTGAATCGAGCGATCCTTTCAATTCGACCACCCGCAACTTTGCTTCCATCCAACGTGCCGACTACCTCGTGCTCGACAATGTGCACCTCGACTTCCAGGGACAAGGCCTCGTCAACTCACTTAACGTGACGGAACTCTACTCCATCTATGAAGTTTCGGAGGCTGTGATCGTCACTGGTGGTAGCACCCTCATCATGGATGCTCCGATCGATCAAATCAAGTCGTTCTGGAGCGCTTCGTGCAGCGATGTCTTTACTGCTGACCTCCCCACCTCGCAGACTGCGGTGGGCGGCTATACGGCCATTACACCTTCCACATTGAGCGCCACACCCAACAAGGTCCGTGTGAACGGCGGTAACTACATCAAGGTCTATCACGACAAACAGATCGCCACGACAAGCGGTAACACAACCTCCTATACTGCTGGCTACGGCATGCTCAACGGCTATGCCTACATGATGGCCAGTAGCGGCGACAACGAGGCTACCTGCGCCTATGCCCGTCCGCGTTGGTGCACGGGCGCACCGTTTGCTATGAACAATGCCACCTACGACAACCGCAACGATGGCGGTTGGGTGAGCTACGTTTCAGGCGACAACGTATTTGCTTTGGATGGTACTAAAGTGACCTCCGGAGGTGTCCAGATGGAATACGAAAACCATACTCCTGGATCGAAGGTAGGTGAGGCTTACTTCCGTATCTGGCGTACCACCGGTGAGATCCATGAGCGCGAAGGCGTGTTCGACGTGGTTGCTCACGGTGAAGATGAGTTCAAGTATGTGGATGTTGAGATTGAACTTCCCGCATGGCGTGGACATGACTACTACTATATGTTCCAGACCCAAGGCCAAGGTTCCAACCTTAACACCACCATCGACTATGGAACCGAGTTGATGGTTTTCAACACGGCACTCTACGACAACAACTCCTGGATGACCTACGACGTGCAAGGCCATGCCCAGAAACTGGAAGCCGATACCGACGAACAAGCTGAAATCAAGAAACAACCTGAAGTCAACTACGGTTTGGTGATCCTCCCCGGGACTGGCAATGCATTGAGCTCGCCCCAGATTGACGAAACTGCCGCTCCTGCTTTGATCATCAACAATGATGCAGATGCCTTCTTGGCTTCACAGAACAACGGCAAGCCTGTCAACAGCTTCACTTTCACCGACAACACGGAGATGCCTACCGTGACCTTCCGCTTAACCTATAGCGACTTGCTCAACTCCAACAAGACCTACGAACCCATCTGGGTCAACCTGGTGCAGTGCGACAAGGACGGCAACGTGAAGGACATCGTCAAGGTGAAACTCATCATCAACACCTCCACCGTCGTGGGCCGTGACTTCAAGGCCCAGGTGTATGCCGTGATGAACGGCAACGGCTCCACTGCCGAGGAAAGCCATGTGCAGATAGTGCTTCCACGCTTCACTCTCAACCAAGGCGGTGTTGACTCCCACTTCACTGTGGAGAGCATCGAATGGACACCAGCAAACACCACCGATGGTGCTGGCCAGTTAGTGACAGTGGCAAGTAACGCCTTCGACAAGACAAAGTTTGCTGTGGAATTTAGCGCTGCTGATAACTATGACGGCACCACGGGTTGGAACGAGCTCAACTACACCATTTACGACACCAAGGTGTTGTACGGCCCGCCTGCGACAACACCTAAGGAGATGGGTACCACCAGCGCCCGTACACAGTTCTCCTTCGACTTCAACCTGTATTATAATGGTAATGAAGAAATCGATATTGACAAGCCTGAGTTGTTGGGAACCATTGTTTACAATATGAAGTTTACCAACTATGGTACGACTAGCGAATCGGATCCCCTCGGACACGAGACGTTCACCATCACCATCGAGGTGTATCGTCGTGGCAAAGGAACCCGTTATTACTTGGACGGTGTCAATGGTAAGAACTCCAATACTGGTACGTTCCCTGACCAAGCCATGCTCACTTTGAGTGCCCTCTTTAACCGTTCGGGCTTCCTTCCGGGCGACGAGATCTATGTGGTCAACCAAGTGACGGCTGAAGATGAACTCGAATGGAACGGTCTCGCCAAGGGCGGCAATGTGCTGATTTACCGTTATAACGGCGGACACGCATTATCGGGCGAGGATGCCGAGATCATTGGCAACGAGGACAATACAGCCTATACCGGTGCTTTGATCAATGTGCCAAATGGTGCAACAATGACCATCCATGGTATCACCTTGGACGGCTACTACAACAATGGAGGCGATGGCAGCGACTATAGCACTGTAGCTTCCGAGGCTGCCTTGATCACGGTTCAGAATGGAGGCACCCTCGAGCTGAACCAGAACACTACCCTGCAACAAAACTATAACCATAGCGAAGAAGGTGGCGGTGCTGTGTATGTGTATCAAGGTGGTACCCTCATGATGAATGAGGATGCCCACATTGCAAACAACAAGACGGAATACGATGGCGCCGGTGTCTATATGAATGGTACCATGATCGTCTCCGACAAGGTGGTTGTATGGGACAACCTCGGCAATGGCAACACCCAGAACAACGTGTATCTCGCTTCGAAGGAAAGCGTGGTACAAATCGGTGTGGATGCCGACTCAGAGCATTACCAAGATTTAGCTTACGATGCTGAAAACGCCGATGAATCTGCTAAGATCGGTGTGACAAAGAGCACTTCTAACTTCACCGCTGGTGTGGCCGAAGTGGTCTATTCCGCAGAGACTGGTTGGCTTGAAGAGCCGCTGGCAACGCAGGCTATCATTGTTCACGATGGCAATATCTACAAACTTGAGACTGGTGCCAGTGCCAACATGTTGTACTGGAGAGACACTTGGGTAACCTTCGTGACTTCGCAACCTGAAGGCTTCAACATCAACAACATCGACTCCGAGGAAGACCTCGCTTGGCTGATCTCGCTGGTCAACGGCGAGAACAACCAGACGGCCAACACTTTCGAGAACCAGACGGTGGTGGTGAAGAAGAACCTCGACATGGGAGCCCACACCTGGGTGCCCATCGGCGAGCGTAACAACGTGTTCAAGGGTACTTTCGAGGGTAATGGCTATACCATCGAAGGCCTCAACAGCTCATTGAACCGTACCGACCTCGGTATGTTTGGTATCGCTGAAGGCGCCACCATCCAGAATGTCATCGCTCAAGGTACCTTCGACGGTATCGCCAACAACTACGGTACCATCGCTGGCACTATGAAGGGCGGTACCATCAGCAATGTGGAGGCTGCCGGTACACTTACTGGCGATGCCAATTATGCTCAAAACATTGGTGGTCTGGTCGGTGTTACCGAGACGGGTACCACCATCCACTCCAGCTTCGCTGTCAACACCCTCACGGCACAACGCGATGAGACCGTGGTTGGCGGTTTGGTTGCCCAAAACGGTGGCGACCTCTATAACAGCTATGCCAACGTCACCATCACGGGTACCGACAACACACCAATTGGTGGTCTCGTGGGTGTGAACGACGGCACAGTGGAGAACTGCTATGTGGTGTTGGGCAGTCAGACCTTCCCGGCCTTTGCTGCCACCAACAACAACAAGATCAACTACTGCTATGCCGACAAACAGCAAACCTCTTATGTGGGCAGCGGTACAGATCCTGTGGGCAGTGGCTATTATGCTGCTGTGGTTGACCGTAAGGCTATTGGCTACATGTACGCCGACAATAAGGTTAATGCCACCAACGACTACGTGGTTAATGCAATCTCTTATGCCAACAACCATATTGACAAATGGCCCGGCTTGCTTAGCACGCTGAACCAGTGGGTAAAAGCCAAGAGCAACGATAATATCACCTACACTTCTTGGTTGCGTCCGACTTCCGCCAACATCAACGGCGACCTGCCGGTGTTGACCTTTGCCACTGGCAACAGCCTAGGCACCACCGATGGCAAGTTCCTGAAGTATGCTGTCACAAGCGAGACAGACAATGGCCTCGATGCCTTGTTGGAGCTCTACAACGGCAAGACCTCCTATATCTTCCTCTATGACAACGCCACTGAGGTAACTAAGGTTCCCGCAACGAGAACATACGTCTTCATCAACGAAGATGCCGTGCTGTTGCAGAAACAAGGTGCCAAGGGTGACTTCATCAACGCCACCGTGGGTGTGAGCTTCGACAACTCTTGCAAGACAGCTGTCTCCACTGGCGATCCGTCCATGCCGCTCAACTACGACTGGCACCTCATGTCATCACCGTTGAGCAACGCACCGATGGGCCTCAGCTGGAGCGAAGGACAGGTCAACTGGTGGGATACCCAAGACTGGGATGACGCCATCGGACAAGTCACGGGCGTCAGCAACAGCTACATGCCTGATGGCACAGATAATGTCAGCCACTGGGACTTCTACACCTACTACGAGCCTGAATACCACTGGATCAACTTCAAGCGCAACAGCTCCAGCCACGCACACTACGAAGAACCGCACGGCTGGATCTCCTACTCCAATGAAGCCAATCTCGTCCCAGGCAAGGGCTACATGGCCGCCATCGACCAGGACAGCTACCTGAGCAACACCGGCACGCTCAACAACGGCGATGTTCCGATCAAACTCACCTACAGCAACGACGGAACCGGCCTCGAAGAGCCCACCAAAGACTGGGGCAGCAACCTTGTCGGCAACCCCTATCAGGCCTACCTCGACCTTAATGCCGTCGCTGACGGAACAGGCTACACCAAGTTCTACATCTATTCCGCCGAGACGAACCAGTACGTGCCTTTCACCACTGGTCAGTCCTCTAACACTTGGACACCGTCGCAGTTCATCCACCCGCACCAAGCCTTCTTCGTGCTGACCGATGCAACTGATGGCAAATTCAAGTTCACTTACGACATGGCCACCGCCGACAAGAACTCAGAGTCCTACTTCCGCAAAGGCGCCAAGATCGACTACCCGTTGATCAACCTCTTCGCCAAGAACGAGGCTGGTGCCCTCAACTATACCATCATCGAGGTCGGCCGTCCCGAGCTCGGCGGCGCTGAGAGGACAGAGGCCCTTAAGACCACTGACTTCGACCTCTACGCACATTACGGACAGAACGACTACAAGCTCCTCTTCACTCCCGAAGAGGCTCAGCGAGTCGCCGTGTTCTTCAACGCCAAGAAGGACGGAACCTATACCCTCAGCTGGGACACCCAGAACGGCGAGTTCAGCTTCCTACGTCTCATCGACAACATCACAGGCGTCGAGGTCGACATGCTCAACAACGACCACTACACCTTCGAAGGCCATGCCACCGACTACGCCTCGCGCTTCTACATCCTCTTCAACAACCCGAACGTGGAACCTGGAGGCAACGCCAACGGTTATGGCAATGGCAACTTCGCCTACAACGACGGCTACGGCTGGATCGTCAACGGCGAGGGCCTCCTCGAACTCATCGACGTGACCGGCCGCGTGCTCTACAGACAATATCTGGCAGGCGACATGAACCGCGTTCACCTTGATAATTACAAAACTGGTGTTTATGTACTGAAATTAGGTGACATGACACAGAAAATCATCATCAAATGACGCGTAAAATGAAAAATGGTATTAACTTTGCAAATTCAAGGAATAAGATGAAAAAGAGTATTGTCATTATCATAATCGCCATGCTGATCGGGTGCTTCAAGCCCCTGTCGGCCCAGATCATCTACACTCAGGAAGACGCAGGACTCAACCCCCGCGCTCAATCTGAAGCGCCCATGGGCGTCATGGTCCCCATGCAGGGTGTCTCCGTTGACCAATGGAAAATCACACCCCTGGGCAACGGCCTCCTGCTCCTCGCCGGCTTGGGCGGCGCCTACCTGCTCAGTAAACGCAAAAAGTCGAAAATAGAATAATAAGTGAAAAAGGGCTGTATCGTTATCGGCCTTGCGGTGTTACTGGCTCTTTGCTCTTGTGGAACAGAGCCAGTAACGCCGACCTTCGACGAAGCACTGCTCGTCGGAGAATGGATCGACAGCACCCTGCATGAGAAATATCTCCCCGAAGGCATAGGCACCACCTGGGACACCTACGACGACGTCACAGAAGAAGAAGCCGACACCTTCAACTGGAGCTTCGACGGCAGCCGGCTGATTCAAGAACACCACATGGTTGTCGGTGTCGTGCCTCGGATCCTCACTGTGAAGAAACTCGACTTCGACAGTCTGGTTTACCAAGATTCTGGCGGTATCCTGCATCACTTCTACCGAAACGACACGCCATGAAAAAAGCACTAAAAATCACTGGAATTACTCTCGCAAGCCTTGTGGGAGTAATTCTTGTTTTATCTACCATCGCTCTCGCCGTCGTCACCTCGCCCAAACGACTCACCAACCTGGTGAAACGCTATGTGCCGAAATACGTTGACTTCGACGTCAGGCTGCAACAAGCCAACCTTACCCTTTTCAAGACCTTCCCCGACATCGGCCTCGAACTCGACCAAGTGGCCATCATGAGCCCCATGGCAGGCGCCCCATCCGACACCCTCGCCAGTATCGAGAAACTCACCCTCGCCGCCGATGCCAAAAAGTTCCTCAAGGAGAAACAAATCATCGTCAAGAAACTCATCCTTGATGATGCCTATGTCAACCTCTTCACCAACGCAGAAGGCCACAGCAACCTCGACATCTTCAGCTCCGACACTACCAAGACCGACACCACCAAGACCGAGTTCGACTACAGCGTGGCGCTGGAAGAACTCAAACTCAACAACAGCTCGGTATTCTACAACGACCTGTGCTCAAAGCTCCATGCTGCCGCCATCGGCCTCAATGCCGACATCCAAGGCACGATGAACGATGACGACATCCAAGCCGTGCTCGGCCTCAAAGCCAACAGCATCCGCTTACAGAACGAAGGCCTCTCGGGAGCCATACAACAGCTCAACCTCGGCTTCGACGGCGACTTCAAAGACTATAATCACCTCCACGGCACCCTGCAAGTCGGATCGCCTGACCTCACACTGAATGCAGGCTACGAAGTGCTACATCACGATGCCCTGAACGTCAAGTTGCCCGTCACGCTGGATTTGGATCCGCTGGGAGCAACCTTAGCCATGGCAACTGTCGTCCTAAATGACTACCAAATCACGCTGGATGGCAATGTCATCGCAAGAGACACTAACAGCTATGAACTGGACATGGCATTCGCCACCAACACCCTCGACACCGAGGACCTGATGCGTTATCTGCCCGAGAAGGTCACCAAGAGCATGAATGGCA
Organism: Bacteroidales bacterium; assembly: GCA_017530365.1. GTDB lineage: Bacteria > Bacteroidota > Bacteroidia > Bacteroidales > F082 > Limimorpha. Next base: position 141,403 of record JAFXMK010000011.1, read on the forward strand.
TGAGCTTCAAGGGTAAAGCGGCCCTCACCGATGGCAAGATCACTGGCTGCTACAACGACAGCACCATGCCGCTGATCACCGCCAAGGTCAACGCTACCGACGCCACCATTGGTATCCCCAGCCTGCCCTACCCCTTCAAGGAAACTACGCTCAGCACCCTGATGAGCATCGACCTCAACGACAGCATCAACGCCAAGGACATCCAGCTCAACACCAAGCTGAACCGCTCCACCATCGAAGCCAACGGCGACATCACCGACCTGACAGGCACGATGGACCTCGACATGAACCTCAAGTCGAACCTCTACCTTACCGACCTGAAGGCTTTCCTGCCCAAAAACATGAAACTCAACGGTCGCGCCGATGCGAAAGTCAAGCTGCAAAGCAAACTCGACGACCTGATGAAGACCGTCAACACCTTGCAGTTCAACAACAAGATGAAGGCCGACGCCAACATCAATGTCAACAGCTTCGATCTCGCTATGGACAGCATCCATGCTGAGTCACCATCGATGAAACTCACCATCGCCACACCGACTGCACAACGCAAAGGGCTGCGCCTTGGCCTCACTACAACAAACCTGAATGCCACTGCAGGGCCTAAGATCAACGCCAACCTCAACGGTCTCACCCTGGAAGCCAACGCCGACCGTCTCGACAAGATAGAATCAGCCTTGGCCGATGCAACGCTGAACCTGAGTGCCCTTAACCTTGTTTACGACACTATCCGTTGCGATGCTGTCAGCCCTACCGTCACTCTGGTCACGACACCAAAAAACAACAAGAACCTGAACGTCAGTGCTACACTAAAGAGCGGCCAACTCAACGCCTCAGCCGGATCAGGTTATCAATTCAACACCCAGTCGATCGCAGTAGCCGCCTCGGCACGCCAAGACAAGAGCAAGGACCCGAGCGACTTCCTCAACCACTGGAATCCCACTGCCGACTTCTTCCTCAACAACGCCCAACTCACCGTCGCCAACCTCGACGAGAAGGTCATCGTCCCCTCCATCGACTTCCAATTCGATGACACAGGGCTTGACTTCAAGAAAGGCGGCATAAAGCTTGGCAAGTCGGATCTCAACCTCAAGGGCAAGGTCACCGGCATCAAAGAGTGGATGGCTGACACGAAGAACCTAATGAAGGCCGACCTACACGTACACTCCAACTATCTGGACATCAACGAGATCATGGATCTTACCAGCGGTCTCGGCGTAGAACGCGACAGCACCGAGGTAGAGGACAAAAATGCCGAAGGCGATCCATTTATGGTGCCTGAAGGCGTCGATCTCGACTTCAAGGTCACGGCCAACAAAGCCTTGTACCGCAACTTCGAGTTCAACGACTTGGGCGGTAACGCCACCATCAAGGACGGCACCCTCATGCTACGTGAGATCGGCTTCACCAACGAGGCTGCACAGATGCAACTCACCGCCATGTACCAGTCACCCCGCAAAAACCACCTCTTCCTGAGCATGGACTTCCACCTCTTAGACGTGCAGATCCACGACCTGCTCCACATGATCCCCGAGATCGACACCATCGTGCCAATGCTCAAGACCTTCGACGGTGCCGCAGAGTTCCATATCGCCGCTCAGACCAACCTCAACGCAAAATACGACCTCAAGATGTCCACCTTGCGCGCCGCCGCCGACATCGAAGGCGCCAACCTGCAGGTGCGCGACATCGCCTCGTTCACCAAGATCACCGACATGCTGAAGGTCAGCACCAACGGCCTTTATAAGATCGACAGCCTCGACATCCAGCTGACCGCCTTCAAGAACGAGGTGGATCTCTGGCCCTTCCAGATCGCCATCGGCAAGTACAAGGCCACCCTCGACGGACATTACAACTTGAATAAGATGGGTGAATACCACATCTCCATCACCCAATCACCGCTACCGACGCGTCTGGGCCTGAAAATCTCAGGACCGCTGAACAACCTCAGCTACCAGCTGGAGCCCTGCAAATACCCGAACCTCTACCGTCCCGAGCGCCGTAACGACACCGAGCAGATGGTGATGCAGTTGAAGAAGAAGATCGGCGAAGAGCTTCGCAAAGGGGTGAAGGAAGAATGATTTAGGATCATCCTCATCCCCGTATGGGAAAAACCCGACCATCCTCATCCCCGCAGGGGAAAAAACCGACCATCCTCATCCCCGCAGGGGATGATAGCTCTATAGAACTATCATCCGCCAGAGGCGGACGACCAACAAAACCTATCCCATAATTCAATTCCCGTATTTTCGTAATATGTCGTCATATTCCTCAGCAAATGTCTTTTTACGATGATGGACTTCTTGGTTACCAATATAACCACAAACCGCTGCTATCTGGCTAATATTGTACGAAAACGCGCCATACCCCTCTTGCCACGAAAAACGCCCCATGACCAAACGATTCCTATTAATCCAAATTGAAGAATCTCTTTTTACTTCTTTAATCAAGTTGGAAAGAGATTCCGAGGGTTTAAAATTGAAAAAAAGGTGAATATGGTCTTCAACTCCACCGATGGCGAGCATTTTATGTCCATGATTTTGGACAATGGCGATAATATATTGAAATAATCTATCACGCCAACGTTTATTGATTAACGGAGCCCTTTGTTGAACAGAAAACACAACATGTATATAAAGCTGTGAATATGTTTTTTCCATAATTATAATAATATAAAAAGCAAAGATATGATTTTTTTATATTATTATAATAAAATAAATTAATTAATTTAATCCGTTTTCTATAGAACTATCATCCGCCAGAGGCGGATGACCAACAAATCCCTATCCCATAATACACGATCCTCATCCCCGCAGGGGAAAACCGACCATCCTCATCCCCGCAGGGGATGATAGCTCTATAGAACTATCATCCGCCAGAGGCGGATGACCGAAAAAAATCAAAACATCTTATTTTTTCATCGCCTTCTGGTAACAAGCGCGGCACAACGGCTCGTAACTCTCGGTCTCACCCAAGACCACCAACTTGTCGCCGGCGATGGTACGGTGCGAATATTGGGCTTGTCCCCCGCAACGCACACAGATGGCATGTACCTTGGTAACATCCTCGGCGATAGCCATCAACTTGGGCATCGGCCCGAAGGGATTCCCCATGAAATCCATATCCAAACCAGCGATGATAACCCGAACACCGTTGTTAGCCAGCTGTTGGCATACATTCGGCAGCTCGTCGTCAAGGAACTGCGCCTCATCGATGCCGATGACATCCACATCGTTGGCATACAAAAGAATCTGTGTGGCATTTTCCACAGGGATGGAATGCAACGCCGTCGAATTATGCGACACCACATCCTCTTCGCTATAGCGCGTATCGACACCTGGCTTGAAGATCTCCACCTTCAACTTGGCGATTTTGGCCCTTTTCAGCCTCCTGATCAGCTCTTCTGTCTTGCCTGAGAACATCGATCCGCAGATGACTTCGATCCATCCTTGCGACCTATTATGATAATCTTTTTCAAGAAACATGCCTGCGATATTTTAATTCTTTGTAATTTAGCAAATCCATCCTAGCAAAAATAAATATTATTCAGATATGAACGACAAATTCAACGAGCAAAAAGATACGCTGGTTTCTTTGAAACACGAAATCAGCTTGTTACAACAACAAGTCGATTATCTTATCCGCAATGAGAAATCCCTTGGACTCCTTGATCTGGATGTCATGATGAACCGGACACACACCATTTACGACCAGCTTTGTTCCATCGATATCAGCGATATGCCCGAAGAGGACGTCCCAGCCGATGACGATGAACTCCCCATCAATGAAGAGACCGTTAAGTCGCTATTTGGGATCGAAGAAGAAGAGCCTATTCAAGAAGAGGAACCTGTCGAGGAAGAGGAACCTGTTGAGGAAGAAGAACCTGTTGAGGAAAGTGACCCTGACGTCATTGCGAGCGAAGCGAAGCAAACCACACTCGACGATGATGGATTGCTTCGTCACTCCGCTCCTCGCAATGACGAACCCGACAACACTATCGAACCCGAAGAAGAGCCCGTTTCCGTGGTGGGGAATGTCGAAGACGCGCCTCAATCCGATCCGAACGACTTCGGTTTTATCCTGAATTTTGAGCCGGTGGAAGAGAAAGAGGAGGAGACAGAAGTAAGAAGTCAGGAGATAGAAGACGGAGGTCAGGAGATAGAAGACGGAAGTCAGGAGACAGAAGAGACCGATCAGGTTTATACAACAGGGGATGAGATCGAGATGAGCATTCCACAAACCACCCCTCCAGAGGAAGAGATCCCTTACGAACCAGTCATCATTGGCGACATGGAGGAGAAAGAGGAATCGGGGTTCGAGTTTGAGACACAGGAAACCCTGGGCGATCGTCTTCAACAGCAGGAAGACCATAGCCTGGCTGCCAAGCTGCAGCACGAAGCCGCCGTCAAGGACCTTCGTACCGCCATTGGCATCAACGACAAGTTTTTGCTCGTGAATGAGCTCTTCAGCGGCAGCATGGAGAAGTACAACAAATCCATCGAGAATCTCAATGACCTCAAGACCTTGAACGGTGCATTGATCTATATGAACGAGCTCCGCATTGAGCTGCAGTGGAATAGCAGCAACGAGGCCTATAAGAAGCTTCTGGAATTGGTTCACCGTAAGTTCGAAGCATAATGAGCAAGCTCTATCTGGTCCCCACCCCTATCGGTAACCTTGAGGACATCACCTTGCGCGCCATCCGTGTGCTCAAGGAGGTGGACGGCATCCTGGCCGAAGACACACGCACTTCGGGCAACCTCCTGCGGCATCTCGACATCAGCAAGCCGATGACGGCCTTCCACCTCAACAACGAGCATCAGCAGGTGGAACATCTCGCCGACCGTATCGAAGCCGGCGAGACTTTGGCTTTGGTGACCGACGCTGGCACTCCTGCCATCTCCGACCCCGGCTTCATGCTCGTCCGCGAATGCATCAAGAGAGGTCTCGAAGTGGAATGCCTCCCCGGTCCCACCGCCTTCGTGCCCGCCCTGGTCAACTCAGGCCTACCGGCGGAACGTTTCATCTTCGAAGGCTTCCTGCCCCACAAGAAAGGCCGTCAGACCAAAATACAGCAAATCGCCAACTATCCCTACACCACCATCCTCTATGAATCGCCCTACCGTCTGGTAAAGACCCTGCAACAGTTCATGGAGGTGATGGGACCCGACCGACAAGTGGCAGTGGCGCGCGAACTCACCAAGATCCACGAGGAAAACGTGCGCGGCACCCTCGCCGAAGTAATCGAATATTTCAGTCAAAAAGAAGTGAAGGGAGAGATTGTTATCGTATTGGCATCCCATAAGGATGCACTATCGGTAGAAGAATGAGAAAAACCATCCTCATATTATTGTGTTTGATCAACAGCCTAGGATGGGCCCAGGAGCGGGAACGTACCATGATCCACATCGAGCATGCCAACCTGTTCCGTAAGGTCGCAAACTCCGATGCCGTGCGTCTGATAGGCGACGTCCACATCCGTCACGACTCCACCCACTTCTACTGCGACAGCGCCTATTACTACGAGAAGAAAAACAGCTTCGACGCCTTCCAAAACGTACACATCAACGTCAACGACAGCATCGACATGTACAGCCGCACCATGCGCTATGACGGCGACCGGCGTTTTGCCGAGTTCTTCGACGATGTGCGCATGAACGACGACAGCACGGAGCTTCTGACTGACTACATGACCTACGACCGCGACGAGCATCTGGCCAGCTATCCCCACTACGGCGTCACCACAAGAGGCGACAAGCAATTGATCAGCAAACTTGGCTTTTACCGCGATGACCTCAAGGAATTCCAGTTCTTCGACATGGTGAAGGTGATCAGCCCGAAGTACCAGATGTACACCGACACCTTGTACTATAACACCCGCATCGAGAAGATGTGGTTCCAAGGCCATACCACCATCGTCAACGAGGAAAACCGCATGGAGGGCACACACGGCTATTATCTTACCGAGCGCGACCTCGCCTATCTCGATGAGAATCCCGTGTTCTACAACAAAACACAAGAGCTGGTCGCCGACTCGATGCTCTATGACCGCCAACGCGGCTTCGCCAAAGCCATGAACAACATCCAGATGATTGACACCTCCTACAAGGTCATCCTCCGGGGCGAGTATGCCGAAGTTTGGGAGAAAATCGGCTTTTCCTTTGCCACCAATAAGGCATACGGCATCTATTACGACGGCGGTGATTCCCTCTATATCGCCTCCGACACCATGTTCTACCATTTCAAGACAGAGCTCAACCAAGAAGAGAAGATCATCGGACGACGTCATGTGCGTTTTTATAAATCCGACATGCAAGGTCTGTGCGACACTATGACTTACGACATGGCCGACTCTACTATCAGGATGCGTGTCAAACCCATACTGTGGACCTCTGACTCGCAGATGACTGGCGATGTCATCGATATCAAGGTGGCCAATCACACCATCGACAGCCTCTTCCAAAAAGGCAACGCCTTCATCATCAACAAAGACAGCATCGAAGGTTATAACCAAATCTTTGGCAAGGAGATGGTCTCTCGTTTCCGTGACGGTAACCTCGACCATGTCAACGTCAACGAAGATGCCAAGGTGATCTCCTGGCTCCGTGAAGATGACGGATCCCTCATCGGCATCAACAAATCTGCCTCCAAGGACATGAAGATCCTCATGAAAGACAATGAGATCACCCTCATCAAGTATTTCCAAAACATCGACGAAACCCTATATCCGGAAAAGGACATCAAGGAATCGGAACGTTATTTGGACGGTTTCATTTGGCGCGAGGAGGAAAGGCCCAAGGATAAGGAGGGGATATTCGGAATGGAAAGCGGAAAGACGAAAACAGAGAATAATAATTAATTAGAAATATATTAATTATTTTCTTATTTATTTAAAATATTTTCATTATTTTTGCGGTGTTTTAAAATAAATATTCATGGAAAAGAAGAAACTGGCAAAGCTCGTCAACACTGGCTATGAGAACATCCATCTTATCATGGGCTACGATGGTAACCCAAGCAAAGGAGTTTGTGATTCAGGTTTCCGAATGGCCAACGACATCATCGACCGCTGCGCCAGATTGATTTGATACCGCCTCCTTGACGATGTCGAACCCCTGATAAACATACGGCACCGTCTGCTCCACGTATGGATATAACAACGACTTCTGCTTGGCGTCTTCTTTGACGACACCTTTTAAGTTCAAGACATTGAGCAGCATCACCAAAAGACTGCAGATCAATAAGCCCTTGGCTAACCCCACCAAAAAGCCACCTGCCTTATCGATAAATCCCAAATTGATCGCCTTCACCATCTTGGATACCAGCCGTCCCAACAGATTCACAATGATCGCCACCACGATAAAAGTGACGATGAATGAGATCAAATGAAGGTATTTCGGGTCGATCTCCACATACTCCACCAGCTTGTTGGCAGTGAAATCACAAAAGTGGAAGGCCCCGTACAGCCCGATACCCAAGCCCAACAGGGTGGTCACCTCGATGATGATGCCCTTGCGCCAGCCTCCATAGCCGAAGGCAATAAGTAGCACCGCGATGATGATGTCCAGATAGTTCATGGAAGATGAGAATTTTACTCAGAATAATAAAGGATCATCCGCTCAATGGCGCGCTGGCACACGGGACAGAACTCATGGCCGTTGAAGGTCTTCATCAGGCAATCCGTATGGGGACTGTAAATGCCTTCGGCTTCATAGCCACCACCTTCGAACACACCAATGATATGATCATATTTTTTCTCTCGCGGTGTGGGTATCGGCGTCTTCTTATCCATCATATCCTTCCACTTGGCATCGAAATCGACCAAGGTGGTAATGTTAGGCTCCCAAGGCTCGATATCGTTGTTGTAGAAGTCGCCGTAACTTGTCGAGTCGTCATAGTATTCATCAGCCAGACCCGCAAAGCCATGTCCGAACTCATGGATGAAGATGTCACTGGAGTAGGAATTGCCCGCAGCGCTGGAGCAGTAGAAGTTATAAATGCCGCCACCGCCATATTTCTTGCTATTGATCAGGATATAGATCTGGTCGTATGGCACTTGACCAGCGAGATCGCGGATATCGCGGTTGTCAGTGCTCATGCAATAACGCTCCGAGTCGAAGGTCCAGTAGCTGAACCGCATCACCGTGTTACGATAGATATGATCGCCTGGCTCGGTACAGCCTGATTCTTGTGACGGTGCCATCACACCACGGACGTTGAAGCTGGTGCGGTAACGGTCGTATGGTGCATAACTAAAGAGACTTTGCACGAAGAAGTCACAGTCCTTCACGAACTTACCCATCTCGGCTTGGGTGTAACCTTCAGGAAGGATGACGATATCAACCGCCTTGGTGATGTCCTTGTTGCCGATCCAAGCGTCATAAACGGGTAAGCCGAGGTTGTCGGCGGTGCGGATGAAATAGTCGTCAGGCTTCACTGTCAGGCGCATGCCTTCGATCAGACGGCCTTCCCAGTCCTTGCGGTAAAGCACCACTTCGACTTGTTTTTTCGGGAAGGGCACGATGACCGATTCATCAAAGGTCTTGGTGACTTTGGTTGCCTCCTCTGTGGTCTGCCACTCACCGTATAGGTTCTGATAACCCTTGGAGAACAGCAAGTGATCCGTGCCAGGTTCATAGACCTTTACGATGTAGTTGCCAAACTCCAGATTGTCGATAAGGTTGGTCTTAGAGCCGCTCCAATAGGGCTCTTTGATCAATTCTTTAAGTGCAAAAGCCGTTGTTTTGTCATTCCCCGTGAGGGTGTAGTCCACGCGAAGCGAGGCGGGTTCAAACCATTCTTCAAATTGAGCCCAGGCAAAGGTGGGCAACAAAACTAACAATAATAATAAACGTTTCATTTCTATAAAGCTAGCATCCCCTGCGGGGATGCGAATGGTCAATTCTTAATCAAATCAAACCGTTTTCCGTTCCAAGACAAGCGGCCAACAACCTTCGAGAGGTCCTTGTAATAATAGATATCCATGGTCTTGCCCTGGTGAGGCAAACGTACGATGGCCTTGGGCATGTCCTGCAGCAGCTGAAGCGTCGTATGATCAGGGTAAAGCACCTGTTCTTTTGGATCATAGTCGAAGCACAGCAACACCTGATTAGGTGCGTTGTAGTTGATCAGGAAGAGTTTGTGACCATTGTCTTTGTCCCATGAGCAAGCCTCGAGCCAATAGTCGCTGTCGCTTACCAGCTGATACATCAAGTAATTGTTCTTGTTGTCAAGGATCCATTCCACGATATCTTCAAATTCGTAAGTCGGATCATTGATTTTTTCCAATCCCATCATGGTGAGAGGAGTTTGGTTTGAGACGGCAAAACTTAAGAAGAGCTCTTCGATGGTAGGCTGTTTTCCTTGAGGTTCAAGTGTTCCATCGACATAGACATTGAGGTAATAGTCCTCGCCGGAACACCAATCGCGCACCATGTTCGACTCCGACTTAAAAGTGCCGTCATCGGGTCCCAGTGAATAGACGATGCGGTCAATAACCCCATCTTCTTCGAAACGCACCTTGTCTTCCTGATAACACCAGAAATCTACTGTGGCATAGTGATCGCCCCACCAAACGGAACGGAGGGAGTGATGCAAACCCGCTTCGACATATTGAATGGTGTAATCCCAATCGAATTCTTCATACGGGTCATCAGCGGTACCTGAATCGATGATCTGAACTTTGCGGTCATTGAGTTTTTTGAGCGTCGCCTGATACTCCTCATCGAAAGAGGTGCCCAAAATGGCTTGGGCGTTGTAGCCACCATAGACTTGGATGTGGGTGTCGCCATCAGGAGAGACAAAGGTCTGACCATCGCCCGACTCCGACTCGCCCATGCCACCGAAGTCCTCCGGGATAAGGATGGAGTACTGGTATTTTTCGTTCCAATAAGACTTGAAGCCTTTCGTCTGTGCGAAGAGGCTGCCCGTGAGCAACACAGCCAAACAAGTCAATAAAGCTGATTTTAATAATGTTGTTTTTCTCATATTATTTCTTCTTTCTTCTTACTGCTGTCTGCTTTACCAATAATAGTCGTAACCAGAATTATATGTGTCATCAAATATTTTCTTAAAATAAGTGAATCCCGTTACGGCGTAGTCGATCTTTTCCTGGAACGAAGGCTGCATCTCGGTTTCCTTCATCTTGCCATCGTCGCCGGCTTTCTTGCAGATGGTCTTGACGACCTTCCCATCCTTGCCATAATAGGCGCGAAGTTCCGTTTTTGCATCCACATCGAAGTCATAATATGACTTAAAGAAAAACAGCGGGGTTCCGTCGCTATCATAGAGATATTCCTCATAGACTTCGTGATCGGCTACCGAGAAGGAGTTGCGCACCATCATGATAGCGTAGGATGACGGATAAGGCTCCGTTTCATCCTCATAGACCTCCTCATAGTAGTATTGGGAAGTGTAATGGCAAGGTCCTACGGCTGACCAGTTCTGGTAACGGGTCATGGTGGTATAATTCTTGAAAGCAGCTTCTTCTCCGTACTCGGTGATTCCTTTTATCTTGTTTTGGGCTTCTGTATATTGATCACGGATGTATTTCACACGGTCGTTGTTTTGAGCCTTTAATGGCAACAAAAATGCCACTAAGCAAAGGAATAGGATAAGTTGTTTCATGTGTTAGTTAGTTTTATTTGTTGGATTATTGGAGCAAAGTTATGAAATATTTTTGTATTTTAGCAACTCCATCAAAAACAAACATTATGACGAACACCTATTCTATTGGCATTGACATCGGTGGGACGAACACCGACATTGGGTTAGTAAGCGCTGACGGACGTTGCGTGGCGCAAAACAACCTGCCTACAGCAAAATACTATGATGCCGACCTGTATGTAGCCGACATCTGCAGGAAGATCCGAGAGATGATGGAGGAGGAACATGTTTCCTCCATCGACGGAGTGGGCATCGCTGCCCCGATGGGCAACTACTATACAGGTTGCATTGATAATGCCACCAACCTGAATTTCAGAGGCACCACTGATTTGAACGCTTTGATACACAAGTACCTCGACGTACCAGTGACAGTCTCCAACGATGCCAATGCCGCCGCATACGGCGAGTTGGTGTATGGCGGCGCTAAGGGGATGAAGAACTTCATCATGTTCACCTTGGGCACTGGCGTGGGCAGCGGCATCGTCATAGATGGCAAGCTGCTGCACGGCAAGACCGGCAATGCTGGAGAGTTGGGACACGCCATCGTGGATCCCAATGGTCGTCAATGCGGATGCGGCCGCAAGGGCTGTCTGGAGACCTACGCCTCAGCAACAGGCATACGTGCCACAGCCCTGAAGGTGTTGGCAGAACATCCGGAATATGACGGTCCGTTGGCTCAGATGACACGAGAGGAACTGACCAGCAAACACGTGGGTGATGCCGCCAACGCGGGCGATTCATTGGCTTTGATGATCTTTGAGCGAACGGGACAATGGCTTGGGCTGGCGATGGCCAATGCAGTGGCGTTCAGCAGCCCCGAAGCCATCTTCCTCATGGGCGGCCCCGTAAAAGCAGGTGAAGTGCTACTGAGACCAGTGCGCGAGTCGTTTGAGAAGAACCTCTGTTTCGTCTTCAAAGGCAGCGTGGACATCAGAGTCTCGGAGCTTCCCGGCAACGAAGCAGCGATTCTCGGTGCAGCGGCGCTGACGAAGAGTTGAGAAAAAGGTTAAAGGTGAGAGATGAGAGGTAAGCGATATCAATAACCTCTCACCTTTAACCTCTAACCTCTCACTTCATCTGAAACCTAAACCCAACATAGCCACGGATGCCGCTCAGCGGGCCCCATACCATAGAGGCGTCGAAGTCGTTGCCGAAAGGCTCTGAAGCGGCCACCAATGGATGCTGTTGCTTGTAATTGGTAAGGTTCTCCCCACCAGCATAGATTTCCCAATGTTCACCCAGTCTCTTGGTGATTTGGGCGTTCATGATGACATAAAAAGGTGAGCGCTCCAGGTTTTGGCCATCAGCAACGGCAGTGGCATTGCCACTCATGTCAGGGATACGGCTGTCGCCGTTGAACTGGGTGATGAGGTCAAACTGCCAGGTGCCTGGCGCATAGGACAAGGTCAACAAGCCCTTGTAACGGTTCACGAAAGGCTTCTCACGCAAGCTGTCATTGATAGTCATCTTCACATCGGTGTAACGGAAAGCAGCCGAAACATCAAAGTTCTTGAAGAGTTCGTAATCAACTTGGATCTGGGCACAGTTGGAATACGACTTGCCGTTGAGGTTATAGATACGGATCTCGTGAGCATCGGCATCACGGTCAAGGATAATCTGATTGACAAAGTCGGTGCGGTATGCATCGAACAACAATTGGATTTCCTTTTCTCCCACATCGAAATGTTTTGAGATATTTACGCCATAGTTCCATGCCTCTTCCATCTTGGGTTGTTCCAGGAAGCTAATGACTCTTGAAGATGCCAGCATGGTGGAGTTCTCAGCAAGGACGTTGGGTGAACGATAGCCCTTACCTGCCGATAGACGCATGGCAAACTCATCGTGTCCACGGAAACGCACATGGAGACGCGGAGTGTAGAACATACGTTCATAATAGGTGTTGTAATCCGCCCTGAAACCGCCGATGACGGTCCAGTGATGGTCGTCGCTAAACACATATTCTGCGAAAGCACCCGGCACCTGCTCCACACGGCGCTTAGGAAATGCATCCAACGTCAAAAATAGGTTATGGTCCTCATCATAACGGTCGTAGGAATAACTGGCGCCGACAGAGTATTTGTGATGGTCATTGACAATATAGGAGTCGAAGAGGACATTAACATAATATGAGAGTTGGGTGGCGTCATAGTTTAACAAACCAAAATAGGAATTCAGCTTGTGATAGGTCAGCTGTTGTTGAATGCCAAGGCTGGTCTCAGGACGATCGAAGATGAAGCCCGTTTTTGCGAAAGCTTCATAACGTTCGGTGTTGATGCCGATACCATAAAGATCGTATCCTTCATCAAGACGATGTTTCGGATCGAAGTCCATCTGGCCACTGTTTCTGGTTTCTTTCAAAGCCTTGATGCCCAGCTTGCAGCCGAAATGGCCGGTGTTAGGATGGTTATAGCGCAGGAAAGCACTATACTGCGTCGTCATAGGATCATCGAGGAAGCCGTCGCCGTTGCCATCCATCTTCATGAAGTTATGGCCCACATGACCCAACAGCAGTAGGCCATCACGTTCACCCACATTGACACGGGTGTTGAAGTTCAACTCCGTCATGGCCATAGAGTTGACAAATCCATTGATGAAAACTTTCTCCGCATGGTCGTCTTGTGGTTCTTTGAAATCGACATTGATCTGACCGCTGATGGACTCGTAGCCGTTGCGGACAGAAGAAGTGCCTTTGGAAACCGAGATGCCGTGCATCCAGGTACCAGGCACATAACCCAAGCCGAAAGCCGAGGCGAGACCTCGGAAGTTAGGCATGTTCTCTGTCATCATTTGGGTATAGAGGCCGCTGAGACCGAGAAGCTCGATTTGTTTGGCACCGGTGACGGCATCGGCGTAAGCCACATCTACCGAGGCGTTGGTTTCAAAGCTCTCTGCCAGGCTGCAACAGGCGCAACGGCGTAAGGCTTCTCCAGTGATATGTTCCACATGCATCGGGTCAAGGGCGTTGACATACTGCGCCTTCTGACGGGCTGCCACTTCTACCTCACTCAAAGTGATGGGCGTACTCATGACATGGTCGTAATGTTGCGGCTCTGCCATGTGATGCACCGTGTCGTTCATATAGCCCACAAAACTGAACACCAGACATTTGTAAGTTGGATGGATTTCTATGCTATAATGTCCATGCTCATCAGTTACAGTGCCGACGTTGGCGATTTTCCAATAGACATTGGCTCCAGGGAGAGGTTGCTTTTTACCGTTCACCTCTTCATAAACGGTACCTTCAATGATGTTTTGGGCAAAACCAAAACCCACAAAAGACAATAAGGATATGATTAATAAGAATTTGATTGTTTTCATGATGTTACGATTAGATTATCAATCGGGATAATAATGGATTGCTTCGGCCAAAGGCCTCGCAATGATGCAAAGCGTACTGAATCAGAAAACCAAAGGATTCAGTTTCAAGCTTGAAAAGAAAATTGTTTTCAATCGACCTGTAATAAGATAAGGTATTCTTTCCAGTTTGAGCAGGCGATAAATTGGTAATACATCCATCTCCGCAACCGCATGGAGCGTTGATTCAAGATGTGTAAACGGAAGATATACCATTAAGGTCTTTTCGGTTGAAAAGGTGAAACCCTCGACAAATCCCACTTCGCTCTCGAAGTCCTCACAACAACACTTGGCGTTGAATTCGACCACATCAGAGGAAGACTCGGACGCATGATGCTCGTGATGATGCCCTTGACAATGCATGCATAGCACCGAAGCATCGCCAAAGCTGCTCATGACATGATGGTTTTCCGTGCAAAGATGGAAATTGACATTCAAACCATGTGCGATAAACAGCACATACAATGCCATTAACAGTGATCCGATCCGAAGTGCTTTTCTTTTCACATTGCAAAATTATGGGTTATTTTCTTATTAAAACAGATATTTTTCAATTTGTTATAATAATTATTTTAATTTTGCAACATAATTTGGATAAATCTTAACTAATAATCATTAAAAACAATTACCATGAAAAAACTTTCTCTCGTATTAGGAGCACTCATCATGACTTTCATCATGAGTTCCTGCGCTAACAAAAAAGACGCTGTCATCGCCGTCATGAACACATTCTTCAACGATGAAATGACTGCCCTCAACAACGTCGCCAATGCTGACCAACTCCTTGAATACATCGACGCTGCCGAAGGAAGATTCAACGCTTTCTTTGAAAAGATGGACAAGGAATACCCCATCACTGAAGACGATGAGTTCATTGGCTTCAGCAAAGAAGACAGCGACGCTGCCATGCAAGTTTACAATGACAGAATGGATGCTTACCTCGAAGCAAGAGACACCAAAGGCGGAGAATACTACGAGCCTTATCTCGCTGAAGCAGAAACCGTTCTCGATGAGCTCGGTCAGGTGATGGAGCCCTATGACAGTTTTGAAGACGTTCCCGAAGAACTCAGCGCTCCTCTGATGGAAAAGCTCTATGACAAATACAACGTAGCCAAACACTATGTTGCCATGTCAACTGATGAGCAATTCGACCGCTTCTATGTCTTATACGACATCTTCGATGCCGAGGAAGAAGAAGCTGAAGAAGTAGAAGAAGTTGCAGAATAAGAGCTTCTAAAACAGAACAAAAAAACGGGGCTGAATTTCAGTCCCGTTTTTTATTGACATTTCTTTGGTTTACTGATAAACCTTGACGTCGGTCTCGCCATTGAGGACCATCAGCCCGTTAAGAGCCAATGCCTTCATCTCGTCTTCACCAGGATAGACATAGACGGGGGCGATCTTCTCAACATGTGATTTGACCAAGCCGCAGAAGGTCTTGTCGTAGGCCATGCCGCCAGTAAGGAAGATGGCATCGACGTCCATACTCATGGCTGATGCTGCCAGACCGCCGACTTCCTTGGCGACTTGGTAAGCCATGGCTTTATAGACTTTTTCCCATTCCTTGTTGCCAGCTTTCACAGCATTTTCCACCTCAAGGGCATCGTTGGTGCCGAGATAAGCGACAAAGCCGCCTTTGCCTTTCAGCATCTGGCCGATTTCCTTCTTGGTGTATTTTCCGCTAAAGCAAGCATCCACGAGGAATCCGGCAGGCAATGCGCCAGCACGTTCAGGCGTGAAAGGACCGTCGCCGTTCAAGGCGTTGTTGGTATCGACCACACGACCTTTCTTGTGAGCGCTGACCGAGATGCCGCCGCCGAGATGGATAGCGATGATGTTCATATCTTCGTACTTGCGACCAAGATCTTTGGCCAGCTGACGGGCGATGATCTTCTGATTCAAGGCGTGGAAGATGGAGATACGCGGGAAGAGTGGGTGACCAGAATAACGAGCCACGTCGTCCATCTCATCGACCACCACGGGGTCGGCGATATAAGCCTTCACGCCGATTTCCTTGGCGATGTCGTTGGCAATCAAGCCACCGAGGTTGGAAGCGTGTTCACCACTGACACCGATGGTCAGATCGTTGATCATAGCATCATTCACCTCATAGACGCCAGAGACGAGGGGACGGAGCAGACCGCCACGACCCACCACGCAAGCCATCTCCTTGATGTCGATGCCAGCTTCTTTCAGCTCGCTAAGGATGACCTCCGTGCGAAAAGGCTTTTGGTCAGAGATACGGTCGTATTTGGCGATCTCCTCTGCAGAGTGTTTGATGTTCTTCTTGAAAACCTGTTCCTCGCCTTCGAAAACGGCGATCTTGGTCGAGGTCGAACCGGGGTTGATGGTTAATATTTTATTCATAATTCTTTCTTCTTTCTTCTGACTTCTGTCTTCTAAAAAATCATTTCGCCATCATGGCGGCCAGGGCGATGGAATAGAGTTTCGTCTTGGAGGTATCGCCGCGTGAGCTCAGCACGCAAGGCACCTTGGCACCCATGAGCATGGCACCGACTTCGCTCTTGTCGAACTTGGTGCAGCACTTGTAGAACACGTTGGAAGCTTCAAGGTTGGGGAACACGAGGCAGTCAGCGTCGCCGGCCACGGGGCTCTTCATGCCCTTGATAGCAGCAGTCTCAGCGTCAGTGGCGAGATCGAGGCTGATGGGGCCTTCTACGATACAGCCTTTGATTTGGCCACGCTCATTCATCTTGGAGATGATGGCGGCGTCAACGCAAGCGGGAATGCCAGCGCTCATCTGCTCAGTGGCAGTGACCATGGCCACCTTCGGGCAGCTCACGCCCAAAGCTTTGGCTACGTCAGTGACATATTTGAGCAGCTGTTGTTTCTGCTTGATGTCAGGCAACGGGATGATGGCGCAGTCAGAAGCCACCATGAGTTTGTGGTAGTTGGGGTTTTCGATGACGGCAACGTGGGCCAGTGTGACGTTGGGTGGGCAAAGGCCGCGCTCCTTGTTGAGGATGGCACGCATGTACTTGTCGGTTGGGAGCAAGCCTTTCATGAGGATGTCGGCTTCTCCGGCGTTGATGAGGTCGCAGGCCATGGCAGCAGCCTTCACGTCAACAGGTTCATGGATGATGGTGAAGTTGGCGGGGTCGATGTTCTCGGCCTTGCACACCTCTTTGATGGTGTATTCGTCACCAAGCAAAGTGGCATCGATGAGACCTTCCTTGACAGCCGCGTTCACGGCACAGATGGTGTGGTCGTCGTTGGCGTATGCGGCCACAAGACGTTTCTTAGGTTTGCTGCGCAAAACCTCGAACATTTGTTCCAATTTTCTGATTTCCATAATGGGGTATTTAAGAATTAAAAATTCAAAGATTTAAAGATTTCGCAAAGGTACAAAATAAAAACATTCAAAAACCACAGCGCTATATTTTAATGTAATCCGATTTGATGGTGTGTTCATGAAGCTCGGAAGGAATACAGGTTTTCACGGCTTTGACGATGATGTTCATCATTTTCTCATGGATGTAATCCTTACGAATAACCAAACTGATGACTCGTGTGGGAACGGGATTGATAATGGATCGCAAACCTTGTTTCATCTCGTCCGACAAGAATTTGATATGAGTCTCTGGCACAATGGTAATACCCCCGTTCTCATTGGCGATCTGGATCAAAATACCCACGCGGCTTCCCTCGTACATTTCCTCGTAGGTATATTTCACATCGGATGCTATGGCATTCTTTTCCAGCAGCTTCACTCCGTCACGCATCACCCAAAGAGGATAGTTGCGCAACTCACCACGTTGAAAGGTCTTGATGCTGGCAAGCGGGTCGTTGGAGGGAACGTATGCAAAAAAACACTCATGATAAAGCGGCAACTCCAACAGTTCCTTGTCAACGACAGGCAACATCATGATTCCCATATCGATTTCCGCCTTTTTTAGCTGGTCTATGATGGTAGCCGAACGCATCTCTTGAATCTGCAGTTTGATGTTGGGATAAAATTCCTTGAGATACTTGAAAATCCCAGGGATCAACATGGGAGCCACCGTAGAGATCAACCCGATATGCAGCTCACCCGAAGCGAGCATCTTCTCTGAACGGGTCAGTTCGACCAACTGTCGGGAGTGATACAACACCAGCTTGGCTTCGTCGATTACCTTTCTTCCCATCTCTGTCACCTCAACAGGATGGGTATCGCGATCGAAAAGGGTGATGTCCAGCTCCTCCTCCAACTTCCTAATCATTAAACTCAATGTCGATTGAGTCACACCGCACGCTTCTGCAGCCTTCACAAAATAACGGTATTCGTCAACGGCAATCACATATTCCAGCTGTTGTAAAGTCATGATTATTGATTTTTATCAATACAAAGATAGATATAATTGTCTTGAACAATATCAAAACCAAAAATATTTTTGCCCCCTGCAACAATTGGATCGCATGAAGACTATCAACATAACAGTACGTTTTATAGGTTTTGCCCTCATCGTTCTATTTGTGCTTATTGGCATTTCGGCATTAGTGGCATGGATTGACCATGTTGACAGTAGCTTTCCTGCCTTGATAATCTCCGCGGGAATCACCTTGGTTTGCGGACTTGCCTGCATTCTATTTACCAAGGCTGCACATAAGATCAATATCATCACCGGTTATTCCATAGTTACTGGATGTTGGGTGGCCTCATGTCTGTTCGGCGCCTTGCCGTTTGCCCTCTATGGCCATGAATTTGGGATCGTGAATGCCTTGTTTGAAAGTGTCTCGGGGTTTACGACCACGGGAGCCTCGATCCTGAACGACATCGAGGCTGTGCCTAAAGGTCTGCTCTTTTGGCGAATTGCCACATCATGGATTGGAGGTATCGGTGTGGTCTCTTTGGTTTCCATCGTGATCTCTGCAAACGACGACAATCGCTCCATCATGGCAGGCATGGAGTTGTCAACGATTGCCAAAGAGTATTATCAGGGACGAAGAAAGCAGTTCATCTATCGCATTCTGACCGTTTATATCGTCTTGACCTTGGCGTCTTTCTTTGCGCTTCATTTTGCAGGCATGACGTGGTTTGATGCCGCTACCCATGCCATGTCGGCATGCAGCACTTGCGGATTCAGCACCAAAAACAACAGCATCGCTTTCTTTGACAGTCCACTCATCGAAGGTATCTTGATTGTTTCCATGATGCTAGCCGCCGTCAATTTCAGCCTCGTGTTCTCCACCTTCTGGCCTAGCGGCAGTAATCGCAAGAATATCTTCAACACAAAAATCGTCAGGGTTTTCCTTGGAGCTGTAGCGCTTGGAATCCTCGGTCTTACCATACAGATGAAGCTTTCCGGAACCTATCACACCATTGGAAAAGCCGTTCGAGAAGCTGCCTTTCAAATGTGTTCCATCACGACCACCACTGGATTTGCCACGACCGACACCAACCTTTGGCCACCACTCTGCAAAGGCATCTTACTCATCGGGGCTCTGGTGTGCGGATGTTCGGGATCCACATCTGGCGGCATCAAGATCGATCGTGTTTGGATTGCAATGAAAGGAACTTCGGAGATGTTCAAGTCGTTGGTCAACCCTAACAAATATGAATACGTCCGAATCGATGGACACAGCAAGGATGAAAACGACATCTCAGCTGTCACGACCTTTATCATGTTGTATCTATTGATCACCATTATTGGGACAGTGGTCTTTGCTTTCGGCGGGATGGACTTCCACACCAGCCTGTCAGCCTCCATCGCCTGCATTGGCAATGTGGGGCCTGGTTTTGGGGAAGTCGGATCTATGGGAAACTATGCGGGACTCTCACCGTTACTGAAACTATTCAGCACGGGCATGATGTTGTTTGGACGACTCGAGATCTATCCGTTTTTGATTGTATTGGGTAATATCGTCCGAAAACGATAAAGATGGATTGCTTCTCAATGCTCGCAATGACGCAAAATCAACCCAAAGGAATCCTTTTCAAAGCTTTGTAAAAAGCTCCTGTCGGCTGAAGGAAACTCTGGAAATAGACCATCTCCTTGACGTCGCTGTGAAGGTAGGTCTTTTGCTCGATACCTCGATAGATCTGTTGGAAGAAAGGTTTGTCAATGAGTTGCTTGATGCGACACACGGTGAGATGTGGCACGAAGTTCTGCCTATCGCGAAGATAGCCGAGATCGTCGAAAGCATCGAGGACATCTGCTTCCAATTCGTAGAGCGCTTGGGGCTCATCTTTCATGCCCAGCCACAGCACCCGAGGTGAGTGGTTGCTACCGAAGATGCCCGTCCGGTTGAAGTCCATGGTAAAAGGCTGATGCTTTTTTGCCACTTGCTGGCAAGCCTCGATAATCTTAGGTATATCCTCGTCGGGGGTGTCGCCAATGAATTTCAAGGTAAGATGGATTTGGTTGGTCTTGCACCAGTTGATGTTGCGGCGCTCATGTTCCAGATTTCTCTGAAGCCGTTGCACCAGCGCAGGATACTCCGTTCCAACTTCAATAGGTATCGCTAAAAATGTCCTTTTCATTTTTCCGTTCTCCGTTTTTCACTGTCAGCTCACAGCTTACCAGTCCGAATCCCAGTCCGTTCCTCCACTGTCCCATGAGTCGCTGCCACTGTCCCAGTCACTGTCGTTATCCCAAGAGGAGTCGTCGTTATTAGACCCGGCGTCATACCAGCTCGACGACTCAAAGTCCTTTCCAGAATGGTCATAGTATCGATAATCGCTGGCATTGTCAGAGGTGATCTCTTTATCCATCGAAGATGACACAAACCAGTCATCAGCGTCTTTGTCGTAATAATACCAGCTATTG
This sequence comes from Bacteroidales bacterium, assembly GCA_017530365.1. GTDB lineage: Bacteria > Bacteroidota > Bacteroidia > Bacteroidales > F082 > Limimorpha. Next base: position 162,186 of record JAFXMK010000011.1, read on the forward strand.
CCTTGATGGTAGTATTGGGTGCCTTGGTAGTTATAATAACCATTGGGCGAGGACTTGTCGAAAATGGCGGCCAGGATACAAATAGCAAAAAAGATCAGTATGGCGATCAGACAGCCTTTGCGTTTCTTAACCTGGACCTTGTTACCCACAAGAGGCTGCTGAACATGTGTCGGGCGGTTTCCTTTCTGGTCGGCAATCTCCGCCTTCAACCGTTGATACAGCTCGTTGACGCCATACGCTTCGTCAGCGCCTTGGTAGCGGATAGCGCGTTCTCCAGTGGATTTATTCTTATAGACAACCACATCGCCCACATCGTTTTTATAGATGCCGAACGCTTTGGGCTCGGTGATATTCTTGCCAATGAAAAAACGCGTCACCTCCTCTGGTGGCAGATGATGCGCTACATACCATTCTTTTAATTCGTCTATGGTCTTGGGCTGCTCCGATGCCGTACGGTTGGCGCCTGAGAGCGGCGCACCGCAATGTGGACAGGATTCCACTGTCTCTTCAATCATCGAACCGCAGAAATTACACTTTATCTTCATCTGTCTTCAATTAGGAATGAAAAGACAAAAATAGGAATTCTTTTGGAAAGAAAGCCGAAGATTGTTATCTTTGCTCTTCAATTCAATACATCAAACAACATGAAAGCATTCATTACCAAAGCAATTCTTCTTTGCTTATTAGTATCTACAACAGTTTGTTTTGCCCAGAAAAAGGAAAAGGTCATCCTCGACACCGACATGGTGGAGGTGTTTGACGACGGTATCGCCATGATGATGTTGGCCAAGGCGCCCAACATCGACTTGATTGGTGTAACCACGGTAATTGGTAACACCTGGGTACCCGAAGGTACCGCCTACGCCATCCGGCAGTTAGAGGCCATCAACCGCACCGACATCCCTGTGGTGCCTGGCATTCGCACGCCTATGTATCCAAGCCGTTTTGAAACCATCAAAAACGAACGCATCCTGTTTGGTATCGGCGATGCCTACGTCGGAGCAGCCGGTTATGAAGAGCCCAAGACTTGGGAGTCGGTCTATCTTCAGAAATACGGCCGCGAGCCAGAGCACAAGCCCCTCGACATGAAGGCTGTCAACTTTATCATCGACCAGGTGAAGGCTAACCCCGGCGAGATCACTATCATCGCCATCGGCACCTGCGACAACATCGCTACGGCTGCACATATCGCTCCCGAGATTGTTCCTCTGGTGAAACGCGTCATCTACATGGGAGGCTCCTTCTTCCAGCCTGGCAACACCACTCCCACCGCTGAGTTCAACTGGTGGATGGATCCCGATGCCGCCAAGATGGCCGTCCGCTCGCCTTTCAAAGAGCAGATCATCGTCGGTTTGGATGTGTGTGAGACCATGCCGTTCCGCAAGGATCGCTACGACCATCTGAAAGCAATTACCAACAACCGCCTCATCCTGAACATGCTGCAGCGCAACTTCCTGAACCAGCTGTTTATCGATGACCCAACCTACACCCATTATATTTGGGATGTCATCGCAGCCTGCATCATGATCGACCCGACCTTGATTCAAGACGAAGTGACCCGTTACGTCGATGTCAACTCCCAGTTTGGATTCTCATACGGACAAGCTGTGGCCTTTGATAAAAACCAACCCATTGGCACACAACAAGCACGCATCATCCTGAAAGTTGACGGCGAGCGTCTGTGGAAGATGGTCGAAGACTACCTGAAAAAATTCTAATGAACTATAATTAATAAGGAGAAAAAACGATGAAGTATCAAATCACCTGGAATCAACTTCCAAAAACTCTTGAAGAGCTTCAAGCCCTTCCGCAAGCCGACCTGAAGACCCCCGAAGGCACGGCGGCACTGACAGTGGCAGCGTTGGCTGTATATCCAACCAACCACGAGGAATGCTATCGCATGCTCGACTTCCTGAGAGGTCCTCGCCCCTTGTCAAACTATGAGAAACAGTTCATCAGAGACCGTTTCATGGATGGCAAAGACTACCTGATGAAGTCGTTCTTCAAAGGCGCCACCCCGAACAACAACTACACGCCCGATGTACCTTACGTACTTGAGTTCACTGACAATGTGGCTCCCATTGCTGAGGAAGGCTACAAGCGTTTGGACATCAAGAGTGGCGGTGCCGACTCCCCACGTCCCATCACGCTGCGCCTGAAGCCCTCAACGGGACAATGGTTCCTTTGGGATCAGATTATCCTCGCCGGCATCAGGGTTCCTGTCAGCCAAGACCCCTGGGCATAGTTATTCCATGTCGTAAGCTTTTAGAACAGCCTGCCAGAATTCTGGTAGGCTTTCTTTGTTCTCGGCGGAACACAACTCTTTTTCATTCCCGTCTTGAATCGTGTATTTGTTTTTAACTCCGTAGGGAATGTATTCACCGGGGTCGGAGATGATGACAAGCTGCTCGTCTAGAAACAACTCATCGCCATTCCAATGGCTTTGGGTGATGTAAAACGAGCAGTAGGAGCCGCTGCCGCCTTCGATGACTTTCTTCTCCGTGGGACAAAGCTTGAAGCCTTGCAGATCAGGGGAGCCAAGTGTGCCGACACGATGGAACTGTTGTTCCTCGGCGTTCCACAGCAGCAAGGTGCTGTAGGTGCGCGACTCACCAACCCCGATGAAGATGTCGGTGAAGCCGTCGAAGTTGGCATCCAAGAAATGCACGGGCGCCACATCTTCTCCCATGGAAATCAAGCCATCTTCATCCGTGACGGTCTGTAACTCCTTGCCATCACAGCTGATGACGGCTTCCAAGAAGTCAGGAGAGACCTCAACCGACAAGTGCTCGTCAACAGTAGGAAACTGATTCAAAGGTATCAGGTCCGATTCGTTGAATGTCGCTGCTGCTTTCGGTTCCTCTTTGTCGTTGTTCTGTGGTTTGTTGTTGTTACAGGCTGCCAAAAGGCATACACTTATCAGCAGCGTAAGAATGAATTGCTTGTTCATGATCGCGATCTTTTTATTTAATAATCACGAACAAAAATAAAGCATCTTCCCCTACTTCACAATGATTTTCTGTGTATTCTTGCCGATGGTAATGAAATACATGCCTTGGTTCAGGTTGCGGATGTCGATCTGGCGACCTGTCTTATAACCCATTTGTACTGTTTGACCCAGAACATTGGTAATGCAATATTCTTGCAGAGAAGCATTGCTTTGACTCTCCACGGTGATGATGCCGTCAGTAGGATTGGGGTAAATCGTAAATGATGCATTATCGTTTTCATCCACGCCATGAAGCTCATAATAGACGGTATCACAATCTTCGCCATCCATGGTAAGAACCAGTTCGCCGTCCTGCCAATAGCAACGCAAGCCGTCCACCACATAGCCATAGTCTTTGACCACGGGACCCTCCGGGAAAAAGCTCTTTTGGTGACCGATGCCGCAGATGATGTCGCCGGTAAACAGTTGGTAAATCGGGTCGGTCACGTGAAGCACTCGGTAGGTCTTGCCTTGTAAAGTCATATCTTCCACGCCATCCACATGAACAGTGACGGTGTACCAGCCTCCATTGATTTCCCATTCGTCGCCCGCCTCGGCACCGAAGTCATAGAGCAAGGTGAAATCCTCCAAGTCCTTATTCCACCAATAGATACGGTCGCCATCTTCGTAAATGTATTCGTAATCGGTCCATGTTGACTTGTCATACATCGTGTTGGTCTCCGTGATGATCTTCACCCGCTTGCTGTTGACAGCTGTATCAGCCGTATATTCAAGATGCTGGTACGTGACAGCGCCGTTCAGATGCTTGATTTTATAATACCATTCGGTGCCGAGCGGGAAGAATTGATTCGTCACAGTTCCGGGATTATAGTCACAATCATAATCGCCTTCGTGATAAAGCAATTCACCATCATTCACATAACAACGAAGGTATTCTATCTCGCTGGCATCAAACACTTCCAATCCATCACAAACATAAATGCTGGGGAACAATCCTTTCTCGTAACCGATTCCATCGATGATTTTCCCACTATAATATTGAACATCCTCGTTAAATCTAACCCACTGCGTGCGATAAGTGTGTCCATTCCATGTCACGCTGCCAACGCTATCGACAGTCACCTGATGTGAACATTTACCTACTTCGTAATTCCACGATTCGCCCGCTTCGGCATCAAAGTCATACAAAATCGAGAAGGCGTTTGTGGTTGGGTTGAACCAATACACCTTGTTGTCTTCCTCGTACACAAATTCTCCTCCTTCATGCCCAGTATCAACAAAATGCTGCGTAATTATGCTGCACTGATGGCCTTGGATAATCGTGTCGCCATCCACGAAAAACCTCTGGTATTCAGGATGAGTGCCCCATGGGTTGAACACATCGAAATACCATTCCGCGCCTTGGGGAGCGAAAGAATGAGGCTCTGGTGGTGTTGGTGGTGTCGGGTAGACCATATAGCACTCATCATATCCTGGAGTGGTATTCTGCCAAATCAAGTCACCGTCCTCGTAATAGCACAGGAGATTGGTCGAGCCTCCCGTCAAGAAAAGAGAACCTGAATCGATGATTCCATAAAGGCTACCTATTCCCTCAATCCACACTTCCTGGTCGCCCCAAGAATATTCCAACACGATTTGTTTTCTTGGCTCGCCATTAATAAGGATTTCATTAGTTTCAACAACGAACATCCAATCTGGATAAAACCCACTGCCATTCATGATAATGGTGTCTCCGACTTCCATTGAAAAATCATAGAGAATCTCATCGTAAGAAGAGCCGTCTCGACGATAGAGAACTTGCTTGTCTTCAGTTTCCCTGATAAGACCACAAACACTCCAACCCACAAGATCTTCGTTCCTCGTTGTGTACATCACTTTGTACGACACACCGTCCACCAGCGTATCACCCTCGATTTTGTAAATGTCGGTGTACTTGTGCTGCGGCTCTGGAGGAGTCCAAGGATAAGAAAACAGCACATTCCATTGTTTTCCGTCCTCGACGATAGGATGATAGGGGGTGTGAGGTATGATTTCATCGGCATTTTGAACGCTCTTCCAATACTCTCCTCCTCCGTCAAAATACAGATGGTTGTCATATCCTTTGATAAGGAAATAAGCATCTCCGCCTGGAGCAATATCAACAAGGGGAAGATGCTCTCCTATCTCAGTAAAATGCTCACCATGGTCTATGGAATAGGAAAGAACAGCCTGAAGTCCCATGAAGTGAGGCGTGTACACAATACCTTCATCGCTGATGGCCAAAGTAGTCCCATCAAATAAATAGAAGCCCTGAGTATGTTGGAAACCAGCACTACTTCCATCGGCATTATAGCCACAAGCCACCACGTTGCCTTCGGGGTCGAACTCCATATCTTTAATGTTAATGCCCTCAGCGGCAACGAGATCCCAGTTTTGAATATCTGATAAGGTGGAGTGGAAAATGCCGGCATCACCATCCGAATATGACCAAACGCCGACATACACATCACCCTCGGCATTGATAATCATGTCGCTGATTTGAGACTCTTCATCCAATTCTAAACCTTCAAAACTCCATGTCGTGCCACCATCCATGGTCCAATACATTTCCCCATTCTCAGCCCAAACCACCATAATGTCGTTGGTTGGGACGCAAAGACCTGCTTTATCAGGCATCGCGCATGAGGAAATCGATGTGGTTTGCTGCCACGTGTCGCCGTTGTCGTCGGAATACACTATGGTCTGTTGGTTGTCGTTAAAGACGCAAATTCTTCCTTCAGGGCTAACCGCAAAGCAATGCTGGTTGAAGTAACCACTGAAACCAGTTTCATAGCCCAATACAACTTGCCAAGTTTCGCCCTCATCTTGCGAACGCAAGAGGCCGCTGTAGCCACCCATGGCATAAAGGTCACCGTTGGAAGCTGCACCGAGAATCGGGCTGTTGCTGCTAATAGGCTTCCAAACATTTTGCGCCCCAAGGATGCCAAGGCAGCCGAGGCAAAGGATGATGATTGATAAATACTTTTTCATATTATTATATTTTTATGTTCTTCCATCTTCTTTCAACCTATCCCATTCACAATCTCTTCGAAACTTCGGTCATCCTCCGCTCCATTCATTTTTTCCTGTTTGATGCGGTACTTGCGTCGGGCGTAGGAGTTGGTTTGCAGATTCATCATGATGGAGATGACCTGGTTGCTGAACCCTTGACGCGTGAGACTGCAAATCTGCAAATCGGCTTTGGTCAAGGTGGGGTAACGCTCCAACAGTTTCTTGGTAAAGTCGTTGTAAACCATGTCAATCAACCCCAGATAATCGTCCCATTCGTTGTCGTCAAGGTTGAAATCAACAGTGGTTCCGGTAATCTTTTCCGACAAAGCCAAGGCTGTCAGAAAGATCTTGTTTTTCTTCAAGGCAAGCTCCAATTGCCGTTGGCTTTCCTCGTCTTTAAGTTTGGTTTTCAAGGTCTTTTGCCTCAAAACCAAAAGTGTTACCACCAAGGATACCAGTAGCAATCCCAGCAACAAACAGAGATAAACGATCCTCATCTTTTGCTTCGCCTCCAAGGTGTTCTTTTGCAATTGAAGTTCATAATCCCGTTTGATACGTTGCATTTCCTCATTGCGCTGCTCCCCATGGGCTTGCATCATGTTTTCATTGTATTTTTCAAAACATTGCAAGGCCTTGGGATAATCTTTCTGCAACTCATAAATCATATATAAGCCTTGATAGGCCGGCATTCGAACACCAGCTTTTTCACTTTCTGTAGCAAGGTTCAAATGCTCAACGGCCAACTTATCGTTTTCAATATAATAATAGGCCATGCCCAAAGTCAAATGGCAAAGGTCGGCACGAGCACCATTTTCCAAGGCTCCAGTAACCAATTCAATGACTTTCTCGTATTCACCTTTTTCCATATAGACGTCGCGGCAGATCTCAAGCAAGATGTCTTTCGACAACTTGGTGCTACTCTGCGTTTTGGAAAGCTGAAGCGCTTCTTCATAATACTGCGCTGCTTCATCAATCAATTGCAACGAGGCTGCTACCCTACCAGCATTTTGTAAAGCATTCATTAATAGTACATTTCCTGGCAATTGACGGAAGATTTCAATAGCATCTTTGTGAAGCGCAAGTGCTTCCTCCTTCATACCATTCTTCCAATACCGAGTACCAAGTTGGTCTTCAATCTGACCTTTAAGGCGTTTCACGTCAAGAATCTCTTGGTCGCAACGATCGATTTCAAGAAGGGCTTGGCTATAGGCTTCAGCAGCTGCCACCGAATTGTCAGTCGATAGTTCAAGACCTTGTTGATACAAAGCCTTGGCCTTTTCAAACTGCCGAGATTTGGATTGGCAAGAGCTAAAACAAACCACTGCCACCAGAACCAAAAGAATAAGATGCCATTTCGATTTGATCATGGTGCAAAGATAAAACGAAAAATCCACTTGTCAAGGGGTGAGAGATGTGATAGCTATCAATAAGTTATAAAATATTTTTATATCTTATTGATTATCAAGCATGATAAAAAATTGATAGCTATCTGATAGCTATTACATAAAACAAATAATTCTATTTAAAATTGAGAGATTATTTCCTCAAAACTCCTATCGTCCCCCGATCCATTCATCTTTTCCTGTTTGATGCGTGACTTGCGACGGGCATAGGATGCGGTTTGCTGGTTCATTAGAATTGAGATGACCTGGTTGCTGAAGCCTTGCTTGGTGAGGCAGCATATCTGCAAATCACCTTTGGTTAAGGAGGGGTATTTAGCCAAGAGTTTCTTGGTAAAACCGCTGTAAACCACATCGACAAGTTCCATGAAGTCGTCCCAATCGTTTTCCTTGAGTTCGAAATCCAACGTGCTTGCCGTGACTTGTTCAGTCAAAGCCAAAGCCGTAACATATACTTTGTTCCTTTTCATGGCGGTTTCCATTTGATTCTTCGTCTCTTCTACCTTCAGTCTTCCTTTCAACGACTTTTGGCGCATCAGCAACAGCGTCATAATTAATACCGCCAGAAGCAAGCCAAGCAAGATATAATACCGCAGGTTTTTGATGTGCTGTTCGGCTTGTATCGAATATTTCTGCAACTGCAAATCATAGTCTGATTTAATGCGTTGCATCTCTCTAGTGTTAAACTCTTTGTCGGCTTGGATCATGTTTTCGTCATAAAGCTCATGAGCTTCCAGCGCATCCTCATAGTCGTCGTTTGCCACATGGATATAATACATGCCTTGGTATGCCGACATCCGAAGGCTGGCTTTATTGCTCTGAACTGCCTTCTCAAGATACATTAAGGCTTGATTGTTGTTTTCGAGATAATAGTGTGCAAGGCCGATAACCAGATAACAGAAGCAGGTATCCACCTCTTCAGAGAAGGCTTCCGTGGCAGTCTCTAAGGCTTTCTCATACTCACCGCCCTCCAAATATAGATCATGGGCCATCTCCATATAGGTTTCATTGATGAAATCTTTGTCGCTCAAGGTCTTGGCGATTTGCAAAGCCGCCCTATAAAATTTACCCGCTTCTTCGATTCTTCCCAATGAGGAGTTGACACGCCCCACATTGCGAAGCGTCTTCATCAGCTGGGGCTGATCGTCGAGTTGGCTAAAGATGCTCACCGCATCGAGATGCAGCACCAACGCGTCGTCCTTCAAACCATGTTTCCAATACATGGCGCCAAGGTTGTCGTCCAGCTGCCCCAACAGACGTTTCACTTCAACCTTGGAAGTATCGCAATGGTTGAGCGTCAACAGCGCCTGACTGAAAGAAACCGCCGCGGCTTCAGTGTTTTTCACTGCACGAAACTCAAGTCCTTTCTGAAAGAGCGCTTCCGCTTCCTCATAGTAATGCTCACTACGGTGGCAAGCCGAAAGACTACAACACAGCAACAGCAAGATCAAGTTTAAATAGTTGCTCTTCATTGCTTCACGAATTTGATGGTTTTTTCACCCAAATCAAGGAAATACATTCCTGGAAGCAACGTCGAAACGTCAATTATAGAATTAGACATCGATCTCACCATCACTATTTGGCCCATCAAGTTCATGATACGGCATTCCGTTGAAGGTGTCGCACACACCGTCTCCACGTGCAACAGGCCATCGGTGGGATTAGGATAGATCACAACATCATCCGTTTCAACAACCTCCTCTGCATTATAAATATTATGGATGGCATCGCAATCCTCATCGCCGTTATGGTAAAGCAGGGCGTCACCCACCCAATAACAACGGAGACCATTTACCTCATAGTTGTTTTTGGTCATCAGTTTCTCAGGGAAGAAATTGGCCATGTGACCGAGGCCAACGACAATTGACCCACTGAACACGTTACCTGTATCACTGATGTGTATTCGTCTGTAGTTCTCGCCGTCATATTCTAAAACATCCACATCATCGACATGAACCGTGATCCGTTCCGACCCAACTTTAATATCCCACTCGTCTCCAATTTCAGCATTATAATCGTACAACAAGGTGAATTCTTCCAAATCTTTGTTCCACCAATACACTTTATGACCTTGTTCCTTGATGTATTCGTGAGTGACCTCAGTCCGTCCATCTTTGTCATAAATCTGGTTGGTGCGAACGACCACCTTAACCTTCTCATTATTGATGGTGGAGTCATTGGTGTATTCCAGATGCTGATAAGTGATGCCGCCGTTATCCATTTGAATTTCATAATACCATTCTGACATCATGGGAAAAACGGTCTCAACCATATTATAATGCATGCTGATTACAAACTGATTGACCTGGAACGAGGAATAGTTGTTCAGTTGCCGTTGCCATTCATACAGTCGTGAATCATTGAACAAGGACTGACCCGAAAATACATCCCATCCCCACTCGCCATCGACTTTCTTGCGAAAAGAGATGATCACCTTCTGCGTCTCATCATTATAATTATATAGGACCTTCTTAGTGATGTTCCAATCGGAGTTGTCGGCCGACCAAGAACCGGTTTGATATTCAACAACGCGATTCTTGATGTCATAGACATAATGTGCAATGCTTGAATTGACCCAGTCGCCATCGCTGAACGTCTGTGTGATAATGGTGTCGGTTTTGTTGTTGGCAGTATAAGTATAGCTCTTCTGTGTTTGAGAGGTGATCTCTCCCGAATCGTTAAAGGAGAGTGTTTGCACATTTTGAATCCGGTAAGCATCGTCATAAACATTAGTGGTCACGGTGGACAACCTTAAATTATAATTACCACTATAGGCAGAATCTATCTGGGTTTTATTCCCGTTTTCATACGAATACCTATTGCGAGCAAATATCCTAGTTTCCCCGTCTTCGGTAAGATTTGAATCCTTTTGACACAGCCTGTGATTGATATAATAATAGTCATAATGACAATTTATTTCGTCATAATATTCGTTCCCTTTATAATGATCCAAACGCCTTATCTGATGATCGTCCTCGTAGGTAAAGGTAAGTAGCTCGGTTGTTACAGGGGGATCCATCATAAGTTGCTCATCCGATTTTCCCCACCCTATTGAAGCAGAGACTCTTGACGGTTTGGAAGGATACTCGAAGAAGAAAAAGTGGGTGTAGCGATAGTCATTGGGAAAGTAAAAATGATCTAACTTGTCGTTTTGGTCATTATAAGTGAAATCAGAGACATATTCGGCTGTCACCAGATTAGCTCCATTGTACTTTCGTCCAACGACATGATCGGGATAGCCGATGGAGTCGGTCATCACATAAGTAATGTCAAAGCAGGCTGTCAGGGAATGGTTTTGATTTAAGGTAAACGAATATTCATGATCATAGGAGACAACAGCATTGCCGCTTTTCCAACAACCAAAACGATGGCCTTCATAGGGAATGGCACGAACCGTTGCTGTGGTTTGGTCACAATCCGTAGGCAAGAAAACAATCTCGGCGGTTCCGAACTCTGCATTGTTGACATTTACTGTCAATTCGGGAGTGCCTAGGAATACACTTTGCATGTTGGTAAACTGCATCCAGTTAACATTGGCTAGAAATTGGTCCATGGAAAGGCAATTGACATAAACGGGAATGTCAGCGGGAACATTATAAAAGACAACGTGTTGCTCATTTCCATAGGGAGTGTTTTGTATAGGTGGTGTATGTGGCAGTGTTAAGGTGTTGCAATAAATAGTCTCCAGACCTATACAATCCATAAAAGCGGAATGGCCAATGGTTGCAACAGAAGAGCCAATAGTCAAGGAAGAAAGACTGGAGCAGCCTGAAAACGCTTCATTTCCAATGAATGTGCATTGATCAGGAATGACCAGCTCACCCGAAAGACTGCTGCATCCAAAAAAAGCTGTCTCAGGAATGATGTCAAGGTTTTCCGGGATGACCACTCCGGCAAGTCCTGTACAACCTTGAAAACAACCTCCACCTAAACTTATTAAAGATGATGGTAACACCAAATCGCCATTCAGACTAGAACAGAGGCTAAAAGCCCCTAGCCCGATAGTCTCCAGTGTATTGGGTAAACTAATAGAACTAAGGCTTGAACATCCACTAAAGGCAAGGTCACAAATAGTGGTTAATGAATCTGGAAAATTGACGGAAACCAGTGACGAACAATTACAAAAAGACCAGTTTTCAATAGAGGTGAGTCCGTTGGGTAGTACAACAGATTCCAAGGCGGTATCTTCGTAAAATGCAAGACTTTCTATATAGGTCACCGTGTTGGGTACCACCACAGAAGTCAGTTCCAGACACTCCCTGAATACATCACCTTTTACTTTAACAACGGTATAAGTGTTTCCTTGATATTCCACTTGCTCAGGAATGATGACGTTACCTGTGGGTCTGGCATAACCCGTCCAACTTGGATAACCAGGTGCTACTAAGGCAACTTTATTATTTCCATCGGCTTCAATTTGATAATATAAGGTCTGTCCAGATGGGCAAACAGCGGAAAAATCGAAAGTCTGGGCAAAAACGGATGTGACGAATGTCATAAATACGACGATCGTGAAAAACTTTTTCATGGCAATGGATGTATTGGTTGTTTTTGCAAAGGTATATGTAAAAACAAGCCCTTGTCAAGAGGTAACAAGGACTTGTCTATGGCAAATAGATAATAGAAGAATGTTATTTGATTGATTTTTAAATGATTAGAAATAAACAAATCTATGTACTATCTATTATATTGTCTATTACTTCTTCGGCTTCAACTCGTCGAAAATCATCGTGCGGAGGTTATCGATCGGGACGCGTACCTGCTGCATCGTGTCGCGGTCGCGCACGGTGACGGTGTTGTCAACCAAGGTGTCGTTATCGACGGTGACGCACATCGGCGTGCCAATGGCATCTTGTCTTCTGTAACGTTTGCCAATGGAGTCTTTCTCCTCGTACTGGCACATGAAGTCGGCCTTCAGACTGTCGATGATCTCGCGAGCCTTTTCCGGCAGACCGTCTTTCTTGACCAAGGGCAGCACGGCTACTTTGTAAGGTGCAAGGATTGCCGGAAGCTTCAGCACCACGCGCTCCGAGCCGTCTTCCAGCTTCTCCTCGGTGAAGGCATTGCTGAACATGGCGAGGAACATGCGGTCGAGGCCGATGGAGGTCTCGATGACGTAAGGCGTGTAGCTCTCGTTGGTGTCGGGGTCGAAGTATTGGAGTTTCTTGCCCGAGTACTTGGCATGGGCCGAAAGGTCGAAGTCGGTGCGGCTGTGGATGCCTTCGAGCTCCTTGAAGCCGAAGGGGAAGTCGAACTCGATGTCGGTGGCGGCGTTGGCGTAGTGGGCCAGTTTCTCGTGGTCGTGGAAACGGTATTTCTCAGCGGGCAGACCAAGTGAGAGGTGCCAGTTGAGGCGTTCCTGCTTCCAGTGTTGGAACCATTCGAGTTCCGTGCCAGGGCGGACGAAGAATTGCATTTCCATCTGCTCGAACTCGCGCATACGGAAAATGAACTGACGGGCCACAATCTCATTACGGAAGGCCTTACCGGTCTGGGCGATGCCGAACGGAATCTTCATGCGGCCGGTCTTCTGCACATTGAGGTAGTTGACGAAGATACCCTGTGCCGTCTCGGGACGCAGATAGATAGTGTCGGAACCATCGGCAACGCTGCCCATCTTGGTGGCAAACATCAGGTTGAACTGGCGCACGTCGGTCCAGTTGCGGGTGCCGCTGATGGGGCAGACGATTTCGAGGTCGAGAATCAATTGCTTGATGGCGTCAAGGTCGTTCTTCTCCATGGCGCCATACAGACGATGACTGATTTCTTCGATCTTGGCCTTGTGCTCGAGGACACGCGGGTTGGTGGTCACAAATTGTTCCTCGTTGAAGGCGTCACCGAAGCGCTTGCGGGCTTTCTCCACCTCTTTATTAATCTTCTCCTCAATCTTGGCCATGTAATCTTCTACGAGCACATCAGCGCGGTAGCGTTTCTTGCTGTCGCGGTTGTCAATCAAAGGGTCGTTGAAAGCATCGACGTGACCCGAGGCCTTCCAAGTGGTGGGGTGCATGAAGATGGCGGCGTCGATGCCAACGATGTTCTCGTGCATCTGCACCATGGCTTTCCACCAATATTCACGGATATTTTTCTTCAGCTCTACGCCGTTCTGGCCGTAGTCATAGACAGCCGACAGACCATCGTAAATCTCGCTCGAAGGGAAAATGAAACCGTATTCCTTCGCATGAGCGGTTATTTTCTTAAAGAAATCTTCTTGATTCATAGAATTGACTGATTGAAATAATTTGAGGCAAAAATAAGGATTTTTATGAAATAAAACGTATCTTTGCTTCGAATAAAGGTCCAAGCGAGGCTTACTTCTTCTATTTGATTTGGGGTTCGCCCCGAAATTCAGCTTCGCAATTACCTTATTTAAATGAAGAAAAGATGAACGAACGAGTTCTACAAAAAGTTGCCCTACGCTATAGGGCAATTTTTTTGCCCATCGAAAGAGAAGGGCTGACAGGCCATTATGAACCGACGGTGCCAGTGATGGCTTTCGTAGCAAGGCTGAAAGAAAACGGCTACAGCGTGAGCGAGGAGCTCCTCCATGCCTTGACCAAGGTTCCAGCCAAAAAGCTGGGAGAGATCACCGCGATGATCAATGAAACTTTCCGGGTTGATCTCAACTGGATGCCTTTGGTAAAAGGATGGGACACCCCTACGGGTGAGACCCGCATGGACCATTTGATCACCTTCATAGCCAACTTTTTCGGCGGTGAGGAAGCCGGTCTCGAAGGCGTCACGCTACCCTGCGGTCACTTCATCCCCGATGGAACCTTCCCGTTGGAGCGCTACAACGGCTGTCCCTATTGCGGCACGTTGTTCGGAAGCGCAGGTTTCGTGTATCATGGCCAAGGCAGCAAGCTGAAAGAGCTAAGGTTGTTTACCTTGGAAGACAAGGAACAACTGTTCCGGGATCTGCTCTCCTCTCCCACGCCTCTGGATGCCTCCCAACTGGACTCGTTGAAGCTGTTGTTGCAGGAATTTGAAGTGCCGGCAGACATCGAAATCCCCATGAAGGAGACCGCCATTGTGGCGATTAAGAGTGGGGAGTTAGGAGTGAAGAGTGTGGAGTTAGGAGTAAGACTGCTAAAGACACCGACAGACATCTTGAGGTATTTTTGGTACGAAAAGACTGGACAGGTCAAGATCATCGAGCCAAAAACCTTGGTCGCGATGGCACAAAAAACCAACCGGCACCATTGGCTACCGGCCGATAAAAGCGAGCAGGCAGCCGCCCAAAAGCGCCAAGAGTTGAAACTCAAATACGACCGTAAGCACTGCCGTCTGGCCGCCACTTGGCTCAATGTCGTGCCGATGGACGCTCATCAAGCGGCAGAGAACATGAATCCCAAGCGCGGTATATGGGTGCGGATGATTCATGCCTTGCGGCTTGGAGAGTACTCGCGCAAGAAAGGCTTTGAGCATCTTGCCGAGATACTGTACGTTTTCTATCAACAAGACTATACCACTTGGGCAGGAAAGTTGGACCAGGCCCAAAAAGAAAACCGTGCCGATGAGGTGCTGAGGATGTTGACAGCCCGTCCTGGGATGTTTGCCAGATGCCTATTCTCCACCATGCTGCGTTTCGGCAAAGAAAAGACGTTGGCTGCTTTCGAGACCGTAACCGACACAATGCCCGCCAGACTGGTGCTCTCGTTAGGCAATGCCGCTGATGGCTGGTTCGACACGGAACGCATCCGTGTGGCACGGCCCATCACAGGTGGCACCCATTCCGTTCAACCCCATCCCCTGTTGCAGCTGTACAACGAGGAGGAGCGCAAGGCCATGGCTAAGGCCGTCAACGACCTCTATGCCCACACCATGAAGAAACGTTTCGCCAGTCAGGTCACCTCCGCCAAAACCATCTACATCGATCCTCGGCTGTACGAAATCCCCGTCAGCGTAGGCGACCGCAGCAGTTCCATACAAGACACTTCCTGTGCCTTGCAAGGCACCCGTTTTCCCGTGGAAGGCGACAGCGTTCGGCTCTTCATGCATTGGGGCAAGGGACTGCCGGCACAGCATCTCGACATGGACCTGAGCTGCGCCATCGCCATGCAGAATGGCAAAGTGATCGAATGTGCCTATTACAACTTGACGGCGCCTGGAGCGAAACACTCAGGCGACATCATCCATATCCCCGACCAAGTGGGGGCGGCAGAATACATCGAGCTGAGCCTACCTGAACTCAAGAAGGCAGGTGCACGCTATGTCTCGTTTACCTGCAATGCCTACAGCAACGGCGCTTTGTCGCCCAACCTCATGGTGGGCTGGATGAACTCCGCCTATCCGATGACCATCTCCAACGAGACCGGAGTGGCCTACGACCCGTCGTGTGTGCAACATCTAGTGCGCATCAGCGAAGCCAACCTTAGCAAAGGCATGGTGTTCGGCGTGCTCGACGTGGCCGCCCGTGAGATCTACTGGCTGGAGATGCCTTTCATGGGACAGACTGTCCGAGATCTGGACCTAAAGACCATGGAGTCGCTGCTGAAACGGCTTCAGGAGAAGCTCAGCATCGGACAACTGTTGGATCTAAAACGAGAAGCACAAGGGCTCACCTTGGTCGATAATCCCGAAAAAGCAGATGAGGTTTACACCTACGAATGGGCATTGAATCCAGCCAAGGTTGCGGCTTTGTTAACGGAAAACTGAAAACGGAGAACGGAAAACTTTCCGTTTCCCATTTTCCGTTTATAATATCAGCATCGCGTCACCGTAAGCGAAGAAATGGTATTCCTTTTCGACAGCTTCCTTATAGGCTTTCATCAAGAAGTCGTATCCGGCGAAGGCAGCCACTTCCATCATCATGGGTGACTTGGGAAGGTGGAAGTTGGTGATCATAGCGTTCGCCACAGAGAAGGTGTAAGGCGGGAAGATGAACTTGTTGGTCCAGCCATTGAAAGGCTTGATCTTGCCAGAGATGGTCTGTGCCGTCTCCAGTGCCTTCATCGTGGTGGTACCCACGGCAATGACGTTGTTATGGCGTCTGTTGGCCTCGTTTACCATGTCGCAGCAGGCCTGATCGACGTACATCTCCTCCGAATCACATTTGTGCTTGGTGAGGTCTTCCACTTCGATCTCACGGAAGTTGCCCATGCCAGGATGCAGGGTGAGTTCAGCAAACGAGGCGCCCAGAATTTCAAGGCGTTTCATGAGGATCTTGCTGAAATGCATGCCAGCCGACGGCGCCGACACGGCACCTTCTACCTTGGCGTAGATGGTCTGGAAATAATCCTTGTCGTATTCCTCGATCTCGCTCTTTTCAATACCCTCAGGAACATCCACATTTTCACGGATATCCAATATTTCCTTTGGCAACGGAGTCTTGCCCAATGAGAAGATTTTCTCCTTGAACTCGTCGTGAGTGCCGTCGAACAGGAAACGCAGGGTACGGCCACGAGTCGTGGTGTTGTCGATGACTTCAGCCACGAGCTCCTCTCCTTCTTCAACACCGAAATACAGCTTGTTGCCGATACGTATCTTACGAGCGGGATCCACGAGCACGTCCCACAGGCGGCTCTCATGGTTCAGCTCACGAAGCAACAGCACCTCGATCTTGGCGCCGGTCTTTTCCTTTTCGCCATAAAGGCGGGCAGGAAACACCTTGGTGTTGTTGATCACGAAGACATCGCCATCTTTCACATAATTCACCAAATCCTTAAATACACGATGTTCGATGGTCTTGGTTCTGCGGTCCAGCACCATCAATTTGGCTTCGTCACGGTTTGGTTGGGGATACAGCGCAATAAGCTTTTGCGGCAGGTTGAATTTAAACTGGGATAATTTCATTTGTATCGTAATTTTCGGCGCAAATATACATCGCCAACTAAGTTTTGTCAAGTAAATCTTTTAACTTTCAGCTCTCAGCTTTCAGCTTCCTATACTCCTCGCCCGATTCAATGATCGCTTGTTTGAGGTCTTCGAGCTGCCAAGCGTCTTCCACTTTGAAGTCGCCGATCCGGGTCCGTCTCAAGGTCTTCAGGCAGGCGCCGTTGCCCAATTCACGGCCGAAGTCATGGGCAAGGCTGCGGATATAGGTGCCTTTACTGCAAGTCACCTCAAAATCCAGCTCCGGGAAACGATCCATGCTGATCTTGAAGTCTTCGATATGGATATCGCGGGCTTTCAGCTTTATCTCCTCGTCAGAACGGGCATAGTCGAAAGCGCGTTTTCCCTTGATTTTGATGGCGGAATACTTTGGGGGATGCTGTTTGATATCGCCGATGAATTTTTGTCGCGCCACATCTATCTGTTCAGCGGAGATACCTTCGGTGGGGAAAAAAGCGTTAGGCTCGCTCTCCAGGTCGTAGGTGGGTGTTGTTTGACCAAGGATCATGGTTCCTGTATAGGTCTTGATCTGCGCTTGGAAATCCTCAATTTGTTTGGTCATCGGACCGGTGCATAGGATGAGAAGTCCAGTGGCCAAGGGATCAAGGGTGCCTGCATGGCCCACCTTGAGTTTACGAATGCCATAAAAGCGCATGAACAGGGAACGGATAAAGTTCACCGTATCGAACGAAGTCCAATCCAAGGGCTTGTCGATCAGAAACACCGTACCTTCATCAGGGTAAAACATATTCTCTTGAAGTTTGGACGCGGGACACGAGACTTCGGGATCCGCGTCCTTTAGTCCCGTGTCTCGTGTCTATTGTAATACGATAGCTAGTATTCCGACGATAGCACAATACACGGCAAACCACACCAGTTTGCCTTTCTTCACCAGGTTGATCATCCACTTACAGGCAAAACAACCCGTGATGAAAGCGGCGAGGAAACCAACGATCAGCGCCAAGGGGGAGATGCCACCCATGGCTTCGGAAACGCCGACTTCAAACATGTCCTTCACATCCAAGAGCGCTTCGCCCAACACCGGTGGAATCACCATCAGGAATGAGAATTGGGCAAGCTTTTCTTTCTTGTCACCGAGCAACAAACCCGTTGCAATGGTGGAGCCTGAACGCGACAGTCCCGGCATCACAGCGCAAGCTTGAGCGATACCGATGATAAAGGCATGAAAACCGGTGATATTTTCTTTCTGACGAGGTTTAGCGAAATAGGAAAACGTCAGCAAAGCCGCCGTCACCAACAACATGATACCCACGATCAGCAGTCCGGAACCAAAGACTTCTTCGATCTTGTCCTTGAAGAAGAATCCCACGATGGCCACCGGGATCATGGAGATGAGAATATTGACCACGTAGCGGGTGCCTTGGTTCCATTTCCATTTGAAGAGATCCTTGAAAATCCAAACGATCTCGCTCCATAAGATGACGATGGTGCTGAGCACGGTAGCCACATGAAGAACCACGGTAAACGTCAGGTTCGCCTCACCGTCGGCAAGTCCGAAAAGCGCCTGGCCAATAGCCAGATGACCGCTACTGCTGACAGGAAGATATTCCGTCAGACCTTGAATGATGCCTAAAAGCAGTGCTTGAATCCAACTCATTTCTTTTTCCTCCAGAAGATAGCAACGATCTCAACTGCGAAACCCAAAAGAATCAAGATGGGCGAAAGGGTGAGACGCTGGAAGTTGAACATTTTGGGATTAAACACATCGGGGTCGGACGAGCCACCGCCGATCATCAGAATCATACCCAAAGCGATGAGCAAGACTCCTGCGATCACCAGCATGTAATTCATTTTGGTGAAGGGAAGCTTCTTTTCATTTTCTACCACCTCTTTGGCGACTGTATTCTTTTGTTTTTCCATGGTTATTAGTTATAAAGTTTGTCAAGGTCAGCTTTCAAGAATTTATCCAAGGCAGCACGGGTAGAGAACCATGCCAACACCATGCCCAGTACGATAACGGCCAACAGGATGGCGCCAATGACGTACATGTCCTGAATCAGTATGAGATCGGGAACACGTTTCGAGATCCAATACAGGATGCCCACAAGGAAAAGATCGGCTAGCAGCCCACCAAAGAAGCCTTGCGAGACACCTTGTTTCAGGAAGGGACGACGGATGAAACTTTCTGTAGCACCCACCAGCTGCATGCTTCTTACCAAGAAACGCTTGGAATAGATGGAAAGGCGTATTGTGTTGCGGATCAAGGCAATGGCGATAAACAGCAGGGCAAGGCTCACAATCATCAGTACGATGGCAATTTTCCGGATGTTGTTGTTGATGAGATCTATCAGCGATTTTTGGTAATATACCTCCTTGATATCGGTGTTTTCCAACAGCTGGCTCTCGATAACGGCGATACTATCCGAATTGGCGTAGGCAGCATGAAAACGCACATCGATGGATGGCAGCAAAGGGTTGGCCTCGTTGCCGAGCCACTGCAAGAAGTCCTCACCCAGGTCCTCGCTCAGCCTTGAAATCGCCTCTTCCTTGGTGATGTATTCGGTGGATTTCACAGCCGGCATGGCATCGAGTTCCTTTTGCAGACGGAGGATGTTGGCCTCTTTTACGTCGCTGTTCATGACGATCTCGAAGCCTAGGTTTTCTTTGACGTGGTTGGAGAGCTTCCGGGCGTGCATCATGAAGATGGCGAATGCGCCAAGGAGGAAGAGCACCAACGTGATGCTCATCAGCGACATGGCGTAGGATCCGGCCACACGACGTTTGCTAGAACTTCTCTCTGACATGAATTCTGTTTTGAAAATGCAAAAATATGTTTTTTTTCTTAATTTTGTGATTTCTTAGAAACAATACGCCATGCAAGTCCTGAAATCGAACATAAAGACCGACTCGCCCGAGTTCAAACAGAATGAGAAAAACTTCCTTGAACTGATGGCCCAGTACCGTGAAGCCATGTCGGCTTCCATGCAGGGTGGTGGCGAGGCTGCGGTGGCCAAGCATAAGAAACGCAACAAGCTGTTGGCCCGTGAGCGCATCGACCTGCTCATTGACCCGAACACCCCGTTTTTGGAGCTCTCGCCGATGGCAGCTTACGGGACGTATCACGACGACTTTCCCTCGGCGGGCATCGTCACGGGTATCGGAGTGATCCAAGGCCGTGAGGCGGTCATCGTAGCCAACGACGCCACGGTGAAAGGTGGCACCTACATGCAATATACCGTGAAGAAACACCTCCGCGCCCAGGAAATCGCCATGGAGAACCATCTGCCTTGCGTCTATATGGTGGATAGCGGCGGTGCCTTCCTGCCCGAGCAGGACACGGTGTTCCCCGACCGCGACCATTTCGGACGCTTCTTTTACAACCAAGCCCGTATGTCGGCCATGGGCATTCCCCAAATCGCCATTGTGATGGGCATGTGTACGGCAGGCGGCGCTTACGTACCTGCCATGAGCGACGAGACCATCATCGTGCGCAACCAAGGAACCATCTATCTTGGCGGTCCTCCGTTGGTGAAGGCCGCTACCGGCGAGGTGGTCACGGCCGAAGAGTTAGGTGGTGGCGAGATGCACACTTCGATTTCGGGTGTGGCCGACCATCTGGCCGAAAACGACCAGCACGCCTTGCAAATCTGCCGCAACATTTTCAAGACTTTGGAGAAATCGCACCGACAAAAACTCGACATGCTTCCGGTGGAGGCGCCATTATACGATCCTCGTGAGCTTTACGGCCTCGCCCCCATCGACTTCCACAAGCTGACCGACCCTCGCGAGATCATCGCCCGTATCGTGGATGGCAGCCGTTTCCAGGAATTCAAGTCAAGATATGCCACCACCATCGTCTGCGGCTTTGCCCATCTGATGGGCTTCCCCGTAGGCATCATCGCCAACTACGGCGTGTTGTTCTCTGAATCCGCTTTGAAGGCGACACACTTCATCGAGTTGTGCTGCCAGCGCAACATCCCTTTGGTGTTCTTGCAGAATATTACCGGCTTCATGGTCGGCAAGCAGTACGAACAAGGCGGCATCGCCAAAGACGGTGCTAAGATGGTCCATGCGGTTTCCAATGCCAATGTGCCCAAGTTCACCGTGATCTTCGGTGGTTCCTTCGGGGCAGGTAACTACGGCATGGCGGGTCGCGCCTACAGTCCTCGTTTGCTGTTCATGTGGCCCAATGCGAAGATCTCCGTCATGGGCGGTGAGCAAGCCGCCAGCGTGTTGGCCACCGTGAAGGAGGACCAGTACAAATACAAAGGCTTGGAGGTCCCGAAAGACGAGATCGCCCAGCTGAAGAAAGATATCTTGGCCAAGTACGACTATGAAGGCTCTGCTTTCTACAGCACGGCCCGCCTGTGGGACGACGGCATCATCGACCCCATCGACACCCGCAAGATCCTGGCTTTAGGCATTGCCGCTTCGCTGAACCAGCCCTTCCCGCAACAGCAGTTCGGAGTGTTCAGGATGTGAGTTTTTTTAGAAAACAGAAGGAAGAATGCTTTCAATAGCTATCATCGAGCAGATTAAGAAGAAGTCAGGGTTGGGATTCAGCGAATGCTCCATCTCGACTTAAAGCCCCACAACATCCTCATCACCAACAAGGGCCATCATGTGAAACTCATCGACTTGGGCTTCGGCTGGAGCGAGAGCTATCTACACGACTTGGGCTTTACCAGGGATTATTGCGCTCCGGAGCAGCAAGCCGCCAAGACCGAGTTGTTTAGTCCCGCCACCGACATTTTTGCTTTGGGCAAGATCATGCAACAATTCGGTTTGACAAACGAGGCTGTGATCCAACGTTGTTTGAAGGAAGATCCAGTAGATCGTTCTCAAAGCATTGGAGAATTGCAAAAAGCCATCAAACGGCATTCCAAATGCTATTGTCAGCAATCCTACTAATAGTACTTTTTTAATCATAGTTTTATCCCTTTGTTCGTGTCGGGCACAACTTTTGTTTGAATTATTGTTAGGTATTTTCACTTCAAAAATACAACAAACTCCTAAACAATTGAATTAATTATTTGATTATCAATTATTTAAATATCATTATTGGATACAAGAATTGTATCTAAATTGGATAATCTTCCCTAAAAATGGATGAAATGGATGGAAAAACCAAAACATTGGAAAAAAATTCATCAATCTCTTGACAAATGAAAATAAATAATTATTTTTGCAGCATGAATATAACGCATTGAATTAATAAACTAAAACACACCCGTCATGAAAGACCCGATGATTGAGATCATAGTGGATCCTGTTAACGAAGCCCGCCGCTACGTGGAAAATGCCAAAGACTTGTTGAAAAACCACGGTCAACTCGATTACGAAACCCAACTTTACATGGATCGGAAATACGTCCGCATGGCTGGAAATACGTTGTGGAACGGAGTGCTGCTAATCCTTGACGCCGTGTTCCATGTGAAAAAAGTCGGACGGCTACATCCCGACGTTATTGATTACAGAGATGAGGTGGCGAAACGCGACAAAAAACTGCTGGCCTTGTTCAACACAGCATACGAAACACTTCATGTTTATATGGGATACGATGGCAATCAAGAAAAAAACGTTTGCGGTGCGGGGTTTCGTCTCGCCAATGATATCATCGACAGGTGCGCGGTGTTGTTACCGTAAGAGTGTCACTCCTCCCCCAACCTTTCCTTCATCCCTTTAGCCACCTCGGCCCCGTAATAACGGAAGAAGTTGAACTGCATCGCCTGCGAGATGCGGAGCAGCAAGGCGCAGTCAATGGAAGGTTTCCTGAAGATCTTGTAGAGATGGTTGCGGGTGCAGGGTATCTGCGAGGCCAGCCATGACACGCTGCGCTGGTCGGCTTTCAGCTGCTCTTGGATGCGTTGGCCTATGTGGATTTCGTTGGGATGGTTTTCCGCCATGTCACTGGAGTTTTCGCAAAGGTAACCTCAAGTGAGATGGAGAGCTCCATCCATTTCATCCATTTGGGAAAGAGGGTGTTTTCAACCCCTTTCATCCCCAATCGTCCGGGCAATCTTCTCAATATTCAGACTTCTTGCCGAGGCATCGATGATGTCCTTGTAGATGCCGCCTTTCTTGTAGATCTCATCGGGATCGCCCGACTCTTCCACACGGCCGATCTGAAGGGCGTAAATCATGTCGGCATCGATGATCTGCGAGATGCTGTGCGAGATAATGATGACAGTACGATCCTTTTTGATGGCATCCAAGCTGTTTTTGATCTGCTCGGTGGCAATGGCATCCAATGAGGCCGTAGGCTCGTCCAAGAAGATGATAGGCGGGTTTTTGAGGAACATACGGGCGATGGCGATGCGCTGCTGCTGACCGCCACTGAGGTCGGAGGCCTTATTCTCGAACTGCTTGGGCAGCTGCATGATCTGATCGTAGATATACGACTTCTTGGCAGCTTCCACCACCTCTTCGTGGGTGGCATCAGGCTTGCCGTAAAGGATGTTCTCCTCGATGGTACCATCGAAGATATGGTTCTTCTGTAGCACTAGACCGATGTTCTCACGCAGGAACTTGGTATCGTATTCCCGCAAATCGACACCGTCCAAGGTAATCGTGCCAACTTGGGGTTCATAAAACTTATCCAACAGGTTGACGATGGTGCTCTTGCCTGCTCCTGAAAGTCCCACCAAAGCGGTGATCTTGTTCGGCTCGATGGTCATGTTGACATCAAACAAGGCCTGGTTGCCGTTGGGATAGGTGAAATCGACATGTTTCATCTCGAATTTTCCATGGATCTTTTCCGGCTTGTAATTGCCAGAAGGCTCGATGTCCTTCTCCGAATCGAGAATGGAGAAGAAGCCCTCGGCGTAGATCAAGGCGTCGTTGACATCGTCGAAGATGCGCTGCAGCTGAGTGATGGGAGCGATGACGTTGCTGAACAGCATCACATGGTACATGATCTTACCGATGGTCATGCCCGGATAGCCTTTCAGCACCAGATAGGCGGTAAGGATGATGACCAAGACGGTGCCCACCTGCTTCACAAAGCTCTTGATGCCGTTGTAATAGAAGGCCACCCTACGGGTCTTCATCTGGTTTTCCGTGACTTGGTTCTGGATGTCGAGCTGTTTCTGACCCTCGATCTGCTCACGATTGAAGCTCTTGATGACGTTGATGGAATCGATGATATTCTTGATGCCTTGGCTCTTGGTCTCCAGATGGGAACGCATCTCACGGCGCCAGCCTTTCAATCGACGGGCCTGACGATAGGTGATCCAAAAATAGATAGGCACAATACCCAAGGCCACCAATCCCACATAGACATTAGCGATGAACATCAAGATTAAGGCCAATAAAGCACTCGTAAACAACGGCAGCAGGTCGATGAAGAAGTTCTGCACCGTACGAGAGAGGCTGCTCACACCTTGGTCGATACGGGCTTGAAGCTTACCCGTAGCGTTGTCACCAGAGTTGAAGAAAGCCATCTTGAAGGTAAGGACTTTCTCGATGACGCTTTGCGCCAAGTCGCGGCTGACGAAGATACGCATGCGTTCACCATAGTAGTTTTGGGCGAAGGTGATGAGCGCGGAGAGGATTTCCTTACCCAACAGCACCACCGAGATGATGGTGACGATGCGAATCGCTTGGGCACCCCATTCCACGCCACCTGTTACCAATCCGTTGACCTGGTCAACCGTCCAGTCGAGCACGATAGCGTTAACCTGAGCCATCAGAGAGCCAACTAACGTAAGGACTAAAGTAATGAACACCAGCCATTTGTACGGCTTCACAAATGGACTGACATTTTTAAAGAGTTGAAAGAGATTCATAGTTTATTCAGTTGCACATACATACATGAGACATTTCTTGCAGTCGAATTCCAAACGGAAGATGTTTTCGCCATTGCGGATGTATAACGGACCGACGGGCTTACCTGTAATTTTTGGGCAAAGGCCGTTGGCATAGCGGATACAGTGGTGGCAAGTCATTAAAGGTGAGGGGTGAGAGGTGAGAGGTGAGAGGTTTTCTTGAGCAGACTTCTCAACTCTCACCTCTAACCTCTCACCTTTAACCACTATCTTCCCAACCAGTCCCCGTTTCAGTTCTCCTAAGACTGATGCTGGAATCAGATAGGGCTGAGATAGCTGAATGTCAATATTGACTGGGTTATAGATGGTGTCGCCCCATTGGGAGAGTTTCTTTCGGATGTTTTCGGTGGCCTTTTCTGGGTTGTTTGCCACTATCATTTCGAGGCCTTGGACAGAAGCAACCCAACTTGCCTTGTTCTGGATTGCTGTCAACTTATACCCATCTTCCAAGTCGGTCAACACCAAATCGATGTCGATCTTGCGGTTGCCCGTGGAAGCCTCCACTTGGCGTTGCCATTCGATGTCGTAGTTGCGATATATCTTAGAGCCCCTTGTGGCGCCATGGGGACGATTGCACGAAACCTTATTTCCATGAACCACGTCTGCTCTGATTCCTATTAGCTCGTCATTCTTATCCAAGAAACACAGTCCGTCGCCATTATGTAGCGTTTTGTCGGTCAAAATCTCCATCTGAACGGAGTTGCACCATTTGACCTCGCCGATGTATTCTCCCATCGATTTGGGCGTGTTTGGCGAGCCGATATTAGGTTGGCGGCCATGGATGAAATAGTCGGTGAAACCGCGGTTGAACGACTTCTCGGGATTGACTTCAAATGTATAGCTGCAATGACCAAGCGAAGCCTGTGCAAACTCGGGACGCCTCTCAAAGATGGCATCCAGTTGCTGACGATAGTATGCCGTGATGTTCTTCACATAATCCGCATCCTTCAGCCGACCCTCGATCTTGAAACTGGTAATACCCGCATCCAACAACTCTTCCAGGTGTGCGCTGTTGTTCAAGTCCTTCAAGCAAAGGAGGTGTTTGCCCTTGATTATTGTTTTCCAATTGTCCTTACTCCACACTCCTAACTCCTCACTCCTCCCTTCAAGCAAGTCCCACGGCAGCCGACAAGGTTGCGCACAGGCTCCACGATTGGCTGAGCGGTTGCCGATATATTGGCTCAGATAACACTGGCCGCTGTGACTGACGCATAGCGATCCATGAACAAAGAACTCCAACGGGACAGTGGTTTGTTGGCGAATTTCACGAATTTGCTCAATAGAGAGTTCCCTGCCGAGAACCACCTGTTTGAAGCCAAGTTGTTCAAGCTCTTTTACCCTTTCCACCGTTAGGTTGTCGCACTGCGTACTGGCATGAAGCGGGATGGGCGGCAGATCGAGATGCAGCAGGTTCAGGTCCTGCACAATGAGTGCATCCACGCCGGCATTCCAGCAGTCCCAAGCCAACTGACGGGCTGGTTCCAACTCGTTCTCGTAAAGCAGGGTGTTCAAGGTGACATATACCTTTGCATCGAACAAAGCTGCATGACGGCAAAGCTTCTCGATGTCCTCGATGCTGTTTCCCGCCTTCTCACGGGCACCAAAGGCAGGTCCACCGATATACACGGCATCGGCTCCATGGTTAATGGCTGCCAAGCCAACTTCAAGGTTCTTGGCAGGTGAAAGAAGTTCGATCGAAGTCATTTTCATGAATGCAAAGATAAAAATTTATACTTTTGCAAATCAAGAATATGAAAAGCCGTATTCCCCTCATATTATTTGTTTTGACTGCCCTTTTGCTCTTCGCCCCCATGTTGCAAGAGCATCTGCATCTCTTCAAGGTCAATCCATTGGTGGGTGTCGTAGAGAAAAAAACCAAACCCGCTTTTACCATCAAAAACTGGAAAAAACACGCCATTCAAGATTATGCACGGGATTACTTGAAACACCATGCCGGCTTTCGAGAACCCTTGACCCGTCTCTACAACCAATATCTATGGGACTTCTACCATTCTTCACCACAATTCCGCAATGGCCTGCTGATGCTTAGCGACGATGGATGGCTGTTTGAGACTGGCAATGTGGAAGAGTATTATGTGGGTAATGCTTTGTATTATGCTAAGGACTCACTAGGCTTGGCTCAAAAACTAAGCGAAGAGGCATTCCGCATCTACCAGCTTCAGCATATATTAGCGTCATACGGAGTGCAACTCTTGGTCATGCTAGAGCCTGGCAAAGAACTGATCTATCCCGAGCATCTCCCTGAAAACAAAACCTTTAAAGGAGAGAAAAAAATAACGGCTTACGACTTCTACCGTAACCGTTTCCAACAACTTGGCATCAACTGCTTCGATGTGGGCAGCTGGTTTTTGCAGATCAAAGATTCGGTGGATTATCCTTTGTATCCGCAGACGGGGACACACTGGAGCAATATTGCCTCCATGCATGTGGCCGACAGTCTGATCCATTATCTAGAGCAGCTTGGTGACTTCCGGATACGGCATTTTGACATCAGGGAAAAGAGCGAGAAGACTGTCGCACCCGACGACGATCTGGAGCAGCTGCTCAACCTGATCAGACCATTGAAAAAGGAACCCAATTACTATGCAGAGGTCACGCTGGAAGAAGATTCAAGTGCCTACAAGCCCAAGCTAATCACCATTGGCGACTCCTATTACTGGAATTTGCTTAACAACGCTTATTTCCATGTGATTTTCCGGGAAAGGCCATATTGGTATTATTACAGCACCGCCTATTACACAGGCGAACATCGCAACATCAACAATGTCGATGTGCTTGACGAGGTGCTCTCTTCAGATTTCGTGATGCTGGCATACAGCACACAACAGCTCTATAAAATGAGCAACGGTTTCTCCCAAGACTTGTTGATCCGCCTCTGTTGTGATGAAAACGATATCGAAGCCGGGAAGCAAGCAGCAATTCGCCACATCATAAACACCCCAAAATGGCTTGAAGGCATCCGACAAAGGGCGGAGCTATACAACATCCCCGTTGATACAGTGATTTTGAAAGAAGCGGAGAACATCTTCCGCACAAACCCACATAACTATTTGCCTATATTTAAGGACAGCATACCGACAAAACGTTCCACCAAAGCTCAACAATATGGTATTCAGCAGTAACATATTTCTTCTATACTTCATGCCGGTCTTCTTCCTGCTGTATTTTATCATGCCGAAGAAGGGCCGGAATTATGTACTCTTGTTTGCTTCTTTGTTTTTCTACGCTTGGGGAGCGCCAGAATTCATCATACAGCTTTTAGTTTCCATCATTGCCAACTTTTATTTGGTTAGATGGATGTGTCGTACTGACAAACCAAGTCTGAAAAAATGGCTCTGCGGCTTATCCATTTTCATCCCTATTGGGTTGTTGCTATTCTACAAATACGGCAATTTTACGATGGAAAACCTAAATATTTTGAGGGGTTTCTTGGGTAAGGCACCTCACGAATGGAGACACATTTTGCTGCCCATTGGTATCAGCTTTTTCTCATTCCAGAGTGTCACCTATACGCTCGACACCTATCGTGGCGTAAACAGACCGATGGAAAAGCTGAGCGAGTTCATGCTTTACATTACCATGTTCCCGCAATTGATCGCAGGTCCTATCGTCCGTTACTGCGATGTGGCCGACCAAATCCGCAACAGAGAGTCAAGTTATCCTGAACGTTTGCAGGGTTTCTACCGTTTCGTGATCGGGTTGGCCAAGAAAATCCTCATAGCGGACGTCATCGGTGCCCAAGTGGACAGCGTGCTGAATGCGGCAGACTTTGCCACTGCCCTTCCTTCTTTGGACTCAGGCACGGCTTGGATTATAGCTTTGGCTTATACCTTCCAGATTTATTTCGACTTTGCTGGTTATTCCGACATGGCCATTGGACTGGGTCGCATCATGGGATTCAAGTTCCCCGAAAACTTCGACAATCCATACACCTCACGCTCTATCACTGAGTTCTGGCGCCGTTGGCATATCACCCTTGGGGCATTTATCATGAACTACCTCTACATTCCGTTGGGAGGCAATCGCAAAGGAAAAGGACGGATGTATCTCAACCTCTGGATCTGCTTTCTCCTCTCTGGACTATGGCATGGCGCCTCGTGGAACTTTGTCGTATGGGGCGCGTTCCATGGCTTCTTCATAATGTTTGAGAAGCTGATAAACAGAAAGTTATCAGTTCTTAGCACTTTTATACTTGTAATGATCGGCTGGGTATTTTTCCGTATTGAGAACATCGGACAGGCATGGTCGTTCATCATCCGTATGTTCAGCTTTGACTTCAGCTCGATAGCCCTCGCAGCCAACGCACAATTCTATGTCACCCTGATCGTTGCCGCAGTGTTCTCCTTCCTCACCATGACAAAGTTCGGCCGTAAGATCCAAGATAAAGTCTATTACACTGACTACAGCAACGGGCAACATATCATAGCCTGGGTTGTATCCATTGCCGCTTTCCTGTTCTGCCTTGGCGCCCTCAATGCCACGGGCTTTAGTCCTTTCATCTATTTCAGATTCTAAGGCATCAACACATCATGCTGCACCACAAAACGACTGACTGCTTCAAAGTCGTCCAATTCCGCTTTGTATTGCTGATACAACTTTTCATTATTGATGGGATATCCTACAATAATAGGATCCATCTTAATCAAAGTGTTCCTGTTGATGAAATAACCGTCACTTAGATAATCCACCACGTCGCGGTTGTTACGCATAAAAGCCAGCTTTCGAGTGTTTCGGTATTCCGACACGGTATCGAACGACGTTCCCAGCCAATGGCAATGATCATCAATGATGTAATCGTAATTGGCATTTAAATAGGCATTGAAAGACGGTGTGACATCTAGATGCGAGATCACCGCCTGCATGGTCTTGGGCTGTTTCACCAAAGGCGAATAGACCACCATCGGGACGTTGTAGTAACGAAGTGTCATTCCCGGCAATACTGGAGCCATGCGATGGTCGCCAGTGATTATAAAAATCGTGTTGGCGAAGTCGGGACGCGAAGCATAATAGTCAAATAGGCGCTTGACACTCTGGTCCAAATAGAGAAAACAAGCGTAAATATTGAGGTTTTTCAACACATTGTCACGTTCCTTCTCGCTCAAATCGGGCGTCTGTTCCACCATGGACCGCACCTGTTGCTCATATTGTTCCAATCCATCAACCACAAAAGGCTCGTGAGTGGTCAATGTCAAAAAGATGTCGGCATGGGGTCGCTGTTCGTCAACAGATCTTTTATGACGTACAGCAAGATCAAACAATTGATCGTCATCCAAGCCCCAACGATAGTTTTCAGCCAACAACACATAATGAGCGGAATCGTTCACCACCAATTGGGGTTTAAAGAGATAGTCCACATGATTGTCCTTCATGAAGACATCGTAGTGGTCAAAGCTCTCGTCTCCCCCATAATAGAAGGATGAAGTGTAGTCATTACGTTCCAAGTCGAGCAGCAAAGAATGATGCTGTGGCATGGGTAACTGCCAAGTAAAGCCATGCCTTCCGTGGGGTGCTGAAGCAAACAAGGATGGAAGTGCCCCAAAAGTTCGTTCTGCGGTGGAGAAACAATTAGGCCAGTATAGCCCTTCTGATGCAAGGCTGTCGATAAACGGGGTAAACGACAAAGCGGGATGGGTGACACCTGTCAAACGGCGACCCAAGCCTTCCACCACAATGAAGACCAAATTAGGCGGCAAGCCATCAGAAGTGGACTTCAAATATGGTCCCAACACATCGGGATCATTGGCTTTACGATACAAAGGATAACCAGGATGGTCGTATTCAAACTCGGGATGAAGAGCTTGATAGGCCTCCACCGCTTCAGCAGAGTAGGGATAACTATCGCCTTCGGCAGTATGTTTCATTTCCTTCCGATAATCAGCGATCTTGATCCAAGCATAGGATGGTTGGTTAACGGCAAGACAAAAGTCGCTATGGTTGGTATAGAAACTTTCGTTGCGAATCAATTGGGGATAACGGTCAAAGATAGTGGTTATGATGGCAAGTATAATCAGGATGGATTGCGTCATCACTCCGTTCCTCGTAATGACGGATGTTTTCCGCCCTGCAAGCAACAATATCAACACCGGAAATCCGACCAACAGCACGAACCACAGCACCTGGACAAACGAAATGGACGTGGTCGATGAAAAAACTGTCGTCTTGAGCTCTTCAGGGGAATAAACCAAAATCACATGGTCCAGAGGCATGCCGAGGTTGCAATAGTATTCCGCCAACAAAGCCGAAACCACTGTATAGAGCACAATCAATCCTATGAAGACACCTTGGGCTGTCTTGGGGAAAAACCAATGTATCAACAGAAAGGGGATCAGCCCATAAGCCACGACACGGCACACCAACAATAAGTCGAACAGCGCACCCGACAATATGGTGAAGAACTGGTTAAGAGCAATGTCAAGCCGAAAATGAACCTCCAGGAAAAACCAAAGCCGCATGGCAACCAAGCACAACAGCAAAAACAGGTTTAGCCGCACCCACTGTCTCAAGCCTTCTATGATCTTACCCTTATTCATGAATGCCAACAAGCTGCAAACTGAAGTTGGAAATCAAAAATTCGATACGGTCACCGTTGACAAAATAACACATTACCTTGTCACCATCCGCAAAATGAACCTGTGACTTGTTAAGC
This sequence comes from Bacteroidales bacterium, assembly GCA_017530365.1. Classification (GTDB taxonomy): domain Bacteria; phylum Bacteroidota; class Bacteroidia; order Bacteroidales; family F082; genus Limimorpha. The sequence goes on from JAFXMK010000011.1 coordinate 193,854, forward strand.
GACTGGGTCATCGTAAAATGATGCCATTGGTCATAATACTCAAACCAATCGTAATTGACCATCAAGGTCTTGAAGGCCTCACGGTTGCCATCAGGGTGTTCCAAGGCATAACCCAAGGAGATCTTCTTACCCCCATTATCCTGATGAGGAATGTAAATGTCAAAGTTGCAATAAACGACGACCGACTCCAGACTATCATATACTGGTTCCATGAACAAATTGAACGGATACTCCGTGTTCAACTTGAAGACATTGGATTCGTTCAACGTATCGAACGGGGTCGCTTGGGTGTGCAGGAGGACATAGTTGACCGATTGCGTGCTGTCAACCGACAACAACAGACGTTGCTTGTTTTCATCAAGCATTATCAAGGCGTCGTTGTTCATCACATAATCGTCCATGGCCTTGTAGTCGCTCATCAACTTGACAATTTGCTCCTCCTCCACGGGCGTTATGGTCAGACGATCGTTTTCATAACCAAATTTGTAGATTTTCCCCTCATCGTAGAAATAGTCCTTATAGATCATGTTGTCCATCTTGCGCGAGTTCTTCAGCTGCGGCGTGAAAGTGTTGGCACGGAAGGACGGCGACACGTCAAGACCGGTATTGATCCAACTGACGATGTTGGGAGATTTTACACCATAGTTTTCCTTCAACATGGCCAGAAATGAAGGTGTGATGTCGCGATGCGCCACCATAGCCGGAAAACGATGCGGTTCCTTGAGCATGGGCGACCAGATGATTAGCGGCACATGGTATTTGTCAAGCTCTTCCGACTGGGCATTGAAGCAATGGTCGCCAGTGATGACAAAGATGGTGTTCTCGTATTCCGGCATGTTTCGGTAATCCGAGAAAAACTTCCGCAAGCAATCGTCGTAATACAAGTAAGAAGCATACATCTCGTACTGCGAAGGCTGTATGTCGTCCAACCTATGATAGTGTTTCAGTTTGTCAATATATGTTTGGGTATATCGTTCTTTGTCTGGATACTCAAAAGGATCGTGTGTGGTCAAGGTCAGGTAGATATCAAGATAAGGTGAGAGGTGAGAGGTGAGAGGTGTGAGGTTTCTTTTTTCCTTTAAGGATTCAGAAAACAGGTATTCGTCATAGAGACCCCAAGTGTTTTGCATCTCTGCCGGGTAAGCGCTATGGTCGGGCAGATAGCCTTCCACGCCCAAGTCATTCAAGAAGTAGCACATGTCGTCGAAACAAGTCCAGCCGCCATAGAAAAACGACGGATAGTAGCCGCTTTCTTTCAAGAGGCTGACCAGAGAGTAGAAACGCGGACAGTTGGACGACTGCATGAAGCCGCGTTTGCCAAAAGGCAGGCTTCCAAACAAGGAAGGGAGTACCGCGATGGTGCGTTGTGACGACGACATGCAGTTGAGCCAGCACAGGCTCTGATCGGCCAAGGAGTCCAAGAAAGGTGTAGCGGAAGGATACTTGCAGTTGTAGCCGCTGAATTCGCGACTCAAGCCCTCTGTGATGACAAACACCAGATTGGGCTTCTTGTCAGGATTCAGGTTGAAATACGACGACAAAACATCGGGCGATTGGTCCACATGGGCGAAAGGATAGCGGTAATCCACAAAATTGTCCTCAGGAAACATGGACTGGAATTCCAGGATGCGTCCCCGCTGTGCTTCCAAGTCTTTCGGGTTGAAACGGTTAAACAAAGCTTCTTTATCGAACAGGCTGCGCCAGAAGAATTCCTGTTTGTTGCATACCACGCCGTTAGCAGGTATCTTCCAGAAAAACAATGCGGCAACCGCCAAAGCCAACCACAAAAACAAGCCCCATCGCCCCACCTTAACTTCTCTTCTTGAAACAATCAAAAACAAGATTGGAATCCCCAGCAGACACACATAGCTCCACCACACAAATGAACCCGTTGATTGGGAGATATAGATCAACTCCTTGACAGAGTAGTCGAAGAAAAGCTTGTCGAGCGGGATGTAAGCCGAGATGAAATACATGATCATCGCGTTGGAGATCAGCAGCATCAGGGCGCCGATAATACGAAAGATCCATCGGGCGGCCTTTGACGACCAACGATGAAGCAACAAATACAAAGGACAAAGCACCAATGCAAACTTGCTGAAAACCAAAATGTCGTAGCCATAGCCCAACAAACACTGGCAGAAGTGTTTCCCAACTTCTTGATGGTAATAGCCCAAAACAATGGCTTCGAACAACCTAACGGCCAAACCGAACACCAGCATCCAGAAAAGGAAACTCAGAAATCCTTTTATACCGTTTGATATTTTCTCTTTATTCATTGCAGTTTATTATGAACGACAAAAATACATAAATTTGCAATTCCCAAAGAAACGAACCATGAGAAAAGCATGTGTCATTTTAAGTATCGCACTGGTGATGTGTGTTTTCCATTGCTGTCATTCAAATAACAACGGGGATCAACTCCTTTTCCCGACAGAAAAGCAATGGGCTCACCGTGTTGACGACATTCCTATGGCGATTGAAAGGGAAAAATATTTTGAAGGCATCGAAGTGGATCTCGTTTATTCGCCACAAAGCAACAAATTATTTGTGTGCCACAACGAAGAAGACACAACGAAACGTCTGGCTTTTGACAGATGGATGGAGGCGATGGCGCACCCCGAAAAACATTATTACTGGCTGGATGTCAAAAACTTGAACTATTTTACCGCCGACAGCATCTCCGTACTGATAAGACGCACACTTGAGCCCTATGGCCTCCTCAACAAGGCTTTCATCGAAAGCTTCGACACCGACGGCATCGTCAAGGCAAAAGATCACGGGTTGCATACATCGCTTTGGGTTGACAACTTTCACTGGTCCCACCTCGACACCCTCACCTGGTACAACAAAGTGAAAGGCCAGATCGAAAAAGTGCAACCCGACTGCATCAGCTGTGAATACAGAATGTTCGGCGCTTTGACGACATTCTTTCCTGAACAGAACATTTTGCTGTGGCATACTCCAGCCGAACTGACCCCGGAAAACGCTGAGCTAACGTATCAATTCACTCAGCATCCTTCTGTGAAAGTGGTGCTTGTGGATTATGAGAAGCCTTCCCGATCTTATTGAGCTGCGCCACCAAAAACTCATAAAAAGGCTTCGCTGCCAATGCCACAGCCCATACTATCAACAAATAAACAAGGCCTGTGCACAGCGAAAAGCAGCATGGAAATCCCGCCGAAATAGGCTAAAGGACGGCTAAGCCAGCGCTTTTTGAACGGCAACGACTTTATTCACTGATAGGCAAACACCGCCATGACACACAATGAAAGGAAAGTGAATGGATAGAAACCCGGCGCAAACAATGAATCTTTTTGTTTTTGGAGAAGGCCAGCATGATGCCAAAACAGAACTCGGGCAAATGCCCCGGAGCGTTTTGCATAAGGATTTCCCCTTCATAAAGATGGATGTATTCCCGAAACAGAAAAATCAAGCCATTTGATTTCCTTCCTCTCCCAGAAACCTATTATTTTCCCTTCCATTACAATCTTTCCAAAGCAATAGAAGACCACACCCGTCAACAGCAGAGGATAGAGCTTCTTAAGGCGGTCAAGCACGAACGCGCCCCACGACTTGGGTTGGTTCATCATCGAAACGGCAAGGCCGAAACCGCTGACAAGAAGGAAAAGCTGCCAACCGTAGAAGGAGAACAGTTCATTTCGTTTTCCCCCGGCGAAGGCACAAGCCAATGGAAATAGTTATGTAAGACTATGCTCAGGATGGCAAAGCCTTTAATGATATTGGTATCACGCTTGGTATAACTATTCAATGACAACTTCATAGACACGGCCTTCTATATCGGTTTTGTTATACGGGATTAACCCTTGTTCCCAGACGATGGGCGGCCACCATTCGGAATAGTGGTACTCCTGTGTGACAATGCATTTCATCTGGTTGTTGGGGATGTTGGTATGCTGGCTGTCCATGTAGCCCATCACCTCCATATGGTCGGGATCGGGACCAAGACGCCAGATAATCTCGGTAGGACGCCATTCGATTTCGTAATAGTACCACGGCTCCTTGAAGTCGCTGTTCGGCATGGGCGTACGGGTGGTCAGCGCCTTGTAGTTGGGATACCATCGCATGGTCTCAAATCGGCGCTTTTTGTCGTAATCAATGGTATCAAGTCCTCCTTTGAACATCGGGGGGTCAGTGGAAGCCAAGTCCCAGTTGGTGCAGCAGTACATCACGTCGTTGTTCAAAGTAGCGTCTTCTTCGCAGTTTTCCCTGTCGCCCCGGAACCATTGGTAGTAACCCCAGGGCCAGTGCTTCGAGGCTTTAACGATTTCAATATCGATTTCAGAATAAGGATGGTACGGGGTTCGTTGCGGGTTTTCCGAGTCGTCCCACTTGGGGATGTAGCCACCATCTTTATAGCAAGGCCGGCGATTGTTCCATGATCCTCCGTCGGCATAGATGAGCCAGAAAGCGTATGTCAAGCCGTTCCAGATGTTCTCATCGTTGAGCATGACTGGGAACTTGATCTTGCCCCTGAACTTGCCGTATGTGAAGCCCAGTTTTGAGATGATGCCCGTGGATTCCTTTCGAAGATTGCCTTCGGTGCTGGCTGGGTTGATCAAGGTGATGTACTCGCCGTCGGGACTGACCTTCACGGTGGCGCCAGGCGTCTCGCTGACTACGGGATAATCCATCATCAGCTCCGTTGAGTCGAAACGGGTCTTGTTGGCTTCGTATTCCTCGCGGGTGTAAGGGTCGTCGCCCACTACGTCTTTGATAACCGGTATGTTGCGTAGTGTATATTGGCGGCTCACGTGGCTGAAAAACTGCTCGAACATGGGCGCCTTGAGCACCGCACGGGTCTTCAACATCCTGCCAGACTTACAAACTTTGATATGTTTGGAAGGATGTGTCTCAAACCAGCCGAAAGGATTCACCAACTTGCCGTTTTCATCCGAACGCCCGATAAATTGAATATAGTCAGGAATCTCAGACAAGCCTTCTTCATCGCAAAGCACCAGCATGAAACTGTATTTTCCCGCTCGGGGACTGCGTTTCCAGCGGTGGTTGACAGCGTCCTTCAAATCAATCTCCGCCATCCAGGCAGCATCGATCAGCATCTGGTCTTCAATACTGATGCGGTTGTTTATCGCCTTTCCAACAATGGAATTATACCATTGTTTGTCGTTGCTGATATTCTGAATCGCCGTGTTGATACGGGTTTTCCCGCTGGGATCTTCTGTTGCTGCCGTGCCATAATAGATTCTTTCGTCCCTCGGATTGCCTACAATGCGAAGCGCATCCCTGACGATTCTCCGTTCAACAGGTTTAAAGCCGATATTTACATCTTCCCAACTGCCATAAAAGTTCTCCGAAGCCAACGCACTGGTGTCGGGAAACTTATATGATTCATTCTGATAGTAAATCTTGTAATACAGACCTTTTTTCAAGGTAATAAAACGAAATTCGAAGACTCCCGACCCAGATTTGGTCTGTTTGGCAGAAGGAAGACAAACACCGTTGTCAGCCGCGTTTTCCAGATCCATATCCAAACTGACGGTGTGGCCAAAACCAAAATTGGTCATAGGGCGGAAATGACGGTTTAAAGCCTGATGGATGCAAAACAAGGCGACAACCATGATCAGCAACAACCCGTATGAAAGCAAACGTCTTCTCATTGTTTGATTATTTTGGTGACATATTGATCCAGCTTTAACACGTAAACACCTGAAGGTAATGGAAGATCAAGTGTGATCATGTTTTTGTTGATATTCAACATGACCGTTTTGTGATAGACCTCCTGTCCTAGCATATTGAAAACACGCAATTCAGATAGTTTAGCCTTATCCGCCACATATTCCAAATACAAATGGTCGTTGAAAGGGTTAGGGTAGCAACTACAAACCCTTGTGATGTCCATGACATCGAAGGTGTTCATAAAACGATTCAACTTTCCAAGAATTGTATCGTTCAACGACTGAAGCAGACCATCAACATGATTTACATCCATTTCCCATTTTTCGAAACTGGATGGAAAGCCAAAACGACTCGATTGAGAAGGCACTTCTGGCTCTACAAGGGCGCAAACGGCATGGAAGCATGGCGCTATCCGATCATATCGCAAGTGGTCAGACAACAGTTGATGAAACCGATTTTTGAATCGATCCCTAAACTCATGGTTGTCCAATAGTTTCCTAAAAAACAGCGTGGCTTGAAATGACGACGGATTGTTTCCATGAGCCTCTGGATTGGTATCCATCGCATTGGAGAAGATATCCCAGTTGCGGAAAAAACAGCCGTCACCGTCAAAGAAGATCCATCGCCACTGACCATTACCATGCTGCCAACAGCGAACATTGTTCTTGGGCCAGTCCACATTGGTGGAATAGAGTTCAAAAATCTGATAATCGATGAAGTTGTCCACATCGATTCTTTCGCTTAAGAACCGATAGTTTTCTAGTAATGACAGATCGGCATCCAACACCCACTGGAAGAGTTCGTTCCATTGGGAATCATCACCTTGATCCAAGAAGATCCACTGCTTGATAATGTTGAAGTCTTCTGGGGCAAACCCGAAATGGTCTTCCAAATAATGTTGATCAGGTGATTCCTCCAAGGCATAAATTCCCCAATATTCTCCATTCAAGAAAAGTACGGCTTGTCTAGAGGCCAGGCTTTCCAAGTTAAGATCGCGTGCCACTTGCTGTGCCAGATGGTCTTGTACGCCCGTTGTCATCCAATTACTGCATCGGAACGGTTTCAGACTTAAATGTTTATAGCTGTCAATGGGAGCATTTTCAGGAAAGAAGAGGTGTTTGAACCGTTTTTTGCCATATTCTTCTCTGGCAAAAACCTTAAAACCCTTTTGTTGAAAACGCCTTGAGGCTCCACCGTGTGTACGCAATCCAGCCACCTGATTAATGCCACTGTTATCGGTCTCATAAAACTCAATGTTGCAAACCCTTTCCCATTCTGGTCCTTTGCAGAAATAATTCCCAGTCCAATCGAGCAAGTTGGGGCTTTGATAACACCCTGGGACCATGATTCCATGATAATAGTTGAAGAGGCCTGTGGAATCAGAACATAGTGAGATCACAGGCAATCCGTGGGTATCACAGTTCAGTGAATGGATGAAATAACTGTTAGTTGCCACCTCGCTGATACAGTTTTCGTCCTCATCGAACACGGCAGCACGTATCACGATGCAGTGTTGGATACTATCGGGATAAAACATCTGCCCTTCAGGAGCCACCTGAATGGTATAAATATCGGAGGTGGAATAAAGACTTTCGTCCAACAGCAACGGTCCAGTGTAAAGTCTAGACTGTGCTGTTGGACGATTGCCATTAGTGGTGAAACGGATGTGATGTTGCTGATAGAAAGGGAAGATTTCGAGAACGGGCGAAGTCTCGTAAAAGCCTCCTGACACCGAGAAACAAGCCTTCTCGGCGGGTTGACTTATACCGAAAAACGGCATAAGAAGGAGGGCTGTTATCAGCAATAATCTATCTTTCAATTTCCGTTTCCCACTTTCAGAGTTCAGTTCTCTTATTCTTCCTCTTCCCTAATCGGCTGAGGCTCGCTCTTGCGGATGTCGAGCTCATCGATGAGGTTGGTGGCGCCAGCGTACTTGTCGATGATGAAGAGCACGTAACGGGCATCCACGTTGATGGTGCGCTGGAGGCGAGGTTCAAAGTTGACGTCGCCGCTCATGGCTTCCCAGTTGCCGTCGAAGGCCAGACCGATGAGTTCACCCTTGCCGTTCATGATGGGGCTGCCGGAGTTACCACCCGTGATGTCGTTGGTGGAGAGGAAGCACACGATGAGGTCGCCGTTTTCGTTGGCATACGGACCGAAGTCTTTCTTCTCGATGAGTTCGATGAGGTGTTTTGGAGCGTCAAACTCATAGTCGCCAGGCACATATTTCTCGAGGATACCGTTGGCGGTGCACACATAGTCGTAATGCACTGCGTCGGCGGGCATGTAGTCCTGCACTGAGCCATAGCTCATACGCATGGTAGAGTTGGCATCAGGATAGAGGCTCTTGTTGGGCTGTTTGTCGGCATAGTATTCGCGCAGACCTTTGACGAAGAGGTGGTCGTTCTCTTGAACGGTTGTGTTGGCCTTACGGTAAGCTGGGGCAGCCTGCATGAGGACCTCGGTCAGCTGTTGGCTGATCTGGAAGGCATAGTCCTTTTCCATCTTCTTGGCCTTGGGATTGGCGATGAAAGCCTTCATGCTCTCAGGGGTGGCGAAGATGGAGTTGGCATAGACGTAATCGGCAAAAGCGTCGATGTCGCCCTTGAACTTCTTGTCGATGACCTTGCTGTAGAACTCAGGAAGCTCCTCAGCCTTGAAGGCATTGCGATACAGCTTCAGCATCTCAGCGAACATCTTGTGTTCCACCTGAGGATTGGTCTCGGCAAACATGCCATCGATATCCATGGCTTGAAGCTCCATGGCAGCGGCAGCTTTCAAATCTTTGTCATCACCTGTTGCAGCCATATAGTAGCCGGTGAAAGCGGATGACAGGCCCACAGGACCCACCTGAGCGATGAAATTGGGATAGAAGAGAGATTTGGCAACACCAGCCATATCTTCATAAGCTTTCTTGAGGTTCGGCAGGACTTCACCATATTCGGCCTTACGGGCAGTGCTTTCGTTCACCCATTGTTTGAATCTGTTTTCCAAGGTGACCTTGGCTTCGCTGACTTTGTTCTTGCGGAGCATGGTACACTGGCCGATGAAGTTCTTCCAAGTGTTGGCCAGACCAGCGTGGTTGTCGGCATACATCAGGTTGATGGCGTCGTCTTTCTGCATAAACTCATCCATCACTTCGAGCTCCTTGCCGAAAACGTCGATGATGATGGGATAGAAGGTGTCCACGTTGTAGTCGATGCCGTAGCTCGACATGTAGCGCTCGGTGCTACCCGGGAAGCCCCAGATCATGGTGAAATCATCCTGTTTCACACCATCGAGGCTGATGGGGAGGTGGTGCTTGGGAACCAGCGGCACGTTGTCCTTGCTGTAGGCTGCAGGTTTACCGTCTTTGTCGGCATAGACACGGAAGATGCTGAAGTCACCGGTATGACGGGGCCACATCCAGTTGTCGGTGTCGCCGCCGAACTTACCGATGGAAGAGTTGGCAACGCCAACGAGACGCACGTCGGTATAGACTTGATACACGAACATGTAATACTCATTGCCTTCGAAGAAACCTTTGATGACAGGGTTGTATTTGCCGTCTTCAGAAGCTGCATTTTCCAATTCCTTGATCTTGGCGCTGATGGCCTTGTTACGGGCTTGCCAATCCATATCGTCGGTCACGACACCGAGGATATCCTTGGTAACGTCTTCCATACGGATGAGGAAAGAGGCGGTCATCTCAGGAGCGGGTAGTTCTTCGCTGAAGTTCTTTGCCCAGAAGCCGTCCTTCAGATAGTCGTGCTCCACGGAGCTGAGTTTTTGGATGGCACTGTAACCGCAGTGGTGGTTGGTGAAGAGCAGGCCCTTCTCAGAGACGATCTCACCGGTGCAGAAAAAGCCGCGAGGTTTGGGTTCGCTACCCAGACCAACGATGGCGTCTTTCAGGCTGCTGTGGTTGATACTGTACAATTCTTCGGGAGTCAGCTGAAGACCCATCTTCTGCATATCCACATAGTTCAAACGCTCCACGAACATTGGGAGCCACATGCCTTCATCGGCACGCACTCTGCCAACCATAGCCAGGATGGCGAGAGCAAAAACGAGTAGTTTTTTCATTTAAAGATTTAATAATTGTTGATTTAACTTTTATCTTTTATCTCTTATCTTTTATCTTAACAACACTTCCGGTCCCATGTTGTAATAAATGTCCACTGGGATGCCGGCTTGGTTCACGCGGTCGAGATCAGCTTGCAGTTCCGGCTTGATGACGGTCATCTCACCCATCCAAGCTTTGGCAGCTTCATAGTCGCCATTGCCTTGGCAAACGAGGATGTCGCCAGCGAGTTTCTCCACGGCTACCTTCATCTTCTCGAAGTCGATGGCGTATTGGCCCTGTTCATTGCGGGTGAAGGCGCCTTCTTTCTCGAAATAGTTGAACTCAAGCATGTTGGCCTTGCCGTGGGCGCTAGCGGCGCCGAAACGCACGGAGCGGAAGATGCCAGCGAGGAAGGTGGTGTAGTTGTCCTCCATGGTGGTGTTGGTATATTCACCCATCTCGGCAAGTTTGGTCACGAGGAACAGGCCCAGCACATCGGCTTTGGCCTCTTCGATGGCATTGTATTGGTTGCCTAGGGCGCTATGGACGGAGCCATTGCCTGTGATGGTGTTCTTGATGCCCATGCCGTGAGCGGTTTCGTGGAACATCACGTTGGCGAAGAAAGCATCGAACTTGATATGGTCTTGCGATTCGGGCGTCATTAGGGTTGAGGCGATGGGGACGAGGATGTTCTCGAACTTGGCCTGCATGGCGTTTTTCAGTTGGAGCTTGCGGGTACCGCGTTGGAGTTGCACGCGCTCATCGTTGGGCAGGTTGATAGCGATGGTTTTACTGTTGGCATTGCAGTCGCCAGCGTAATAGACGGCATCGTAAGCGGCGAGATCGACATCCGATCCGGGCACTTCTTTCTTGTATTCTTCCGGCACGGGAAGTTGCTTCTGAAGTTCAGGAACGAACTGGGCATAGCGGGCCAGTTGCTTGGTCCACTCCTGATCCTTGATGAGGATGAAAGCCTCATGGGAAGCCTTGATGCCATAGCGAGCATCGGTGTAGTTCTCGATGGGTCCGATCACCATGTCGATGTTGTTGTTGCGGACATCCATCCAGCGCATGTCGCTTTCCAGATAATCGTCCGTACGGAGGGCTTTGGCGCGGAGTCTCAGGTACTCGGCGAATTCTTCATCGCCGGCCAGCTCGGAGGCGTCATCCAACAGGGAGGCAGCCTTCTTGATCTGTTCTTCGAAATAGTCGTGATACCACACACATTTCAGGGCGCCGTTTTCGTCACGGACGATCATGGTGTATTGGCTGGTCTTGTTCGGATCGTCGAAGGCGTTCCATTCTTCTTCCGTCATATCCTGAGGATAGAACTGGGCGCCGGCAGGTTTTTCACCGATGCCTTCCACGAAGGATTTGTTGCCGTCGAGGCCGTCCCAAGGACCGTAAGTGATGCAGGCAAACTTCTGCAGGTCGGGGTCGCTGATCTTGGCCATCAGCTCTTCCTTGTCACCGTAATTCTCTTTCCAGAAAAGGTCTTCCATGATGTCGGCTGCTTCGAAAAGCAGGGGCAGCATTTCCTTTTCATTTTCGCTCAGATGGCTGATATCCGTGGTCAAGGTATATTCGGCATATTTGTCGATCAACTTGGGTTGTGGTTTTTCCACGGGTTGTTGCTTGGGAGCGTTGGTGCAGGCCGATGCCACCAGGGCTGCTGCAACGACAATAGTCAAAGTTTTGATTTTCATACTATTAGTTTTAATTTACCGATTTCAAAAATAAGCATGCAAAGTTACATCATTTTTTGTAATATTGCAAATCATTTAAAGCCATGAAAAAACGTAAGGTTCCGCATACTTTTGTCATTGTATTTTGCTGCATCCTCATCGCCGCCATGATGACGTGGTTCATCAAGCCTGGGAAATACGTTTCGGAGCAGGTGGGGGGCGAATCGGTGATGACGTTTTACTACCAGGACGAGTTGCCTGAGCAGTATGCCTCGGAATTCCATGCCGAGCCCCAGACTTGGCAAGTGTTCGGAGCTTTGTTCAAGGGTTTTGAGAAACAGAGCGGCATCATCGTGTTCATCCTGATTGTCGGCGGTGCCTTTTGGATCATGAACAAGAGCCGCGCCATCGACACGGGCATCATGGCGTTTTTGGGGTTTACCCAACGGTTGGAGCGCAGGAAGTGGATTCGGAAGATCGGGGTCAACAATATCATCATCACGATGGTCATGATCTTATTCAGCTTGTTCGGATCGGTGTTCGGGATGAGCGAGGAGACCATCGCCTTCACCTTGATCATCATCCCACTAGCCATCTCCATGGGATACGACTCCATCGTGGGCGTCTGCATGGTGTATGTGGCGGCTCACATCGGCTTCTCGGGCGCCATGCTCAACCCATTCACTATCGGCATCGCACAGGGCATTGCCGACATCCCTCTGTTTTCAGGCATCGGCTACCGTTTGGTCTGCTGGATCATTTTGACCATCATCGGGATCGTCTTTGTGCTGCTTTATGCGAAAAAGGTGAAGAAGAACCCAATGTCATCCATCGTGTACAAGGATGACGAATATTGGAGAAGTCAAAAGACAGAAGTCGGAAATCAGCATAGCGACAAGGACAAAATACTCCCCACTCCCCACTCCTCACTCCTCACTAAATGGCTCGTTTATGGCTTCATCGTGGCGGTTTTGTTGTTCTGCGCCATCCGTTATCCCATGACAACGATGAAAATCGGCAACAGCACCTCTACCCTACCCTTGTTGCCCATTGGCGCCGGGTTGTTTGCCTTGATCGGATTCTTCGCCTTGAGGAAATCGACGCCCTACTTCATCTTGACCTTGCTGTTCGGCACTGTGTATTACCTCATCGTGGGCGTGTTGGGTTATGGTTGGTACATCATGGAGATTGCCACGCTGTTCCTCTTCATGGGAGTGTGCAGTGGTTTCGCTATCGGAAAGAGTGCCAGCGACATCGCCAAACTGTTTCTTGAGGGCATGGGCGACATCCTTTCGGCAGCTATTGTGGTGGGCTTGGCGGCGGGCATCGTCATTGTGTTGCAGGACGGTGGCATCATCGACACCATCCTTTATGGTTTGTCCAAGTCGATGAACAACCTTGGAACGATAGCCTCCACCGAGATCATGTACGGCATCCAGACATTGATCAACATTGTGATTCCGTCGGGATCGGCCAAGGCTGCTATCACCATGCCTATTATGGCGCCTTTCAGTGATTTGATTGGGATCTCGCGTCAAACGACGGTGATGGCCTTCCAGTTCGGCGATGGCTTCACCAATATGATTACTCCTACTTCAGGTGTGCTCATCGCCACCTTGGGTGTGGCCCGCATCCCATGGGAAAAATGGGTGCGTTTCATCTGGAAATTCATCTTGTTGCTGGTGGTCATCGGGGCATTACTGCTGATTCCAACGGTGACGATGAGTCTGAACGGGTTTTAATCACTTGCTCCATTTCGTACAGGTATTGCAGTTTTTCGGAGTCCTGCGCTGACCGAAACGATCTTGGCTGCGGCAGCTTTCAAAGGCTATCGCCGTGATTAAAACCAGGAGGATTATAACGATTCTTTTTCTTTTCATCTTGATAACCATTGTGAGGGATTCAACGTTTCCGTGCCGTGCCGCAGTTCGAAGTGGATCTCGGTCTTCCCTTCCGAACGGTCAGTGTGCACCTTGCCAATGTTTTGCTTGGTCTTTACCTTATCACCACGATTCACATACACCTCATCCAACTGGGAATACACCGTGAAATAGTCGCCATGACGGATGATGACACCGATGTTGGAAGCAGAAGGCTTCACCACCGATACCACCACGCCTTCGAATACACAACGAGCCTTGGCATTCTCAGCCGTTGCAATATCTATGCCGTTGTTGGTCACCGTGACCTTGCTCGACACCGAAGAGGTGTGCTTGCCGAAAGAACTGGAAATCATGCCTCGCTCCACGGGCCAAGGCAGTTTGCCCTTGTTGGCCGAAAAACTCGTTGACAACGCCTTTTCCGACGGCGTAAGGGCCATCTTGTCGGGTTTGGCAGTCGTTCCTTTCTTGGTATTGCTGGCGGCGTTCTTGGCTTCTTTGGCAGCCCGCTCGTTGGCTTTCCTGATCTCCTCTGCGATGATCTTATCGATCTCTTTCTGGAACTTCTTCGCCTGAGCCTGCTTGTCCTTGATGTTCTGCTGTATCTTGTTTTCCTGCTTCTTCAGCTGCTTGACCTGGGCATTGAGTTCTTCCTTCTCCGTAACCAAAGCATCCTTCTGCGCCTTTTCTTCTGCCAACAAAGCGGCTTGTTCTTCACGGGCTTTCCTATTGGCTTCCACCTCATCGCTCACCTTCTTCTGAGTACTGGAAATCTGGTTCATCTTGGTCTTGCGTGCATCGGTAAACTGCTGGATGTAACGCAAACGTTGGAAAGCCTGATTGAAATCTTCCGAGGCAAAAAGAAACTCCAATTGGTCGTAATGGTTCCTGTTTTTATACGCAAACACCACCATTTTTGAATATTCGCCGCGCAGCTTTCCAAGCTCGCCATTCAGCTTTTTGATATTGTTCTCCCCTTGGTTGATGGATTCATCGAGCAACTTGATCTGTTCGTTGCAGGCATTGATCAGCTTTTGGCGGTTTTGGATTTTCTTGTCGAGCAGATTCACTTGATTCAGTGTCACTTCCTTGTTCTTGGAAGTCTCTTTCAGCAGTTTGTTGGCCGTCTCGATCTCTTTTTGCAGCGACTTGATCTGCTTTTCAAGCGAAGCTTTGGTGCGCTGGGAATAGCCGCCCAACGAAAGGAGCAGCATCAGCAACAAGGTGATCCCAAATCTCAACTTTTGCTTCATAGCTTGATCCTTTCGTATTTCTTGTTGATCTTCATCGGGAAGGTGGTCGGTTCATCCCAATGGATATCGGAGTATTGAATTTTAGCCAAATAAGGACCAAATTGGACAACCACAGCGTCGCTGGTTCCGTTGCCCAGTAACATCGCCTGCAGCGCTTGTAGAGACGGTGCGTGCACCGTCTGTTCCAAGGAAGAAACAGGTTCCGCCAAATAGGTTTGGTCCATTCTGTTAATCAAAATCACGGAATCTTGGGTGATCAATGCCCGTAGGTTTTCGATGCCCATCAAGGCGGAAGCCGAGATCCAGATGGTACTGTCGCGACGCATCCGGAGCGTTCCTGAAAAAGGAAACTCTCCACTTTCCACTTTCAACTCCCCACTCATTTTGGCGCTCATCCACTCATAATGTGCAGCATGCGCCATGGGCGAGACCAGTTTCTTCTTGGCAGTACACGACGAGGCCTGCAACAGTCCAACCATTGCCAACACAACCCATCCGATCGTCAGTCTTCCTTTATTCATACAAGGTCTTGTCGTTCAACTTCTGTTCCAAAAACTTTGAACCACCCCCAGCCTTAGCGGCTTTGCCCCAGTAAGTAACCGCATCTGCGGTTTTGCCCAACTTGAAGAGGATGTCGCCATAATGCTCGTAATTGGAGCCAGATGGATTCTTGTCCATATCCAAGCATTTCTTCATAGCCTTCTCCGCATCTTGATAACGTCCCAGCTTATAAAGCACCCAGGCGTAAGTGTCGGCATAATAGATGGATTTTGGATCCAACTCGACGGCATGGGTAGCCATCTGAAGGGCTTTGTCGAGTTCCGAGCCTTGCAAGGAGAGATAGTAGGCGTAGTTGTTCAGCACCAAGGCATTGTCGGGATCGAAGTTCAGCACACGGTCGTAGGCTTGATATGATTTCTCCGCCTCGCCTATTGAATGGTAAAGATCGCCGAGATAACTATCGAAATCGGCCAATAGCTTTTTATCCACCACGAACTTACGTCCCTTTTCAAAATAAGAGATAGCTTCCTCATCCTGTTTGTTATATGCGTGAGAAACACCGGCAAACCAATAAAACACAGGCTGTGTAGGATAGAACTGAAGGGCTTGCAGGGAGTGCTTCTTGAGGGAATCCACCTCCTGCAAGGGGCCATCGCTAAGCACCACATATTGCCAAGCGGCAAAATTGGAGGGATCGTACTTCAAGGCCTTCATGGCATAGTCGCGACAAGGACGGTATTCCTCGCGATTGATATAATACGAAGCCAGGACCAGGTAACCCATCTTGTTGTCGGGATAATTCTCGATGAAAGCATTGCCTACCTGCAGCGCTTGCCGGTCAATGTCTTTTGAGTCTTGAAACTTATTGAACCAATAGTCGTAAATATTGGCTTTGGTATTGAAGTCTAGGTTTTTGTTCTTAATAGCAGCGATCAACTCATCGAAAGCCTTGCCCATGTCGCCGTTTTTCTCGTAATACTCTAGCAACGAAATGTTGATGTAAGGATCGGTGGGGTCGATGGACTTGATTTGTTCATACAGTTTCACGGCGTCCTTTTCCTTTTTGTTCTCCATATAGACTTTGGCCAACATGTGGTAGTAACGCGTGTTTTCAGGGTTCTCGGCAATCAACCGCTTTAGCTCGGCGATCATTTCCTTGGTCTTGTTCTGCCTTTTGAGGATTTCAATACGCTGTTCGCACACCAAAGCGTTGAAACCTGCCTGTTTTTCGAGAAGGTCAAGTTTTTCGAGTGCCTTATCGTAGTTTTCCGAGACCAGACACACATCGATCAGTTCGGTAAGGATGTTGACGTCACCGGGATATTTTTCAACTAGCGATTCATAGATTTTGATGAATTCGTCGAACTGTTGGTGATTACGGTAAAACAAGGCCAGACGCATCTGGTACCATTTGTTTTCCGGGTCGAGGTCGGCCGCCTTCTTGATCATGACGAAGCCATCCTCTACCCTACCCGCCTTGACGTATTGCTCGCTCAGCTCAAACATACTAGCGGCATCGTTGGGCATGAATTTCAAGGCATCCTCAAAGTTCTTGATGGCGCCTTCAACATCTTCCTTGTATTTGCATTCGAGTCCTTTTGAGAAATAGGTTGCATTTTTGCGTTTGTCCACCTGCGCAAACCCCGCAAAGGAAACAACCAACAACAATATGATTAATAATCTTTTCATCTACCGAGCTTTGAGCCCTTCGGGCTAAACTTTTATCTTTTATCTCTTATCTTTTATCTCTTCCCTGTGTGTCCAAATCCGCCTTCCCCTCGTTCTGTCTCAGAAAGGACTTCCACCTGTACCGGCTCAACTTGCTCGCATCGGGCAATGATCAATTGGGCGATACGGTCGCCACTGTTGATGACGAAGGGTTTGTCAGACAGGTTGATCAAGATCACGCACACCTGTCCCCGATAATCGGCATCGATGGTGCCTGGTGAGTTAAGCACGGTGATGCCGCTCTTGATGGCCAGTCCACTACGGGGACGCACTTGTCCTTCGTAGCCCTCGGGAATCTCCATGTAAAGGCCTGTAGGCACAAGACCACGCTGCATGGGTTCGAGGGTGACGGGGCCTTCGGGCAAGTAAGCGCGGAGGTCCATGCCAGCAGAGTTGACGGTCTCATACGCTGGCAAAGGATTGTTCGACTGATTGACTATTCTGAGTTTCATATCGGCGAATTTTACGAATTATATGAATTATGGATTTTTCTTTTTCAACAATTTACTATTTACAACATTCCTTACGCCTTTCACCAAATCCTTTTCCCTCCAGCAAATGAAGGCGAAGAACAGCAACAACAAGCCAGTGTTGATCACTAAAGTCCATGCCGTGCTTTCGATATGAATGAGTTTTTGCGCGTAAAACAAGGCGGTTGTAACAGCGAGATACATCAAGGCCGAGTTGAGGTCGTAAGGGATGGGAGCTTTCTTTTGGCCCACAAAATATGACAAGATCATACAGGTGCCATAACCGGCGAAACCGCCCCAAGCGCAGGCCATATAGCCGTATTTCGGCACGAAGATGAAGTTGATGGCCAACAACACCGCACAACCAATGGCACTGAAGACGGCGCCCCACCAGGTTTCGTCGATGAGTTTGTACCAGAACGAGAGGTTGAAATAGATACCCATAAAAATCTCGGCCATCATCACGATGGGCACTACGCGTAGGCCCTCCCAATAGTCGCTCTTGATGATGTGCTTGAGAATCGGCATGTACATCACCACCGCGAGGAAAGCAAACAAAGTGAAAATGATGAAGTATTTCATCACCTTGGCTTGGGTTTCCTTGTCGGCGGTATCGCGCTTGCCACCAAAGACGAAGGGTTCGTAGGCGTAACGGAAAGCCTGGGTGATCATCGCCATAATCATCGCAATTTTGACGCAGGCGCCGTAGATGCCTAGCTGCACATCACCTTCTTCACCAGGAACGATGAAACGATAGCAGATCTTGTCGGCCACTTGGTTGAGGATGCCCGCCAAACCTAAAAGTAGCAGCGGCCAGGTATAGCGCAGCATTTGTTTCAGCATCTTAAGGTCAATGCCAAAACGCAGCTTCTTGATTTCCGGGATGAAACCAAGGGTAATCAAACCCGTGCAGATGAGGTTGACAATAAAAATATAGCCGACTTGGTAGCTGTTCTCATACCAGCCCATCAAACCGGGATGGTTCTCTTTCAACCCAGGCGCAACCAAGAAGATGAACAAATTCAACCCAATATTGAGGAAGATGAACAGAAGCTTCAGCGTGGCGAACTTGACGGCTTTGTTTTCATAGCGCAGCCGTGCAAACAGAATTGCCTGGAAGGCGTCCAACGCTACGATAATGGCCATGATTTCCACAAATTCCGGATGGGCTTCATAATGCAAACCATTCGAGATGGGCTTCAGAAATACGCTGACCAAGATCACAAACAACAATGAAACCAGCCCTACTGCCAGACCTGAAGTGGAAAAGGCTTTGTTTGGATCGACACCTTCCTTGTTGGAAAAGCGGAAGAAAGTTGTCTCCATGCCGAAGGTTAATATGACAAGGAGCAAGGCGGTATAGGCGTAAAGATTTGTGACGATACCATAGCCTCCTGATTCTGCGGCGATTTTGTAGGTATAAAGAGGCACCAACAGGTAGTTCAAGAACCTGCCGATGATACTGCTCAAGCCGTAGATGGCCGTTTGCTTTGCCAAGGATCCTAATCTGTTTTCTGCCATGGGTGGGGGTTTGTTGTTTCTAACGCAAAAATAGTATTATTATTTGGTCGCATTTCAAACAATTGGCAATTCAATGACAAACTCGGCTCCTTTTCCTTCCTCACTTTCGAAGGAAATAGTCCCTCCAGCAGCTTGTACAATGTTGTAGGTCAAGGAAAGACCCACTCCCGAACCGCCGGCTTTGGTAGTGAAATTGGGGAGAAATATCATCTTCTTGTCTTCTTCCTTGATGCCTTTGCCATTGTCTTTGACGCTGATGACAAACTGTTTTTCCTCTGCTTTCAGATTCACATCGATATGACCATCGGGATTAGTTCCGATGGCTTGGGTGGCGTTTTTGATGAGGTTGCTAATGGCGCTATTGAGGTTGGTTTTGTCTCCATTGAAGGTATAATCCTTTGCAGCATCATAATTGAAATGGAACTCGATATTCTCTTCGTTGTTGTATAGATTCACCACATTGCCAACCAACTCAGCCAAATCCATCGGTTGTGGATTATTTACGGGAAGTTTGGCATATTGTGAGAACGAAGAGGCAATATCGGAGAGGGTGTCGATCTGTTCCAGAAGCGTATTGGTGGTGCGCTGTATTCGGTCATCCACCCCACCCTCTTGTTGTTGTGCTGTCCGTTGCAGCATCTGTACACTAAGGCGCATGGGAGTTAGTGAATTCTTGATTTCATGGGCCACCTGTCGCGCCACACCACGCCATGCAGATTCTGCAGTAGTACGCCGCAACTCATTAGCGCTCTTTTCAAGCTCAACTACCAACTGATTGTACTGATTGATCAAGGCACCAATCTCATCCTTGCTGTTCCAATCCAGTTTTTCGTTCGATGTATTGATATCTATCAAACGCATTTTTTCCTGAAGTCTGATCAGCGGATGAGTAACGCTATGAGTGACGACCAATACGATAGGCAAGAACACGAAGAAAATGAGCAGAATAATGTTGATATAGGTTAAGATATAATTGAAAATCTCCGATTGAAGATCTGACTTGCCTGCATAATATGGAGTGTTCAGGTAAGCCAATGTGTTGCCATAATCATCTTGAATGGCTATATAAGCAGATTGGTATTCGGCTTTACCGAGTTTCTCTTCATGAATATAGTACAAGCTTGTCTCGCCATGCATGTGATGGAACGCTTCTGCGTTCATCAAAGAAGACTGCAGGTGAAGATCGAGGATTTCCGGACTGGTTGTGGCCAACAGTTTTCCATCAAGACCGTAGATGTTGATATCCGTAAAGAAGGTTTCGGAATATCGTTTGAGAATTTTATCCAATTCATACTTAAATCCAGGTTGTTTCAAGAAAGAGAAGTCAACCTCGCTGGTGATGTCAAGCATGAGTGTGCGTGTACGCTCGAAATGGTAATCACTGGCTTTTTGAGAATACTGGCCGCGCAAATAGAGAACGGACACCGGGCCCACCACTAGAAATGAAACCCCTAATGCAATCAGCACGATCATCTGGAATTTGTAACTCAGGGTATTCCATATCGTTTTATTGTAATTTCCACCACCCACAAAATAAACCAGCAAAAAAAGAATCAACTGGAAAAAGAAGAAAACAACAAAAGGTGCTGTACTAGTCATCCAGTCCCTTCGTGGGGTGGTAATGGCCAACACCTTCGATTCATCCGCCTGATAAGTATAATGCTTCAGCCTTCTTCCGTAACTAAAGTCGTTAATATAGTGCTTATATCCTGAAAGATAACTAGGATAGACGTATGAACCATATTTATAAATAAGCAAGCTGTCGCAATAACAGGCTACGGAATAATTTAATGGCAGTTTGTTTTGACTGCTTTGAAGTAATTTTGGCAACCCAAATCCCGGAGGGGCGATGGGTTTAGAAAACTCGATATACAGCATCTGATCAGCCACGATTGTATCATCAAGAAGGATGTTGATCATGGACAAATAGGAAGGGTCGAGCGAGTTGTAGTCCAAAAAACACAGGCCATGTCCAAGGTCTTCGCCATCGTTCAAGTTGATTTTTTCCATGAAATAGCTTTTGCAGTCCGTGATAATACCCGCAGGTTGAACTTCCAATTCTAGATCAGGGGTACATAACGTCAACGAAACTTCGTATTGATTCATTACTGAATCGAAAAGAAAACTGCGCATATAGTCTTGTGCCACTTCATCCATGATATCATTGGAAAGGACTGTGGTAAAAAACGTAGTATCCGTTTCAGCAACAGAGAGAAATTTATAATAAGACTGCTCGAATTCATAGTCACGTTCGTTGGAGAGTTCTTTCGCCAATTCTTGAATCTGCTGGTTCTCAAAACGAGTACTTTCCCGGTCATAAAGCAAAGTAAGCAACACCCCTACAAGCACAAACTGAGACAACATCAACAAAACTTTGTTCTTGTTTTGAATCCACGGACCGAAAAACTTCAGAAAGAGCAGCATGACGGTAACCAAAGCCAGCATGCTCAAGAACAAAGCCACAAAACAATAATCAAGTCGCATGGATGAAGGAATGAAGAATTCCTGGCTGAAAAAGTATTGGAAAAGCCGTCTAAACGCCAACGCCCCAAGCCCTAAAACAAGTATATAGCACAACACTGGAAACCACATACCATATCGAGGCTGACGCAGTTTCTTATCGAGGCGACTGATGCTAATCATCCTATAACAAAACAGGTAGATACAAAGCATCATGATCAAGACACATACTACCAAAAGAGGTACATTCAACGTTTTTCCAGCCCGAGGATAATCCATTGACAGATACGACAACAGTTTTCCTGAGGAAGAATATAAGGGAAAAACATTATCGGATTTAGAAGCAGTAAAGTTGACTTTATGATTACCGAGAACAGGTTGAAAACGATTGCTAAAATATTTATTTTCAATCGGATAAGTAGTATTTAACAAGGAAAAAAGATAAATGCTATAGGAATCTTTAGTAAATGAAGACACAAGATAATCACCAGTCCCAAGGCTAAGAATTGTATCTTGTGCTGACATAAATCGTTTACGTAAAACTTTCGGCTCAATAGCATTTGAACTCCAATAAACAATAGAATCTTGACTAAAAACATAAACTCCAACAGAATTCGGAAGATCAAAATCAATTGTTTTCTGACTGATGGACTTGTCAAAAGAAGAAGTTAGCTGATTTTTAGTCTGTTGGATTAAATCTTCTTGTTTAACAATTACTTTCTGAACACGATTAGCAAATAGTTTCTTAGAGTTTTCGCTGAAAGAAAAAACATGAAACAAAACAAATACACCGAGGATTAGGAACAATCCAGCAGTGAATAAAAGAAAAAACCGGGGCTTATTTTTAATACTATTCATCCAACAAGTTTTGAAAACGATAAACCAAACTTGAATACATCCCAGAACGCCGTGCTTTAATATTGGATTTCAACCCGATCCAAAAACCACGAAGCAAAGGCAAGGAATGATCAAGATAACGCTCACTGAGATAAGATATATAATAGGCATCCCAATTAAGCTTTTGAATATCAACAAATATCATACCTAGAGAAGTAAAAATAGATTGAATTACATCTGAACTGAAATGATTCAGATGACGAGGAACGTCCCAGGCAGCCCAATATTTATTATAATATTGAGAATCAAATGATTGGAAGTTTGGAAGTGCAATTATCAAACGACCACTAGGTTTCAAAAGCCGTTTCAATTCAGATGTCTGAGATTTCAGATCATCTACGTGCTCGAGCACATGCCACATAGTAATTACATCAAAGAAATGATCAGGCAAAGAATGAGAATCAGAAGGATCTAAAAGTGTTATTCCCAACCTTTCTTGAGCAATCTTTTTAG
Source organism: Bacteroidales bacterium (assembly GCA_017530365.1). Taxonomy (GTDB): domain Bacteria; phylum Bacteroidota; class Bacteroidia; order Bacteroidales; family F082; genus Limimorpha. The sequence goes on from JAFXMK010000011.1 coordinate 216,405, forward strand.
CATCTTTAGATGGTTCAATACCAGTTATTTCCCAACCAGCATTCTTAACATTTAAGAGAAAATCGCCAACTCCGCATCCAATATCCAACAAACGTCCTTTCTCAAGTCCACTTAAGGCAATTTGAACTTTACGTTTGATATTGAAAGATTTAACAGTTTCATAAACATGCGGAATAAACCCTTTCTTGTTTTCTTGATGGCTATAATAATTATCCGATTGATAGTATCTCCCAATTTCTTCAGAAGAAGGACGAGGAGCTGTAAAAAGCAAGCCACAATGATCACATTGATAAATCCGAAAGTCTTCCTTTGTCAAGAAAAAATCTTTGACTTCCATATAAAGATGATCCGTATTTTTTTCGCACCAAGGACAAGTTTTCATAAGGTAAATTTCACGTGAAACAATGAGTTATCTTCCTAAAAATATGGCTAATACAGAAATATCTGCTGGAGAAATGCCGCTAATTCTACTAGCCTGTCCCAGCGTTTCAGGTTTGTAGCGATTCAGTTTTTCACGAGCCTCGAACGACAAAGAAGTCAAAGAGTGATAATCAAAATCTACAGGTAGCTTAACATAATCTAAACGATTTAGTTTTTCAGCAAGATCATATTCTTTATTGATGTAGCCATCATATTTGATTAAGATTTCGGCTTCTTGAACACATTCACGAACAAAGCGGTCGGATAAATCGTATTTCGAAGCCAAGAAATCAATCCCAGAAATCATGTCAAAGAGATTCAATTGTGGACGCAACAAGATATAACCAAGTCGAGCCCTTTGAGAAATAGGCGTTGTGCCATGTGATTCCAAAAAACCATTGATTTCATCTGGAGTAACGCTAGTTTCATTTAAGAAAACTATTATTTTATCAACAACTTCTTTCTTTGCTAGATACTGTTGATACCTATCTGCAGTTGCGAGTCCAAGATGATAAGAGCGTTCCGTGAGTCGGGAATCAGCATTATCTTGACGCAATAAGATACGATACTCGGCTCTACTGGTGAACATCCTATAAGGTTCATCCACTCCTTTCGTGACAAGGTCATCAATCAACACCCCAATATAAGCCTCGGAACGCGAGAGAACCAGAGGATCATCATCATGAATTAGAAGATGTGCATTGATACCAGCCATTAAGCCTTGACAAGCCGCCTCTTCATAACCGGTAGTTCCATTGATTTGGCCAGCAAAGAAAAGACCATGAATTGCACGGGTTTCCAAAGAATGGTGTAATTGAACGGGTGGAAAATAATCGTATTCTATTGCATAGCCTGGCCTGAATACTTTAGCGTTTTCAAACCCTTCGATAGCACGAAGAGCTTCAATTTGGATATAATCAGGCAATGAAGAACTAAAACCGTTGAGATAATACTCTTGTGTCGTCCAACCCTCTGGTTCAACAAACAATTGATGTGAATCCTTATTAGAAAAACGTTCGATCTTATCCTCAATACTTGGACAATAACGCGGACCGATCCCTTGGATACGGCCTGCAAACATTGGAGAGTATTTAAATCCCTTCCTTAGAATGTCATGGACCGTTTTGGAAGTACGAGCGATATAGCAACTCCTTTGCTTGGTAATGGGCACATGCTGAAGATAAGAGAAACCGGTTATCTCGTCATCGCCAGGTTGTTCGACAAGTTTAGAAAAGTTTATAGTTCTACCATCGATACGAACAGGAGTACCCGTCTTAAGTCGCTTTACTTCGAAACCACGCTTTTTCAATACTTCAGATATACCACGGCTTGCAGCTTCACCCATACGACCACCAGAAAAATGCATTTCGCCTATATGAATCAATCCATTCAGAAAAGTACCATTTGTAAGAATGACAGTTTTTGAATAGACATCGCCACCCATATAAGTGTGTACACCACAGACACAATCACCGTTAAAAAGCAAACCATCTACTGAATCTTGCCAAAAGTCAAGATTAGGAACATTCTCCAAAACCGATCGCCATTCAGCAGAAAACATCATCTTGTCACTTTGACACCTAGGACTCCACATGGCCGGACCTTTCGATCGATTAAGCATACGGAATTGAATCATCGTCTTATCAGAGACAATGCCAGAACAGCCTCCAAGAGCATCGATCTCACGAACTATTTGACCTTTGGCAATACCGCCCATAGCAGGATTACATGACATGGAAGCAAAAAGCCTTAGGTCCATCGTTACCAAAAGCACTTTGTTTCCTAAACGCGCCCCAGCTGCTGCCGCTTCACAACCAGCATGACCCGCTCCAACAACGATTATATCATATTTTTCAAACAGCATCTTTCATAATTGTTTCACACGAAACAAACGTGTAATATTATTGATTATCAATGTTTTCAAACAACTTTAAACACAATTCTTCTTGAGAACGCATCTTCAAACGGTCACTCTCTGTCTGATCATCAAAACCCGTCAAATGCAAAACACCATGAATCATAACACGAAGTAATTCATTGTCAAAAGAACGTCCAAAGTTAAAACAATTCTCGGCAACACGGTCCAAACTAATACAAAACTCACTAGAAATATACACGTTACACTCATCCAGAGGAAAAGTAACAATATCCGTGTAAAAATCATGTCCAAGACGCTCTCTATTGATGTTCAAAAGAGCTTCATCACTACAAAACAAATAATGTAACTCACCAACCTTAAACCCAGCAGAGTCAATAACACTGGTAATCCAACACCTAACTCGATCCCAATCCAAAGTGGGCATCATAACATCAATAGTGCGAAACTGAATCATTTCAAAGACGGCTTTTCTTTAAATAATAATCATTAATCTTAGACTTGAAATATGGATTGAATTGAATGGGGTTCTTCTTCAAAAATTCACGATTCTTCTTTAATTGTTGTTCATGAAACAAGTCTTCAACATTACGATCAAACTTGGAACCCTTATATTCATTGGACTTACGTTTCTCCTCTTGTTCACGTTTTTGCTGAGCCTTTTCCGATTCCAACATTCGAGAAACAATTTGCCGATTTTGTTCAACAGTCTTACGGTTGACCCTCTTGTTAACAATATCCTCTTCGAGCTTTTCCATGTCTTTAATGATCTGGTTTAATCCATCATCACCAAGTTGACCGTTCTTTTTCATTTCGTTCAACATCTGCTGCATACCCTGACGAATCATTTCTTGCTCGGCGGCCATACGCGCCAGTTCTTCAGCTTGGTCAGAAGGCATGCCCTGTTGACCATTTTGCTGCATCTGTTGCTGCATCTTCTTTAACTGCTCACCAAGCTGTTCTTGAAGTTGTTTCATCTGTTGCATGTTTTGACTTTGCTTACCAGAATTGGATTTACTGCGTTTCATAGAATTACCAGATCCCATCATGGAATTTTCCATTTCCCGAAGAGATTCAGCCAACAACAAAGCCAAATTGTTCATGGAACGCAAAGTGTTCTGTTGATTATTGATGGCAGAAGGAATCCGCAAGTCATTCATGTACTTCAAAGCAAGAGAAGTCTGATTGTCAATGGTGGCAATTTCATCAAACACAAAGTTCTGCACCGCTGGTTGACGCAAAGCCAAAGCCTTAAGAGAATCACGAACCATGCTGAAATTGGACGACAATTCCTTTTGCAGGGCAATTTTATCGCTTAAGGAAGGATCGTCAGTTTGCATCCGACCCAATTCAGACATCAAACTTTCTTGTTGATGGGAAGCGCGGATCACATTCTCAAGAAGAATCCTTACCAAACGGGCGTCTTCAGCCATTTGCTCATCGCCTGAGGATTGCATTTGCATCATCATGGAATTTGCCATCTCTTGCATCTTACTACCAGCATCCTTTTTCTTCTGTTGAGAATTTCCATTATCGGGTTTTTCACCATTTTCCATCGATGAAGCATCGTCCAAATCCTGCTCAATTTGCTCTTCTATTTGTTCGTCTATTTGAATATTGAAAGGATCTACCAATTGCTCGTTCTTTTGTTGAAGACTATCTAATGCTTCCATCATATCCTTAAACTCCTTCTTAGCCTCTTCAGCGGAAAGATTATCTGTTTCATTTTTAAGATCATCACCAAGTTTATTCAATTGATCAAACAACTCGTTCAGTTCTTTTTCCATCTTTAATTGTTCCAACAAAGACAGATTTCGATCCAACAGATCCTGCATCTTTTGGTTATCCTTCTTCATATCCTGCAGAAGTTGCTGCATGCGGTCGCGAGGCATTTCATCTAACAACTGATCAATCTCCTCCATAAGTTTCTTCAGTTCTTCGGGAATCACCTCTTCAAACAATTCATTGATCTTTTCTTGTTTTTTCAGTAATTCTTCATTGGCCAAATCGTGATCTTTCATGAAATTATTCAAGCTTTGCTGCTCCTCTTGAAGCTTGTTCCATTCCTCCTGAATCTCAGATTGCTTTTCAAGAAGCTCCTTCATTTTCTCTTTATCAGACCAATCCAAGTCCTTTTTTGAAGCCAACTCTTGGAGCATTTTCTCAATATCTTCCCTAAGCTTGGAAACGTCTTCTGACCTATTGGACATCTTTTCAAGAATTTCGTTTTGGGTTTGATCAGCAACCGAATCCAACACTGCCGTAGATGGTTTAAAATAAGAGAAAGTTTCAGAACGCTTCGACTTGGGACCGTGAAATCCATCATTATCCCAAACCTCAAAATACACCTCAATGGATTGCCCAGGCAAAATACCCAAGCTATCCATATTAAAATGATGGAAAAATGAAGTCCGATTGGTAGATTTGTCAAACGCAATAGGAATAACAAGTTGACGATCAACAGGTTGCTTTATGTCACAATGAAAGACAAGTTTCGTGAAACCATAGTCATCAGCAAGCAAACCAGAATAATAGACGACACTCGAAAAGGGTTCTTCATACGACTCAACCCTAATGTCGGGATAAGTGTCAGGAAGCACATCGATAGTGAATCTCAAGGGATCAAATTTACTAGACCATTGGTTACGGCAAAGCAAATCAAAACCCGTTGTGAAGGCTGCAGTCATGTTAAACAAAGCTTGATTGTCGCCAAGGGAAAGCATCTGAATAATGGAGTCGCGGGCAACAAAAACACTGTCACAATCTCGGACAAAGAACGTGAAATACAACCGCGACCCTTGCGGTACCATCAGTCTTGTTTTGCCTTCGAATTCTTCAGCTGAGCGATGGATATAACTAGGGTAAACAACATTACAGCGATAAGAAAGCAGGGTGGGAGTAGGGTGGATATTGATCGGGATCGGTTTGCTGATATAGTTACCGCCCACTACCTGAAACGAAACATCATGAAACAAATTCTTAAAGGTATAATTGAAATCGTTGGTGGATGTCTTTGAAAAAGCTTGTTGACCCAAAGCGCTTTTCACATAAAACACATCAGGAATTCTAGAACCTTCTACATGAATCGAAAAAGTAACATCGGTACCTTGGACAGCTTCGATGGCTTCTTGAGAAAGGGTGACTTCAAAAGGTAAAGGCTTTTCAAAATCCTGCTCGTAATTGATGATACGTTGCGCTGGTTGAAGTGCATATTTCGGCAAGAAAACCATCAACAGAACCAAAACCAGTAAAAGTGCTAGAAAAACATACAAATAGCGCAAATTGCCTCTTAAGTCAACTGCATCAGAGAAATGAATAGGTCTCAATTGTTGGGTGCGTTGTTCAATGGTTGCCAACAGCAACTCTTGGTTCGATTCAGTGGCAGTATTCGACAGCTGGAAAGTATTTAACAATTTATCCTGCACTTCAGGAAAGAACTTACCAATCAACAATGCCGCCTGTTCAAGTGACATTTTCTTTCGAAAACGTATCAAGTTGACCGATGGTATAATGAAATATACCACCAACACGACAGCACTGCCCAATAACAACAATAAGAACAAAACAAACCTGACACGGGAAGAAAACCATGAAAAAAACTCCAAGGTATTTACCAAAAGGTAAAACACGATCCATAAGGCAGCGCCTATCAAAACACCTTGAATAAGACGATTGATATAGAACTTCCTAACGAAACGTTCGGTTTTCTCAATTAAAACATGTTCGGCCGACATGGGCAAAAAATATCAGGATGCAAAGATAGCTGATTTCTATTAATTAATGTATTTTTGCAGCAAAACACTAAAGAATCCAATCAGATGAAAAAATGCACTTTGTGGACCATCATGTTGATTCTCACCCTAATGGTATGTTCAACATCTTGCGGCAAACGACAACACATCACAGTTTCCAAGGAAAACCTTTCCTACGCATCGCAGGGAGGCAAAGATTTCTTTCAGATTAAAGCAGATTGTGACTGGACCATTGAGAAAAACTCCTCTCAGGACTGGTATTCCATCAATCCAACATCTGGAAGCAACGATGCAATTGTTGAAATAACCATCAGTCCCAATGATTCCCATAACGACCGAAGCGACATGTTAACGGTGATTTCCACCAATGGAAGAACCAAAGTTAGAATCCCCATTATCCAAACCAATATTGACATTAACAAAATCATCAACAAGGTTTGGTTTACCTGGTTTTATGAGCGTTGGAACACCGACTTTTACAATAATTACATTGAAGAATCATACAGGACTTGGAGATACTATGCTGAACCAGAATATGAGAATTGGTTCTTCTATTTCATGAATGACGGCACCGGCTACCAGATTCGCACGCATCGAAACGACACCATTTATTACGCTTACAATTACAACTATTTTCCCGATGGCGATAGTCTTTATATCAACTTCAATACTACAAGCGATTCCGTTTCAGAAGATTATCACGCCACCATCTATGAATTGAATAGGGAACGTTTCGTTTTCCTCAACGAATACCGGCCACATCAATTTGAAAAGATCAACACGGCAAATGTGTCAACCAACAATAGAGAAGAGTTCAAGATCAATCCGAAAAAAGTGGCACTCAAACCCAAGGGAGCTCTGATTCAAGTGAACGACAATGCCCGATAAACTACATCGACATTTTCAATGGGTAGGTGTGGCCATCTACCTGTTGTCACTGCTTATTGTGAGCGTTTGGCTGAGGCCTTTCGCCTTGAAACCATTGTGGATGGCTTGGGGAATTGGAACCGTCTGCTTCTTTTTTCTTACTACATGGTTTTTCCACAAACAGTGGCGCCATGATGCCCCGAAGAAATTCATCCGTAAGGTGTTTTGGACCGCATTGGGTATCAGAGTAGTATATGTTGGAGCCATCATACTTTATTACTATTATCAAACCGGACTCGCCATGGAGTACCACGCGGCCGACAGCATGAGATATCACCAATGGGCCATCGCTTTGGCCAAATTGGCGAGAGAAGGGGAGTTCAGCATTATATTCCGTTGGCTCAATGCCAATACCATGGGCTTTTCCGACCAAGGATACGTACTTTACCTGACTACATTATACACCTGTTTTGACAACAACATTTTAGGGCCGCGTTTGCTGAAAGCACTCATGAGCGCCTATATGTGCGTGGCTATTTACAAGCTCGCTTCAAGAAGTTTGGGCGAAAAAACAGGACGGCTGGCAGCAGTCATGGCGGTATTCCTTCCTCATTTTATCCATTACACGGGAACCTACCTGAAGGAAATTGAACTGATCTTTTTGACCACCTTGGCTTTGGAACGGATGGACTATCTCGTCCGCAGCAAACGCTATACCTTCTGGAACATCGCATTTCCAATTCTCTTAACCGCTTTGACTTTCGGCTTCAGGACAATCGTAGGGATGATACTTATCCTTTGTTTCATCCTATTCATCCTGTTTCAGGAGCGTCCGTTGATGACTAGACAAGCTAAGATCATCACGATAGGGGCGGTTGTTATGGTCTCCCTAGTGTTTTTGTTTACCCCTATTGGCGAGGAGATGCTGATCATGTTCAGGATCAATTTCCTCACAGGAGAGGTGCTGCCTATCAAATATGAACAAATGGGGTTAAAGTATGCCGAGTATGCAAGCGGAAAGTACTTGGCTCCAGGATTCTTTACCTTGCCATTGACCAATTTGGTGGAGGTTGCCAATGAAAACCAAAAGATGATGAACGGCACCTTTTTTGTCAAAAACTATCTTGCGTTCTTTGCCTTGTGGTGCATCATTGTTGCAATTAGAGAAAAGAAGTGGAGAAATTTCAGCTTGATAGGGTCATTTGCATTGATCTATGCTTTTTGCATAGCCTTCTCCTTTGCCTTCAACAGCGAGAGATACCATCTGCCGGTGATGCCTTGTTTGATCATTATGGCGGCCTTTGCCATGACGCATTTCCGAAAAAAAGACTTTGCCGCGTTTTACACCTACAGCGGCTTGTTGGTCATTGCGATAGTTGCCTGGAATTGCATCAAATTGGCTGGAAGAGGATTATTTTTTTAAGGAATTGTTGCGGATAAGGTAATATTGTGTATCTTTGCAGCCACAAAAGGTACCTTGCCCGAGCGGTTAGGGATCGGTCTGCAAAACCGGGGACGGCGGTTCGAATCCGCCAGGTACCTCTGAAAGTCTGTCGTTTGGCAGACTTTTTTTGTTCAAAAACAAACTAAAAGAGCGATTTTTTAGTTATATTTGAAAAATGAGAAAACACAGCCATTATATCATCCTGATTTGTATATTGCTTACGGTTGCCTTGTGCCAAGCACAGGAACCGAACATTCAGCAAAACGACACAATTCAGAACATCTTGCAAAAGGATGTGGATAGCTTGACGTTAGTCAACAAAGAGCTCCGAGGTCAATTGAACCAGCTGGAGTCGCAATTGGAACGACTAGAAGAGCGACAAAAGTTTTTCGAGGAAAAAGAGTCGTTTTATAAAGTGGAGGCCCTGAGAGACCTGCGCGAAAACAACGAGAAACTACTTCGAGAAAAAGACAAATACCAACGGCTGAGCGACTCATTGCAACTTAGGTTGAATGAGACCGAGAAGGTAATCATCCGAACCAACGAAGAGCTGAAATACACCCAGCAGCGAGCCAAGGATGCCGAAGCCAGGATCAGCAATGCAACAGCACGAAAGAAAAAGGTCTGTGCCATACAAGGCATTGCCATGAAGACCTTCCGTACCCCGAGTTGGTCACTGGCACCTGACAAAATCGTTGATGAAGAAGGCAACGTGAGGGTAGGCTACAAGATTGTCAATAAGAATGGGGGAGAAGTGGAGTTCGACTATACCGCCGGTGCCTACGTGATGCTATGGGATTTGACCCGAAAACCCAAGCCAATTGAGATTGACACTGTAAGCAAGAAACACTTGGAAATCAAAAGATTTGATCAGGATTTTTCCTATAGCATTGGCCTTTATGTGGGCTTTGGCGGAAGCAACCTATTCAAGAACTTTTATGTAGGGCCTTCTTTCAAGTTTCTCGATTTCTTCCACCTTACTGCAGGCGTCAATGTCTGTGAATACGAGATGTTGACGGGTACTTACCAAGAAGGGGACGAGCTGCCGGCAGGTTTTTCGTTATCCGACCAAATCTCTAAGGTATGGAAACCAAAGCCTTTTGTCAGCCTCTCATTCGACTTGGATTTTATTTCATACATCAAAAAATAAAAAAACCCCGAAAATTCGGGGTTTTTCCATCAGGAGCCACATGTCGGACTCGAACCAACGACCTACGCATTACGAATGCGTTGCTCTACCAACTGAGCTAAAGTGGCTTTTGCGGCTGCAAAGATAACAATTCTTGCGAACACGACAAGATTTAATCAAAAATCTTTTACGCTTTCCGTTTCTTTTTCGTAGCTTTTCTCCTTGTTTCTTCGAGGATTATCTCGAAATCCATTTGGCGTTTCAGAAGGTTTACATTCTTAACGATAACCTTCACTTCGTCACCAAGCTGCAGGACGCGTCCCGATTCTTGGCCAATCACCCTGAAGTTTTCCTCATCAAGGTAATAATAGTCACCTGGCATGTCGTCGTAACGGACCAAACCCTCACATTTGTTGCCTTTCAACTCCACATACACCCCCCATTTGCTCACGCCGGAAATCAAGCCCTCAAACATCTGACCTATCTTGTCTTGTAAATACTCAGCCTGTTTGTACTTCACACTCTGGCGTTCCATTTCCTCGGCTTGCTTTTCCATTTCACTGGTATGGACACAATACTCCTCATACTCCTTCTTATCAACTGAACCTTGATTTTCGATAAGATAACGTTCAATAAGGCGATGTACCATCAAGTCAGGATAACGGCGGATGGGCGAAGTGAAGTGCGTATAATAATCGAACGAAAGTCCATAGTGACCGATGTTGTCGGTGCTATAGACTGCTTTGGCCATGGTACGGATCGCCACGGTCTCGATAAGGTTCTTTTCACCTTTGCCTTCAACATCCTCAAACAGTTTATTGTACGACTTCACCAACTTGGAACGTGTGCTGATATCCATAGTATAGCCCAAACGCGAGATCAACCGAAGGAAGTTGTTCAGCTTTTCAGGATTCGGCTCGTCATGAACACGATAAACAAACGTGAAGTTATGCCATTTGCTGTCAGACTTGCCGAAAGTTTCGGCCACCGTGCGGTTGGCTAGCAGCATGAAATCCTCGATCAACTCGTGCGATTCGTTTTGAACCCTGATATAAGTATCAATGGGTTTCCCATGCTCATCCAAGATGAATTTCACTTCCTCAGTATGGAAGTTCAAGCTACCTTGAGCCTTACGTTTCTCGCGCAACTTGGTAGCCAAATGATGGAAAGTCAAGATCTGGTCCTTGTAATCGCCATCACCACCTTCAATCATGGCTTGAACCTCTTCGTAGGCATAACGGCGACATGATTTAATGATGGTTTTGCCAATCCAATGATTCAGTACGTTGGCGTTGTCATCCATCTCGAAGACCGCTGAAAAGGTCAGCTTTTCCTCATTGGGACGTAAGGAACACACGTTGTTGCAAAGCTTTTCGGGCAACATGGGAATGGTGCGATCCACCAAATAAACCGAAGTACCGCGATTGTAGGCCTCCTCGTCAATAGCAGAGCCCGGCTTCACATAGTGGGAAACATCGGCGATATGCACCCCCACCTCCCAATGACCATTCGGAAGTTTCTGCAAAGAAATAGCGTCATCAAAGTCCTTGGCATCGGCCGGGTCGATCGTGATAGTGAAGACATCCCTAAAATCCTTGCGACTTCTAACTTCCGATTTCTGTATTCTCGAAGGAATGGCTACCGCTTCCTTTTCCACCTCTTTCGGGAACTCAACCGGGTAGTCATGGGCCAACAGGATAGATTCCATCTCCACATTATTTTCACCGGGATTGCCAAGCACGCGCACAATCTCTCCAAAAGGATTTCCAGAGTTTTCCGGCCAATCTACCAGATGGACCACTACTTTTTGACCGTTCTTGGCACCGTTCAGCTCACCTTTCGGAACGAAGATATCCACTGGAATCGAATCCATGTCTGGCACAACAAACACATAGCCATGCGAAATATGTAACACCCCGACAAAGTCAGTGTGTTTGCGCTGCAGCACTTCAACGATTTCACCTTCCGGTTTCTTGTCCTTACGCTTTGGGAACATGGCGACTTTCACTCGGTCACCATGCAAAGCACGTCCCGTATTGTTGGAAGCAATGAAGACGTCTTCTCCCGATTCATCGTCAAGGATCACGTATGCCTTGCCTGTGGATTTCATATCCACCGTTCCTTCCACATATTGTTTCTTAGGACCAAATTCTTCAAGATAAGCAGGGTTAAGCACATAACGGTAAGGTCTTTCCTCCATGAGTTTCCCTTCCTCAAAGAGGTCAATCAGAATATGGTAGACAACATCCTTTCCAGCAGCATCGCGGATGCCGAGAATCTTACAAATCTGCTTGTAATTCATCGGCTTGAAAGGGGTTTCTCCGAAGATGCTAAGAATCGCATTGGTGAAAACTGTTAATTTATTTTCAAGTTTTTTCTTTTTTCCCATGTCAAATTTGCTTCAAAAAGTGCGTTTTTATTTCATTTATTAAAATTCAACTTGCAAAAATAATGAAATCAACTGATTACGTTGTTGATATTTTTGTTGATATAAAAATCAAGGATTCTTTTTATAGGCTAACATGTTTTTACTTTACCTTTGCATAACAAGGTCCCAACGGGAAATCACGAGATACATTTTTTTACAAACCATTGTAAACTAGCACATTATATGAGCAACGGCGGATTGTACATTACAAAAAGAGACGGTCGTGAAGAGGCTTTCTCCGTAGAGAAAATCAAGAACGCAATCAGCAAGGCTTTTTTAGCATCGGGCTTCTACGCCACCGACGATGACCTCAACTCCATCTTGAGTCGGGTGAGGATCACCAGTGGCATCACGGTGGAGGAAATCCAAAACCAGGTAGAAACCGCACTGATGGCCGAGCAGTATTACACGGTGGCGAAGAACTACATCCTTTACCGCCAAAAGCATACTGAAGACCGTGAAATCCGCGAGAAGATCGATTTCCTGAGCAACTATGTCAACGCTTCCAACGCTGCCACTGGCTCCAAGTTCGATGCCAACGCCAACGTGGAAAAGAAAAACATCGCCACCCTTATCGGTGAGTTGCCCAAATCAAGCTTCATCCGTATCAACCGTCGCCTGCTCACCGACCGGATCAAGGAGGTTTATGGCAAAGAACTTGCCGACCGCTACATGTATCTGCTCAACAACCACTTCATCTACAAAAACGATGAAACGTCGTTGGCCAACTATTGTGCTTCCATTACCATGTATCCCTGGTTGAACGAAGGAACCAGCTCCATTGGCGGCAACTCAACCGCACCTACCAAGCTCCGTTCCTTCTGCGGTGGCTTCATCAACATGGTGTTCATGGTGTCGTCGCAACTGTCAGGAGCAACGGCTACGCCAGAGTTCTTGATGTACATGAACTATTTCATCGGGTTGGATTACGGCAAGGACTACTACAAACGCGCTGATGAGATTGTCGATTTCTCACTGAAACCGAGATCCATCGACAAAGTCATCACTGACTGTTTCCAGCAGATCGTCTATTCGCTCAACCAACCAGCAGGTGCACGCAACTACCAATCGGTGTTCTGGAACATTGCCTACTACGACAGGTATTATTTCGAGTCGTTGTTTGGGAACTTCTACTTCCCCGACGGGTCACAACCTGATTGGGAGTCGCTGAGCTGGCTACAGAAACGTTTCATGAAGTGGTTCAACGCCGAGCGCACCAAGAGCGTGCTTACCTTCCCCGTCGAGACCATGGCGCTGTTGTCGAAAGACGGCGACGTCATCGACCAGGAATGGGGCGACTTCACCGCCGAGATGTATGCTGAAGGCCACTCCTTCTTCACTTATCTCAGCGACAATGCCGATTCCCTGTCATCCTGCTGCCGTCTGCGCAACGAGATCCAGGACAACGGCTTCAGCTATACCCTTGGCGCCGGCGGTGTCTCCACCGGCTCCAAGAGTGTGCTAACCATCAATCTGAACCGTTGCGTCCAGTATGCCGCACGTAACAACATGCATTACCTCACCTTCCTTGAGGAGATCGTTGATCTCTGCCACAAAGTGCAGATCTGCTACAACGAAAACCTCAAAGACTTGCAAAAGAAAGGCATGTTGCCGTTGTTCGACGCCGGTTACATCAACCTGTCACGCCAGTACCTCACCATCGGTGTAAATGGACTGGTGGAAGCTGCAGAGTTCCTCAAGATCCCGATCACCGACAATCCTGACTATGAGCATTTTGTGCAGGAGGTACTCGGTCTCATTGAGAAATACAACAAGAAGTATTACTCGAAGCAAGACGGCTTGATGTTCAACTGCGAGATGATTCCCGCGGAGAACGTGGGTGTGAAACATGCCAAGTGGGACAAGGAAGACGGCTACGAGGTGCACCGCGACTGCTACAACAGCTATTTCTACATCGTGGAAGACCCCAACACCAATGTGCTCGACAAGTTCCGCCTGCATGGAGCAAAGTACATCAAACATTTAACCGGAGGCTCGGCGCTGCACTGCAACCTCGAGGAACACCTCAGCAAGGAACAGTACCGCCAGCTACTCCGTGTCGCAGCTAGGGAAGGCTGCAACTATTTTACCTTCAACATCCCCAACACTGTCTGCAACGACTGTGGCCATATCGATAAACGCTATTTGAAAGAATGTCCGGTTTGCCACAGCAAAAATATAGATTACCTGACCCGTATTATTGGTTATCTGAAACGAATTAGTAATTTCTCCGAAGCACGACAGGAAGAGGCATCCAGAAGGTATTATAGCAAAAAGGAGATTGACAGATGCTAAAATACGCAAATTACGATATTGTATTTCAAGAAGTTCCTGACGAGGTGACCTTGGCCATCAACATCAGCAATTGTCCAAACCAGTGTGTGGGCTGTCACAGCAAATACCTCTGGGAGGATAGGGGAGAGACCCTCGACAAGGAATCGCTTGACAAACTGGTGGATCAATACCGCACTGGCATCACCTGTGTGTGTTTCATGGGTGGCGACGCTGATCCTTACGACGTGGCCAACCTCGCCATGCATGTCAAAAACAAATACAAAGACATGAAAACCGCTTGGTATTCCGGCAAAAATGAGCTGCCTGATGCTTTCCACGCAGAGACTTTCGACTATATTAAAACCGGTCGCTACGATGAAAAGTACGGCCCCTTGAACTCCCTTACTACCAACCAGCGCATGATCAAGCGATTGGCTGACGGACGAATTAAGGACATCACTAGCAGGTTTCAGAAGCAAGAAGCAAGAAAACAGGAGACCGATGTCAGTATATAAAATTAGGGCTGCCACAAAAAAGTGACAGCCCTAATCATTTGGTGTGATGGTTTTACTTAACCATCAGCTTCTGGGTTTCAACAGCACCTTTTTCATTGGTGACGTTTACAAGATACAGACCTTTGTTCCAGCTTGAAGCATCAATGTTGACAACTTTGTTGCCTTGCTGTTCAAAGACTTTCTGACCGACAAGGTTATAAATCTCTACCTTAACTAAGTTAGCGCCTTCCACAGTGAAGTTGCCTGAGGCGGGATTAGGATAGACCCTGGTCTCGGCTGACAATTCTGTGACGTTTAACACTTCACCATCAACTTCAACCATTAAGACCGTGGTTCCAGCATCAGTTTCAACTAAAATGGAAGCGGTAGCAACACTCTTGGCCGGAAGAGGATTGTTGGGTTCTATTCTGAAACCATACATCTCACCAACTGCCAAGGTGTAAGGTAACTCTTCAGCAGTGATCAACAGATAAGGAACGCCTGTTTCATTCTCAGCTTCAGTAACTGAAAGAATCTCGATAGGAGTTTCGGTTTCGTAGTTGGCGTTAATCACATGCACCTCAGCAGATGGAGCATTGGGAGTCAGGGCAATGTTTTCTTCGACGGCAACCAAACCATGATCCACGGGGATTTCGGGTTGAATAACCGATGACATGACTGAAGTCTTCGCATCAGGATATAAGGCCACCACACCCGCAACATAATACTCATCGGGTTCAATGTCAAATGAATAATTGGTTTCCGTGGTGTTTTCAAGTATAACCTCACCATTGAGATACACATCATAACCAACAGGATTGCCTTCGGCAGGAGCATTCCAAGTAACTTCCATGGTGCCATCCTCATTTCTAATCATGGCCAGATTTTCAACGGGATAGGGGTGAACATTGGTGTATTCGTATGCAAAATGGCTGTTGTAAATCTCTTTTGAGGTATAATCCTGAACCCAAATGGAAACTTCAAGATCGCTCATTTCTTCCACATGCGTTGATGACATGTCTTGCGAGAATTCCAAATGTTGAAGCTCATTGGTGGTAAAGTTAACAATTGTTCCAGCTGCGCTAGGCAACATCTTCATCATGACATGATGAAATGAAGTTTCACCATTACTACCTACATTGTTGTGAGTAACCTTTTCATTGACTGACACATAGATACGAGCCTGGGTATCAAAATAAGGCATAACGTCAACCTTTACGTTAACAATATTACCCTCGACGGTAAACGAACCCCTAACATCCATGAACGACGGGGTGTTGGCTTCATTGTTAAAGATAGTCTGATTGACACTCGTTTCCAACGCATCGAGGAAAACATCCGGAACAGCATTCACTCCGTAATACTGACGGCGCGTACCACCTTCAGCAGTATAGTATGGATCACCGGGTTGGGGCCAGTTCATTTGATATTTAGTATAGGTAAAACGACCAGGATTATTGTTGCAGAAGGTCAGCATTTGGTTGTTCACACTGACACAAGGACTGCATGTTGATGATGAGAAATGCTCGATCATTGGGATTCTGGCAACAGCCATCGGGGTCGTTGTAATAGATTTATCATAGTAATTGTTAGTATCATCGTCATCACTATCTCCATTTACATTTTCAATAGTGAAAGAAACAAAATAATCTCCTGGTATCAACTGAGCGGGAGTGGTAAAAATAATAACACCCGGATTGAGGGATGCAATATTCACGTTAATCGTTTCGGTAACAGGTTCCATCCCACGAACTTGGTAGGTAGCCTCTACAGAAGAAACAATCTCATTACCATAATTGAACACATTAAATCCCATTTCAACATTGCCACATGTAGTAACATTGGGAAGTGTGGAAGAAACAATGCCAAGATCAAGGTTTTCCAAAACAAAAACCTCGATGTTATCAAAATACCAATTGTTGATGTTGTAGGAATTGCCGGTATAGAAAATACAGAATTTCACATTCTCTTTGTTCATATCGGGAGTTGTGATCGTTTGTAAGACCGACCATGAGCCATTGGAGGAATACGTCTGGCTCCAACCAACATTCCAAGTAGCACCGTTATCTGAAGTGGTAGCGATACCGAGCGTATGACCGCCTTGGTAGTTGTCAAGCGAATGCTTGAACATAAAGTTGACTGACTCAATACCAGTCAGATCAACAGCGGGAGATACAAAACGGGAGGTGCCATTAAATTGGGGCTCCCAAGATAAGACCAATTCATTGGCTATACCACCAGCATTATTAGTAGAGGAAATGGACCAGTTGCCAGTACCTGAACCAGCAGTGCTCCAACCTGCAGGCATAGTAGAGCCATCAAATGACTCCTTAAGTAGCGCAGCACGATTTTGTGCCATGGTGGTCAACCCTAATAGGATGACTAAGGAGAGCAGTAAAACTTTTTTCATGATAGTAAAATATTTGGTTAATACTAAGATCTTATTCCACGCAAAAATAATCAAATCATTGAATTCCAGGCAAAGCTGCAATTAATTTTTTCGTGTAATCATTCTGCGGATGTTCGAAAAGCTCATCAGCATCATTGTATTCAACAGGTTTACCGTTGTACATCACCAATACACGGTCGCTCATAAAACGCACCACGCTGAGATCGTGAGAGATGAAGATATAGGTGAGATGCCGCTCTTCCTTCAGGCGGTTGAGCAGGTTGAGCACCTGAGCCTGCACCGAAACGTCCAGTGCCGACACCGACTCGTCGCAAATCACTAAACGCGGATTGACAGCCAAAGCCCTGGCAATACAGATACGCTGTCGTTGACCGCCTGAAAACTCATGCGGATAACGGTCGTAATGAATCGCTTCCAAGCCAACTTGCTCCAGCAACTCACACACCAGTTGACGGCACTTCTTCCGGTCCGTTTCAATACCATGCACCTTCATCGGCTCCGCGATGGCTTCACCGATTCTTATCCTAGGATTTAAAGAAGAGTAGGGATCCTGAAACACAATCTGAGCCTGCTTGCGAAAGTCACGAAGTCTGGCCTGATCCAACGCCGTGACTTCCATACCGTCAAAGAACACCTTGCCGCCCGTAGGCTCCACCAAACGAAGGATGCTTCTACCCAAAGTGGTCTTGCCACAACCCGACTCACCAACCAACCCCAACGTCTCACCTTCAAACACCTCCAAGCTCACATTATCAACGGCTTTCACATGGTCGTAAACCCGACCGAAGACACCCTTTTTCAAAGGATACCAGGTTTGAAGATGCTCTACTTTTAAGATAGGATCACGCGCATATAAGGCATTCAGATGCTGACGCCTTTCTTCGTTGGTGATTTGCAACTCTCGCAAGATCTGATCCTTGCCTCCAGCCCATTGTCCATCAAGAAATTCCTTTACGATAGGCAGCTTCTTGAGTCGGATCTTCATCGGGGGGCGGCAAGCCAGAAGGCCTTTGGTATAAGGATGTTGCGGATGTTCAAGTACTTCCTTGACCCAGCCCCTCTCAAGGATCTCCCCGTTATGCATCACCACCACGTCATCGGCAATCTCCGAGACAACGCCAAGGTCATGAGTGATGAACACCATACCCATGCCGGTATCTTGCTGCAGCTTCCGTAAGAGCTTGAGGATCTCTTTCTGCACCGTGACATCCAAGGCGGTAGTAGGCTCGTCGGCAATAAGAATCTGAGGGTTACAGGCGATGGCCATGGCAATCATGACACGCTGTTTCTGTCCGCCGCTGAGTTCGTGGGGATAGCTGTCGTAAATGGCTTCAGGCCGCGGCAACATCACCTGACGGAACAGCGAGATCACCCGGTCGCGAGCCGCCTTCTTGGTCACCTTCTCATGTTGACGGATCATTTCAGAAACCTGATAACCACAGCGATAAACAGGATTCAAGGAGGTCATCGGTTCCTGGAAGATCATGGCAATGCGCTTGCCTCGAACTTCGGCCATCTGCTTCTCACTGAAATCTTTGATATCCATGCCTTCAAGCAACATCGCATCCGCTTTCACACGGCTCTGCTTGCCATTGAGCAAATGCATCACCGAAAGGTTGCTCACCGACTTGCCCGAACCCGACTCGCCAACAATACCTAAAGTGCGCCCCGCAACGACATCGAAATCGATGCCATGCACCACCTCAATCCACTCGTCATCACGAAGGAAATCGATTTTCAGGTTTCTTATTGCTAACAGGGGTTGCTCCATACTTTATCAAGGAGCAAAGATAAGAAAAAATCAGTTGCCAGCACATGCCGCTGTCGCACAACTGATGGTAACGTCTGGCACCGCTGACAGCTTCAAGGCGCAGGCCTCTATAGTGGCACCTGTAGTCAGCACGTCATCGACAAGCAACACATACTTGCCTACAAGCAGCTCAGCATGGCGTAACTCAAAGATGTCCTTTACGTTTTCCCAACGCTCTTCCTTGGTTTTATGCGTCTGGGTGGCCGTGTTTACTGTTCTAATCAAAAACTTATCACCTATAGGAATACCAGTAACTTCATTAATACCTTGAGCAATCATCATGCTTTGGTTATAGCCACGTTGTTTTTCCTTTTTGGGATGCAACGGCACAGGAATCAAGTAATCCAATCCGTGAAACAAAGGCGCTTCTCTAATGGTTTTACCCAGTTCCTGGCCAAGAAACACACCCGCATCGCCATTGCCTTTGTACTTCAATTCATGGATCAAATGCTGGACTTTGCCTTCTTTTGAGAAGAAATAGCAAGCTGTAACCGCTTTAAGTGGTACTTTACCATAAAACAAACGGGCTTGGGGATTGTCCTCGTTGAGTTCATACCCTGTTTTAGGCAAGAGACTTCGGCAGCGAGTGCATACCAGTTTTTCCCATTTGAACAATGAAGCGCCACAAGCCGCGCATACTGAAGGATATA
Organism: Bacteroidales bacterium; assembly: GCA_017530365.1. Classification (GTDB taxonomy): domain Bacteria; phylum Bacteroidota; class Bacteroidia; order Bacteroidales; family F082; genus Limimorpha. Next base: position 235,959 of record JAFXMK010000011.1, read on the forward strand.
ACAATCCAATAAGAGAATCGATAAAATTAATTTTCATATATAGCTGAATAATTCCGCAAAGATAGGAATTTAATTCACACTATCATATTTATATTCACTATAATCTATGGAATAATCCAAGGAGTCGGGGAGGAGTTCATCGGTACGACCCTGCTCTCTCAAGATTTCATTGAACATTCGACGATTACGAAGCAGCTTTTTCTGCCTTCTGGCACTGGCATTGAACTGGTCGTACAAATATTGAATGGGACTGGCGGTAAAGCCACCATTTTCGAAGTTGAAATAGGGGTTACGCTTTCGGTTGGTCTTCATGCCTGCCAATTCCTCGTTAAGCCTCTGTATCTCACGTGGCATAGGTTTCGAAGGCATATCGATAATCATCTGTTTAAAGGTCTTGTAATCATAGAAAGGCCAGATGGTAACTTCCTTCAGCGTGATCGTGTCACGATGGAGCACGATAACCATGGTATCTTGGCTCGCTTTCGTGGAATCCACGGGAATTAATCGACGCTGATATCCGATACAACTGACCCAAAGGGTATCGACCGATTTGGTGGGAATGAGAAACACACCGTCGAGGTTTGAGATGGTGCCACAATGCGCCATCTTACTGATTACATGGGTGTTTCTAACAGGCTTTAAACTGTCTGAGACAACGATTTTACCCAAAATAGGAAACCTATCGCGCAGTGATACAGCGTCCTCCTCTTGGGAGAATGCCTTGAAAGAAATCAACAGCAGCACTATGAAGGGTAAAAAACGTTTCAAGAGATCGGATTTGAGTGGCTAAAATATGACATTTCAACGTTCAATGATTTCAAATATTATATCGAACTGCCAACAACCGCTTTCTCCAACCGTTTGTACCATTCTTCCCCGAACTTTCTCACCAAAGGACCTTTGAGGAACTTCCACAACGGGATGCCTTCTTTCTCGCCTTTGCGCTTGGCGGGCACGCACACACTCCATTCGTGATAAAGGATATGTGTGAAACCATCTTTTTCCACTAGGCGGATAGGGTAGAGGTGGCAAGAAATAGGTTTCCAAAAGTCGCATTTGCCCTCCAAGTAGGCTTTCTCAATGGCGCAGAGAGCAGTGCCGTTCTCATGGAAATAGACAAAGGCACACTCAGCGCCATTGACCAAAGGCGTGACAAGTTCGCCCGTGTCATCGTAATCATAAACATCGGTTTCTTCGACGACTTTGATGCCTTCGGGGCGCATATACGGCTTGATGGCTTCGAGGTTGTCTTCAATCTGCTCTATTTCAGAGGCTTCGAGAGGTGCACCGGCATCGCCAGCCACACAACACCAGCCTTTGCAGCGCGGCAGGCAGCAACAGAACTGTGCATTCAGGAATTCGTCAGTGACGACGACATTGTCGAGGATAATCATGCTGCAAAATTAATTTTTTTCTAAAAACGCTTGTCATGTAAAACAAAAGTTGTAACTTTGCAGCGCAAAGTACTTTAAAAACCATGGAAAACAAGGAAGCTCTCAATACGCTGAACGACATCAAGGATATGATGGAGCGTTCGTCCAAATTCAAGGCTATCAGTGGATTATCAATTGTCATTGTGGGAATTTTGGCCTCACTGGTGTCGGCTTACATCTATTTCTTCTTGGGCGATTACCACATTAATACCCCTTACAAGTGGCGCACTACTATTGTTGTGGCTCTTGTACTTTTGGTTGTGGCCTTCTTGACGGTGTTCCTCATGGCCTATTTGAAGGCCAAGCGTCATCAGCTTCGCTTCACCATGGATGCGACGATGCGTCGCCTGCTGGTCAATTTCTTTGTGCCGATGCTTGCCGGTGGTTTGCTTTGTATGGCCTTGCTGTTGCAGCAACACTATGGCCTAGTCTCGTCAATAACGCTGATATTCTATGGCTTGTCACTCATTAGCGCCAGCCATTTCAGCTATCCCGCTTTGCGCTATTTGGGTTATGCCGAGTTGGCCTTGGGCCTCATCGATTGCTTCTTGGTCGATTACGCCCTGCTGACTTGGTTCATCGGCTTCGGGGTGCTGCACATCGTTTTCGGAATCGTTTTCATGCTGAAATATGAAAGGAGCAAGTGAGCCATGATTGCCAATTTGGATGGTTTGAACAAGGCTTTTGAGAGCAAGATCAGGCTCGGCATCATGTCGGTGCTGATGGCCAACGAGTCGGTCGACTTCACCACGATGAAGTCACTGCTCGAACTCACCGACGGCAACCTGGCCAGCCATGCCCGCAGCCTTGAGGAGTTGGGTTACATCCGCTGCGAGAAGAAATTCATCGGACGCAAACCCAACACGAGTTATGCCATAACGGATTTGGGAAGGGCTACGTTTTCGGCACATATTCAAGCACTTGCCTCATTTGTCAATAGCCAGCAATAACAGACTCTTTTTTTTGATACATTAACTTTGAAATTCAAAGTACTTTATAAGATAAATAAACCTTTAAAACTAAACATCATGACAACAGAAAATAACATGGAAGTCTTGGAAATCCAAGACGAAGAGCCCAAAAGCAAAGAAAACAAGAGACAAACCGAAAAGAAAGCCCGTCCGGGTTTGAAACTTTTGCTCATCGCGGGGATGTGCGTAGCATTTCTCATCCCACAACTCCTTTTGAAGAATCTGGTTTCGGAACGCAAAAGCACGGAAAGCCTCGCCGAAAATGAGGTCTTCGAGAAATGGGCAGGACCACAAACGGTCACAGGACCCGTGATCAAGGTCTATTATTCTGAAGAGAAAGACAACAAAAAAGAAACCTACGCCAAGATTGTGTTGCCCGAGCAACTGGATGTGAAAGGCGACGTGAAGACCAAACTCTTGAAACGCGGCATCTACGACTTCACCGTATACGAAACTGCTCTTGACCTTACGGGGCAGTTCAAGTTACCCAATGACTTCGAGAAAATGCTGGATGGACATGAATGGTGTTTCGAGAAAGCCAAAATCGTTGTTGGCCTGCCCAACCTGCGCGGTTTGAGCGATAATGTGACGCTTAAATTTGGTGGAATAACCTACGACATGGTTGCTGAAACGGGTAACTTGAAAGGCCTGTCTTGTGAGGTTGACCTTTCGCGGGTTTTGGAGGGCGAAACCGTTGATTTTTCGTTGGTTTTACCTTTCAAAGGCGCAGGAGATCTTATGTTTGCGCCTTTCGGACAAACTACTACGGTCAGCCTGACCTCGGATTGCGCAACGCCGAGTTTCACGGGCTATTATCTGCCCGACGAACGTCAGGTGACCGACACAGGCTTCCAAGCCGAATGGAAAGTGTTGGCCATCAACCGAGACTATCCACAAGTTCTCAATGATTCATTCTTTGAGTATAGAACTGAATTCGGCTATTCTTCTTTCGGTGTGGAACTGAAAGTGCCAGTGGAGCAATACCTCCAAACCGATCGCGCTATCAAGTATGCCTTTCTTATTATCCTCCTCACTTTTGCTGCGGTCTTTTTCGTAGAGATGCGCAAGGCCAAGCCTATCCACCCCGTACAATACCTGCTCATCGGCATCGCGCTCATTGTGTTTTACACCTTGCTGCTGTCGTTCTCCGAGCACATGAATTTCGGGCTTTCCTACCTCATTGCCTGTGTGATGACCATCGCAATGATTGTAGTATTTATGGCCTCGATCACGAAGGACAAAAAGACCGCCTTGGGTATTGGCCTTTTGCTGGCTGTACTCTACGCTTTTGTCTATGTCTTGCTACAATTGGAAAGTTATGCCCTGTTGGTGGGAAGTGTCGGCCTCTTCATTATTTTGGGAATTGCCATGTTTGCGACACAAAAGATTGATTGGTACAAGAAAAAATAGAGAATCATGAAACACTTCTTTTTAAAATACTGGTGGATTTTTCCCATGGCGTTAGGTGTCTTTATGTTTTCGCTGGCAGCGTTATTTACCACCTGACTTCCTGTTCTTGAAGACATCGTCGCTATTTTGCTTATGGTAACAATCATTGCTCTTGTCGTTTCGTGGGTAATCTTGCTCATTAACAAGAAATGGTGGCAATGTCTTACATCCATAACGGGTTCTATCATGGTGGTATGCCTGCTTTGGTTTCCACTCGTAATTGGAGCCATGCATGGACCATACCATGACGGTTTCGGCAAAAAGCATAAAATACCCGAAGGTTTGGAATATCATCTCCCTTTGGGTTATACCGATGAGAACGGACGCAAAGACCTGTTCAATTTCCCTGGTGACACGCTTGATGTTGCCGAGATAGATAGCCTAAATCCAGATACATATCTTCAAATCTAGAATGATTTCCAAGGTGGGAGGTACATATATAGCTTCTATTATGGCCCATTGCCTCAAGGCGAGATATTTCTTCGTTGCTTCGAGGTAACCCAAAATATTCCTTTGTCGGAAAAGGCAATATCAGAACAGAGCGCTGTTAAGATTGGGAAAACCAGTATTTTCCACCAACTTGTGTATAAGCAAGGATTTACGATTTATGAGGGAGATTGGGAAGATTACTATGCTGCCCGTATTGAGGTCTGGCATAGAAATGCAAGTACTGGAGAAGAAACTAAACTATTAGAAAAGATTTATCGCGTTGAAGGTTGGATGAGATAAGAAAATGAGTAATTTTGCCGCGAATTTTAAGGCCGATGGCTTATGGCTAATGGCCGATGGCAGCTACCAACGTTGAGGAGATTGCGGATCAAGTCCGCAATGACGCCTTGGAATAGAGCTGCCATAGGCCATAGGCTATCGGCCATAAGCCAATCTTTGAATATTTAATCTTAAATCTTTAAATCATAAATTATGGCATTTAACCTCAGAAACAGAAACTTCCTGAAGTTGTTGGACTTCACTCCGGAAGAGATTAAGTTCTTACTGAAACTTGCTGCCGACCTGAAGGCCGCCAAGTATGCAGGCACCGAACAACCCAAACTGACGGGCAAGAACATTGCCCTCATCTTCGAAAAGACCTCGACCCGCACCCGCTGCGCCTTCGAGGTTGGCGCCAAGGACCAAGGTGCTCATGTCACCTATCTCGGCCCCACTGGCTCACAAATCGGCATCAAGGAATCGATGGCTGACACCGCCCGCGTGCTGGGTCGTATGTTCGACGGCATCGAGTACCGTGGCTTCGACCAGGCCACAGTCGAGGAACTGGCCAAATATGCCGGCGTCCCCGTGTGGAACGGTCTTACCGCCGAAGCTCACCCCACTCAGATTCTGGCCGACTTCCTCACCATCCAGGAGCATACCGACAAGCCCCTCAACCAGGTGAAGTTCGCTTATATCGGCGATGCCCGTTACAATATGGGCAACAGCCTGATGGTCGGTGGTGTGAAGATGGGTATGGATATCCGCATTATCGCCCCCAAGAAACTGCAGCCTGCCAAAGATCTTGTCAAGAAGTGCCAGGAAATCGCCAAGGAAACCGGCGCCAAGCTTACCGTCACCGACGACGTGGAGAAGGGCGTGAAGGGTCTTGACTTCATCTACACCGACATCTGGGTATCGATGGGCGAGCCCGACAGCGTGTGGAAAGAGCGTATCAATATGCTGATGCCCTATCAGGTTAACGCAGAACTGATGAAAAAGACAGGAAACCCCAAGTGCAAGTTTATGCACTGCCTTCCTTCGTATCACAATCTGGAGACCAAGGCCGGCCGCGACGTTTATGAGAAGTTCGGCTTGAACGGTATCGAGGTCACCGAGGACGTATTCGAAAGCGAGAACAGCATCGTCTTCGACGAAGCCGAGAACCGTATGCACACCATCAAGGCTGTGATGGTTGCCACATTGGGCGACTAAGCAAGATGTTGCATATTAAAAAAGTAGCGACGCGAAAATTCGCGTCGCTACTTTTATTTTTCAAACAGGATTATTTGGGGTCAAAGAACTCATAGAGGAACAAAGCCCCGAAACGAGGATCCAGAGAATCCGGGAATTCTCCTATGGACTGACCTTTTGCGTTATAAACCTTGAACTTTGAACCGACATGTTGAACCTCACCTAAAGTAACATGCCGTGCGCCATAAAAGGTACAGTTATCATTCTTTTGAAAAAACTCATAAGCATTGATGGAGCCAAGAAAATCAATAGAAGCATTACCATTTATTTCAGCCTCGCCCCGGTAATCTGTGACAACATTGACCGCTTTTATACATCCATTTGATCCTGTTTTTCCTTCGGTATAAACGAAAATATTATCACCTTCAAGTCTGGCTTTTCCTATACGTTTCCTATTGGAATAAGCATATACTTCACTTCCTGATATCTCGATGTTATCAGCCATCAAACCTTTGCGGAAGCCAGAGGACGTCACCGTTGTTTGCTGTTGATTCTTCTTTTTTGCAGCCTGTTTTAATTGATTAATTTGATCACCGCCCCAATGAAAGCAGAAAACCAGGAAAGTCAACACATCTTGATCCATGGGAGCAGAAAACCTAATCACAGGTGTATCCATTATTGACACTTGTGAATCCAAGATATTACCGACAACTTCATTGTTCCACAACACCAAGTATGAAGAACGTATGATGTTTTCCGTAACATTGGATTTCCAACTTCCGTCCTTCTGCTTGGAACCCAGCACCGATCCTTCTTTGGTGATTACTTTTCCATCATCGGTAAAGGTTAAAGATTGGTGTTGTCCGGCATAAGGACCTTCATTGTAAACAGATGTCAAGGTGTAAACTCTGGTTTTGGGATTCCAAACGCCAAGCTGGGTGCCCTTGCGTATGAAGGTGATTTCAACTTCTCCTGCTGCAGGAGTGATTTTGTTTTCTTGTGCTTTAACTCCAGTCAAGAAAGAAAGCAACATTAAGCAAATAATCGTCTTTTTCATGTTTAGTTATTTAAAGAATTACAACTTTTTCAGTGCTAACACTGCCATCACGATGTGTCACCCGAACAAAATAAATCCCTGAAACCAAAGCACCAACATCAATCATACATTCATCTTGATCAGCATAAGACTGGAGTAGGATCCTTTGACCTAAAAAATTATAAACCTCAAGCTGCTGGATGGATTCCCCCTTTACGGTAAGCGTTTCCGAAACAGGATTAGGATAGACTATCAGATGTTCCGAATCAACTTCTTCAACTGAAGTGTCAATGAGTCCAGCAAGTGTGGCTACCAATCCCAGATTGAGTTCCGTAAAACGTTTTGCTTGGTCCATATTATTGACACTTACGCCTAAAATGTCATTGGGAGTATGGATGAAAGGCGAACTGTCATGAACATCCTCAAAAGTATGGACTGCGGCATATCCGCTACGGTTAAACGAAGAATAATCACTGTCACCCCAAGTAAGCCAATTCTGACGAATGGGCATGTCGGGATAATAGATTTCACTGAAATTGAAAACGTAATTGGCAATGAGGGAATCGCGGGTAGTGTACATAAGATGCACATGTATGTCGGAGCCTTCCTTAAGGTAACCTATCATGTCGAGGTTGAAATAGCCCACAATATCCACCAGTCGTTCTGCGCAATCTTTGGCGTAGGCCTCACTACCTTTCAAACCGATTTCTTCTGCAGCCCAATTGCAATACATGATGGATCTCTCAAACTTGCATTTACTGAGTAGCCTTGTCATTTCCAGAACACCAGCCACACCCGATGCGTTGTCGTCAGCTCCAGGAGCCCGAAGAGAATCGGGATGACCTGGACTGAGGTTATAGGAATCATAATGTGCTCCGCAAACCACATATTCATCAGGATAAACAAGTCCTTTTTGAACAGCAATGACATTGTCGGAAGTCTCATACAGGCTGTCATGATACGACACCACAAAATCATGTAGCGACACCGAGTCTATGCCCAAATCACGATAAGTCTCACAAAGCCAATCCTGAACCTCATAGACCATGCGGCTATCCCAACGACGGGTATGATACGACTGCAAATGATCTATAGTTGCAGTTAGGCTGTCAACCGATACCTGATTGATCAAATTGCGTATCCTTGCGTCTTCCTGTTCAATTACAGGATAGGTATGCTCAAACAAGTGAGTCACCTGTGCTTTTGCATTCAGCACCACGAACCCAATAACGAATAAAAAAACGACTCTTCTCATTTTTCAATTTTCAATTTTCAACTTTCAGCTCCCTACAATCCTTTCACATGCGGCTTGCCTGCCACAAAATCTTTCAGATAAAACGGCTCAAAATAAGCTACATCCACGAAATCGCCAGCCTTTAAAGCCTTGTCGGCCAAAGGAGCCATGAAAGCGGCAGAGGGTTCGAAATCATCCACGATATGGATTTGTGGGTGCTCCTTGAAGAGTTCGTGCAGCTTAGGTGCCCCGTCGCCGAATAGCCAAACACGTGAAGGTAAAAGGTGAGAGATAAGAGACGAAAGGTAAATATCATCGTCAAACACCACCGCCTCTGTATCTTGGATTCGGTTCAGTTGCGCATCGAAAACGGCGCAATATACTTCCATGCGACGGGCGTCGATCATGGGAATGAACAAATCGGTCGACTGGACATCGTCACCCAAACGCTGGTGCATGCCGTAAGCCATGGCATGCAAAGTGTCAACCGCCATCAAAGGCAGACCTGCAGCATAACAAACCCCTTTGGCGGTACTGACACCAATGCGCAAACCTGTGTAAGAACCCGGACCTTGGCTCACCGCCACGGCATCCAGCTGAGGATAACTGACGCCTGTTTCATCCATCACTTCCTTGATGAAAGTAGTGATTTTCTCGGAATGAGCATTTTGACCTTTACACTCTCGTAACGCCAGATTTTGGATCCCATCGTTCAACGCTACCGAACACGTGGGGGTCGCTGTTTCAAGACACAATATCATATTTAATAATATTTTTTTTGCAAAGTTAAGAAATAACATTGTATTTTTGTTGCTTGGAAAAATTTGATTTATGAGAATTTTAGTCACTGGAGGTACTGGATACATTGGTTCACATACGCTTGTAGAGCTTTATGCCGCTGGCCATGAGACCGTTGTGGTTGATAATTTATCCAACTCCAATCCGGTTGCTTTGGAAAGAGTAGAAGCTCTTGTCGGAAAAAAGATTCCGTTTTATCAACTGGATATCCGGGATCGCGAGAGCCTTGACCGGATGATGGAGCAAAACCATTTCGATGCCTGCATCCATTTCGCAGGCTTGAAAGCAGTGGGAGAGTCCGTGGAAAAGCCTTGGGAATATTACGAAAACAACATTGGAGGCACGCTCACGCTTCTCGATGTGATGCGTCGTCATGGCTGTAAAAACATCATCTTCTCTTCATCAGCCACGGTGTATGGTGATCCGGCGATGATACCAATCACGGAAGCTTGTCCAAAAGGTGAATGCACCAATCCCTACGGCAAAACCAAAAGCATGCTGGAGGAAATCATGATGGACATGCAAAAAGCCGACAAGGAATGGAACGTCGTCCTGCTTCGCTATTTCAACCCTATCGGCGCCCATCCAAGCGGAACCATCGGGGAGAATCCCAACGGCATCCCAAACAACCTGATGCCTTACGTCACGCAGGTGGCTGTTGGTAAACGCCCAGAACTAGGTGTCTTTGGCAACGATTATGACACACCTGACGGCACAGGGGTCCGCGACTATATTCATGTGGTGGACCTAGCCAAAGGACATGTGGCCGCCTTGCAAGCCATCGAGAGAAAATGCGGTTGTGCTATCTATAACCTGGGAACGGGTCAAGGATATTCCGTACTTCAACTGGTAAAAACGTTTGAAAAAGTCAACGACATCAAAATCCCATATAGCATCAAACCTCGTCGCGCAGGCGATATAGCCACCTGCTACTCCGATCCCGCCAAAGCGGAAAAAGAACTCGGCTGGAAAGCAGAACGTGGACTGGAGGACATGTGCCGTGACTCATGGAACTGGCAACGGAATAACCCGGAAGGGTATGGGGGAGTTGAAAGTTAAAAGTTGAAAGTTTAACTATGGATAAAGTAACACTATTACCTTACGACAGGATTTACAAAAATTTCATCGACGAGAAGTACCTCCACGATGGACATGATGAGTATTACTATCGTAACCAACAAGTCAAGAAACCTACCAACGGTTGGCGTCATCTTCATTCCGAAGAGATCGAGCGTTTGGTAAAGAACAGCAACACCTCGACCAACTGGGACGAGATCTGGGTCACTGACGATTTCGACACCAATATGATACGCAACAACCATTTCTTTGGGATGTGCCGTATCGGAAGGGTGGCTAACGAGATCCTCCAATACCACGACCTGCGTGTTCCTGTTGGCATCACCGATAGCAGCATCATTTCTTGCGACATCGGCGATAACGTAGCCATCCACGACGTACATTACATGGCCAACTACATCATCGGCGACAAATGTATCCTATTCAACATCCAAGAAATCTCTACCACTGACCACTCCAAGTTTGGAAACGGTGTCATCAAAGAAGGAGAACCTGAAGATGTTAGGGTTTGGCTCGAAGTGATGAACGAGAATGGCGGCCGCAAGATCCTGCCTTTCGACGGTATGATCACCGCCGATGCCTATCTTTGGGCTAAGTATATCGACGACAAACCGCTCCAGCAAAGGTTGTTCGACATTACCAACAATGCGTTTGACTCGCACCGTGGCTATTACGGAACCGTTGGCGAGTCGTCCGTGATCAAAAACTGCTGGATCCTGAAAGACGCCAAAATCGGTCCTTTCTGCTACATTAAAGGAGCCAGCAAACTCAAGAACATCACCATCAACTCTTCTGAAGAAGAGCCTTCACAAGTCGGCGAAGGTGTCATCTTGGTAAACGGCATCACGGGGTACGGATGCCATATCTTCTATTCCGTGGTGGCAGTGAGATTTGTGTTGGGCGACAACTGTAACCTGAAGTATGGCGCCCGACTGATCTATTCCGTGTTGGGCGACAACTCCACCATCTCCTGCTGCGAGGTGCTCAACAACCTGATCTTCCCATCACACGAACAGCACCACAACAACTCATTCCTGATCTCTGCCTGTGTGATGGGACAGAGCAACATGGCGGCAGGTGCCACCTTGGGATCCAACCACAACAGTCGCGCTACCGACGGAGAGATCGTCGCCAGCCGTGGCTTCTGGCCAGGTCTTTGCTCCAGCATCAAGCATTCTTCCAAGTTTGCATCGTTTACCCTGCTTTCGAAGGCCGACTACCCCAACGAGATGAACATCATGCTCCCGTTCTGCCTGGTCAACAACAACGCCAAAACCAACGAGCTGGAGATCATGCCTGCCTACTGGTGGATGTACAATATGTTCGCCATCGCGCGCAACACCTCGAAATACCAGAAACGCGATGTCCGCAAGCGCAAGATCCAAAATATCGAATTCGAGACCTTTGCGCCTGATACCATGGAGGAAACCATAGAGGCTCGCAAACTGCTTGAAGTCTGGGTGGCCAAAGCCTATCTCCGCTCCCAAGGAGAGAATCCCGACACGCACGAATACTACGATCTCAGGACCGTTGGCAAAAACTTACTCGATCATGAACCTGAAGTGTGCAAAAAGCTCGAAGTGTTTGGTGAAAACATCGAGAAGAGCAAACGCTGCACCCGTATCCTGAAAGCCTACGAAGCTTATCATGCCTACGGCGACATGCTGGTGTATTACGCCGTGAAGAATATCGTGCACTACCTGGAAAACCATGAGGAAGCCAGCATCGAGAACCTCAGCCGTATGATGAAAGGCAAACGGCTTCGCAAATGGATCAACCTCGGCGGACAAACCATGCCCGAGGAAGATGTTGACCAGCTGCGCGATGATATCAAAAACGAGGTGCTCAACAGCTGGGAAGAAATCCATCACCGCTATAACGAACTTTGGGACCACTACAAGATGGAGAAACTCCGTCACGCCTATTTCTCACTGATGTTCCTCTACAAGGACGAGACCGACGTACTTACCCATGAGATGTGGGAAGAATGCCTAGACAAAGCAGTCCGTATCCAGCAGTACATCTGTGACCAAGTGTATGAATCCCGGAAAAAAGACTACGAAAACCCCATCCGAAGCGCCACCTTCCGTAACGAAGAAGAGAAAATCGCCGTGGTGGGCCGAATCGAAGATGTCTCTTTCGTCAAACAAATCAAAAAAGAAACAGAGGAATTCATTGCCTCTATTAACAAAATCCGTAATTCTTAATTCTAACTTTGAATTCTAAATTCTAAAAAATATGCGAGTAATCATTGAACAAAATTACGACAAAATGTCGCGTTGGGCTGCCAACCACATCGTCGAAACCATCAAAGCATTCAAACCCACAGCCAAAAAACCATTTATCCTAGGACTCCCCACTGGCTCTACGCCAATTGGCACCTATAAGGAACTGGTCCGCCTTTACAAGAAAGGACAGATCTCTTTCAAGAACGTGGTGACCTTCAACATGGACGAGTATGTGCGTATCCCCGAAGACCATCCTGAGAGCTATCACAGCTTCATGTGGAACAACTTCTTCAAGCACATCGACATCAAGAAGGAAAACGTGAACATCCTCAACGGCAACGCCAAGGATCTGGAAGCTGAATGCGCCCGTTATGAAGAGAAGATCAAGAGCTATGGTGGTATCCACCTGTTCATGGGCGGCATCGGTCCCGATGGTCACATCGCCTTCAACGAACCTGGAAGCTCGTTGACATCCCGCACCCGCGTCAAATCGCTGACCACCGACACCATTATCGCTAACTCCCGTTTCTTCGAAAACGACATCAACAAAGTGCCTAAGACCGCTTTGACGGTGGGTGTCGGCACTGTCATGGACAGTCAAGAGGTGATGATCCTCGCCAACGGCCATGGCAAGGCCCGTGCGCTAGCCCACGCCATCGAAGGCGGTGTCAGCCAAATGTGGACCGTCAGCGTGCTCCAGATGCATCCCAAAGGCATCATCGTCTGCGATGACGCCGCATGCGATGAGTTGACATACGGAACAGTGAAATACTTCAAAGACATCGAAAAATCCAACCTCTGATGAAGAACTTTGCCATCATCGGCGTTGGTGGATACATCGCCCCCCGCCATCTGAAAGCCATCAAAGACACTGGCAACATCCTCGTTTCGGCGTACGACAAAAGCGACAGCGTGGGAATCATGGACAGCTATTTCCCAAACGCTTCATTTTTCACTGAACAAGAACTCTTCGACCGGCACAACACCAAACTTCGTGACGAAGAAGGCAAACAAATTGACTACGTAACCGTATGTACACCCAACTACCTGCATGATGCCCATACCCGTTACGGTTTGCGTCTCGGTGCCGACGTTATCTGCGAAAAGCCCCTCGTGCTCAACCCATGGAATATCGACGCTTTGGAGAAAGTGGAAGAACGTCAAGGCCATAAGGCTTATAATATCCTCCAACTGCGTCTCCATGACAAGATCAAGGAGTTGAAGAAAAAAGTCGACGAGGGACCGAAAGACCATATCTACGACATCGACCTGACTTATATCACCTCGCGCGGCAATTGGTACTATGCTTCCTGGAAAGGCGACATCAACAAAAGCGGCGGAGTAGCCACCAATATCGGAGTGCACTTTTACGATATGCTAAGCTGGATCTTCGGTGATGTGCAGAAAAACATCGTTCATGTCTCAACCCATGACCGTGTAGCTGGTTATCTTGAATTGAAACAGGCACGCGTACGCTATTTCCTCTGCATTAATGCCGACACCTTGCCCGAAAACGCTGTAGAAGGTGAAAAACGCACTTACCGTACCCTGAAGATCGACGGGGAGGAATTCGAATTCAGCCAAGGCTTCACCGAGCTCCACACCAAGAGCTATGAAGAGATCCTCGCAGGCCGGGGGTTCGGCATCGCCGAGGCTCGCCGTTGCATCGAGATCGTCTATCAAATCCGTAATTCCAAACCCATAGGCCTAGTGGGTGATTACCATCCTCTGGCAAAACTACCTTGTAAACCTCATCCTTTCGGATGGAACTAACATGTGACCCATGATGAGATTTATCCTGATCAAGATCTGTAATTTTCTCTTCGGCAAACAAGCCAACAACTCGTTGCCTCGTTATTGGGTGTTGTTGTTCGATATTGTCGTGCTCTTCTTCGCCTATACCCTCTCCATGTTCCTCGTTTACTACAACATTCTCCATAAAGCTGATTTGTTTGTAGGCTGGTACAGGGTGTTTATCGTATTGGGCATCTATTTCCTGATGTTTCTGATCTACCGCACCTATTTCGGTATGATCCGCTACTCGGGATTCGACGATATCCGAAAGCTGTTCAATGCCTGTACAACGGCCTTGACCATCTTGATTCTCACCAAGGTCATCATATCACAACTCAATCCCGGCATCGTTAACAAGGTGGTACCTGGCTATAGGCTGATCCTATACCATTATTTTGTCTCCTTGACTTTCATGGTGCTTAGCCGGTTTACCATCCGACGAATCTACAACGAGTTTTACAAGGATAGCAACAAGAAAAAGGACAATACCATCATTTATGGCGCAGGAGAAGGTGGCGTGCTGCTCTTCAGAGCCTTCCAACAGGACAGGGAATCCATGTATAAAATCAAGGCTTTCACCGACGATAACCCACAAAAAGTCAATAAATACATCAATACCGTTCCCGTTTTGGAGCCCAAAAAAGTGCTCAATCCAACTTTCATCAGCGAAAACGACATCAAAGTCCTGATCCTCGCACTGCCAAGCGTGTCCGGCCACCGAAAAAAGGAACTCATCGAACTCGGCATGAGCCTAGGCTTGAAGGTAAAGACCATGCCAGCGTTTACTGACTGGGTGGACGGAGAGAACATGGTCAATCAAATCCAAGACATTAAAATCGAGGATCTTCTTGGTCGTGAACCCATCGTCCTTGGCAAAGAGAACATCAAACGTGAAATCGACGGCAAGGTGGTGATGATCACCGGAGCCGCTGGATCCATCGGAAGCGAGATGTGCCGACAGACACTTCATTACAACCCCAAGATGCTCGTCATGGTTGACCAAGCGGAATCTCCCATGTACGACCTTCAGTTTGAATTGAAGAACACACCAGAGTTCAAGTCCATCATCGACCGTATGGTCTTCATCATCGCTAATGTCAAGGATGAACGCCGGATGAAAGAGGTGTTCGACGAATACCATCCTCAGATAATCTATCATGCCGCTGCTTATAAGCATGTGCCTTTCATGGAAGAAAACCCGTATGAGGCCGTATTTGTCAATGTATTCGGAACTAAAAACATCGTGGATCTCGCCATCGAACACGAGGTGGAGAAATTCGTGATGATCTCCACCGACAAGGCAGTGAATCCCACCAATGTGATGGGGGCTACTAAACGCATCGCGGAGATCTATACCCAGAGTAGAAAATGTAAAACCCAGTTTATCACCACTCGATTCGGCAATGTGCTGGGTTCCAACGGATCGGTAGTTCCTCTCTTCCGCAAACAACTCGAGCAGGGAGGACCGCTTACCGTCACCGACAAGCGCATCATACGCTTCTTCATGACCATCCCTGAAGCTTGTAGCTTGGTGATGGAAGCCAGCTCCATCGGTCAAAGCAATGAAATTTTTGTCTTCGACATGGGTCAACCCGTAAAAATCTACGACTTGGCTAAAAAAATGATCCAACTCTCAGGAAAAACTGGTGTCGAAATCAAGGAAATCGGCCTCCGACCAGGCGAGAAACTCTATGAAGAACTGCTTGCCACCAAGGAGAATACCAAACCTACCGACAACCCGAAGATCATGCGAGCACAGGTGCGCAACTACGAAGCTGACAATGTCAACGCCTTGATTGAAGAACTCCGTCAGGCCCTCATTACCAGCAACGACCTTGCTATCGTGAAACAAATGAAGAAAATCGTTCCCGAATTCATCTCCAACAACAGTGTCTTCTGCCAACTGGACCAAAAATGAAACAGCCGCTGGTTTCCGTCATAATGCCATGTTACAACATGGAACAGTTCATTACCGAAACCATCCATTCGGTGATAAGGCAAACTTATTCTGATTGGGAACTACTTATTGTGGACGATGCCTCGACCGACGGGACGGTAGCTTTGGTACAAAACATTGCTGAACAAGACGACCGTATTCGTTATTTCGTCAACGCTGAACACGCCGGCATCGCTCCTACACGAAACCGCTGTATAGAAAAATCCAAAGGACGCTTCCTGGCTTTTCTTGATGCCGATGACGTATGGCATCCTAACAAGTTACAGCAACAGCTACAGTTCATGCTGGAACACCAAGTGGGATTCAGCTATTCCTCGTACGACCTGATCGACGAAAACGGAAAAACCTTGGGAAAGACCATCCAATCGGCAGGCGATTTAAACTACAACGACTATCTCCGAAATACCATTATAGGTTGTTCCACCGTGATGATTGACACGGACAAAGTTGGCCGGGTGACTGTACCCAACTTCCGCACCAGCGAAGACACCGCCACTTGGCTCGATATCCTGAGAAAAGGCTTCAAGGCCTACGCTATCGAGGAACCTTTAACCTCCTATCGTATCCGCCGAAAATCCGCAAGCTCCAACAAGATGAAAGCTGCGGCTGACCTCTGGAGGGTCTATCGCCAACATGAAAAGATGTCTTTCTTCAAGACGTTGTGCTTCTTTTTTAGTTATGCCTTCAATGCCATTAAAAAACGACTCTAATGCCCAATTATCATCTATATCGGAAGGCATGGCGTTTTTCGGGAGCACCGCATGAAGAGCCAAAGCTAAAGAAAGAAGAGCGGAAAGCCCTGCTGAAACAAGGTGGCTTGTTGGTCAGAAACACCTACGACTTCGATTGCCAAGAAGAAACAAGTTTTTGGTACATCATCAAAGACCGTTTTGCCGACATGGAAGAGCTGAGCTCAAGGGTCCGAAACAAGGTCAGGCATGCGCAAAACTCATTCAATTACCGACTCATTGACCAAGCATTATTGAAGGAAAACGGCTATCCCATTATTGCCGAAACCTACGCCGACTACGCTGTCAAAGATAGGACGATGAGCGAGGAAATTTTCAAGAATTATCTTGACCTATACGAGTTTGACTATTGGGGAGTCTTTGACAGAGAAAGCGCTGAACTGGTCGGGTTCAGTTGTGTCAGGCGCTGGAACGACAGTTGTGAATACGATTTAAGCGGCATGATGACCCGTTACAAGTATAATGGCAGCTATCCGTATTACGGATTGTATCACGCCATGAATCAGTATTACCTGCAAGAGCGAGGGTTCAGGTATGTCTCCGACGGATCCCGAAGCATCACGGAACACTCCCACATCCATGAGTTTTTAACCCAAAACTTCAACTTCCGTAAAGCCTATTGCAAGCTTGAAGTGCATTACCAATGGTGGATGAAAATCGCTGTAAAAATGCTGTATCCTTTCAAAAATGTGATCAAGAATCCAAATGTGAAAGCAGTATTAATGATGGAGGCCATGCAACATGGAGAAGCGTAAACATCTGTTACTGTTTCTTGTATCCTTTGTGTTTGTGACCTTGTTTTCACGATCTACTTCTTTTCTTTATGTTTTTGAAGGAGCCGATCCTTCCGTTTTCAAGCAAATGGGGCGAGCTATACTAAATGGAAAGATTCTCTATATCGATTATTTCGATAATAAGGGATGTCTTTTGTATTTCATACATGCCTTGGGTTTATGGTTGGGGGGAGATTTCTTCATTTTGTTAATGCAAACCCTTTCGTTATCAGTCACCTTGATAATTTGGAACAAGTTATTGGCGCTTTATCAAAACCGTCGTCAACGCTTTGTTTGCTTGGGTATAGCCTTGTTGCTACTCGCCTGTTTCTACGGTGCCGGCGACCAAACTCAAGAGTGGTGTTTACCTTTCGTCTCGTATCCCTTGTTAGTTATGCTTAGGTCTTATAAGGCCAAAAATGTTATTCTACCATTGCAAATGTTTTTGATTGGGTTGTGTTTTGGTATCATTACTCTTATCCAAATCAACAACGCCTGTGCGTTTTTGGGATTCATCGCTTACTTATGGATTCAATATCTATTTAAAAAAGACTTCAAAAAGCTGTGTTCGAGTGTTGGCTTCTTCTTGGGTTGGGTAGTCGTTGTGATGGTTAGTGTGTTGTATTTCTACTTCAAAGCAGGGTGGAATGGAGTTCATGAAATGGTTTACGCATCTTTTTTGTCCAATTTCGAGTACATAGGTGTCCAACATCGAAGAAAATGGATTTATTGGCTGCCGTATATGGGTTTTTTGTTTTCATTGGCGACGATTCAGCTATTAAATTGCAGGAAGGAAAAAGACCTCTTGATACCATTTTTTATCTCGTTGTTACTATTTATTGGAACCTTCGGTCGGCAGTTCAATTCATTTTACTTGATTGCCATTCTGCCATTGGTGATCATTGGCATGATGACTTTCGATTTTAACGAGTTCAGAACAATTAAAACTTGTTTAGTCACAATGACTATGGCATGTGTTTTCTTTATGGGAAGCATTGTGTTTTTTCATGTCTTCAACGATCTCATCATCGGAAACGAGAAAGAAGTGACGATTTATGAGGATTTCCAACGCTGTGTTGAGAATATTCCGAAAAACGAACGGGATTCCATTTTCAACTACAACTTATTTTGGCATGGAACAAGCATGATGGAACACGAAGAGTTAATCCAGACTAATCGAGTGTTGTTCACTTCATTGTTGTTCGACCTGCCTACACTTCAGAAAGAAGAAAATTCCAAGCCCCATGCGATTCCCTTATGGATGTTGTTTAGCTATGAAATGAGGTATTACCCAGAAGACGCCTATTTTATCCAGAACAATTACGATTTGTGTTGCCAGTTCCATTACGATAGGACATTTCTTAAAACCTATGGAATTGGACACGAGTTCGAAATTTGTTTATTTCGAAGAAAGGAATAAAAAAAGTAGGCTCATCTCACGACTTACCTACTCAAAAAATTAATAACATGAAACGCGCCCCCTTCAGGACTTGAACCTGAGACCCCCTGATTAACAGTCAGATGCTCTAACCAACTGAGCTAAGGAGGCATTTGCGGCTGCAAAGGTACAGCTTTTTTTTATCCCTGCAAGTTTTTTTTCATTTTTTTTTATCTTTGCGCTTTCTTTCAATACAAATACTATGGCATACAAAAACATTCTCGGCATAGGCAATGCCCTGGTCGATATCCTTATCCAAATCCCCAATGACGATATTCTAGAACAACTTCGCCTCCCAAAAGGCGGCATGTACCATGTGGACGCCAACACTTCGCTGCATATTGGCGAGACCGTCAAGCCTTACGGCTACGCCATGGCTGCCGGTGGCTCAACGGCCAATACCATCAGTGGAGCCTCCAAATTGGGTATCCCAACGGGTTATATCGGTAAAGTGGGAAGAGACGAAAGAGGTCGCTTTTTCGAAAACGAGATGGTGAAGACCAATGTCAAACCGCTGATGCTAACCACCGACACTCCGACAGGATGCGCCGAAGCCTTCATTTCAAAAGACGGCGAACGTACCTTTGCCACCTATCTCGGTGCCGCTTTGGAACTCAATGCAGATGATATCCGTCCTGAGATGTTCGACGGATGGGACATCCTCTATGTGGAAGGATATCTTATCTCCAACCGCGAGCTCCTCGATAAAATACTTCCCATGGCCAAAGAAAAAGGCATGACGGTAGCCTTGGATATGGCCAGCTACAACATCGTAAGGGAAAACCGCGACTACATGTTGCACCTCGCCAAAGACTATATTGACATCCTCTTTGCCAACGAAGACGAAGCCAAGACCTTTACCTTGATTGAAGAACCCGTAGAGGCACTACATGAGATGGCTTCGATGTGCGATATCGCCATCGTGAAGGTTGGTGCCAAAGGCGCTTACGTGCAACATGGCGACCAAATGGTCAAGATCGAACCCATTCCCGCCAAGGTCATCGATACCACTGGAGCCGGCGATTTGTGGGCTGCAGGTTTCATGGCAGGAATCGTCAAAGGCGAATCGTTGGAGAAGTGCGCCAAGATGGGCGCCACCGTTGCAGCCAACATCATCGAAGTGCTGGGCGCCAAGATGGATGACAATCGATGGGAAAAAATATTCAATTCTTTAAAACAATTGTAATTTTTTCGTACCTTTGCACGCTGATTCTCAAATTGAATATTAATCAACAGTAAGACAATTAGATAAAATGAAGGAATTCAAGACCAACGAGATCCGGAACATCGCCCTGATCGGTGCGGCCAAGTCCGGCAAGACCACCCTCGCTGAAAACATGCTTTTCGAAGGCAAGGTCATCAACAGAAAAGGAAGCACGGAAGAAAAGAACACCGTTTCCGACTATCGTCAAATCGAGATGGATCGTCAGATCTCCGTCCACGCCACGATGATGAACACCATCATCAACGACAAGAAGATCAACATCCTCGACGCTCCCGGCTTCACCGATTTCTCCGGTGACATCGTATCCTGCCTCGCTGCTGCCGATACTGCCGTCATGACCGTCAACGCCCAAGCCGGCGTCGAAGCCACCACCGAGAACGCTTGGCGTCACACCGTGACCACCAAGAAACCCGTGGTGTTCTTCCTCAACCAGCTCGACCACAGCAATGCCAACTTCGACAATGCCATCCGCAACCTGAAGGAGTATTTCGGCGACAAGGTCACCCCGATCCAATATCCTGTGAGCACCGGTGAAGACTTCAACGCCGTCATCGACCTCATCCTCATGAAGATGTTGGTCTTCAAGAACGGCAACGGCGCTCCTGAGATCCAGGACATCCCTGCTGCCGAGATGGACAAGGCCGAAGAGATGCACAACAGCCTCATCGAGCACGCCGCCGAAGGCGAGGAAGCCCTCATGGAGAAGTTCTTCGAGGAGATGACCCTCAGCGAGGAAGACATGGAGCGTGGTATCCGTCTGGGTATCATCAACCGTGAGATGTTCCCCGTGATCTGCGGCGCTGCCAAACGCGGCATCGGCGTGTATCGTCTCTTGGAATTCCTCATCAACGCCTGCCCGAGCCCGGCTGACGTCCCCGCCATCAAGGCTGTGAACGGCACCGAGTTCCACAACAGCAACGACGATCCTACTGCGCTCCAGATCTTCAAGGTCACCACTGAGCAGAACCTCGGCGACGTGGCTTGGATGCGCGTCTATGGCGGCACCCTGAGCAAGAGCCAGGACCTCGTCAATCCTCGTACCGGCAACAAGGAACGTATCTCACAGCTGCTCGCCTTCCGCGGCAAGAACCGTGAGGAAGTGGAGAAGGTCAACGCTGGTGACATCATCTGCACCATCAAGCTGAAAGACGGCCGCGTGGGTGACACCCTCGTCGATGCCAAAGTCGCAGAAGCTGCCTTCCCGCCCATCCCGTTCCCAGAACCCATCTTCCAAATCGCCATCAAGGCTGCCAACTCACAGGAAGACGAGAAACTCGGCGGTATCCTCAACGACATGCACAAGACCGACCCAACCGTCATCGCCGGCATGTCACGCGAGCTCCGTCAGAACATCCTCCAGTGCCAAGGCGAGTATCACCTCAACACCCTGAAGTGGTACTTCGACAACGTCCACAAGATCGCTGTCGAGTTCAGCACTCCTAAGGTTCCATACCGTGAGACCATCACCAAGTCCGCAAAAGCCGACTACCGTCACAAGAAACAGTCCGGTGGTAGCGGTCAGTTCGGTGAGGTTCACCTCTGGTTGGCTCCTTACTTCGAAGGCTACACCGATCCTGAAGAACTCGCCGTGCGTACCAAGGACGAGTACGAACTGCCTTGGGGCGGTAAGCTCATCTTCGCCAACTGCGTGGTTGGTGGTGCCATCGACGCCCGTTTCATGCCCGCCATCCTGAAGGGTATCAACGAGCGCCTGGAGCAAGGTCCTCTTACCGGTTCCTACGCACGCGACATCATCGTCTATGTGTATGATGGTAAGATGCACCCCGTTGACTCCAACGAAATGGCCTTTAAGATCGCCGGCCGTATGGCCTTCTCGATGGCCTTCAAGAACGCTGGCCCGAAGATCATGGAGCCTATCTATGACCTCGACGTCCGCATGCCTGCCGACCTCATGGGTGCGGTGATGACCGACCTCCAGGGCCGCCGTGGCATCGTGATGGGTATGGACAGCGATCACGGCTACCAGACCATCCACGCCAAGGTCCCGTTCGCAGAGATGGACCGTTACTCCACCACCCTCAGCTCCCTCACCTCAGGCCGTGGCACCTTCACCATGAAGTATGCCGAGTATGCCCAGGTTCCTACCGACGTGCAACAACGCCTGCTCAAGGAATACGAAGAGAGCCAGAAGGAAGAGGAGTGATTCTTTTAGAAGACAGAAGTCAGAAGGAAGAAGCTTTTCGGACAATCAAAAGAATCCCGTCAGCGATGGCGGGATTTTTTTATTATTACCCTAAAATAGGCTGAATTTTCGTCCCTAAAATCTGGGGTTTCGTCCCAAAAATTTTAGTGTTTCTAAAAATAGTTCGTAATTTCTCAAAAAAATTTTGGAAACGAATATTTATAATATTCTCATTTTCAACAAATTAAATTTATATCTATCGAAAAAAGTTTGTAAAGGGGTT
>JAFXMK010000012.1 GCA_017530365.1 Bacteroidales bacterium
ACACGCGCTTGTTGCCTTTGACATTGCCTTTGTTCAATCGTGCCGACTTGCAGATGCGTTGCAGCAGGTCGTAATTGCCTGTGCTGTCGTGACGGAAATTGTGCGCCTCATCAACGATGATGAGGTCGTAGTAACCAGGCTGGCTGTAGTTGTTGGTGCCCTCAATGACCTTATCCAAGCTACCGTTGCTGACAAACTGGCTATAGTTGTTTTTGATTTGGAAATCGCGGAAAGTGTCTTCCCAGTTGCTTTGCACCGCAGGAGGGAAGATGACAAGAATACGGGTGTTGTTGCCGTTGGCGGCGATAAACCGCTGGGCAATCATGGCAGCCACCACGGTTTTGCCCAAACCCACCACATCGGCAATGAAACAGCCACCATGCTGCATCATGATATTATAGCCTTGCACTACTGCGTCACGTTGGTAAGTGAGGTTGTCGTAATTGTCGGGCAGATGAGGAATGAAATCGTCTTCGACCTGATCGCCGAAATGGTCGATGAGCATCCTCATGTATAGTTCGTAGGGCGTGGGCTGATGTTCTTCTGGAGTCAGATGGGTTTTGCCAACGATATGGTTCACATCATCCATGGTCACCGGGATGGCATCCTTCCAAAGGCTTTGAAACTCTTCCTCGCAGTAATGCACATCGTCGTAGTCCTTCATGGCCACATTCAATTCGTAGCGTGGCGGTTCGGTGGTGCCGAGACCCTGAGCGCTGAGGTTGCTGCTGCCCATGATGACCCAGCCATCGCTATGTTCATTATGGTTTTTCGGCAAGCAGAGGTAGAATTTCGCGTGAAGGTCTTTGGTGGGATGGATACGCAATTGCAACCGATTGTTGGCAATGTCGGCGCAGAACTGACGGATGCCTTCATCGACTTCTGACGAGTATTCGGACTGGTAGACATCACGAAGGAAGTCCTCGCAATATTGTTCAAGCGTTGCTTCTTTGTTTTCGAAGAAAAACTTACCAGTGAGTTGCGATTGGCGGAAGAGGTTGTCGATATTGATGCCAACGAGAATCCGTATCTCGGTGACATTTTCCAATTCCTTGCGCAGTTTGAAGTAGCCGCTGGAACGAAAATAGCCAACCACGGCATGAAAGATGTCGAAGTTGGCCATGGTAGAGGCGATGCCGTGGAATTTGTCCATCAACGTCGTCCCAATATTGTTGAAGAACTTGGTGCTCATGATGTATTTCGGTTGGCGCTTCGCCTTTCCGAAACATCACAAAAAAGATCCGTGAGACTTTCTGTCTAAACGGAGGTTCGGCAAAACCTTACTACAAACAAGAAAGCCCACGGATATTCCGTGAGCATTTCTGCTTTCTCGTGTAGTAAGTTGAAAATTTGCCGATTTCCGTTTACTTGAAAAGCAAAAACGCTTTATATCAATATGTTATCTAATCAGTTGTATCTCTATTTATTTATTCTTTTAGGGTCGCCTTCACTTTAATGTGAGGGCAACGTGTTATTGATTGCAAAGATAGATATAAATAATGGATTTTAAAAGGTTTTTTCTTTTCCATTAAGAAGCTGACCAAAAAGGGACGATAGACGTCATTTCCCGACGCAAAAACGCCCGAAAATAGATCCCAAGACCTCCTCAGTGGTGATCTCACCGGTGATAGATCCAAGATAATAAAGCGCCTCGCGTAAGTCTTGAGCCACTAAATCAGTAGGAATTCCATCTTCTAAACCTTTACTTACAGCATGGAGGCTTTCCGATGCGTGTTTCAAGGCTTCGTAATGCCTGAGGTTGGTCACCAAGACGGCATCGTGATTGGCGTTCATGGCCTGCTGGATCTCACTCAGTGTCTGTTGCAGCTGATCCAAGCCATTACCGGTTTTGGCAGAAAGGGTCTGGATATAGACGTGCCCCTCGTTCTGACCAAGGACCTCGCAGGCGGTGCTTTTCAAAAGATCAACGCATTCAGCGGATGCCGTGGGACAAAGATCCGATTTATTCAAGAGCAGCACGAGTGTCTGTTGCGCCGTGTCGATCTTATTCAAGATGAATTCAGCGGATTCCTTGATGGCTTGAAGGCTCTGCGTCATATCGATCAAACCCAATACGATATCGGCTTCGCTGATCTTCCTGAAGGTGCGCTCGATGCCGATCTTCTCAATGGTTTCCTCTGTTTCACGGATGCCGGCGGTGTCAATGAATCGGAACATGGTGCCATTCAGGTTCATTACCTCTTCAATGGTGTCGCGGGTGGTACCGGCGATGTCCGAAACGATGGCACGGTCCTCGCCTAACAAAGCGTTCAGCAAAGTGGATTTGCCCGTGTTGGTCTCCCCCACGATGGCAACGGGGATGCCGTTCTTGATGGCATTGCCGAGACGGAAGGAATCCATCAACTTCTTGACATGGGTCTGGGTTTCGTCCAATAATGATCGCAACTGGGTGCGGTCGGCAAACTCCACGTCTTCTTCGGAAAAATCCAGCTCCAGCTCAATGAGCGAAGTGATCTCCAACAGCTTGGAGCGCAACACCTGTAACGCTTTTGAGAAGCCGCCTTTCAGCTGGTTCATGGCCACTCTGTGCGAAGCTTCGTTTTGCGACGCGATCAAGTCGGCCACTGCCTCGGCTTGGGCCAAGTCGAATTTCCTGTTGACGAACGCCCTGCGCGTAAACTCACCTGGCATGGCCATCCGCGCACCTAGTCCGATAAGCAACTCCAACAGCTTCTGCTGCACATAAACTGAGCCATGTACGCTGATTTCCACGGAATCCTCACCGGTGAAGGAATGCGGCGCCTTGAAGAAGGTCACCACGGCCTCGTCCAAAACATCATGATCCCCAGAAGGTTCGACGATGTTGCCGTAAAACGATTGATAGCCCTTGATCTTATCCAACGGAAACGGCTGGCCATGCTGATAAAACACTTGGCAGGCCATCTCGTGTACCCTTGGGCCCGATAGTCTTACCACGGCTATAGCCGCCATTCCCGGGGCAGTGGCAACGGCGCAGATGGTATCGTCGGAGAAAAAACTCGTTCTCATGTTGCGTATTTTGTTGGCAAAGATAATGGATTTTGTAATTTTGCGGACATGAAACGGTATTTTATCCATCTTGCCTATAACGGAGCCAACTACTGCGGATGGCAGGTCCAGCCTCAGTCGCCGAGCGTGCAGGCCGAGCTGGAACGCTGTCTCAGCCTCAAGCTTGGCCAACCCGTCAGCGTGACGGGTTGTGGCCGAACCGACACCGGCGTCCATGCACGCAGCTATTACGCCCATTTCGACTTCGATGGAGAGATTGAGAATGGCCAAGACCTCGCCTACCGGCTGAACATGTTCCTGCCTGCCGACATCGTGATCTTCCGCATCTGGGAAGTGGATCCCGAGCTACATGCCCGTTTCGACGCACGTTCGCGCACCTACCATTACCAGATCACCCAAACAAAGAACCCTTTCCACCAGAACGACGCCTATTACCTCTACGGTAAGCTCGATATTGACAAGATGCAGCAGGCAGCCAATCTGTTGTTTAACTATTCCGACTTCACAAGTTTCAGCAAGCTGCACACCCAGGTGAAGACCAACAACTGTAAGGTCATGGAGGCAAGATGGCTGGAACTGGACGGACTGCTGGTGTTCCGCATCAAGGCTGACCGTTTCCTGCGCAACATGGTCCGGGCCATCGTCGGCACTTTGCTGGAGGTGGGCAAAGGCAAGATGAGCTTGGAAGAATTCAGCGCCATCATCGAGCGCAGAGACCGCTGTTCCGCTGGGGAATCCGTTCCGGCTCATGGCCTATTCCTTCAAGAGGTGGAATATGATTTCAACGCATCGTAAAGATGCCTGACATCGATCGACTGAACGCATCCATAATTGTACGCTTCGTGCATCATCTTGCCCTCGCTCCGGATGAATTTCAGCCGCAACGATTGAATCTCAAGCGCCGAAGGAAGCAATGCCAACGTCTCTTCATAGTACTCCAATAGCAATCCGTAGAGTCGGTTGAAGCTATCCGTGATACGTTCGCTCATGAGCTGATGTGCCGAATCCAACTTCAAAGTCTCCCCTGCCTCTTGCATCAAAATGTACTCGGACAGCCGATCCTTGAGCCGTTTGTTGCAAACCCTGTAAGTCACAGGATGCATGTTTAAGGCAAGCGCCATGGCATGCTGCGGAATGGCGCGGCTGTGATCCAAAAACGAAAGCAACATCCGATATAGGATGAACCGGTTACGAAGCGTGAATTGTTGGTCGGCATACGCGATAGCTGCAGCCAATAATGCAATCAGTACTTCCTCTGAATACTGCTCTGGATCGGTTCTCGTGAACACTCGGGCATGCTCCAACAACTCCTTTCGTTTGACTTCCTCCTTGGCTTTGTTCAACAAGAATCTCCGATAGGTCCCCAAGATCCAGGCAAAGAAAGCATTTTTGTTGCGGATACTCTCCAGCATGGCAAAAGGCTTCCGTACCTCCGTCCCGTTTCCTTCGTACAGGTACAGGAAAAAGTCATCGATACTGTCTTTGAAATCGTCACTCAACCCGAACCCATACAACTCAAACATGCCTTTCAACGCCCTGTTCAGACGTTTTGTCAACAGGTAATAGGCGGCTTCCAAGCCGGATTCTCCACCCTTGACAATTAGGTCATAATACGCTGCGGCAGACAGCGTCTTACATGGATTAATAGGATTCATTAAATGAATTTATTTGAAAAATTTCAACAAATGTAAGGCTTTCGAATTCCGAAAGCGCAGACTGTTGAAAACAAATCAAATAAATTTATTTACGATACACGTTGACCTTCTTGGTGGTCTTGTTGCCGACAGCATCCTTGACCACCACTTTGACGACATTCTTTCCCGCTTTCATGTGCGAGTCCACTTCATAATAAAGCAGGTCATTTTTGGCATCGTATTTACCCAACACCCAAGCATCGTTCAGATAGACGTTGTAGTCGTCGATGCCGGTCATGTCATCCGTAATCTTTATTTTCAAAGTATTACTTGATGTAATGGTATCGTTTTCTTTAAAATTCAGGATTTTAACAACTGGAGCTATGGAATCGATTTTGAGGGCGTATTGACCTAAAGAACGCGTCGAAGTCTCTACGTAACCATCACTGGTGATCTTGCCACCCAACGAGGAGACCTTGCCGGCTCCATCGAAATAGGCGATATACATCTTGGAGTTTCCAGCCCACTTTTCATCGGGTTTGATGCGGACCTTGAACGACTTGAAAACGGCCTCTGTATCATAGCCAAAACGGTAGCAGCGTGAGCAACAGCCTTTTGGATCGGTAGCGCCCGTCTGCATCCAGCTGTCCTTGAACAAAGTGTTCTTCTCGAGTTCAACCTGGAAGTTGTCAATGGCTATCTTGCTGTTGGCGCTGCCGTCGGCTTTCACAAAATACTGGCTGCGCATGATGGGTTCTTTTTCAACGACAACTGGTTCCGTTCCCACCAAATTGAACCGGGCAGTGGATACATTGCCTGCGTAGTCGGCGATTTCGAAACGGACCGCCACCGTATCGCCTTCCTCCACATGGGCGACGCCGTTCTTGAGCACGTACATGGAGAGCCTGTTGTATGGATCCACCTCGGTGCGCACATAACGGTTCCCTTTCTCCTTATAACGCTTGTAGTCGATCAGGCTGTTGATGTACTTTGGCTCGCTGTAGGAGAAGCTGTCGCATTCGAACTTAAAGCATTGATTGTCATCAAGATACAATTCGTAAGTATAGGGTCCGTTCTTGTTTGGCGATGAGCCCACCTGATCGTCGGTGTTGATGCCGAAAGCGATGTTGCCGTTGGCGTGAACGGTGGCATTGCCTTTGAGAACATAGTTGGTCTTCTTCCCTTCCACACTGTAATACATGGGCTTGTCGTCCCTTTCCACCGTCGATTCGTCACCAACGGGATACACAGAGATGCCTTTGATGTTCGGCCTGACGTCATCGGCGACCTTCAATCCGAAATACAACGGGTTGACAGGTTTCTCGCTCTTGGTGTGACGGATTTCGTAGTGCAGATGCGGACCTCCAGAGCCACCTGTATTGCCTGTGAGACCGATAAAGTCGCCTGCTTTGATCGGGAAGGTCTCCTTCGAAAGATAGATGCTGGCTGAGAAAGTCTTGTTCCGATATTGGTAATCTGTCACATATTTGGTGATGGCCTTGTTGAAACGCTGCAGGTGCGCATAAACAGAGGTGTAGCCGTCGTTATGAGTGATGTAAAGCACGTTGCCATAGCCGTAAGGCGACACGCCGATGCGGCTGATGTAGCCGTCCGCCACAGCATACACCTTCTTGCCTTCCACCCCTTGCGTCTTGATGTCCACGCCCGCATGGAAACTGTTGCTTCGCAACTCGGCGAAGGTGGCACTCAGATAGATGGGGATGTCGAGAGGTGACGGATACTGAGGGAAACTATCTTGGGCGAAAACGTTGGTTGCCAATAATATAGCAGTCAAAAAAGCAGCAAATCTTTTCATGGGAAACACAAATTTTGATGCAAATATACAAAATATGTATATCTTTGCATTTAGACAAAGAATTGAATTTAAAATGAGCTATTATCCAACAAAGAAGAAAAAAGCGCCATGGTTCCAATACCCAGTGGCCAAGTTAGTCTTCAGGTTGCTGATGGTTCTATTGCTTTTCTCGCTCAGCCGATGGTTGATCTATCTGTTCAATACGGAGTTCTTTCATCATTTGACGCTTGGTCAGTCGTTTCGTCTGTTTCTCGTGGGGATGCGCTTCGACTTGGTGGTCATCGCATACGCCAACATACCGATGATCCTCTTGTATTGCCTTCCCGCCAAATTCATTTACAACCAGGTGTTGCAAAAGATCATCAATGTCTTGTTTGTTTTGGTCAACTCCGTTCTCATCACGCTCAACATGTTGGATGTGATCTACTTCAGGTTCCTTGGCAAGCGTATGACGACTGAGCTCTCCCAGCTCTTCGGATCTTCGGATGAAAGCATGACCTCCCTATTAGGCCAGATCACAGTGGATTATTGGTATATGTTGGTTTTGGCGGCGCTGTTTGTGATGGTGTTGGCAGTCGTAGGAAAGCGCACCAAGTTGGTCCAACAGACCGAGGTGATCACCAACCGATGGTATTTCCTCCAGTGGATATCACTGATGGTCTTCTCGGTGTTGACCCCGGTAGCCTGTCGCGGTGGTATTCAAAGCAAGCCTGTCAACCTGGCGACAGCTCTGAAATACACAGACTCTCAGAATATGCCCATTGTGTTGAACGCGCCTTTCTCCATCGTGAAAAGCTCCATCAACCATACTTTGAGCGAGATCCATGATTTTGAGCCAGAGGAGATGGACTTCTCTCCTATTCACTACTCCCTAAAATCCAATAGATTCGTCACGGAAGATCCGGGATACCTGCCCAATCTGGTATTTCTGGTGCTGGAGAGCTATGGACAAGAGATGGTGTCCTATTACAATCCCGACTGTCGTTTTCAGCTCACGCTGTTCACCGATTCGTTACTCACACAGAGCTTGACTTTCAACGGTCGTGCCAATGGCCGCCGTTCAAACGAGGCGTTGCCCTCGCTGCTTTCGGGCCTGCCTTCCCTGATGGACGTTAACTTCTCCTCTTCCGCCTATTCCGACAACAGAATTGACGGGTTGGGACAGGTGCTGAAACAACTTGGCTACAGCACTTCCATGTTTCATGGTGGTAGTAATGGCACCATGAGTTTCGATACTTATGCTAAAAAAGCTGGATTCGACTACTATTACGGACGAAACGAATACAACAACGACGCTGATTACGATGGCCGATGTGGCATCTATGACGGTCCTTTCCTTCAGTACAGCCTCGCCACCATCGACACTTTCAGCCAGCCTTTCGCTACCCTGATTTACACGCTCTCTTCCCAGCATCCCTATACTTTACCAAAGGACTTCGAACTTCCCGATGAGAGCTATCTGTGGAGCGGTTTTGAAAAGACGGTGTATTATACCGACTGTGCGCTTCGGGATTTCTTCAAGGAAGCTTCCCAAAAGCCATGGTTCGACAGCACTTTGTTTGTCATCA
The DNA here is from genome assembly GCA_017530365.1 of Bacteroidales bacterium. Lineage (GTDB taxonomy): Bacteria > Bacteroidota > Bacteroidia > Bacteroidales > F082 > Limimorpha. Next base: position 8,028 of record JAFXMK010000012.1, read on the forward strand.
CCGCCGATCATGCCAACACCGAGCACTACCTCTCTGCCTACAGCAACATTTGGGGCATGTATTCCATCCCCATCGCCTTCTTTATGCCGTCAAGGATCCATGCAAGGAAATGCGAGGAGATCGCACAACAAGCTGACCTCAACGTCTCGATCCTTTCAGCCATGGGCATTGAAGATACGGTGTTCTCTTTCGGCAGGAATGTCTTCGACTCCTTGAGTGACCCCAGCTTTATATCCTACATCAACCAGACCTACCAATACAGCGATGGGCACTACCTCGTCCAGTCCGACGGGAACCAGACCATCGGGGTCTTCAACGTCATCAGGGACAGGCAACTCAACGACAACCTGATCGACCGCATCCAGTGCTCCGACTTGTCGAAGAAGCTGAAGGAACGCATTCAAGAATACAACAACAGATTCATCTTCAACGAATTATATATCAACAAAGAGGCTTTACATGAGCAAGCAGAAGATACGGTTCATCATCAACCCGATATCTGGCAAGAAGCACCGGAAAAACCTGGCGAGTCAAATTGAGAGCGTGCTGAACCATGAGCGTTTCGACTACGACATCAAGGTTTCGGAATATGCAGGTCATTCCAAGGTCCTGGTCCAGGAAGCCATCAAGGGCCATTACGACATCGTGGCGGTAGCTGGTGGCGACGGATCCATCAACGAGGTGGGCACTCGTCTCATCGGCACCGACATTGCATTAGCGGTGATTCCCTGTGGTTCCGGCAACGGCCTCTCACGCTGCCTTAACATCCCCTTGGAACCTGTCAAGGCACTGGAGCTGATCAACCGTGCCGCCGTGTGCAAGATCGACACCGTCGAAGTGAACGATGTGCCTTTCATCAGCATCTCCGGAACGGGTTATGATGCCCAAGTCGCCGACGACTACGCCAAAGATCCGCATCGCGGCTTCAACACCTATTTCCGCTATATAGTCAAAAACTATTTCCATCTTGGCGAGAAGGAATACACCATCCAGCTGCCTGACCGTACCTTTACGACCAAAGCCTTTTTCATCTCTTTCGCCAACTCCAACCAGATGGGATATGATGTGCCTATCTCTCCCAAAGCCTCGTTATGGGACGGCAAAGTCGATCTCTGCATCGTCAGGAAGCCCAACCCCTTGGAACTTCCCATCGTGGGCAGCTATTTCCTGAGCAAGAACATGGACAAGTCGCCCAAAGTCGATATCATCCAAACCGAGGAAGCCACCATCATACGTCCCGAGCCCGCCGTGGTCAACATCGACGGCGAGTCGGTGATGTTTGAGAAAGACCTTCATATCAAGATCAACCCACTCTCGCTTCATGTCATTGTCTAATTCAATCATTGAATCCCCATGATCACGAAACTCATCCAAATCCTGCACAATTTATTCAGCAACATGGGCGCCAGCAGCTACTATGCCTCCATGATTTCCGAAATCATCGCTTTCATCGCCGTGTTGCTCCTTGGCATCCTCCTCCTATATCTCGCGCGGTTCATCATCAAGAAAACGGTGTATAAGTTTATCTTGAAAACGGAAACGAAATACGACGATCAGGTCATCAACAACAAGGTGCTGATGCGCATCTGCCTGCTGATTCCCGTGATACTCGTCTTGAAGTGTACCCATACCGCCCTCCCCGACTTCCCCACTGCGCAGCGCCTTATAATGACTGCCAGCATCCTCTATATCATCGTGGTGACCACCATGGTGCTTTTCTCCGTTGTGAATGTTTGCAGCGACATCTATAACATGCACCAGACCGCCAAGATGAAGCCGCTTACCGGATTGGTCCAGACCATCAAGATCATCCTCATCATCATCTGTGTGCTGCTGATCATCTCCTTCCTGATGGGAAAGCGAATCAGCTCTGTCATCATCGGCTTGGGCACCTTGTCAGCTGTGTTGTTACTGGTATTCCAAAACGTAATCCTGGGCTTTGTCGGGAGCATCCAGCTGACGTTGAACGACATGCTCCGCATCGGTGACTGGATTGTGATGGACAAAGCTGACGGCACCGTGACAGAGATCAACCTCACCAGCGTGAAGGTGCAGAATTTCGACAATACGATCACCACCATCCCGACCTCCTCCATGGTGACCAACCAGTTTACCAACTGGCGAGGCATGTCGGAAGGCGGCGGACGAAGGATCATGCGAAGCATCACCATCGACACGTCGTCGGTGAAGTTCTGCACGCCAGAGATGATCGATCGTTTCAAGCAAATTGAGCGTATCAGCTCTTTTATCGAGCAGAAGGAAGCGGACATCGCCGAATACAACAAGGCTAACAACATCGACACCAGCAATATCGTCAACGGGCGACAGCAGACCAACCTGGGCGTTTTCCGTGCTTATATCTTGGCCTACATCAATGCCAACCCTAAGCTCAACCACAACATGACCATGATGGTGCGTCAGCTGCAACCCAACGAGTTCGGCATTCCGTTGCAGGTGTATGCCTTCAGCCTCGACAAGGAATGGGTCAAGTACGAAGAGTTGCAAAGCGACATCTTCGACCACATCATCGCGGCTGCTCCGTTGTTTGATCTGAAGATCTTCCAAAGAAAGGTTTGACATGGCAGATGGTTTTGTGAGTGCCGGGAAGCAATTTACCCAACGGTACCTTCAGGTGATGTTTTCCTCCCTGAAAGACGCCACCCCTGAACAAGTGCAGGAGGAGTTGGAGCATTGCCGCAACATCAATCGGAAGCCCGTCAGGGTGCCGCGTTATTTCCGAAAGTATTTCACGGAATCCCAGTTTCAAGCCTCCAACGGGTTCAACATGCAGGTGTTCAACGCCGAGCCTTGTCGCAACAAAGATACTTTAATCCTCTACATCCATGGAGGAGCTTGCATTTACCAGCCCGTCTTCTTCCATTGGCGTTTTGTACACGACCTTTCCATCCGTACAGGATGCCGTATTCTGATGCCTATCTATCCCAAGTACCCCGAGTACCATTGTGTTGACAACATGGCCGTGATGCTCGACTTTTACGTGCGCCATGTCATGCCGATGGGTGCTAAGGAAGTGGTGTTGATGGGTGACTCGTTCGGTGGCAATGTGGCCATGTCGATGACACAAGAGATCGCCAAGCGTGGATGGAAACCGGTTTCCACCCTGGTGTTGATGTCGCCATGCGTTGACAACGCCTTCACGCGCCGCGATGAGATGAAGGCTTTGCAACCTCTGGATGAGATGATCAAGCTGGAGCGCATTGAAAGCATCATGGGAGGATGGCAAGGTGAATTGCCTTCCACCCATCCCTGGGTAAGTCCAGTCTATGGCGATGTAAGCGCTTTCCCCGATGACACGCTGTTGATCTACGGCAGCAACGAAATCCTCAAGGTCGACGCTTTGTTACTAACTGAAAAAATGAGGGAATTGGGACGTCCGATACAATCTGTAGAGTATCCGGGGATGTTCCACACTTTTCCGCTATTTCCTATTAAAGAAGGATTTGAGGCGATTCGTTTAATGGTCAAATCAATACGGTAGCCAAGGCTAGTAGTTGTTCCAACAGGCCTTCAACTTTGTCCAACGGCAGCATATTGGCGCCGTCCGACAAGGCATGTGCCGGATCGGGATGGGTCTCCATGAAGATGCCGTCAGCGCCTGCTGCGATGCCCGCCTTGGCGATGACACCGATCATCTCAGGCTTCCCTCCCGTCACGCCAGAAGTCTGGTTGGGCTGTTGCAGCGAATGTGTCACATCGAGGACCACCGGGACGCCGAAACCCTGCATAATGGGGATGTTACGATAGTCCACCACCAGATCTTGGTAGCCGAACATGGAGCCACGTTCAGTGAGCATTACCTTGTCATTGCCCGAAAGCTTCACTTTTTCAACGGCAAACCCCATGCTCTCACCTGAAAGGAACTGGCCTTTCTTGATGTTGACCACCTTCCCTGTCTTGGCGGCCGCCACCAACAAGTCGGTCTGGCGGCAGAGGAAAGCGGGGATCTGCAGTACATCGGCATATCCAGCTGCCATGCTGGCTTCTTCAACGGTATGAATGTCTGTGACAACAGGGATTCCAAATGTATCACGAATCTTGCCCAGCACCTTCAAGGCTTTTTCGTCACCAATCCCTGTAAAAGAATCCAATCTGGAACGGTTGGCTTTACGGTACGAAGCCTTGAAGATATATGGGATTCCTAGCCTGGAGGTCGTTTCAACGAGGACCTCGGCGATGTGCATAGGCGAAGTCTCATCTTCGATGACACAGGGTCCCGCCATCAAGAAAAAACGACCCTCTTGCTTGTAAGGATAGGTGATCATTCCATTATTTTTTTGCAAAACTATGAATATTTTTATTATTTTTGAAGCCTATTTGGAAAAATCTATATTGGAGGTCAATATGAAACACGTGAAAAGAATACTTATGGCCATTGTCTTGATGGCAATCGGAATGAGCGGCGCACAAGCGCAATATGTCATCACCCATGCAAAAATAGCCATGCCTGGCCAACAGAAAGGCATCTATTACGCATTGCCACGTACCATCATCCAGCTTGATTTGATGGTTGACAAGACGGAGTTGGTTGAAGGCCCCTACAGCGACTACGCTTATCTGATTGGCGCCACTGACATCATCCAGGGCGACGGCGTTGAATATATCTTGAAAGACGTTGCCATGAGCACATACGCCGAGGCAGATCCCAACGCCACGTTCTTCGTCTCCATGAACGCAAAGAATGATGCCCAACCCTTCTACCTGAATTCCAAAGGCATTCTCGAAGGTGTAGGGATGGTTGGCGAGACCACCAAAGAGCAGGTTAAGACCCCAGTTCAGGTCAAGGTTACCTCCAACAACAAGACTTTCAAATACCAGTATGGTTCAAGCGGCATGAGGAGTCCCGATCAACAAGCCCGTGCAGCTGCCGATATGATCAGCCGCATCCGCGAGGAAAAGATCAAGTTGCTCACTGGTTTCCAGGAAACCGCTTTCACGCTCGACACCTACCGTCAGATGTATGCCGACCTCGATGCCATGGAAGAGGAATACTTGAGCCTTTTCGTCGGGAAAAGAGTCGTCACTCCAGTGGTACAAACCGTTTATGTGACGCTTTCGAAAGAAGTGCCCTCCCAGACCGTCGGTTCGTTCTCGAGATATTCAGGATTCTCCACCGATGTCTATGGCGAGAAAACCATCACGGTTCAGGCCATCTCATTGCAAACCACTGGCAGCATCAACCCACTGAGCCAATCGGCTGTCGAGACCTTGAGCCATGAGAACAAGTTGTTCTACCGCATCCCTGAAACGGCTTACATCAAGGTAAGCTTAGGCGACGAGGTCCTCATCGAAACCCGTGAAATCATTGCCCAGTTCGGCTCCTTCATGCTGGCTCCGCTTGGCAGGACCAAATTGGCTTTGGATCCCAACACCGGTCAAATCGTCAGCATGGGAATGGAATGATTTCCAAGCACATTCTATCGAAATCCACCTATATCAAAGGCCTTCAATGCGAGAAGGCCTTATACTTGACCAAGAAGCATCCCTATCTGCGGGACAAGCTCAGCATCGAGAAGCGTGCGAAGTTCCAACGAGGGACCGATGTGGGCATCCTTGCTCAGGAGTGTTTTCCAGGCGGGGTGAATATGGCACCCAACTCCCCATCGCAGTTCCCGAAAAGGGTAATCGAGACCATGGAGAATCTCCAAAACCCGATGGTCAACGTGATGTATGAGGCCGTGTTTCAATACAACGACACCCTTGTCATGGTCGATATCTTGGTGCGCGACGGAGCGCAGTGGAAAGCCATTGAAGTGAAGAGTTCCTTACGGCTCAGCCCCACCTACTACAACGATGCAGCTTTACAATATTACGTGCTACATGGCTGTGGTGTGCCCCTTTCCGACTTCCAGCTGATGCATCTGAACGGAGACTATGTGAAGCATGGTCCCATCGACGTGAAGCAGCTGTTTCAGCACGTCTCCGTCATCGATTATGCCAGAGAGCAGGAGCCCGTCATCGCTGCCAACGTGGAGCGACTGAAAAACGTGGTAGCCCTCCCCCACGCCCCGCAAGTCGCCATCGGCCCACATTGCCGGGAACCTTACGAATGCGACTTCATCGGGCACTGCTGGAAGAACGTCCCGCAAGAGAACCCTGACGTTCCCTTTACCATTGACTATAAGGCACTCTTTGCCCAGTCCCCAAGCCCCAAACCTCGCAACGTCGCCTACCTCAGTCTCCTTTACCACTACCCTGCCGTTCCCGAACTCGATGGCACCAAACCCTATCAAGAGATGCTGCTGGCCTTTGCCCTCACTGGCGACAACGAACCAGATGGCCACACCTTCTGGAATTGCATCGACGACCGCAGCCGCTGGCAAGAAGGTGTCGCCCTGCTAGAAAGCCTTCTCGGCCACTATGACCTGGTGGTCACCTTCACTCCCAACCAGCTGCCGTGGCATAAAGTTTTTAACTTATACGAGGTACTCCAAAATGCCCAGATGTTTCACCCTCTCCTGAAAAAAGGAATGAGTTTACAACACACCTTCGAGGCGATGTTTCACGGGGCTAAACTCTTTGAACACAGTAGGATAATTGTTGAAGCGCTTGCACAAGATTTGACAAGTTATGAACAAACAAAAGATGATTTAATAGCTGAAAACGAAGCTGTTAAGAGTATTTATCAACATTTTTTCAAATAATTGCCTGTTCATAACTCACGCGTTTTTTCAGCCTTTTGAGAGGTGATTATATTATAATTTTGTCTCACGAAAAAAAGCGGAATTTTCACTTTTTAAACTCGAGATACACTTATGCCTACTGATACCATTACCAGACCGTTTTCCAACAATTTGCAACGGAGAACGCAAGCCACTCCTGAACAACTTTTAGCCAACCAAGGACGCATTCCACCCCAAGCCGTCGATCTTGAAGAGGTGGTCTTGGGCGCTTTGATGCTGGAAAAAGAAGCCGTCAACGAAGTCATCGACATTCTGACTCCTGAAGCCTTCTACAAGGAAGCGCATCAGAAGATTTTCAAGGCCATCAAAGACCTTTTCGGAAAGTCGGAACCCATCGATATCCTGACGGTGACCAATGAGTTGAAACAGGCTGGAGAGCTAGAATCGGTAGGTGGTGCCTATTATATCTCGAAGCTTACCAACCGTGTCGTTTCGGCTGCCAACATCGAGTACCACGCGCGTATCATTATGCAGAAGCATATCCAGCGCGAGCTCATCGTGATTTCTTCCGAGACCATCAACAAAGCCTTCGAAGACACCACGGACGTGTTCGACCTGCTCGACAACGCCGAGAACAAGCTGTTTCAAGTGAGTGAGAACAACCTGCGCAGGAGCTACAACTCGATGCAGGACTTGGTGAACAAGGCCATTACCGAGATCCAGAACGCCAAGAACAGCGACCAGAAGTTGCGTGGCGTGCCTTCGGGCTACACCGAGCTAGACCGCATCACCCAAGGATGGCAGAAGTCCGACCTCATCATCTTGGCCGCACGTCCTTCCATGGGTAAGACCGCCTTCGCACTCAACCTGGCGCGCAACGCCGCCGTCGAATTCAAGCGTCCCGTGGCTTTCTTCTCCCTTGAGATGTCATCCGTGCAGCTGGTGACCCGTCTGATCTCCACCGAGACCTCCCTCACCGCTGACAAGCTCCGTTCGGGCGACCTCGCAGAACACGAGTGGCAACAGCTGAACACCAAAGTCACCCCGCTCATCGACGCCCCCATCTTCATCGACGACACGCCGCAGCTCTCCGTGTTCGAGCTCCGCGCCAAGTGCCGCCGTCTAAAGCAACAGCATGACATCCAGATGATCTTCATCGACTACCTCCAGCTGATGACCGCCAAGACCGAACGCGGCGGCAACCGTGAGCAAGAGATCTCCATGATCTCAAGGTCGTTGAAGGCCCTCGCCAAGGAGCTGGAGATCCCCGTCCTGGCGCTGTCACAGTTGAGCCGTAACGTGGAGCAGCGTCCCGGATCGAAGAAGCCCATCCTCTCCGACTTGCGTGAGTCGGGCGCCATCGAGCAGGACGCCGACATGGTGATGTTCATCTACCGTCCGGAATACTATAAGAACGAGGCGGAGAACCCCGACCTGCCGCAAGGCTTCACCTGTATCGACATCGCCAAGCACCGCAACGGTAAGCTGGGCGAAGTCAACCTGAGATTCATCGGCCAGTATGCAAGATTCGAGGAATTTGGCCAAGACCGCCTCTCCTCTTCCGAAGAGATCACCTTGGGGCCGAATCCCAACTTCAACAACAACACCGTGATCGTAGGTTCCAGGATGAATGACGACGATGCGTTTGGTCCTATGCCCGGCGGCATCAGCGACGAATACAATCCACCCTTCTAAAGAATAATTCTTACTTCTTTCTTCTGACTTCTGTATTCTTCAAAATATTTCGTATCTTTGCGGTCCCAAAGATTGAATATTAATTATTAAAAACTTGAATATGAAGAAGTTAGCCGTTATTGCTTTCGGTGGTAACGCCCTTTTAAGAGGCGGACAAAGAGGAACATACAGAGAACAGATGCAGAATGTGACTGAGACTTGCAAGTCGCTGCTCCCCTTCCTCAAGAACGATTATAATCTGGTCATCGGCCATGGCAATGGTCCCCAAGTTGGTAATGTGATGCTTCAGAATGAAGCTGGCAACCAGGTTTTCAATGTGCCGGACATGCCCATCGACTTCTGTGTCGCTGAGACTCAGGGATTGATCGGTTTCATGATCGAGATGGGTCTTGACAAGGTGTTTGCCGCAGAAGGCATGCGCCGCAATGTCGTCACGCTGGTGACCCAAGTCATCGTTGACAAGGACGACCCGATGTTCCAGAACCCCACCAAGCCCGTCGGCCCTTACTACACCAAGGAACAGGCTGAACAGTATGCCGCCGAGACCGGTGCCGTCTATAAAGAAGACCCCAAAGGTCGCGGCTGGCGCAAGGTGGTTGCCTCTCCCAAACCCATCGGCATCCAGAACATCGACATCGTGAAACGTCTGGCTGACGAAGGCAACATCGTCATCACCGTGGGCGGCGGTGGCATCCCCGTCATCGAGAAGAAAGGCTGCCTCTGTGGTGTGGAAGCTGTCATCGACAAGGACCTCGCCTCTGCCATGACTGCCATCAAGATCCATGCTGACGAGTTCTATATCCTTACCGATGTGCCGAAGGTCTTCATCAACTTCCGCAAGGAAAACGAACAGGCCTTGAACACCATCACCGTTGCCGAAGCCAAGAAGCACCTCGCCGACGGTCAGTTTACCGAAGGCAGCATGGCTCCCAAGGTACGCGCCGCCATCCTCTTCGTCGAAGCTACTGGTCACCAAGCCATCATCACTGAGGCCACCAGTCTCACTGATCCCGAATGCGGCACAAGAATCGTCCCGTAAACAAAAACACTATAATACAATGAAAAAAGGATTCCTACTGATGGCCCTGAGCCTCATCCTTGGCTTGGGCTTCACAGCTTGCAACAACGCCTCGCTGTTAGGCACCTGGGTTGATCCCGCCGACGAGGACAGCGTCTTCGGCGAGACCGGTTTCACCCTCAAGAAGGACGGCACCGTCATCCCGATCAACATGGGCTACCGCGAATACAACGCCTGGGAGAAGGTCGGCGACCAGCTGATCCTCAAAGGCAACTACACCGGCACCAATCCCCGCGAATTCGCCGACACCATGTGGATCGACGAAGTCACCGAAGAGCATTTGGTTCTGAAGGATCTAGGAAATTATTCCGTGACCTACCAAAGGAAAAAACAGGAGTAAGGAGTAAGAATGAGCACCACCTCTAACCTTTAACCTCTAACCTCTAACCTCCCCACCTCTCCTACCCAAAGAATCACAGAAGTCCCAAGGATAATCCTCAGCCAATCGCCAAGCGGCAACGGCACCACTTCGAACATGTCGCCGCCGAAAGTGACGATGAGGATTTGCCCCACAAGAATGATAGCCAAGGTCAAACAAAAGCCCTTGGCTATGTTTTTTGTAAATAGTCCGTGAAAAGCAGACTGGCCGGTCAGGAAGGCGCGGGCGTTGAAGATATTCCAGAACTGCATGAAGACGAAGATCGTGAAGAAAAGGGTGAGCTCGTAAGGGCTCATTCCTTGATGCACATGGCTGAAGTTGAAATAGTTGGCAAAATACCCCTTCAAAGAGAAATCAGCCAACGAAGTCAAATCGACATGTTTGAAATACTGAATAAAGCCGAACAGCACCGCCACAAAGGCCAGCCCCACTCCAAAGATGCGCCATGCCATCGGCTTAGTGATGATATAGGCATTCCTTGACCTGGGTTTTTCTTGCATTACCTTGCGGTCCGGCGGCAACGATGCCAAAGCCAAGGCGGCGAAGGTATCCATGATAAGGTTGACCCATAGCATCTGCGTCACCGTCAGAGGCGATTCGGTGCCCATCAAAGAGCCGATCAGCACAATAAGACAGGCAGCTACGTTGATGGTCATCTGGAAGAGGATGAATCGCTGGATGTTATGGTAAAGCGACCTACCCCACACCACCGCTCTGGCGATACTATGGAACGAGTTGTCCAAAATGGTGATGGCGCTGGCTTCCTTAGCCACCGAGGTGCCGTCGCCCATCGACAGGCCGATCTGGGCAGCATTCAGCGCTGGGGCGTCGTTGGTGCCGTCGCCGGTGACTGCCACCACTTCGCCTCTCTGCTGCAGTAAACGCACCAGCCGCTCCTTGTCCATCGGCCTTGCCCTCGACATGATCTTGATGTCGCCTACCCTTTCCAACAACTCCTCATCGCTCATTCTGCCGAAGTCTTTGCCGGTGATATGGTTCTTTTCATCCGTGTCAGTCTCCGTCCACAAGCCGATCTGTCGGCCGATTTCCTTGGCAGTGCCAGAAGTGTCACCCGTGACGATCTTGACGTTGATGCCAGCCGCAATACAGTCATTGATGGCTTCAGGCACATCCTCGCGGACGGGATCTGAGATGGCTACAGCGGCCAAAAAACAGAGCTTACCAACGGCCAGCTTCCCCTCATCGAACATCGATTCAACCGCGTTGCGATCCAGATAACAATAGGCGAATCCCAAGGTGCGCATGGCTTGGTTCTGCCAACGAAGCAGGTCTTGCTCCACCATGGCTTTATAAGGTTCCAACTCCACCTCACCTTCCGGCATCCTGATCTTGGAGCAGCACTTCAGCATCAGCTCCGGGGCGCCTTTCACATACATCAGCAACACATCGGGATCTTCAGTGTTCACAATGGTCGCCATGTATTTGTACTTTGTGGAGAAAGGCACCTGCTTGACGATCTTTGTATGGTCGCGGTAGCTGATGAAATCCACATTCCGCCTGAAGAGCCAATACAGCAAAGCCGCCTCTGTGGGATTTCCGACCGACTTGGCCTGCTGTTTGTCGGTAAAGTCGAGGAAAGCCGTGGAATTCATTGCGATGCCTTCTTTGATCAAGGTGGAAGTCTGCGAATCATCAAGTATGCCGTCATGGAGTCCATATATCTTGAACTCGCTGACGCTCATCTTGTTCTGTGTCAAGGTGCCCGTCTTGTCGGTACAAATCACGGTGGAGGCGCCCATGGTCTCGCAGGCGTGCATTTTACGCACCAGGTTGTTGGTTTCGAGCATGCGTTTCATGCTGAGCGCCAAGCTGAGCGTGATGCTCATGGGAAGGCCTTCGGGCACTGCCACGACGATGAGGGTGATGGCAATCATGATGGTGTTCAGCAGATACCTCGCGAAGTCGATCCATTCAAAAGGCTGGCAGTCGTCGATGACGAGATACATCAGCAGCCTGAAGACGATGATCAGCCCAGCGATGACATAGCTCGCCACGGTGATGGTATGCCCGAGCCTGTCGAGCTGCTCATTCAGCGGGGTTTTGACCTTATTGTCGATTTGCGCTCCGCGATACACCTTGCCCCATTCGGTGGCATCGCCCACCTTTTCCACCACAAGGATGCCATTGCCGTCGATCACCGTGCTGCCGCGGCACACATAGTTGGAGGGATAGGTGGCTTCGCTTTCGAATTCCTCCTCGTTCACCGTTTTATTCGCGATGGGCTCGCCTGTCAGCGACGACTCGTTGACTTGGAGTGCGATGGCTTCCAGCAAGGTGCCGTCAGCGGGGATCTCGTCGCCGGGGTTGATGAACACCATGTCGCCCACCACCACGTCTTTTTTCTCAATTTGAGTGATGAGGCCGTTACGCATCACCGTGACTTTCTCTTCGTCCTTGGCTTTGTTCAGGATGTCGAATTTACGGTTGGCGCTCTGCTCGAAGGCGAAGCCCACGGTGGTTGCCAGCATCACCGCGATGAAGATACCCAAGGGCTCCAGCAAAACCCTGGCATCCGCCACGCCTGTGAAATACTGATACAGCGACACTGCCACTGACAGCGCCAGAGTGATGAGTAGGATGCGGATGATGGGATCCTTGAATTTCTCAAAAAACAGCTTCCACCCCGACTCCTTAGGCGGTGGCGTCAGGGTGTTGTCGCCGTGTAAGCGCCGACTTTGTTCAACTTGTTCGGAACTGAGACCGTTTTTATCAAAGGTAAAACTCGACATTGCAATGGGAAAACTGTTTTTTATCCTTATATTTGCAAAGTTAAGACAAGAATTTGCCATACGTTGAGAGTTGCAAGGTTGCAACCCAATAATATGATTGCCATGAAGTTCAAGGACAACGCCAAAATTGCCTTTGCCAAAGTACTCTCCGACCTGATCCAAAGCGACGGCATCGTGAATCAGGGGGAGATCGAATGTCTGCATCATATTTTCATGACAACAGGCATCGACAACAGCCATCTAAAACGATCCTCCATGATGACGCTGTCCCACGCGGTATCTGTACTCCAGCACTGTGGTCCCATGGAGAAAGCGGCCATACGGCAAGCCATACGCCAACTCTCCATTGCCGATGGCGACATCGACCCAAACGAGTCCGTGCTCATCACCGCCCTGACGCTCGCCATCGACATCACGCTTCCCGAGGCAAAAGGCCTCCATGCGGAACTGGTCTCCATCCCCGACCTCAGTTTCGACATCCGCAACACCGTTGTCTATGTGGAGTCATCCTACCATAAAACGATCAACGCAGCCATTCGAAAGGACTACGAAGCAATATGCCTACTGTTGGAGAAACATGGAAAACAACTCTTCTATCTGCCGACCGTCATGAGTGAGCTTCGGAGAAAGAAAAAGACTTTCTTGCAAACGCTGACGTATCTTGAGCCGCTATTGACCGACAGCCAGCTACACCTGATCGAACACGACATGAAGCATTTCAACTGCAGCATGTTGTCGCAAGAGATATTCTTGAATTATCTGAATTCCAGAGGATTCAAGTTAAATAGCCCTGCCTTCCTGTTTAAAATAGACAACCAGAAAGCCAGTTCCTATCAAGATTTTCTCGTGCTCAGCATCGACCGATACCCTTTGGAGACCTTGAATCAGTTTTATAAACTGAACGACAGTCTGCTCCAATTACCAGAAGGCGAACACATTGCAGACGAGTTGGCCTACAACGGGCTTCACAAGATCATCATCGACACCATACTGAAATACCACAGTTACAATGGATTAAGTCGGCTGCTCGTCTCGGAGGACGGTCGGCTGTACCTCATCGATAGGAATCGGACCGAAGTCAAGATGCAGACCATCGCTAGGGCGCTGTACATCCTATATTTGCGTCATGAAGAAGGCATCGCCCTGACAGCGTTAGGCGATCATCGCGAAGAGTTACTGGAGATTTACGCCATGATCTCCAATTACAACAACACGGAGAAGCTTCGCCAAACCGTTGACAATCTGGTCGATTTTGTGGGAAGCACCATCAATCCCCTGCTTTCCCGCATCAAGAGAGCATTTACCTCGCTTTTGGGAGAGCAGGCGAAGGATTACCTCATCGAAGGCAGGGTCAGAGACAAGAAACGGATCAACCTGCCTAGGAACATGGTGACCGATGAACTACGTTAAGCTTGTTGGTTACCCAGCAGGAAGGTCACATCGGTGTTCGGCTCAATCTCGACGGCTTCTTTGCCATACTGCATGACGATCATCTTCTTTCCGCCCTTAAGCATCATACGGCCATCGGTGACCCACAGCGAGGTGGCTTCACGAAGACCGACCACGACCATCTGTTGGTTGACGGCCAGGTATTCGTTGATACGGTCCTGACGCGTCTCGCCGCCGTGTTTGATCATCTTGTCGATCTCCGGATGCGGGTCGAGGTAATGCGGGTTGATTTGGAAGGGCACCAGGTTCAAGGTCTTGAACGAAGCCGGTTGTACGATAGGCATGTCGTTGGTGGTGCATAGTGTGGGGCAAGCCACGTTGCTTCCGGCACTCCAGCCGATGTACGGGGTGCCAGACAAAGCTTTCTCACGGATGGCGTCCATCAGGCCGTATTTGTGCATTTCGGCCACCAGGTGGAAGGTGTTGCCGCCGCCCACGACGATGCAGTCTGCTTCCTTCACAGCCTTGACTTTATCGTCAAAATGATGTACCGAGGTGAAGTCGGTGAAGCCGAACTTCTCGAAGAACACTTTCTGGACACGCGCCTCGTAAGCGTCATAGCTGTCGGGATAGGCCTTCCCTGCGATGTTCACGCCGGCGAAAGGCACAAACACGATCTTGCTATTCGGTTTGAGGTTGTTTTGCAGGCAAAAGTATTCGATTTGGTTGCATGCCCAGGCAAGGTAGGTCTCCCCGAAGTTGGTGGAGTTGCTAATTAAAAGGAGTCTCATGGTAATATGCTGTTATTTTTGTCTTGTATGGAATACGTTTTCAAGCTTGCAGCCACTTGTACTTGGCGAGGCTGTAGATCGGCAAAAGAGGGATCAGTATCGGGGTCTTTTTGGCATAGGCCTGGTATTCAGGGTTGTCGCCATAGACTTCGTTTTGGCGCAGTTCGAGACGGCGTGCACCGCTGAACATGACATAAAGGATGCCTAAGTAGCCAATGAAGGCGATAATCCATTGCCAGGTGGCGAGACTGGCGCCAATACCACTGAGGAGGCCGCCAGTCCAGATGACAATTTCGCCCAAATAGTTTGGGCAACGCACGATGCGGTATAGTCCAGTGTCAACAAAACGCTTGGGATGCTGCTTCTTGGCATTGGATTTCTGGGCATCGCTCACGGTTTCCAAAAGAATGCCGCACAGCATCACGGCGGCACCAATCCAAGCCCAGACCTCATTTACCGCCTTACCTTCGGCGGCGTTGGCCAAGCGGAAAGCCACGGGGCTCACCTGTGCCACATACAATAATGCACAAAACAGCCAGACCGCGATGATGACACCGATAGGTTTTTTCTTTTGAAGTGAAGGATCGTAAAGAATCTTTCGATAAGCCGCAGTTTTTTTCTCCCGGATCAAGAGGTAGGTGCCGAGACGACAGCCAAACGCAAACAGAAGGAGGCATAGGATGGCTGTGGGAACAGTAATGGACCCGCTGAAAAGGGCTACCAAAGCGATAGCCAATGCAGCGATACCATAGCCATAGCCAAGACTGAAAAAGTAGATGAAATACTTCCAGCCAACGGCTGAAACAAAAAGGGAGATGATAAGCAGAATGAGAAGATAATGCATTGGATAGAGATTTAGTGAATTAATTATTATCCCACCAAATACGATCCGATCGTCATCGTGTCGCGGTCGAACTGAACGCCTACTTTCACGATGCGCCGGTCATCGGTCTGATAGGGCAGCGCATAGCCTTTGCTATTAATCTGGTCGAGGGCTTCCTTCGCCGTGCCGTTCACCTTCAGTTCGAACACATAGGTGGTCTCTGGCATCCGCACCACGAAGTCGATAAGCCCTCCGGCGCATTTCACCTGCGTCTGTGCATACACGTTGAGCATGTTGAAAATCAACCAGAAAGTATATTCGTAAAAGCCCTCGTAGTTCTTTACCTCGGCGAGTTTCTTCTGGAAGCCCTCCACGTAAGGGACGCCCGCCAGGAAGGCCTTCAGCTCTCGCATAGCAGTGTCGATGTCGTCCTTTCGCAGGGCTTGCCACAGCTTCAGAGCAAAGCCTTTCTGCACGGCACCGCCCTCGAGCCCCACATAGATTGGGAGCAGCCCCTCCACAAAGCCGATACGCACCTCCTTGTTTGGTAGCCCCAAAAGATAGAGTTCCGTCTCTCGGTCATAACCCTTGATGGTCAGGTATCCGCTCTGGTAGAGTAGTGGCAGGGCTGTCGTCATGGCCTCGGGGGGACGGTCGAACGAGGAGGAGGGCTCCTCTATTTTGTCCATCGTGGTAATATCCGTGCGAAAAAGCTGCATCTGTCGGATGAGGAACGTCGGCGTGGCGCTCTCAAACCAATAGCTAGACAGTTTTCTATGCCCGAATGCCTTCATCAGGCTGAACGGGTTGTAGATATCGGGCGATTTTTCCGAGAAGCGGTAACCGTCGTACTGAAGTTTCAGTTTGGCATGCATCTCCTCTGGCGTGCATTCATATTCCTCGGCCAGCATGGCGATGTCAGGACCCATATCCTTCACAAGCTCCTCCTCAGTGATGCCGCAGATGGCCGCATAGCGTGGATCCATCGATACGTTCATCAGGTTGTTGATAGTCGAGAAGATACTCAGCTGGCTGAATTTGGTGATGCCCGTGATAAAGCAGAACCTCACCATCGCCTCGCAGGCCTTCAGTGGCTGGTAGAACTCCTGCATCACGGTGCGGAACTCATTCAGCCGCTTATCGTGCAGCACGTCCAACAGCGGGGCGTCATACTCGTCGATGATCACTGCCACCTGCTTTCCAGTCTGCTCATAGACTCGGCGAATGAGGCCTTTCAGCAAGGCCCCGGGCAACTTCTCATCCTCATCGCGACCGTATTTTTCAGCAATGGGTTTTAACAATAGCAGAAGTGCCATGCGCAAGTCATCAGCCGACTGCTGGTTTTTGGCCGTACTCAAATCCAAGTGGATGACGGGATAACGCTCCCACTCTTTCTCCAGCTCCATGATTTTCAAGCCTTCAAACAGATCTTTCCGGCCTTGGAAATAGGAGTCCAGGGTGGTGCTCAGCAACGATTTTCCGAACCTGCGTGGGCGGCTCAGGAACACATAGGGGCTTTCCTGGGTCAGTTTCCAAACCAAGTCTGTCTTGTCGATATAGAGATAGTGCTCCTTCCTAATCCTTTCAAAGGTTTGTATCCCGATGGGGTATTTTCTTGATTGCATGGCGATCATCTTGTTAACACCGCTAATTTAATGAATTTATTAAAATACTGCACCTATGCGATTTGCTCGCGCGGTCGTAAGTAATCCCCACCAGCAGCAGGTTGTCGGCATATTGCGCGACCTTGGCGGGATAGTTCTTGCGCTTGATCTGGTCGATGGCCGTATCGACGGTCTTGTCGTATTTCAGCTCGATAATGATGGCGGGCGAATCGACGTTATTTCGTGGGATAAGCACCAGGTCGGCGAAGCCCTTGCCCGTGGCCAGCTCTCGGTGGATGACATAGTCGTTGGAGGCGTAGTAGTAGGCCAAGCTCAGCACGCAAGCCAGCGAGTTCTCATCGTTATACGACAGGATACTGGTATGTTCATCGTGAGCGGCATCCACGCCGCGGGCCACCGACTTGTCAACATATTCTCCATTCCTTACACTTTGGAAACCTGAATTTCCTACATTGATGTATGCGCCCATGTCATCACTATTTGGCGCAAAGTTAGTTATTTTATCCATAGCAAGCAAGTTTTGCTTGAAGTATATGACGAGATGTCGCTAGCTGAATTGTTCGAGTCGCCCGAACAGATTGGTGCTGTCAACAACATGGACATTGAGCAGCTAGCTTTCTTGACCTGCCGAGGTGGATGGCCATTGGCGGTAGATATGGAAGACGAGATTGCCTTAGACCAGGCTTTTGACTATGTGGAGGCTGTTGAGAAACGTGATATCTCGAAGGTGGACGGTGTGGAACGCGACCCCGTAAGGGTTCACCGTCTGTTGCGTGTAAAAAAACGGACAAAACCCTGCCAGTCAAAATGGTGAAAACCAGCCATTACAGACTCTATTCTAGCTTACTCCTGTTTTCGAAAAACGTCACCACTGCTTTCCAATCCGGGAATTGCCCACTTCTAATAAGAATCAGTTTTCCTTGAAACGCTGATGCCCCATTTTTTGTGCGGTCGTCAATCAGGTAACCCCCTCTGTTTAGGTCTTTATATCCACCAGCACGTTGTCCATGTCGATGTAAACAATTTGTTTAGCTATATTCAAACATTGTTTTTGGAGATCAAGAATACAATTCTTCAAACCAAGCTTTCTTTTCATCTTTTTTATAGATGCCAACCCTTTGACCATAAAGGATTATTTTTTGGTACCTTACATTATTCAACAGCGGGACAATATCAGAATCTCAACGTCAAAAACCCGACAGCGGGAATCGACCGTAATCGTTTACGAGAAACAAATTGACCTTGACTTCTATTATGTTGAAGAGATCAGAACCGGGAAAAAGAGTCTAGCCTTCCAAACAATTTACAAAAGGCCATCAAAAAACCCCTCAAAGTGAGGGGTTTATTCTGTTATCGCGGAGGGTACATCCTATCGGCCGCCCCTTTACGTCTTGATAATCAATTCATTTTTCATTCCGTGTCCGCGACCAACTGTTTGCAAATATACAACATTTTTCGTTCACCGCAAAGTTTACATCAAAAAAACAGTTTCAACAGTTTTCATAACAACACCCCTCCTCCATCGACTTCAACCACAACATCTCGCCGCGACACTGGGCAACAGGTGGAGTTGCTTTAACTCTTATCTTTTATCTTATAATACGTCTTAATCTCAGCATCATACGGAGCAACCTTCATCGTCCTCACATTGCCATCGTATGTATAGTTTTTTGTTTCCTGACTGCCACTTTGGTAATACGTAGTCTCACTTGACAGCCTTCCTTCGTCATCGTAAGCGTATTCTACTCTGGCATTGAGGATGAGGTTCCCTTGATCATCAGTGCCAGCATAATACCACTTTTCAGCAGGTTTCATGCCGCTCGCGGTTTGCTCATAGCGAGTACGCTGAACGGTATGGTCCTCCCACACAGGAGCTGGGATAACGTCCTGGACGCCGTCTCCGTCTGGATCGAGCTCATCCCACGACACCACAGCGGAATAATTGAACGTCAAGGTATCATACAAGTAGGTGTCATCCAGGAAGTAAGATTCTTCCCTGACGGCATAGAATTCTGGATCACCCTCCGCGTGTTCTTCGCCTTCTCCTACGCGAATTCCCATATCGCTGTCAATGCTATAAGTCACCTCGCGGGTCCGGACTTTCCAGGGACCGTTTTCCACTTTCATGGAGATCAGGTGTCCCTCACGGTCGTATTGATGTTCATAGCGATCGTAATACGAGTCTTCTTCCTCAGCAAGCTGGATTACGGTACGGCCTTCTTCGGTGTCTTGGTAAGTCCACACGATGTTGGTGTCGCCTTCGGCGTTAAGCTCATAGAGTGGCATATCCCAATCGACGGTTGTTTCGGTTGACTGATTGGTTACAGTAGGTTCGGAAGGTTTCGGCGTGTTATTGCAGGCTGCGAGCAGCAAGGCAATGCCCCAAAAGAATAAGGTAAATGGATTTTTCATAGGGTTGCATTATTGAATAGAATGCAAAGATATGAAAACTATTTTTCTTGTCAAGCGGCAGGCATCATCGTTTCGCAGCGGTCGATGATCTTATTGGCGTATTGGAAGCCCATGTCGCAAAGTCCCTTGTTAGCGTTTCCATCGTAGTTCATGTAAAGATGGATGATCTCGTAACCTTCATTGAGCCAAGTTAATAGTTTCTGATCACGCTGCGAGACTGCCTCTTGATAAGCCGCGATGTTCACCCGAGTGCGACGGTCTTCCCTGACATGGAACACGCCATCAAGTGCCATCAGCACGCCAAGCCACAGGTAGTTACCAGCTGCACGTACATATTTCTCGTCTTCATACCGGAAGCCTTCGTCATCGAGTTTTCCACGTTCCTGAAGGATTTCCCGGGCATTATCAACATAGCGTCTCGCTTCTTTGATGGGTTCTTTTTTCTTTTTCACGATAGTATTTGGTTTCTGCTGGCGAAGATAGGTCTTTTTATTCATAATAGACAGTTTTTCATCATTTCGCCTACAAAAATAATATAAATATTTTATAATAAACTATTAATTAATATATTTTATTTAAACTTATATTTATCTTTCTAATATACAGTAAAGTAGTTATTTCAGCATCCAGTCTTCCCAAACCACGATGCTTTCTGTGGAGCGCTGAATCTTGGGGGAGAAGACCGCAGAAGAAGTCAAGGTCGAGAATGTCTTCAAGCTGATCGACGGTGAGAGCGCAGTCTTTAAGATGCCAGTCTTCTCCTCCGTTCTTCATGAGGAAGGTGATGGCGGAGAAGCTCTCCAGCATGGCGACGCCATCCCATTTCATGTCGCCTGCTGGAGCCAGGTGTCCGCGTGAGAAGCCCGAGTTGCGGAAATCGTCGTTGTCAGTTTCTCTTAATATGGACTTTATGACATCAGCTATATCAGAGGTTCCACGATCACTACCGCGTTTTTGAACTCATTGGGCTCTAAATACCCAAAACCGAAATGTAACTTTTTACTTTTTTCGCTACATACCATAAAAAAAGCGGGGTATCTGTTGCTGCTGTCCCACTCTTTAGGTCCTGAGAAACCCGCACAAGGAACAAGCAGCACGATACCCACGCTGAAACCGTGGGCATCTACCGCTGCATTGTCTTTGCTTGTGCTTATTGAATTTCTCAGGTTCAAAGAGTGCAAAAACAAGCGTGGCAAACGCCTTCTTTACAATATGTCTCCCCTACTGAAACGCTCTTCACAAGACACTTCGGCAAGAGTGACGCAAAGATATAAAAGATTTTTAGAAAAACCAAGGGGATTCCTTCGTTTTTTACAAAGGGATTGTAGGCCAATTACATAGAAAAAAGGGGTATCTATCGCTGCTTGCTCAACTGGACCTGGGAATGTTTAAACTACGAACAAACAGGAAGATACCCATGCTTATCTATTCGGGCATCCACCTACCTTGTCTTTGCTTGTGCTTTCGAATTTCTCAGGTTCTAAGAGTGCAAAAAGAGGTTAGTTAAGACATTGCAAAATAAAACAATTTTTTAGAAATGCGCAAGCTTATCCTTGTTTTCATTTCGCCATCCCCTCCTCCATCGCCTTCAACCGCAACATCTCATCCCTGTATGCGGCAGCAGCGATGAAATCCATCTCCTTGACAGCCTTCTCCATGTTCTTCTTGGCCTCCAAGATAGCCTTCTCCACCTGCTTCTTGGTCTTGTACTCGACCTGCTCAGCAGCGGAAGTGACAATGCGCTCCTCCTGCTGGGAATAAGTGATGCTGCGCCTTCCAGTGGCCTCAGACAACGAGCTGTCGATGGCCTTCACGATGGTCTTGGGGACGATGCCGTGGGCCTCGTTGTAGGCGATCTGCTTGGAACGACGACGGTTGGTCTCGTCGATGGTCTTCTGCATCGACTCGGTGATAGTGGCGGCATACATGATGACCTTGCTCTCGGCGTTACGTGCCGCACGACCAGCCGTCTGGGTCAAGGAACGCTCGGAACGCAAGAAGCCTTCCTTGTCGGCATCCAAGATGGCCACCAAGCTGACCTCAGGCAGGTCCAAGCCCTCGCGCAAGAGGTTCACACCGACCAAGACATCGAACTCGCCCATACGCAGGCCCTTCAGGATCTCCACACGTTCCAAGGTATCGACATCGGAATGGATGTAACGCGACTTGATCTTCAAGTTGTTGAGGTAGGTGTTCAGCTCCTCAGCCATGCGCTTGGTCAAGGTGGTCACCAACACACGCTGCTGCTTCTCCTTCACCTTACGCACTTCCTCCAACAGGTCATCGACCTGGTTCACGCTGGGCCGCACCTCGATGACGGGATCCAACAAGCCCGTAGGACGGATCACCTGCTCCACATACACGCCCTCGCTCTGCTGTAGCTCATAGTCTGCCGGCGTAGCGCTGACGTAGATCTTCTGCCCCGTCAAAGCTTCGAACTCATGGAACTCCAACGGCCTGTTGTCCAAGGCAGAAGGCAACCTGAAGCCATATTCCACCAAGGTCTGCTTGCGCGAACGGTCACCGCCGTGCATGCCTCTGATCTGGGGCACCGTGACGTGGCTCTCGTCAATAACGGTGATGAAGTCATCCGGGAAATAGTCCAGCAGACAGAAGGGCCGTGTGCCAGGACTGCGCCCGTCGAAATATCGGGAATAGTTCTCAATGCCAGAACAGTAACCCAGCTCCCGCATCATCTCGATATCATAGTTCACTCGGTCTTCCAACCGTTTGGCTTCCAAATTCTTGCCTATCTCCCTGAAATATTCGGCCTGCTTGAACATGTCCTGCTGGATCTCTTCGACAGCGGCATTCAGCTTGGCCTGCGAGGTAATGAAGATATTGGCCGGAAAGATGGTAACTTCTGATATCTCCTCGATACGGCTTCCCGTGATGGGATTGAAGCTCTCGATGGCATCGATCTCGTCGTCCCAAAAGACGATACGGTAGGCGATGTCGGCGTAGGCCGGAAACACATCGAGCGTCTCTCCTTTGATCCTGAATTTGCCTTGGGTGAACTCTATCTCATTACGGGTATATAACGCTCCCACAAGGGCCTTGGCCACATCGTCGCGCTTGGTCTTCTGCCCTCGGGCAATATAGATGACATTCTCGGTGAAGTCATCTGGATTGCCAATACCATATAGGCACGACACGGACGACACCACGATGATGTCTCTCCTTCCCGACATCAAAGCGGTGGTAGTGCTGAGACGCAGCTTTTCGATATCGGAGTTGATGGAAAGGTCTTTTTCGATATAGGTGTTGGTCTGAGGGATGAAGGCCTCAGGCTGGTAATAGTCGTAATAGGAGACGAAATACTCCACGGCGTTCTCAGGAAAGAACTGCTTGAACTCGCCATAGAGCTGTGCCGCAAGGGTTTTGTTATGGCTCAAAATCAAGGCGGGACGGTTGAGTTGTGCCAACACATTGGCGATGGTGAAGGTCTTTCCCGATCCTGTGACGCCCAACAAGGTCTGGGCACGGTCGCCACGCTGCAAGCCCTCCACGAGCTCCTTTATCGCCTCTGGCTGATCACCTGTAGGCTTGAAATCAGATACTAGCTTAAAGTCCATGGTTCAATTTGAATTCCATCATCACCGGATAATGGTCCGATCCTTTGAAACGAAGCCGCTTGAAAGCAGTGGTCTTGATACGTTCATTACCCCAGATGTAATCGATACGAAGCAAAGGCAGCTTTCCTGCATAGGTATGTCCGATGCCTTGCCCTGCCACCACGAAGCCATCGGTAAAGCCGGCGGCCTTGATCTGTTGATAGGTATAGGAAATAGGCGTGTCGTTAAGGTCGCCGCACAGCAGCATCGGCCGTCCGTCATGCGGAATGTCTTCCAACATGTGACGCACCTCCACGCTCCTTTCCCTATAGGCATGCTTCAGTTTGGAGACAATGGATTTGCCATATTCCTGGACATCCGATTTGGTGTTGCCTGGCTCGGAAAACGCCGTGATCTCCTCCTTGGTCAGCTGGAAAGAAGCAAGATGCGAGCAAAGCACATAGAACGATCCTTTCTTCCCAGCATCCACCTTGGCGACAGCTCCATAGATCTTTTCCTCACCAAAACCAGTGGTATCCTCAACAGGTGTCAAGGGATATTTTGAGAAGATCACATTACCGCAAAAATAGGCCTTTGTATGGCAATAATGATACGGCAAACCTGTCATGTCACCAAATAACTTGATGCAATTGTTGCGGGAAGTCTTCGGCTTGAAGATGTTGAACTCCTGAATACAAAGCACATCAGGTTGCTTCTCATGGACCAGCTTGGCAATATCCAAAGCCACCTCCTCCCCACTTCTCTTGCCATTGAAATCACGGAAAAGCTGAACGTTGTATGACATGACGCGGAAGTCACCCCCTTCGACAGCCTTGCCGTAGGAAAACGACTTGAAGAGTCCCTGAATCGCTATCAGCAAGGCCAACACAGCAATCCAAGCCCTCTTGGACCACATCAGGATCATCAACGCCAGCACAGCGACATTGAACAGGAGAATCACCCAAAAGGCCAGGCCAAAAAACGATGCCCAGACAAACTTTTCCGGATCAATGTAACTGCTCAACACGCTCAGCGCCATGGCCACCAGCCCCACGCAGGCCAGTAACGAAAGCAGAAAGACAATGATCCTTCCGATGAGTCCCCTTCTATTTTGCTGTTTGTTTTCCTGTTCCATCGAGTACTAATAAAGACGTCCTTTCTTCTTCCAAATCAAGATGATGATCAAGCCCACCAACATACCGCCAAGGTGAGCGAAATGCGCCACATGGTCGCCCGAAGCGCCCAGACCGTTGAGCAACTCAATGACCGCATAACCGATGACGAACCATTTGGCTTTGATCGGCATAAAGAAATAAAGATAGATCATCGAGTTAGGAAACATCATACCAAATGCCAACAGCAGTCCGTAAATGGCACCTGAAGCGCCGACGGTAGTCAGATAATTGAGGTATTGCCCCATCGGGATGATCGTGCCGCCCATGTTGACATTCTGATATTGAGACAATTCCCTGGCATATACGATATACTGCACACCCTCTTGGATCAACCCCGCACCAATACCGCAAAGGATATAGAACAGCAGGAAGCGTTTCGGTCCCCAGATGTTCTCCAAGGTGTTACCAAACATCCACAACGCGAACATGTTGAAAAACAGATGGCTGAAGTTGCCATGCATGAACATGTAGGTAAACAGCTGGTGGACATGGAAATCCGAAGCCATGAAGAAATGCAGACCGAGGATGTTGCTCAGGTCGATACCGAAACGGACTAACACCACATCGGCCAAGAACATGATGGCATTGATGATCAGCAGGTTCTTGACCACTACGGGCAGAAACGAAAATCCGGTTGGGCTGTATTGATTACTCATTGCAGTTGGAAGTTTTCAGTTGTTCAGTTATTTTATCAATTGTAATGAGGGTATAAATCTTTTTCCCGTCGGGGGCGATCTCTGCTACGGAACAGCCAAAGAGCTGATCCACGATATTCTGCATTTCCACTTCCGACATGGGTGTCAGCGACTTCACCGAAAGCTGTGAAGCCATGGTCTTGGCGATGCCCAGTTTGCGGTCCAGCTGCAAGTCGGTACGGTTGATCTTGTAATTATCGAGCATCTTCTCCAACAGCTCCACGGGATTGCCACCAGCAAGGTCGGCCGGCGTACCTTTGATCACAAACGTGGTGGCGTTGACCTGTTCCATCACGAAACCCACCTGTTCAAGCTCTGGCAGCATCTCGCGCATCAGCGAGGCATCGTTGACATTCAAGGTAAAAGGCTGCGGAAACAGCTCCTGCTGCGAATGGCCACTGTTGCTTTCCATCTCCTTGAGGAACTTCTCAAACAGGATACGGTAATGCGCCAGATGCTGGTCGATGACCAAGACACCCGATTTCACCGTAGCAATGATATAGGATTGATTCAGTTGTAGATAATGGACCTTTTCAACAGCTTCTTTCGGACGCTCAGGTTCCGTTTGGTCTTCCCGTTCCCCATACAGCAGCCGCCAGTCTCCCGGATCGGATTTCTTCTCGAAACCACCATAGTTGCCGCCGAAAGAGCTCTTGTTGAACTCTTTCTTCTCATGGAATGGATTATAGGTTGGATCGATGGGAATGGAAGGCTGTACGATGGGATTGGACGACTTTACCACCTCCCCGAAGTCGAAGCCCAAATTGGTCGGCTCCTCGAAGTCGATCATCGGAGAAAGGTTGTTCTGCCCGATGGCTTTTCGCACTGCGGCATGTAAGATGGCATATACCAGCTTGACGTCCAGGAAGTTGACTTCCGTCTTAGTGGGATGGATGTTGACGTCGATATCGGCAGGATCCACCTCGATATCCAAGAAATACCCCGGAAAGCTGTCCTTGGGAATCATCTCCATGAAGGCATTCTCGATGGCATGATGCAGATAAGGATGTTTGATATAGCGCTTGTTGACGAAGAAATACTGCTCACCTCGGGTCTTCTTGGCAAACTCTGCCTTCACGATGTAGCCATGGATGCTGACACGGTCCGTATCCTGATGAACGGGCAGCAGCTTCGCGTCGTAGTTGTTACCAAACAGTCCCATGATGCGCTGCTTGAGGTTGCCAGGATAGAGATGGTACATCTCCTTGCCGTCGCTGGTAAGCGTGAAGCCCACTTCGGGATGCATCAGGGTGACACGGGTGAACTCCTCCACCACGTGGCGCATCTCGGCAGCTGGCGACTTCAGGAAGTTGCGTCGTGCCGGCACATTGAAGAACAAGTTCTTGATGGTGAGTGTCGTCCCCACTGCCATCGGTGCCAATATCTGATCCTTGACCACCGAGCCTTCGTTGACGATCTTTACTCCCACCTCGTCTTCTTTACGACGGGTCTTCAGCTCCACCTGAGCGATGGCTGCGATACTCGCCAAGGCCTCACCACGGAAGCCCATGGTACGGATGGAGAACAGATCCTCCGCCTTGCTGATCTTGGAGGTGGCGTGCCTTTCGAAGCAAAGACGCGCATCGGTCTCCGACATGCCGCAGCCGTTATCGACCACCATGATCAACGCCTTGCCGGCGTCTTTCACCACCAGGTCGATTTGCGTGGCACCAGCATCCAATGAATTCTCCAACAGCTCCTTGACCGCCGAGGCGGGACGTTGTATCACCTCGCCCGCAGCGATCTGGTTCGCCACACTGTCAGGAAGCAGTTTGATGACATCAAGCATAGCTCAAACGACTATTTTCCCATCAAACCGCCAATGAGGTTCGTAAACATCGGAGTGCAGAAGATATAGTAGAAGGCGACTACCACCACGGTGCCGATGATGATGGCACGCAGCACCTTGGAACGCCTTTCGGCGGGCGTCTCCTTATCCTTCTCTGTCCCCCACTTCTTGCGCATCTGGAGGCGCAGTTCCTCCTCGTGGCTCAAGTTAGAGTTTAATCCAGCCTCGGCCTTCTTTTTCTCCCAAGCTTCCTTTTCCGGATCGTAATATCTCGGGATGTAGTTGAAGCCTTTCGGTTTCGGTCTATAAAAGAATCCCATCTTGACTAAAGTTAAATTAACTTGCAAATATACGGCTAATTTCCAAATCCCGCATGATAAATGGGAAGATTTCTTATCTTTGCAACCTCATGAAGGCGGATCAAAACACAAGGATTTGGTTTCCAACCCTGATCATCCTATTGGTTGGGGTGATGCTCTTCGTGTTGAACCTTGTCGTCGGAAGCGTCACTATCCCGTTGAAGGATTTCTGGAACGCCCTATTCGGACAAGGCGACGACACCTACCGCACCATCATCCTTGAATACCGCCTACCACAGGCCATCACGGCCTTGTTTGCCGGCATCGGTCTCTCCATCTCCGGCCTGCTGATGCAGACCCTCTTCCGCAACCCATTGGCCGACCCTTCCATCTTGGGCATCTCCAGCGGCGCCAGCCTGGGCGTCGCCATCGTGGTGCTGTTGACAGGACACCTCAGCGGCATGGCTGTCAGCGCCATGCCGGGATGGTCCACCATCGGCGTGACCATCGCCGCCTTTGCAGGTGCCTTCCTCGTGCTATTGCTCATCCTGGCTTTGAGTTCCCGGCTGAAGAGCATGGTAAGCTTGATTCTGGTAGGTATCATGATCGCCTACATCGCTGGATCCGTGACGGATGTCTTGAAGTTCTTCAGCCAGAAGGAAGACGTTCACACCTTCATCATCTGGGGCTTCGGCAGCTTCTCCAACGTCGGGAAAGCCCAACTGCTTTACCTTGCCGTGACCATCACCATCGGCGCCATCTTGGCATTTCTGTTGTCGAAATCGCTGAACCTCTTGCTTTTGGGAGACAGATATGCTGAAAACCTCGGTCTGAACCTCCATCGCGCCAGCCTACTGACCATCCTGGTCTCGGGCTTCCTGATGGCCGTCATCACCGCCTTCTGTGGCCCCATCGCCTTTATCGGTCTGGCTGTGCCTCATTTGGCCAGGTTCACCTACCATACCAGCAACCATTTCGTGCTGATCCCCGCCACGGCGGTCATCGGCATGGACCTGGCCTTGCTGTGCAACCTTATCGCCAGGCTGCCTGGCTTTGACGGCAACCTGCCCATTAACTCCGTCACCGCCCTCATCGGTGCTCCTATCGTGATCTACGTCATCTTCCACCGTCAAAAAGTGTTGTCGAAATGAATGAAGTGTTGAAAACCAACGGCTTGAAGATCGGCTACAAAGGCAAGGCTTTGATGCCTGCCATCGACATAGCCTTGCATGAAGGCGAACACGTCGCCTTGGTCGGTGCCAACGGCAGCGGAAAGACCACGCTTTTCAAGACCCTTACCGGTAACTTGAGACCTATCGAGGGCAACATCGAACTTTGCGGCAAACCCCTTTCTGACTATACCCCCAACGAACGTGCCAAGCTGTTCAGCTTGGTCCTTACCGAGAAGCCTGACGACCTCTTCCTAAAGGTCTTCGACATCGTCGCGGCTGGCCGTTATCCCCACTCCGGACTCATGGCAAAGTTGAAAGACGAGGACTATGAGATGGTTAAGGCAAAGCTTCAAGTCGTTGGAGTTTATCACCTCATTGACAGAGATTTCGTTTCACTCAGTGATGGTGAAAAACAGAAGGTGATGATCGCCAAGGCGCTGGTTCAGGATACCCCCATCATCTATATGGACGAACCTACCGCCTTCCTCGATTATCCCAGCAAAGTGGAGCTGATGCAGCTCATCGCTCGCCTTGCAAAAGAGGAAAAAAAGACCATCCTTTACAGCTCCCATGACCTGGAATTATTAATGAAACATGCTGCCACGATGTGGGTGGTTGCCAAGGGAAAGCCTTTGGTGGCGGGAAAGCCAGAAGCATTGTTTGAAGAAGGGATCTTGACAACATATATTGGATACCATGAAAACCACTAAGTTTCTTACCATAATTCTTTTATTGATGTCCTCTTGCACCACCAAAACCGCCGTGGATCTCATCGTCCACAACGCCAACGTCTATACCGTCGATGAACAATTCTCCAAGGTCGAAGCTTTCGCCGTAAAAGACGGGATATTCGTCGCTGTGGGCAATGATAACGACATCATGAGCCATTACACTGCCACCGAGACCATCGACGCCCAAGGCAAAGCTGTCTATCCCGGCTTCATGGACGGACACAGCCATTTCTCTGGCTACGGAGAGAACCTCGTGCGGTGGGCCGACCTGAGAGGCTGCCTTTCCTACGAGGAAGTCATCGAAAGGCTCAAGGTTCATGACAGCCTCTACCATGCCGAATGGCTGCTGGGACGTGGCTGGGACCAGAATCTATGGCCCGTACCCGAGTTCCCCGACAACGACAAGCTGACAGAGGCTTTCCCGGGACGCAAGGTGCTGCTTACCCGTATCGATGGTCACGCTGTCTTGGCCTCCAAGGAAGTGCTGGAACAAGCTGGCATCGACCCTAACTACAAGTTGGATGGCGGCATGGCCTTGGTGAAAGACGGTCGCTGCACGGGCGTTTTGCTCGACAACACCGCCGACGTGGCCAAAGCGCTGGTTCCATCTATGAACAAGAATCAGCGCATCCAAGCCCTGCTGAAAGCCCAGGAAAACTGCCTTGAGGCAGGCTTGACCAGCGTCACCGATGCTGGATTGGACATCGCCTCCATAGAGCTTATCGACAGCCTTCAAGAAACTGGTTTGCTAAAGATTCACGTCAACGCCATGGTCAACCCCGATGACGAGACCATGGATCACTTCATGAAACAAGGAGTCATCGACAAGCAAAGGCTTACCGTCCGAAGCGTGAAGATCTACGCCGACGGTGCCTTAGGATCACGCGGTGCCAAACTCCTCGAGCCCTACTCCGACGCTCCCGAGACCAGCGGCCTCATCCTGGAGAGCGACGATTTTTACCGTCACGTCTGCCAGAAAGCCTACGACAATGGCTATCAGGTGTGTTGTCACGCCATCGGTGACGGCGGCGCCCATCACATCCTCGACATCTATGCTGAATTCTTAAAAGGCCAAAACGACCTCCGGTGGCGCATCGAGCACTCCCAGACCATTGCCGAAGACGACTTCGCACGGTTTGGGCAATACAACGTCATCCCTTCGGTGCAGACCACCCACTGCACCTCCGACATGGACTGGGCCGGTGAACGTCTAGGAGAAACGCGCATCAAGAACGCCTACGCCTATCAAAGGCTCTTACAACAAAACGGTTGGTTGATCAACGGCACCGACTTCCCCATAGAAGATATCAGTCCTATCTATACCTTCTACGCTGCCGTAGCCCGCAAGCATCTGGATGGCACACCTTCAGACGGTTTCCAGATGGAGAACGCCCTCACCCGTGAACAGGCCCTGCGTTCCATCACGATCTGGGTGGCCAAGGGCTGTTTCCTTGAAGACCGCAAAGGCAGCATCGAAGTCGGTAAAGACGCTGATTATGTGATACTTGACAGGGATATCATGACAGTGGAAGAAAAAGACATCCCTGAAGCCGAAGTAGTGTTGACGCAAGTCAAATAAACCGAGCTACTGTATTCTTTCCAGCCTTCTCGTGCTCGTATAGGTTTTTTTGCTGGAAGTGGTTTTTCCACATTTCGCACAGGCATTCGTATATAAAGTGTGAGTATGGGTCTTTTCCGTTTTATACACAACCGCCTTATAATAATCTGTTTTTATTTCTTTATCACCTACTGTTTCAGTTTTCGAATACAAGTAATCCCCTTTCTTTGAACTATCCGTCTCGGTTCCATAAGAGACACTTTGACCAAGTACATCCTCCGATACCGTTTTAAAGTCTGCATAGCGACCACAATTCGAACAGATTTCCTCATTCCTCCGTTTCCATAGGATCCCGGCGATTCCACCGCAAACACCCAGCAACAACACACCTTGGATGATTCGATAGACCCATAACGAGTCGTGTTTCGGGATATTGGTGTATAAATACAGATAATAACCCGACGCCAACAAGGTCAGTACCCATAGAAGTATGGCAAACAAAGACGTAGTGCGGTCGATATAAAGCAACGGATAACAAACCACATAGACCATGAGCGGGATCATGAAGGCGAAGTACCACGACGGCACCACGCATTTCGTCCCCATGAAAACGAGCAACGCCCCTATGAGAAGAATCCATAGCAAGGCCAGTCCCTTCGTGCGCCGAATGGCCGGAATCAGCAAGATCAATACAATCGCCGCCGTCGCCCATCCAATCCATTTGCAGGCTTTGGCATAGATCTTATGGACATTGACCATCTTGGACGAGAAACGCTGTCCCGTTTGTGCCTCAATGATCTGGTTCGTTTTCTCCGTCTCAGCGGCGCTGAGTACCTCGTTGGTCAAAGCACCTATGGATTGAAGCTGGTTTTCAGCGACCCAGCCGTATCTACTGGAAGGCTCGTCCAACTTCCCATAGCTATATTTGAGGCACCTGACATGGACCCAGTTACCATCTCTTGCCGTGATTTGAACTGTATCGTTCTGTTGGAGCGAACTCCTGACATTGTCCTTGTTGGCCTTCGGCGACTTGTACAGCTGCAAGGTCTCCGGTTTGACGACACAGGTCTCCATCTCTTCCTCCAGGTTGTCGCTGCCACAATACGTCATTTGATTCAGTGGCAGCCAGGCGCTTTTCTTGAACAAAAGGTAATTCAGCCTCACCCTGCCCCACTGTCCGGTACTATCTTTCTCCACCACCTCGACCGGAACAAAAGTATAGAGGTCGCGGATCACCGGAGCGTTGTCCGACGGCGCCTTATAGGCCGTCACCATGTCGCTCGAAATCCAGTACTCATGAACCTTCGGCTTGCAACCCGTGCCGCCGAGCAACAAGGCAAGCGTCCCTAGTAATAACGCTAATCTTTTCATTTTCAAATCCATTGTTTCTGGGACAAAGATAATATTTTTCATTTTTCTTAACGCCGTTTTTCACAGAAAACCGTAAATTTGTAATTCATTTATTGAACGATGGAACACAACAATACTTTTGCCCTGCAAATCGCCAAGGAGCTTCAGCTCGACACCCATCATGTGGCCAACGTCGTCAGGCTGCTAGGGGAAGGCGCCACCATCCCTTTCATCGCCCGATACCGCAAGGAGATGACCGGAACGATGAACGAGGAGCTCATCGCCGCCATACAGAAACGACTGGAACAGCTCGTCGAACTCGAGAAACGCAAGGAGAGCGTCCTCGACTCCATCCGCGAGCAGGAGAAGCTCACCCCCGAACTGGAACAGAAGATCTTGGACGCCAAGACGATGCAGGAGGTAGAAGACCTCTACCTCCCCTACAAGCCCAAACGCCGCACCCGAGCCGCCATCGCCCGCGAGAAAGGTCTGGAGCCGTTGGCTGCCCAGCTCATGGCGCAGCACACCAACGACGTGGCACGGTTAGCCACCCGTTTCGTCAGCCAACAGAAAGGCGTCAACAGCGTGGAGGAAGCCCTGCAAGGCGCCCAGGACATCATGGCAGAATGGGTCTCGGAGAACATCAACGGCCGCAACCGCATCCGCAAGATCTTTCATACAAAAGGTGAAATCAGCTCTTCCGTCATCAAGGGCAAAGAGGAAGAAGGTAAGACTTACCAACAGTATTTCAACTTCCAGGAACCTATCTCCAAGGCCCCTTCGCACCGTATCCTGGCCTTGTTTCGCGCCGAGGAAGAAGGCGTCATCAAACTGAAAGTCAAGGTGGATGACGACCATGCCATCGACACGTTGGAACGCATCTTCTTGAAAAGCAACAACGCCTCGTCGGAACTGGTGCGCAAGGCGGTCGCCGACTCCTGGAAGCGGCTGCTGGAGCCGAGCATCGAAAACGAGATCCGCGCCCTCTACAAAGAGAAAGCCGACGAGACCGCCATCCAGGTGTTCGCCGAGAACCTGAAACAGCTGCTCTTGGCCGCCCCGATGGGACAGAAGCGCGTGTTGGCCATCGACCCCGGGTTTCGCACCGGCTGCAAGGTGGTGATCTTGAGTGAGACCGGTGCCTTGCTTCACAACGAGACCATCTACCCTCACCCACCCAAGTCGGACGTGATCGGCTCCATGCGCAAGGTGAAGAGCCTGGTGGACGCCTACAAGGTCGAAGTCATCGCCATCGGCAACGGCACGGCGGGACGAGAGACCGAGGACTTCATCCGTTATATCAAGTTCGACCGCGACATCACCGCCGTTATGGTGAGCGAGAGCGGCGCCTCGGTGTATTCCGCATCCAAGATCGCCCGTGACGAGTTCCCCGACTACGACATCACCGTGCGTGGTGCCGTCAGCATAGGACGCCGACTCATGGACCCGTTGGCGGAGCTGGTGAAGATCGACCCGAAATCCATCGGCGTGGGACAATACCAGCACGATGTCGATCAGAAGAAACTCGGCGAGAGCCTCGACCAAACCGTGATGAGTTGCGTGAACGCCGTCGGTGTGGAACTCAACACCGCCAGCCAGCAGCTCCTCTCCTACGTCAGCGGTGTAGGGCCTTCCCTAGCCTCCAACATCATCAACTACCGTGAAGAAAATGGCGGTTTCAAGAGCCGCAAACAACTCCACGAAGTGCCACGTCTCGGCGACAAGGCCTTCGAGCAATGTGCCGGCTTCCTGAGAATTCACGATGGCGACAATCCGCTGGACCAAAGCGCCGTCCATCCGGAGAGCTACCACATCGTGGAGAAGATGGCCAAACGCCTGAACGTGAATGTCAGCGAGCTGATCGGCAACAAAGAGCTGATCGCCAAGATCGACCCGAAAGAGTTTACCGAAGACCATTTCGGTCTGGAGACCGTCAACGACATCCTAAAGGAGTTGGAGAAGCCCGGCCGTGACCCACGCAAGAGCTTCGAGGCTTTTGAGTTCGACAAGGACATCCGCAGCATCGAGGACCTCAAGTCCGGCATGACGCTCAACGGTATCGTCACCAACATCACCGCCTTCGGTGCCTTCGTTGACATCGGCGTGCACCAAGACGGATTGGTCCACATCAGTCAGATGGCCGACCATTACATCAAAGACCCGAACGAAGTGGTGCATCTCAACCAAAAGGTGCGCGTGAAGGTCCTGCAAGTGGATGAGAACAGGAAACGCATCAGTTTATCGATGAGACTATAAGAACGCAATATTGAGCCATATATGAAACGAATTCTTTTACTATGTCTAGCCGTTTTCGGGCTGGCGATGTGCGCTTTGGCACATCCCGTCAACCTAGAAACCGCAACAACCATCGCTTCCCACTTTATGGGCACCCACGATTTGCAACTTACAGCCACCTATCGTACGGACAACGGCGTTGCCGCCTTTTATGTCTTCAACACCTCCGATGGCTTCGTCATCGTCTCAGCCGACGACTGCGAGACGCCCATCATCGGCTATTCCCACGAAGGCCGCTTCGACCCCAATGATGTCCCTGTGCAGATGGAGGGCTATTTGCAGGACTTCGTGGCAAGAATCCAATATGGCATTGAAAACCAAGTTTTGGCGGACGAAGCCACAGCAAAGCAATGGGAATTGATGATAAACACCGGACAGCTCAACAACCAGAAGGTCTCAAAATCCGTTGAACCTCTGCTGACAGAAAAATGGCACCAAGGATGTCTTTACAACAGCCTTTGTCCTGAAGGACAAGGTCCTTGCGGCCGTACTGAAGTGGGTTGCGTTGCCGTAGCCATGGGTATGATCATGCATTACTGGAGGTATCCTGAGGTGGGCTGGGGCACACACTCCTACACCAATTCGGGGGATTTGCTTTCCGCTGATTTTGGACACACAACATACGATTGGGATCACATGCCCGATTCTTTGACCGATGCATCGAATGATGTCGAAATCGAAGCCGTGGCAACCCTACTGTACCATTGTGGGATTTCAGTGGATATGGCATACGGCACTTCCAACGGTTCAACAGCAAGTTCAGAGGATGTCCCACGAGCCTTGATGCAATACTTCAACTATTCCAGAGAAGTCCATTGGGAGAAACGGTCTAATTACAGCAATGAAGAATGGCTCTCTCTCATGAAGAATTGCCTTGATTTGAGTCGTCCGATTCAATATACTGGTTTCAGTCAAGGAGGAGGACATGCGTTCGTGTGCGATGGTTACGACACCAACAATCTGTTCCATTTCAATTGGGGATGGGGCGGCAATGCCAATGGCTTTTTCTCTTTGGGAAACTTGAACCCCAACGGCAGCAACTTCTCAAAAAACCAATATGCAATATTTGATATCGTTCCACAATATGAGCCTTGTAGCGTAACTGCTTCAGTGTTCCCTGTCAATGCTGGTGCCGTTGAAGGAGCAGGCGAGTATCATTTCGGCGAACAATGTACGCTCACTGCAGTGCCTAATGAAAACTCCAAGTTTAATTGCTGGAAAAGAGACGATGAGATTGTTTCATACGACATGGCCTACACATTCAATGTTATGGATGACATTGACAATATTGAGGCTAATTATACCTATCTTTTTGTAAACCAAATAACAGCTCGTTATGCACCCGATGAGAATGATGCCAGCAGCCCTTGCGTTGCCTTGTCATGGGATTACCAAGAGCCGCAATGGACACTAATGAAGGAATTCCAAATTGAGAAAGGCAAAAAAGTGGCAACAGATGGAGAAAGCATCTACATTTTCACTAGTAACACAAACGAGTTTGCCAAATATACCATGGAAGGAGAATTGGTAGAGCAGTTCACGATAGACGGCGTTTACCCAGATGATATGGCATTTGACGGAACTTACTTTTATTACTGCAGCAACAAAGATTTCACCAGCATGTTTAATCTATTTTGCCTAGACATTGAGCACAAGATGGTGATTGATACCATATACCCACAATTGAACCACATGCAAATCACAAATTGTGCCTACGACACTGAAAGCGATGGCTTCTGGGTCTTTGATTGCTTGAAGAATCATCGTTTTATTCTTGTAGATCGTCAAGGCCAAAGAATAACAAGCAGTCCTTCACTATCATCTTTATCATCTTTTATAAAGGGGTTAGGGGCGGTCGCTGCCAAAGATGGAAATCCGCATGTGATTTTTTTAGATTATTTTGGAAGCGCATGCTATTTTGACATCTCCAACAACAGCATCAACTATCATCCTCTATTCAATTCAATGGAGAATTTTTCTGGGGCTTTCGTTGGGAAATACAATGGGAAAGACGCCATGTTTATGGTCGAAGATCTTCAACATAAGGTTTCCATCTATGAAATCAGAAGTCAACTGGAACAAATCATAGGTTACCGCATATATCGTGAAGACAGCGAAGGACAAAACGTGAATCTTGCCGAAGAGGTTGATGGATCAAATTATACCGATTATACATGGGACACGATTCAAAACGGGATGTATCGATATGGTATTGGCGCTGTATTTTCCAACGGCACAACGTCGGAAATCACATGGTCAGATACCATTTCAAAAACAAATTATTACATAGATGAGCACCTAGACCACAAGGATAGGGCTGTTCAAAAGGTATTTGAAAAAGGCCATGTTGTCATCATCAAAGACGGAAAGAAATACAGCATTCTAGGCCAGGAGATCAAATAAAAACAGGGGCGCGATTGCGTCCCTGTTTTTGTAGCCCATAGCGGATTCGAACCGCTGTTTTCAGAATGAGGGTCTGATGACCTAGCCCCTAGTCGAATGGGCCATCGATAAAAAAAGGTTCGTTTTGCGGAACCTTTGTGAACTAGGCGGGAGTCGAACCCACAACCGCCTGATCCGTAGTCAGGGACTCTATCCAATTGAGCTACTAGTCCATTGCCTTTCGACGCTGCAAAATTACTGCTTTTTTGATAAACAGCAAGGTTTTTTTTCGTTTTTTTTCATTTCAAATCACAAATCCGTGACAATCAACACCCTACCGATCTTTAACCATTAACCATTAACCTTTAACCTCTAACCTTTAACCTTTAACCTCTCACCTTTAACCTCTCCTATGCTCCATTCCCATGTCATACAGCTCATCAAGGTGCTTCTTTAGCCTGCGAGCCATCGGACGGAAGGTGTAATAGGTGATGGTGGCGGAAATCGGTGCCCCCACCAAGGGAATCACCTTCCCCACCCCTTTGGCAAAGCCTTCCTTGGTCATGTTGATGCCGATCCATTGGGCGATCTTCACGGCATAATGCGCAATGACCGTCTCCGAGATCTTGGCACCCGCGTGCTTCGAGGCCTGCGTCACAATCTTGGAGACAGCCTCAATAGCCATCTTGTTGCCCATCATCACACCCACGAACAAGGTCATGATGTTGAGTGACTCGTCATCCAGCTGGTTGTTGACATTGGTCAGGGCTGGCCAGCCATAGAGATAGATCAGCTTCTGCATCAAGGAGAGGATATGCCCATAAAACTGGGTAAGGTCAGCCGGGATGGTGCCCGCCATCCACCAACCTCCGGGAAGACCCATCAAAGCTGAAGTGCCGCATACCATGGTCAGATGATAGCTGATGCACTGGTTGGCCAGCTTGTCGATCTCCTTCTTGGTCAGCACGCCCAGCGGACCTTCCTCAAGGGCGGTCATCACCTCCATTGGCGTACAAAACTTCGAGAGTTCCTTGGTTAGAAACTCTTCGCGATTCACCTTGACGAAAGGCAAACCGATGCTGGTTGACAGCACCTTGCCCC
Source organism: Bacteroidales bacterium (assembly GCA_017530365.1). Lineage (GTDB taxonomy): Bacteria > Bacteroidota > Bacteroidia > Bacteroidales > F082 > Limimorpha. The sequence continues at coordinate 45,712 of JAFXMK010000012.1, forward strand.
AAACAGAGACACTCTTCTCCGTCGGCACAGGCTGGGACGCGTTGTTTCTGTTGTTTTTGTTGTTTTCCATCTTTTCGTTATCCATTATCTACCAAGCTTTAACCCCTAACGGGGTACTCCTCACTCCTCACTCCTCAATACCCATACTTGTTTTTCCACCGCTCACGCAAAAACTTCCTCAGCTCACGCTCACGGGGGTTATCCTGTGGCTCATACAAAACCGTGCCAGAAATTGCTTCTGGAAGAAATTCTTGCTCCACAAAGTTGCCTTCGAAGGCATGAGCGTATTTGTAACCCTCATGGTAGCCGAGGTCTTTCATCAGTTTGGTGGGAGCATTGCGGAGATGCAATGGCACGGGCAAGTCGCCTGTCTGCCGCACCAAAGCCTGAGCCGCGTCGATGGCAGCCACGGCAGCGTTGCTCTTGGGCGAAGAAGCCAGGTAGGTAACCGTTTGCGAGAGGATGATACGGCTCTCTGGCCAGCCGATCTTGTTGACCGCATCGAAACAGGTGTTGGCCAGCAACAAAGCGTTTGGATTGGCATTGCCGATGTCCTCAGATGCCAAAATCAACATCCGTCGGGCGATGAAAAGCGGATCCTCCCCCGCCTCGATCATCCTTGCCAGATAATACAAGGCCGCGTTGGGGTCGCTGCCGCGCATCGACTTGATGAAGGCAGAGATCACGTCATAGTGCATCTCACCCTGTTTGTCGTATTTCACCAGATTGCTCTGAATGGTGTCCGTCGTAAACTCATTGGTCACCACCAGCTCTTTGGCCTCAGGATGCTGATCATCCAAGGAAGAGACCACCAGCTCGATGGCATTCAACAGCTTGCGTCCGTCGCCGCCGCTGATGCGCATCAAGGCTTCGGGCTCCTGGACCACGATCTTCTTGCCGTAGTCGGTTTCCAACATCTTGACGGCTTTATCCAACATCACTGCCAAGTCTTCTTTCTCGAGAGACTTGAGCACATAGACTTGGCACCTCGAAAGCAAAGGCGAGATCACCTCGAAGCTCGGGTTCTCGGTGGTGGCGCCAATCAAGGTGACAAGACCTTTCTCTACGGCACCCAGCAACGAGTCCTGCTGCGACTTGCTGAAGCGGTGGATTTCATCGATGAACAAGATAGGCGCTTCAGGAGCCATCCTGGCACGGTCGATGACATCCCGCACCTCTTTCACACCGCTGCTTACGGCGCTCAACTGGAAGAATTGCCTTTTGACCTGCTTTGAGATGATGTAAGCCAAGGTGGTCTTGCCCACGCCAGGCGGTCCCCAGAAGATCATGGACGGGATTCTGCCACTCTCGATGGCGCGGCGCAACACGGCGTTCTCACCGATGATATGCTTCTGTCCGATATAGTCGTCGAGGCTCGTCGGGCGCAATCGTTCCGCTAATGGGATGTTCGATTTCATTTTCGATTTGTTTTTGGCAAAGATACAACTTTTATTTACCTTTGCCAAAAGAATTCATCCTTATGAAAAAACCCCAATACCTGTTTCTCGTAGCCTTATTTGCCGTCTTCAACACGGCACAGGCATGCACCAACTTCCTGATTACCAAAGGCGCCAGCGTGGACGGCTCTACTTTCATCAGCTATTGCGCCGACTCCCACATCCGCTATGGCGAGCTCTACTTCACCCCTGCCGCCGACTGGCCAGAGGGTAGCATGAGAGTCTGTTACGACCGGGGCACCAACGCCCCTCGTGGCAGCGTGCCGCAACCCGCTCACACCTTCCAAGTGGTAGGTTACATAAATGAGCACCAGGTCGGGCTCGGTGAGACCACTTTCGGTGGCCGGGAGGAGCTCATCGACCCGACAGGCATCGTGGATTACGGAAGCCTTATGTTCATCGCCTTGGAGCGGAGCCGTTCCGCCCGTGAAGCCATCAAGGTGATGGCCGACTTGGTGGATGCATACGGCTATGGCAGCGACGGCGAGTCGTTCAGCATCAGCGATCCCAACGAGGTTTGGTACATGGAGATCATGCCAAAAGGCTATACGCCTACGGTGACCAAGACCGGCGACACCATCAACGCCGACCGAGGTGCCGTGTGGGTGGCCATCCGTATCCCCGACGGCTACGTGAGCGGTCACGCCAATGCGGCAAGGATCACCACCTTCCCCCTTCGCAACGGCAAGACCTCCATCACGGATAAAGACTGGAAAAAGCTTTACAATCCTCAAGTTGAGGTTATTTACAAACACGACATCATCGACTTCGCCCGCCGCAAGGGCTACTTCAGTGGCAAGGACAAGGACTTCGACTTCAGCGCCGCCTACGCTCCAGTGGATTTCAGTGCAGCTCGTATTTGCGACCTCCGCGTGTGGACCATGTTCAACAAGGTATGTGACGGCATGGACGAATACTGGGACTACGTCACTGGCAAGGACCTCACCCACCGCATGCCATTATACGTCAAGCCCAACCGCAAGATCAGCCTCAGCGACATGATGGCCTTCCAGCGCGACCATTTCCAAGGCACCGAGCTGGACAAGACCTTGGATCCCGGCGCTGATCCCTTTGGCTCTCCGTTCCGCTTCAATCCACTTTATTGGGAATATGACGGCAAGAAATACTTCAATGAGCGCAGCATCGAAGTGGTGCAGACCGGTTTCTCGTTCATCGCCCAGAGCCGTTCTTGGCTGCCCAACCCCATTGGCGGCATCATCTGGTTTGGCGTGGACGACACCAACTCCACCGTCTATACGCCCTTCTACTGCTCCATCACCGAGGTGCCCATCGAATATCGCGTGGGTAACGGCGATATGCTGACCTACAGCGACAATGCCGCTTTCTGGGTCTTCAACCGATTGGCACATTTTAAATATCTCTACTACAATCGAGTTATTGGTGACATCCAGAAGAAGCAACAGGAGTTGGAAGACGGCTACCAAGAGCAAGTCCACCATGCCGACGAACAAGCCTTGAGCCTCTTTGCCAAAGACCCAGCACAAGCCATTGACTACCTCACCGATTTCTCCAACCAGGCTGGGCGCAACACTGTTGAGCAATGGCGTAACCTGAGCAATTATCTCTTGGTGAAATACCTCGACAGCAACGTTAAGCAAACCGACGAAAACGGCCATTTCCTCCGCAATCCTTACGGATATCCTCTCAAGCCCAAGCAGCCCGGGTATCCGGATTCGTGGAAAAAGGCGGTTATTGAAGGGACGGGAGACAGGTTTGAAAGATAAAAGATAAAAGTTAAAAGTTAAAAGTTAAAAGTTAAAACCGGTAGAGAAGTAACTCTTATCTCTTATCTCTTATCTTTTATCTTTTATCTCTTATCTCCATCTCCTTCCTTGAACTTGACAATGGCATCGATGATCTCATCGTTGTCGTCGGTAAGGGTTAGCAACATGTGCTTGAAGTGACCACTATCGCTTAGGTATTTGAGCATGGTATAGGCCGGCATGGTCTTGGTAAAATATTCCTTGCCCATGAAGATCATGGGGCTGGCAAAGCCTTCGGTCTCGTAGTGGTTCTGACCAGCATCTTGGAAGATCTCCTGCATGGTGCCGGCGCTGCCAGGCGTATAGATGATGCCGCCCTTGGCTACGGTGACAATGCCGTCTTCACGCACGCTGTTGTCGAAATACTTGGCAATGTCGGTGGCAAAAGGCGCCGTGGGTTCGTGTCCGTAAAAATACGTCGGGATCGAGAGGCTGCGGTAATTGGTAACCAGCGGGAAGCGCTCCATCACCTCGAAAGAGCGTCGCAGCCAGCCAGCGTCCCTGAAGGTCGGAGAGGCAGCCATCATCGCCAAGGCCTCCTCCACCTCCTCGTCTGTCCTTTCGGCCATATAAGCCCCCAGATGGGCGGCCTCCATGGCGCCAGGGCCACCGCCGGTGACCATCAGGCGGCCCATCTCCGTCAACTTCTTGCTCAGATAAACGATCTGACGGTAATGCGGGTCGTCGCGCCGACGGCCATGACCGCCCATGACGCCGACCACCATCTTCTCGTCATATTGGTCAAGCAGCTTGTACAGGTGATAGGTAATGAAATGGTCGTGCAGTGAACGCGCCAGGGTCTCACGGATATCCTTACCACGCTGACCATAGCTCATATAGCTGCGGTACACGCGGGTGTCGTAGCAGTTCTCGAAAGTCGATTCGTCATGGAAATCATAGCCTTCATACAGCATTTTGTAAGTGTATAACGACTTGGGATGCGTCGAGAAGGGCTTGTCCATCTTGGGGATAAATACGCTGAGATCGTCCTTCCCCACTTCTTCCAAGATCCGGTTGACGATGCCCGCCGAATCCAAACCAAACTTATGCATCAATGCCGATGCCTGTCCCGACTCGCCAAAGCTGTCGTTAATGCCGATGCGGCAGACACGGATGGGATGCACATCGGAGAGGAATTCCGACACCGCGCCACCCAATCCACCAGCAGCCTGGTGCTCCTCAACGGTGAAGATCATACGGGTCTCGTCGGCGGCTTTCTTCAGAATGTCGCCATCCAAAGGCTTGATGGTATGCATGTTGATGACACGTGCCGAGATGCCGAGATGGTCCAGCATGTGAGCGGCATTCAAGGCCTCCCACACCTCATGACCCGTTGCCACGATGGTGACATCGGTGCCGTCAAGCAACAGCTGCGCCTTGCCGATTTGGAAATCCTGATCCTCGTCGGTGAAGTCCGGCATCGGCTCGCGGCCGAAACGGATATAGACAGGACCGTCCAACTCGAGGATGGCCTTCTCTGTAGCGATCTTAGCCTGGGTGGCATCGCAAGGCGAGATAACCGTCATGTTAGGCAGGACACGCATCGCCGCGATATCCTCAAGGGCTTGATGGGTAGCACCGTCAGGGCCTACCGAGACGCCAGCATGGGCGCCGCCGATGACCACATGCACGTTGTTGTAGCAGGTGGAAATCCTGATCTGGTCGTTGGAGCGATGTGCCGCAAAGACACCATATGTGCTGAACACCGGGATCTTGCCGCTCAGCGCCATGCCCGATGCCACAGCCACAGCATCCTGCTCTGCAATGCCCATGGAGAAGAAACGATCAGGGAACGCATCCTTAAACAGGTTCATGCCGACAGAAGCCGTGATATCAGCTCCCAGCCCGACCACGCGTTCATCTTTCTGTGCTGCGGCCAGCACACCTTCACCAAATCCAAGTTTGGTAGCCTTGTTGCCTTTATTGACGTATCTCATAATTAGAAGTTGTTCAGTTAATCAGTTGTTCAGTTCCTTCAAAAAGCCGGGAAGTTGTTCCTTCGAGGGAACTTTGCCGTGCCATTGGTTGTTGTTTTCAATGCTCTTGACGCCTTTTCCCATCACGGTATCCGCGATGATGACGGTGGGCTTGCCCTCTGTCTTGTCGGCCATCTCCAAAGCCATCTTGATCTGGCTATAGTCGTGCCCATCGATCTCGATCGCATGCCATCCAAAGGCAACCCATTTATCCTTCAGGGGATCGATGCCCATCACCTCTTCAGTGCCACCGTCAATTTGAAGCCGGTTCCTGTCGATGATGGCACAAAGGTTGTCGGCTTTATGATGCGCCGCAGCCATGGCGGTCTCCCACACGCTTCCCTCCTGCTGTTCACCGTCGCCCATGATGCAGAACACACGATTCGGCTTGCCGTCAATCTTGGCAGAGATGGCCATGCCCAAAGCCACACCCAGTCCTTGTCCAAGAGAACCGGAGCAAGTCTCCAATCCCGGCAACTTGAACTCGTAACTTGGATGGCCCTGAAGACGGCTCCCCAGTTTACGCAGCGTCATCATCTCCTTTTCCGGGAAATAGCCTGCTGCAGACAAGGTCGCATATAGTACTGGCGCCGTATGACCGATCGACAAGACCACTTTGTCGCGATCTTCCCAAAGAGGATTCTTAGGGCGATGACGAAGATGGTCGAAATACAACACCGTGAAGATATCTACAAGGTCGAGCGAGCCACCCGTATGGCCAGAGCCTGCTTCCGTCAAAGAAGTCAGGATCAGCTCACGGATATGTCTTGCCTTATTTTCAAAATCTACCATATCAATCGAATTAAATCTTTAAAAATGTAAAACAAACAGACTACAGCATACACCGTCTTGATGAAGGTTCCCGCCAAAAAACCGACGAAGGAACCAAAAGCTGAGCGCCATGCATTATGATCGGGTGTGCCAGCATTCCGCTCCCCGATGTAGGCACCGATGAACGGTCCCAACAGAATGGCAATAAAACCGATGGGGAAAATAATAGTGAAAAGCAGCCCCAAGATCAGCCCTATGGTACTGCCTCGTACTCCAGCCTTGGTGCCTCCAAGGGTTTTTGTACCCCATATTGGGACCACGTAATCCAGCACAAAGATGATCGCGCCAATGATACCCATGATCACCAAAAATCCCGTGGAATAGTCGATGCCATCCACGAATGACAATACCAGCAACCCCAAGAAACTGAACGGCGGACCGGCAATTCCCGGAACGATGGCTCCCACCAGCCCAATGGCGGCAAGGAGAATGGCGGCAATGATGAGTACGTAAGTCATGTCAAGTTTAAAATTGCAAAGATAACAAATATCAAAATACATTCCAACTCTTTTCAAAATAATAATTAGATATTATTTCAACATAATTTCAATATAACATACATGGTATTAATTTACTTTTGTATCATAAAAGAAAACAATGAAAAAAAGTATTTTTATATTAATAATTTACCTATTAATTAATAGGTGTAACGCTTTTGACCTGACAAGAGCCACAGGAGGAAGGGCGGCGGCCCTGGGACGAGCATCAGTATGCAGCAAGGATCTATGGGCATTACAGAACAACCCAGCGGGACTGGCCTATCTGAAAGGCTGGCATTTCGGACTGTATTATGAGAACCAATGGCTATTGAAAGAGACCGCTTTCAAGAGCGGTGGCATTGTCAAATCATTTGACCGCATCGGTTGCTTCGGCTTGTTGGTAACTCAATTCGGAGGTGTGGATTACAGCGAAAACCAGTTCGGCATCGTCTATGCCCGCGACTTCGGCCCTTATCTACAGATGGGATTGCGATTCGAGTACCTGCTGTTTCATTGGGGCGATGGCTATCCCAACCGAGGGGCGCCAAGCTTCGAACTAGGCATCCAGTCGCAGGTCACAGAGAAACTCCGTCTTGGCGCCACCATATACAATCCCATTCGCGCAAGGCTTATGACGATCAACGAGGATCCCCTACCCATCGATTTATGTTTCGGCCTCTCCTATCAGTTTACTAATGATTTTGTCGCCCAATGCGAGCTGGAGAAAAACAGCGAACGAGAAGGATTCCAACTACGAAGCGGCTTCGAATACCAAGTCTTCAAACGTTTCTATCTTCGAGCTGGTGTCCAATGCAACCCCAACCTCCTAAGCTTCGGCATTGGCTACGAGATCCGTCATCTCCACGTCGATGTCGCGGCACAGCTGCATCAAGCACTTGGGACATCGCTGCAAATCGGCATGGAATATAGCATCCCATAGGATTTACTACAGGCAAAAGAAATGAAAATCATCAGCATCATCATATTAAGCATCTTTCACCCTTTGAGCGACACACTTCAGCCCGTTACCCAAAACATCGAATTCCTTTATCAGCTGCTGTTGGAGCAAACGGAGGAGAAACTTATGGAGGATTTGACATTGCTCGATGATGATGACGATGCTTCCCACGAAGACCTGTTGGAGGACTATCTATTCTACCTGGAAAACCCACTCAACATCAACAGCGAAGAGGTAATCCACCTTGAAGAGATCGGGCTGCTCAGTGTCTTTCAGACCGAGGCGTTACGGCAATATCGACGGCAATTCGGCGACCTGCTTTTCATCGATGAGCTGTTGACGATGGAAGAGTTCAACGAGGCTGTCGTAGCCGTCATCGGTCCTCTGATCTATTTCGGGAAAAGCGAGAAAACCATGGAACAGGAACAGCCCGGATTAGGCAGGATGATCGCCCAAGGCAGACATCAAGTGACCTTGAACTATGCACAAAAAAACCATGACACTACAACAAAACACCTGGGTGATCCCTTGAAACTCCAAGTTAAATACGCCTTCCATTACAAGCAACGTTTGCGATTTGGATTCGCCTTGGAAAAGGATGCGGGCGAGCCATGGCAGCACCAATTTCCCTGCTTCGACTTCTATGGATTCCATATATACGCCTCGGATATCAAGTTGACGGAAAACGCCCAGAGAGGGACAAAAGGACTCGAGATCAAAGACCTGGCTTTAGGCGACTACCTGCTTAGCTTCGGACAAGGCCTGACGTTATGGTCAGGGATGAGTTTTGGCAAAGCCTCTGGAGGAAGCTCCCCCATGAAACGCGCCGGAGGCGTACGCCCAAAAGCCTCCTCTAGTGAAGGCGATTTCTTTCGAGGCGCTGCCACGACCTTCAGATACCGAGACTGGTATGCCACGGCTTTTTATTCCTTTCGCTACATCGATGCCACCATCGTGGAAAGCGACACCCTGGACGATGAACTGGATGACGCCGAACTGGTCAGTGCCCTACAAGAGACAGGATACCATCGGACTTTGAAGGAACTTGAGAAACGGCACGCCGTGCGCCAACAGGTGTTTGGCGGACATCTCTGTTACGCTGGTCCCCAGCTGGAAGTGGGCTTCACCACCTATCACCTACGGCTTAACAAGATGCTGCAACTCAAGCCTTCCAAATACAACCAGTTCTATTTTCAAGGCGACCGACTCACCGACCTGGGTCTGGATTTTCGCTGGTTTTGGGACAAGACCGTGATCTTCGGAGAGCTCTCACGGAGCGACAACGGCGCCTTCGCTGGATTGGTCGGCATGACCATGAAGCCAAGAGGATACATCAACTTCAGCTTGTTGTACCGAAGCTATGACAAACGATACCAAAACCTGTTGAGCAGTGCCTTCGGTGAAAGCAGCCGAGGACAGGGAGAAGAAGGTGTTTACCTAGGCTTGCAATGCGCCCCAGCACCCGGATGGGACCTCCTCGCCTACGCCGATTTCTTCCGTCTGACATGGCTCAGCAGCCAAGTCTATAATCCCTCCTGGGGACAGGAATACTGTCTAAAGATCAACCACCAAATCAGCCGAAACGCCTCCATGCAATTCAGGCTCAAGTCGAAGACCAAGATGAAAAACTCCACCGATGACCATGTCTTCAGCCATTACCCCATCTTTTACACCAAGCGCACCTTACAATTCCAGCTCACTTACAGCCTGTTCGGATCTCTGTACCTGAGCAACAAGGCGGCCTATTCCCATTATTTCAACGACGATGGCATCGACAGCCGAGGTTATATGATTTGTCAAGACGTCGCCTATAAGCCTGACGGCAAGCCTTATAGTCTTACTTTCCGTTATGCATTGTTCGACAGTGACGACTACAACAGCCGTATCACCATGTATGAAAACGACGTGTTAGGAGCCTTTTCCATCCCCAGCCTTTACGGCAAAGGGTCCCGATTGTATTTGCTTGGCAAACTAAAGCTTTTCAATGCCTTGAGTCTCTATGCTCGGGTTGGGTGTTCTTTCCTTTCCGACGAGATGAAAACCGACGTGAAGGCCGAGATGGTTTGGAAATTCTAAAAAACTTATAAAAAAAGTTTATATATTACAAAAATGTTATATATTTGCAATGAAATGGAATGAATTAAAAAAGACTGGCTATCTCAAGAGGATGGTTGCTAAAAGAACACGGAAAAAGACATGATATTTATTACCATCCTCAAAAAGATTATGAGATCTTAATCGAGCGACATTGGTCAAAAGAAATAAAAAGCGGAATCTATCACTACCTAATTAAACTATTATAAAGAATGAAAAAAGTAATTGCTATAATTGAAAAAGGAGAAGATGGTTCTTACGGCATCCATGCTCCAAAACTAAAAAACTGTATTATTGGAGATGGGGACACTGTTGCAGAAGCTAAAGAGGATTTCTTGATTGGTTATCAAGAAATGATAGAATCATACGTCAATTGGGGAAAACCTATTCCAGAAGAGTTACAAAACATTGAATTTGTTTATCAGTATGATATTTCAGCTTTCTACGACGCACATCCATATTTGAATGTCAGCAAATTAGCTGAACACATTCATCTCAACAAATCTTTAATGCGTCAGTATAAAAGAGGCCAATATATTTCCGAAAGACAAGTTCTACGGATTCAAGAAGGAATTCGTTCAATCGGACGCGAACTGGCTGGAATTACGTTGATCAAATAAGGAGGTTTCAGTCCATTCATTCACATCAATTCCCTTAACTTCTCCGCAAAATGCTGGATATCCTCTTCAGTAGTATCGAAGGAACACATCCAGCGGACCACGTTGGCGTCTTCATCCCAATCGTAGAAGAAACAGTACTCCTGAAGGGCTTTCCACACATTGCGTGGCAACTTGGCAAACACACCATTGGCTTGCACCTGATAGACGATCTCGACACCAGGGATGTCCTTCACTGACTTATAAAGCAGCTGAGCCATCTTGTTCGAGTGTTCGGCGTTGCGGCGCCAAAGGTCGTTCTCGAAATAAGCATCGAACTGTGCGGCGATGAAACGCATCTTCGAGCAGAGTTGCATGGCTTGCTTGCGCCGGTACTTGAAGTCGGGGCAAATCTCAGGATTGAGCAACACGACGGCCTCTCCCATCATCAAGCCGTTTTTGGTGCCTCCGAACGACACGGCATCGACGCCGAGGTCAGTGGTCATCTCCTTGAAGGTGCAACCCAGTGCCACGGCGGCGTTGCCCAGACGGGCACCGTCGATATGGACATACATGTTGTATTCACGGGCAAGCTCCACCAAGGACTTGATCTCGTCAAGGGTATAGAGCGTCCCCAACTCGGTAGGCTGTGTGATGGAAATGAGTTTAGGCTGACTGTGGTGTTCGAAGCCGAAGCCATGCAGGCGGGTCTTCACCAGCTCGGGGGTCAGCTTACCGTCAGAGGTATCAACGGTAAGCAGGCGGCAACCCACCACACGCTGCGGGGCACCGCATTCATCAACGTTGATATGGGCAGTCTCGGCACAGACCACGGCTTCGTGGGAACGCACCATGGCATCGATGCACAAGGTGTTACATCCCGTGCCGTTGAAGGCGAAGAACACCCTCGCCTGCTCGCCGAACTGTTCACGGAACCGTTGCTCCGTCGCTGCACAATATTCATCGTCACCGTATGCCAAGGCATGGTCTTGATTCACACGCATGATGGCTTCCAAAACCTCCGGGCACACACCCGAGTGGTTGTCACTTCCAAATCCTCTTTTCATTTTCTCAAAATATTATCACGACAAAGATAAGTTTTTTTATTGAAAAATGTCTTCAAAAAAACCATCTCGTTTCAATTCTGAGAGGACCATTTTGATCTCGCCAAAGCTATAGTCATCTCCGAGCACGTCTTTGGCGGCGCCCAAGGACGGATCACCAGTCGAATCGAAATAATCGCGGATGGTGTCGTAATGCTCCTCGCTGACGAATTGGCTAGCGTCGTATTCATCCATTTCGATGAACTTGGCAATGTGGCTGTAGATTGTTGACGTATGCAATCCGCGCTCCTTGGCAATTTCCTCTGGAGTGAAGCCATCATCTATCATGTTTTTGGTAACCTCGTAAGTGCTAATCTTTGGCTCCTTGGGCTTTTTATCGGTTTTCTTTGATTTCTTCTTTGGCTTTTCAGGCTCATCGAGTTCTTTCTCATCCAGCACAGCGACAGCTTTGGCCCGCTGGTAATCCTTGATGGCAAAGCCGTTGCGGCAGGTCTCAAGGCAACGTTGCTTCACGCGGAGGTCTTCAAGGAACTGCTGCCAAGCGTCGTCGAATTGTTTGTTGACGGCTTTGTTGCCCGTCTTGAAATTCAACTCAAAGATGCCTCTAGTGATGTCGTCCAGCTGTTCCTTGAAATAAGAGGAACCTTTGGCAAGGCGTTCCTGCAAGGCTGGGTTCTGTTCGCAGCATGGTGCTTGCGCATGAAGGCGGCGCAGCTGTCCTTCGAACTTGGCACTGACGCCGCAGAGTGCCTCCAACAGCTTGGTTCGCCGTTGTGAGAGGTCGTGGATCATGTCGGCCTCAAACAGGGTGCCGTTATCGTAGAGGATCTTCATCACCTTGCCGAAACCCTTGTATAGACCGTAGAAGTCGATGAGTTCGAGCATGGTGTCGAGTTCATATTGATGTCGCAGCTGATCCACTTTCTCTTGGGTAGGCTCCTTCTCAGGGATGTGTTCCACGAAGTCGTTCACCGAGCGGTCGTTGACGAGGGCACTCGACGGGATACGGGTCTTCAGGACCAATCCCTCGAGCGAGGTACAGCGGCTCAAAGCGACATATACCTGTCCATGGGCGAAGGCCTGACCAGCATCGACGATGAGCTTGTCGAAAGTCAGCCCCTGACTCTTGTGGATGGTGACGGCCCAGGCCAGTCGGAGTGGAATCTGGACGAAGCTTCCGATCTCTTTCTCTTCAATATTCTGGTTTTCAGCGTTGATGGTGTATTCCATATTCTGCCACTGGAGCTTCGCCACGATGATGCGTTCGTCGCCACTCTGCACCTCCACAGTGCCTTCCCTTTCGTCGATGGCGATGACACGTCCGATCTTCCCGTTGAAGAAAGCCTTGTCGGGGTCGTTTTTGACGAACATCACCTGTGCTCCTACTTTCAGCTCGAGAGATTCCTTGGTGGGAAATGTGTTCTCTGGGAAAGTACCTTCAACCTTTGCCTCGAAGAAGACCGATTTGGAAGGCAGGGCAGCCAGCTTCGACTCGTTGATCTCATCGGCTTGGTAGTTATGCGTGGTAAGGGTTATGTAGCCCTCTCTGTCATCAGGCGTAAAATCAGGTATGTAGCGGCTGTTGAGCAGGCGAAGGCATTCGGCGTCCAAGCGGTTGTCGCGCACCTTGTTGAGCAGCGTGATGAAATCCTCGTCGTGCTGACGGTAAATATGGTCGAGTTCCACGCAGAGATAAGGAGTACGCTGCAGCACGTGACTTCCGAAGAAATACACGTTTTGGTAGAAGGGAGCCAGAATCTCCCACTCCTCAGCTTTTGCCACGGGCGCCAGCTGATGGACGTCGCCAATCATGAGAAGCTGGACGCCTCCGAAAGGTTTCTGCGAACGGCGGACACGGCGTAGCACAGCATCGATGGCATCGAGCACGTCGGCCCGGACCATGCTGATCTCGTCGATGACGAGGAGGTTGATGCTCCTGATGAGGTTCAGCTTGTTTTTGTTCAGCTTTTGATATTGGGAAGCCAAGGCTTTTGCGGAGGTCTCAGTTTTGGCTTCGGCCATGAGATTCTTGGGGGCGTCCTCGGGGATCTGAGGGCCAAAAGGCAGCTGGAAGAACGAGTGGATGGTCTGTCCCCCAGCGTTGATGGCAGCCACTCCCGTAGGGGCGACCACCACCATGCGTTTATAAGTCTTGTGCTGCAAGTTTTTCAGAAAGGTGGTCTTTCCCGTTCCCGCCTTACCCGTAAGGAAGATGTGCGAGTCGGTGTAAAGCACCAGATCTTCTACAAAATCAAGCTTTTTATTGGTAAAAAATTTCTGCATCTTCTAAACGATTATTGCCAGTAATTCCGAAGGAGTCACCACTATAGGATTTTGCGGGTAATGTCTGATATTTCCTGTAACCAGGAACGAGCCATCTTTTGACAGCGCCGCTTCGAAGAACACCGCATCTGCTGTATCGGGAAATCGATCACCACTCTCAATTCGGTCAACCCGAACGCCCAATTTGATAACAGCTCCTATCATATTTGAAACATCAGCTTCATCCAGATTAAACTTTGTTCTATGAAGGACATCATCGTATTCAGCAAGGATCTCTTCATTATAAAGAGGGGTGACCTTCCCTAGAGTAATAGATTCAACCACTTTTACCGTAGAAGATTGGGGATTGTGCGACAACATAGCCGACACAATCACATTGGTGTCAAAAACAACGTACAACATTATCTCGACGCTCTTGCCACTCTGATTTCTTCATCGATTTCCTCCATAGTCAAGTCGGGAGTCTCACCGCTTTCAGCACGTTCCCTCATTCTCTTGAAGGCAGCATAACTTTGTTCCAAGGCCGATGCTCGCTCTGACTTGATTTCAAAAGGTATCTTACCACATTGAACCACGGCCTTTGCAAAAACATTCATTGCGGTATTGGCACTCATGCCGAATTCCGCACATAACGCATCGAAACGCTGCTTCAGCAACGAATCCATTCTCACTGTCATAGATACTTGAGCCATTGCAACTGTTTTTAAACCAGTGCAAAGATATGAGTTTTTAATCATAATGCAATAAAATTTAATCTAAATGACGTAATTTGATTTTAAAATACGTCACAAAGATAATAACAATATTTTAATAAGCAATATTAAAATATGAAAATAATTAATATAGTTTCGAGCGTTTAATGAGATAACTTGTCAACACCTGACTATATTCTTTATTAATATCGGCTTCCACATAATCGATTTGGTATTGGTAGCAGTGTTTCAGGATGTCGTCCTTGCGTTGCGACATCAGCTGGCGGTAACGCTCTTGAACTTCCACGGGATTGAGTTTAAGCGTCTCGCCCGTCTCCAAATCGACAAAACGGTACGGGCGGTTTTCGAAGTCTAAGTTCTGTTCCAGCTGTCCGTCATAGACGTGGAACAGGATAACTTCGTGTTTGTTGTATTTGAGATGTTCCAGCGCCTCGAACATCTTACGATGATCGTCGAGGTTGTCGAGCATATCGCTAAAGATCACCACCAGACTGCGTTTGTGGGTCATCTCGGCGATCTGGTGCAGGCACTGGACGGTAGAGGTGGTTTTCTTTTGATCTTTGTCGTAGGTGTCGATCAGCTTTTCCAGCTCGGTATATATCAGCTTGTTGTGTACTGCCGACATCTTGGCAGGTTCATGAAACGTGATGGTTTCATCGAAGAGGTCAAGGCCGACGGCATCGCGTTGGCGGCGCATCAGCTCCATCAGGGAGGCTGCGGCATAGACGCTGAAGAACAGCTTGTTGGGATGCTCGAAGTCGATCTTGTTCCGCACTGGGAAGCACATGCTGGAGCTTTTGTCGATGACCAGTTGGCAACGCAGGTTGGTTTCCTCCTCGTAGCGTTTCACAAAGAGCTTCTCGGTACGGCCATAGAGTTTCCAGTCGATATGACGAATCGGCTCGCCCGTGTTGTAGAGCCTATGTTCGGCGAATTCCACGGAAAAGCCGTGGAAAGGACTCTTGTGAAGGCCCGTGATGAAGCCTTCCACGATCTGTCGCGCCAAAAACTCGAGGCTCCCGAACTGGGCAAGCCGATTCCGATCAATCGAAAAACTCATAAGATTTATTGGACGCGAGACACGGGACTTCAGGACACGTGTCTCGGAGTCTCGTGTCCCGTGTCAAATCACAATAGCTTTTCAAGCTTTTCAACGAAAACCCTCTCCGGGGCGGCGCCGACGTTCTTGTCAACGACCTGACCGCCTTTGAAGTAGAGCACGGTGGGGATGTTCATGATACCGAACTTGGCTGCGGTATCAGGGCAGTCCTCTACGTCGCATTTCACGACCACGACCTTGCCGGCGTAGTCCTCGCCGATCTTCTCGACGATGGGGGCCACTTTCTTGCAGGGGCCGCACCAGGTGGCTGAAAAGTCAACCATCACAGGAAGTTCCGATTTCAACACGGTTTCCTCGAAAATCTCATCTCTTAATTCAATCATTTTCTGTCGTTTTTAAGTTTTAGTTTTAGAGTGCAAAGATAATAGTTTTTTCTTGTCACAGGTAATTCTCTTCCATCCAATGATAAAAGTCCTCGGTGGTCTCATATCCTGATCCCCAGTGCATAAAGCGGTTGTATAGCAGTCCTACCAGCGTATCGGGGACGTTATGACTTTGGGCGAAATCCCCTAATTGTTCCTTCTTGAAAGTCTTTTTCCAACTTTCAACAGATTCATTATTGCTCAAGTTGTCTTCCACCCATTTCTTCTCATAATCCCAAAACAACGAATTATTCAAATCTTTAGGGCATTCTGCTTCGCCTTTGTAATAGCGGCAAGATTGGATTAGTTCTTCTTTTTTCATATCAAATAGTATTGTATTATTTCAAATCCACCTCGGCGAATGGCAGCTGGTCCACGATAGGCAGCACCTCATGGGCGGCCACTCCCCCATTGAAAGGCGACATGTTGCAGGACAAGTTCATGTTCGAGTCGTACAGATGGATGCTATATGACTGCTTGCCGTGATGCTTCTTGACAATCTGGATGAAATCGTCGATGGCTTCGCTGTTCATCTGTGCCACATCAAGCTTGAAGATCACCTTCTTGCTTGTGTTCTCCAGCAAGGTATCCAACAGCCTCACCTCAGAGATGCGGAGCTCCAAGTCTTTGGGTACGGCATCCTGCTCTTGCCCCTGTTTCCAGAAGGGCTTCGACAAGGTCCCGATGAGCAGCACGAACATCCCTTCGTCGAGCAAGCCCTTGAACTTGGCGTAGTTTTCACTGAACAGGCTAAACGAGAACGCTCCCGTCTTGTCTTCGATGGTGAAGCGTCCGTATGGCGTGTTCTTCTTTGACATCAGGTGCTCCGCCTTGGTGATCTGTCCACCTAGCCGCACGTTGAAACGGTCGTATTTCTCAGGATTCGTCATCGCTGTCTTCATGGCCTCCACCGTGGTGTTGCTGAAGAATCGCAACGGCAGTTTGAACGAGTCCATCGGGTGCGAGCTGATATAGAAGCCGATGCTCTCCAGCTCCATCTGCAGCTCCTTGAGCTTCGACCAGCGTTCACAGTCGGGGAACGGCAAAGTCAGCGTCTCCGTGGAGCTGTCGCCACCGCCCATTCCGAAAAGGTCCATCTGAGCGGAGTTTTTCTTCTCGTTGTACGAAGCCACCATACGCAAGGCCCTTTCGCTGAAAGGCACCGAGTCGTTGACAGGCATGTAGAACAGCATGGCGCGATGGAAGTTGGGGAACGAGTCGAAGCATCCCGCCGTGTCCATGCTCTCCAACGCCCTACGGTTCAAGCCCTTGTCGGCACAACGCAGCAGGAAGTCGGTGAGGTCCTTGAACTTGCCGTTGGTGGTGCGTTCTTCGATGATGCCTGAGATGGCCGCCTCACCCACGTTGCGGATGCCACCCATGCCGAAGCGGATCTGGCCTTTCTCATTGACGGAGAACTCGTATTCCGACTCGTTGACGTCGGGACCGAGCACCTCGAGGTGCATGCGCTTGCACTCCTCCATCATGAAGGTCACCTGCTTGATGTCGCCCAACTCGTTATTGAGCACCGCCGCCATGAACTCAGCAGGATAATGTGCCTTGAGATATGCGGTCTGATAGGAAACCCAGCTGTAGCAGGCAGCATGCGACTTGTTGAAGGCATAGGAAGCGAATTTCTTCCATTCCTCCCAGATCTTTTCCAGGCGCTTTTTCACCTCCTCTTCGGGAAGGTTCTCGGTCTTGGTCAGCTTCTCCACACCCTGTTTCATGAACTTGCCGTAGAGTTCCTCCATCTTGGCCAGCTGTTTCTTACCCATGGCCTTACGGAGGGTATCGGACTCACCGCGGGTGAAGTCGGCCAGCTCACGCGAAAGCAGCATCACCTGCTCCTGATAGACGCAGATGCCATAGGTGTCTTTGAGGTACTTCTCCATGCAGTCGAAGTCGTACTTGATCTCCTGTTTACCTTGTTTACGCAAGATGAAATCAGGGATGTTGTCCATCGGGCCGGGACGGTAGAGGGCATTCATAGCGATGATGTCGCCGATGACCGAAGGTTGCAGCTCGCGGAGGTATTTCTGCATGCCAGGCGACTCGAACTGGAAGGTTCCGATGGTGTTACCTGCGGAATAGAGGGCGTAGGTCTCGGGGTCGTCGATAGGAATATGGTCAATATCGATATCGATGCCACGGGTCTTCTTGATGTTCTTCAAGGTGTCCTTGATCAAAGTCAAGGTCTTCAGTCCGAGGAAGTCCATCTTGATCAAGCCCACGGTCTCGATGACATGGCCGTCGTATTGCGTCACCACCACCCTTTCCTTGGTCTCCTTGTCTTCGATGGTTGCCACAGGTGCAACGTTGGTAAGGTCGTCGGCACCGATGATGACGCCACAGGCATGGATGCCGATTTGGCGGTTGGTATCTTCAAGCTCTTCGGCGTATGTCAGCATGGAAGAGACATTCTCGTCGGGGCCTTCCACTAGATTCTTCAACTCTGGAACATACTTGTAGCAATTCTTCAGATTCACCTTGGGCGACTTACCTTTCTCGTCCTTGATGTTGTCGGGGAAGTTACGGTCAGGGATGAAGCTCTTGATCTTGGCCACTTCTGAGAGAGGCACCTTCTGCACGCGACCCACGTCTTGGATGGCCGACTTCGCTGCCATGGTGCCGTAGGTGATGATATGTGCCACCTTTTCCTTGCCGTATTTCTTAGTGATCCAGTCGAGCACGCGGCCACGTCCGTCGTCATCGAAGTCCACGTCAATATCGGGCAGCGAGATACGGTCGGGATTGAGGAAACGCTCAAACAGGAGGTCGTATTTCAAGGGGTCGAGGTCGGTGATCTTAAGACAGTAGGCCACCACAGAACCTGCAGCAGAGCCACGGCCTGGACCGACGGAGACGCCCAGCTCTTCACGGGCTGCACGGATGTAGTCGCTCACGATGAGGAAGTAACCCGGGAAGCCCATGGTCTTCATCACATGAAGCTCGAATTTGATACGTTCGATCTGCTCCTCGGTAAGCGGATCGCCATAGCGCATCTTGGCACCTTCCCAAGTGAGTTTGGCCAGATAGTCGGCCTCCAACTTGATACGGTAGAGACGGTTGTAGCCACCCAGCTTCTTGATCTTCTTTTCAGCCGCTTCTTGATCCATCACCACGTTACCATGCTCATCGCGGGTAAACTCATTGAAAAGATCCTCTTCGGTAAACTTCTGTCGATAGGTCTCTACTGTTCCGAACTCCTCAGGAATGGGGAACACTGGCATGATCGGATCGGAGTCAATGCTATAGGGCTCTACCTTATCGACGATCTCTTGGGTGTTTTCAAGCGCCTCGGGGAGGTCGCTGAAGATGGCGCCCATCTCTGCAGGGGTCTTGAGCCATTCCTGCTTGGTATAGTGCATTCTGTCGGGGTCGTCGAGGTCCTTGCCCGTGCTGAGACAGATCAGACGATCATGCGCCTCGGCGTGTTCTTCTTCCACGAAGTGCACGTCGTTGGTAGCCACCACTTTGGTGTTGGTCTTTCGCGCCAAGTCGAGAAGCACCTTATTCACCTCTTTCTGACGCTCATAAACAGTGGTGTCGCCGCCCGGTTTGTCGGTCTTGTGACGTTGTAGCTCGATGTAATAGTCGTCGCCAAAGAGGTTCTTGAACCACATCACGGTCTGTCCAGCGCCCACCATGTCGCCATTAAGGATCTTTTGGGGCAGTTCGCCGCCCAGGCAAGCCGAGCAACAAATCAAGCCTTCGTGGTATTTCTCCAAAAGGCTATGGTCGATACGCGGATTGTAGTAATAGCCGTCGGTATAGGCGATGGAGCTGAGCTTGCAGAGGCTGTGATATCCTTGTTTGTTTTTAGCGAGCAGGATAAGGTGCCAGCCACGGTCCTGACGTCCGTTACGCTTGTCGATGCTTACCGGAGCACAGTAGGTCTCGATGCCGAAGATCGGCTTGAAAAACTGGCCTTTGAGTTTGTCAATCTCCTGCTGGGCCTGCTGCTTCTCCCCCTCCGTCGCGTCTTCCTTTTTCAAGACAGCTTCTTGCTCCTTGATCTTGTCTTTGACTTTCCCATTGACCTTGTTGACATAGTCCGCAAACTCCTTGATGCCGAACATGTTACCATGGTCGGTAAGGGCGATGGAATACATCCCGTTTTTGATGCATTTGTCCACCAAATCGGGGACTTTCGACATGCCATCGAGGATGGAGTAATGCGAGTGGACGTGGAGATGGGTGAAGTGCTGGGGAACGTAGTTGCCCACTTCTCGCTGTTCTTCGAGCTTGTCCTCCTCCGCTTCGGTCTCGTCGAAATTACTCGTTACCACAATGTCGGCGGGCTTTATCTTATCTGGATTCGCAGCACGGAAGTCCTCGAAAAACTGTTCACTTTCAGGCATCTCGTTACGACCCAGGACGCCGATTCGGATGAGTTCGAGGAACACCCTTGCCGTCGCCTGCACGTCGGCGGAGGCGTTGTGGGCCGAGTCGAACCTGGAGCCGAAGAGGATCTCGTGGAACTCATTCAGTCTGGGAAGCTTGAAGCGTCCGCCCTTGCCGCCGGGAAGCTTGCAGAACTCAGCCGTCTTCTCGGTACAGGTATCCACCCGAGGCCATGCCAACAGGGGGTTGGAGCCCCGGTCACGGAGGAACTCGCAACCCACGACATTGAGGTCGAAATCGATGTTATGTCCAACGAAATACTTGGCTTTTGCCGCAGATTTCAAGAAAGTGTCGAGCACCTCATGCAGAGGCTGGCCGTATTTCGTAGCGTGTTCGGTGGAGATGCCATGTACCATTTTGGCTTCAATGGGAATGATGAAGCCCTCCGGCTTCACCAGCAGGTTGTAGTTCTCCACGAGGTTGCCTTTAGCATCGTGCAGCTGCCAAGCCAACTGTACCAGCCGTGGCCAGTTGTCGAAATCCGTTAAGGGGGCGTTATAGTTTTTGGGCAAGCCCGTAGTTTCGGTATCGAAGACTAAGAACATAATCAGTTGGTAGTTAACAATTTGCAGTTGGAAGTTTTACACTTTCCTTCTTCCGTTTTCAGTTTTCAAAGATAAGGAGATTTTAGGGATGGCGCAAGAACGTCTATCACTTTTTTTATATTTGCAAAGTTTTTAACGACTGACGACAAGGAATCAATTAACTATCAAAACGATGAAAAAAGCTATGTTCATGGCAGTGGCAGCATGCCTGATTTTTGCTGCATGTGGCAACAACGGTAACAACAACGGTGGCAACGCCGAAGAGAATAAAGAAGCCGAAGAGCCCAAAGTGGAAGTTGTGATCCCTGACAACTTCACGGAGTACGATTGCTCTGGCTTTACGATCAGTTATCCCAACGATTTGGAGGTTTCTTGGGATGGTGACGAGATGGTCAACCTCACCAACGATGACGGCAGCGTGTTTATTGACGCCACTTTCAGCTCTTGGGGTTCAAGGGAGATTAAGCTCAAGGAAACTGTCAAGAACTTTATTGGACTGCTCGAAAACCAAGGCTGGGAGGCTGTTGGCGAGCCGGAAGTGAAGGGCTGTGCCGCGACAGCCTTGCTCAAAAACGATGAAGAGTTTAACAACTTTTTCATTATCTCCAACGGAAAAGACCACACTGTTTCCGGTTCAGTGAAATACGACAAGGAGATGGCTGCCGTTTACGACGCCTACGTCACCCCCATCATCTACTCCATCAAAGTCAAGTGAGCTGAGCTCCTCTATTCGTAGTGCCTGATCCTTACTTCGATCCCATCAGCTTCAAGCAGGGATGGGATGTCACTTACGTCTGTTTGGCCATAATGATATGGGAACAGCACTTTTGGCTTGACCATTCGAGCCGCATTGAGGAGTTGATCGACCGTCATGGTGTAGGGCTGGTTGCATGGCAGAAATGCAATGTCGATATCTTTCAGCCCAGCCATTTCCGGGATATCCTCGGTATCTGCGGCAATGTAGATCCTCAAGCCATCGAGCGTCAAGACAAAGCCATTGTCCCTTCCTTTCGGGTGAAATTGCAGATGTCCTTCTGTGGTATTGTATGCAGGAACGGCCTCTATCGTGATACCATCCTTTAGCTGGAGGATGTCGCCATTCGCCATCACGGTGCCGTAACCAAACATCTCGGCGCAGCGTTGGTTGGTAATCAACTGCGTGTTGTTGCCGGTCAATCGTTTGATGGCTGTCGTGTCAAGATGATCGTGGTGTTCATGGGTGACGAGGATATAGTCCGCCTTTGGCATGGCAGCATAGTCGATGGTTTTCTCTCCCAGCTTGGCCACGGGGTCGATTTGTATTTCCATGCCATCAAATTCGATGCGAATGGAGGAATGAACCAGGGCGTGGAATTTGACTGTTTTTCCGGATTTCGTGGTGAAGCTATCGACTTCGTATCCATCTTGTTTGACATCGGCGTTGACTGCGTTCTGGCCATGTCCACAGGCGGTGGCCAGCCCAAACGCAGTAAGTAAGTTGGCAATGATAATCTTCATGGTTTTCTGTTGTTTGAAACGGTAAAAATAGTAAAAAAAGAACAATCACAAAATCTCTCTTGCGATCCAGGCGCATGCTTCGGCATCGGCCAGGGCGTGATGATGGTTAACGAGATGGTAGCCGCAAGCTTCGGCGACTGTATGAAGCTGATGATTAGGGAGTTGTTTCCCGAAATGCTTCCTTGAGGCACGGCAGGTGCAATAAAATTGATAGTCAGGATAATCCATCTGGTAGCAGCGCATCACCGCCTTCAGGCAACCTTGGTCGAAAGGGCTGTTATGCGCCACCAGCGGCAAGCCTTCAATCAACGGCTCGATTTTTTCCCAGACGTAAGGAAACACAGGTGCGTCCTCGGTATCTGCCTGGGTAAGGCCGTGGACCATGGTATTCCAAAACAAATAGTAATTAGGTTCAGGTTGGATAAGCGAGTAGAACGAGTCAACAAATTCCCCTTCCCTCACGATAACCACGCCGACGCTGCACACGCTGGTGGGCTGGTTGTTAGCGGTCTCAAAGTCGATGGCGGCGAAAGATTTCATATTGAAAAGAAAGTGGTTGCATTACTCGGAGAACAGAATCTGTATTTCTTCAAGAGTCAAGGCCCGATTATAGATTCTGACATCATCCAACACACCTAATAATGGATATGTCCAAAAATCAGGTACACCAGTAAAATAATGCATTCCCAAAGTCAAGGGTTCTTCGTTATTGCATTCAAACGGATAAGACAGAGTTTTTTCATCCATCAACACTCCATCAATGTAGAACTTTGCTTGGTCTCCTTGAATTGTACCCGTCAACATATGCCATACTCGAACTTCAGGTATTCCTTCAATACCAGCACCATTACAGCCTCCATATAAGTTTTGTGCATTTACACTATGGATTCTAAGGCAATAACTACCATCATCAACATCTCTGCCTTTACATATCAAAAAAGCATTAAAGGAATAATCATCGGCATCAGTATATACCCATGCATTAAGCGTAAATGTATTCAAGTGAAGGTCTACGGTATCCTCTACGCTAATATAGTTAAACGGCTCTCCCAGAAACCGATACGCAGAATTCGGATTCCCTTTTCGGTCTTCGCATGGGACAACTTCGCCAATAACAGTGCCATTATGCCCGTTACCAGTTTCATCATTCGCATTGCCGTTAAACGGATAATACGCCACAAGACCATCCAAGGGAATCTCTGAAAGAGTGGTAAAACTTATCCTTGTTCCGAGCCCAATACCTTTCCTGTTTTTTGCATAAGCCCAAACATGATAGGTTGTAGTCGGTTCCAATCCGTTTATCGTTGCCGAAAACTCACCCGGTCCATTTCCAGCGGCTACAAAATTGCCATCCAATAACGGGTTTTCCGACAAACTCCAACAGATGCCCCGCTCAGTCACTTCATCACCGCCATCATTCGTAACCATGCCAAAACACAGGGCCGAATTGTGCGTAATTGAGTTCACTTCAATTGTAACAACTTCTGGTGTACCAAATGGAAATGCCTGAGTATGGAAAGTCTTTTCTGTGGTATAGGAAGTATCGGAGCTAATGCTGTGCAACAGATAGAAATACCTATAAAGTGTGTCGCTCAGCAAGTCGTTGAGGATCAGTTCGAAGCGGTCCTCACGTTTAGCCATCTCAGAGTACTGTATGTTTTGTGGGTCGGAGTCAAGCCAATACCAAAAATCGACTTTCTCCAAATCCGCCATATCGTTGCGGAAGTATTCCACATGGACATCCGTCATGCCTACCGTTATGATTTCATCATTGCCGTCACCCAATTCGGGATGAACTTCCTTGCTCTTGGTGCATGACATCATCGCCACCAAAGCACATGCTAATATGATTAACAGATTTTTCATTTTGCTTTATTTTGAGGGTTTGCATCTTGGACGAGGCGGACGGTAAGACGGACACAGCGTGTACTACCGCCATTACCATTTGTAATATAATCACAAGCAAATGAGCAGCTTGTTGCCATAGCAATATTTATATATGTTGATAACCAATAACAGCCACATGTATCTTGAACATAGATTTCTGTAGCAGGCAAAAACACTGCACCATTTGATTGTAATTCGTTTTCCCAAAATGAAGTTGAAAAACTATTACAACTAAAATTGGCATTTTCCATATTACAACTATTTAATGAAGGGTATGTATCGTTCCAATTATCTGGAAATAGGACAAGACCTTGAATACCATCAATAGTAGCTTTTGCATATCTTTGTCCGTGCATAGTATTTCTATTATGAACTACATAATCCCATTCATCAGATGTCAAAGTACGCCATCGATCAGTTTCATTTCCGCCATTACAAATGGCATTATAGCCCCAATCAGCCACCCCTGTTTGGTCAAACAAGTTATATGATTCCGAGCCATAAGCAAAGTAATCTGTATAACTATTGCTATTAGACCATGGATAATAACAAATTGCGCCATGGTCATAGCCACTTGTACCCCAGCCATATTCATCAATCCAACCAGAATAGGAATCCGAAGCCAAATAATTATTACATTTTTCACCATTCTCAAACACATTTCCTGTTAGATAATCTCCAACATAATCCCATTGATTCTCTGCAAACCTCCAAGTATTCGTAGAAGCTTGATATTGCAAATTCCCTTGCGAGAAATACACTTTTTGTGTTGGACTTACCGAGAACAGTCCATCAATGGCACCTTCAGGAGCTCCGCTAACGCCTCCGCCTCCACTAATCGTCACGAACTCCCCATCCAAACCATAAGCCGTACCAACTTCATTGGTAGCATACGCACGAATATGATAGGTAGTATTGTCCTCCAAGCCATTCATCATGGCAGTGAAGGCTCCCGTTCCCTCACCTGCGGCAACATGGTTGTCGCTCAAAGTCGGGTTCTCATTAGTACTCCAGCAGATGCCGCGCTCAGTCACTTCGGCACCGCCGTCGTTGGTCACCTCACCGCCACCTTTGGCGGAATTGGCCGTAATCTCAGTTACCGAAGCCGTTACCACCGTAGGCAATGTAACCGAAGTAGGTGAAACCTCCGTCTTGAAACTCTTCAACGCCGTACGCATGGAGTTGAAGCCATTGTGAAACTCATAGTAATATCTGTAGGTAGTGTTTGCCTTCAAGCCAATCAATTCCACATAAAGAGTATTCTGCACCACATGCATCTCGGCCGAACTAAAGTTGTCTTCGATTTCGCCTTCTCCATAGCAGAAATAGGCTTTCTTCAAGGTGGCGATATAATCGTAGTCGCACTGGATATTGGCAGTGGTCGTGCCCACAGTAATCAAGTCGCGCTCCACATCCACATATTTCAGGTTCACTTCTGGAGTCTTCTTGCAGGAGGCCAAAGCCGCCACAAGAACCAATAACATTATACTTATCTTTTTCATAGTTTTTCAGTTTTTAACGGTTCTCAAAACTATAACCCAGTCCGATTTTGCCTTCAAAGATCTTGAAATTGGTGGTCACGGCATCCAACGAGAAGACAAAGCCTCCGAAGTTGAACATCATGCCTGCCGATACATCCACGCCCACGGCGGAGTAGCCTCCATTGCGCACCCAGCGGTCATCCAATGTTTTCCACGACAGCGAGCGGTTGCCGAAGCCCACACCCGCCTTTAGGTACATCATGTCGTTCAAGCGCATCACGCCGCCACCCATAACGGAAAGCACGGTCTTGGCATATTCATCTTTATAGAAAGGCAAGTCCTCGCCCACAAAGCCCTCGGCATCGCTGACAGCAGCGGGAGCCAGACCTGCAAAATTGAATCCGCTCATCACAGAGGCGAACCAACCGAACTTCTCCGCTTGTCCAACAGTAAAGCCTACAGATGGATTCTCAGTGTTGGTATAGGCGCCATTCAAGGTGATGAAGTTAATTCTCGGTATGCGCTTTGGCTTTGGAGCCTGTTGCTTCTCTTCAGTGACAAACTTGAATCGGATTTCCGGATAGTCACCATAGCCCAAGTCCCTGAAAGCCTGCCAACGAATCACTTTGTTTTTTCCAGTGGGCACAGTTTTGTTGACGAAACCCGTCACTTTCATCGTATCGGTATAGTGTTCCCCGTCATCGATGGAGATGAGGAGCTTCACCTCGGAGCGCACATTCAGGTCGTATTTGATTGTCACCATCTTGTCTTCCTGTTTGGCACGGATATTCGTCACGTGGTCTTGCGCCATGGCAACTTGCGAGCCTAAAAGAAGGCTTAGCAATACTAATAAGGAGAGCTTCTTCATGGCTTAACAGTTTTTGCAGGTTCAACATCGGCAAAGGCACCGCGAATGGCCATCTCCACCGAAACGCGACGGTAGCCTCCGCCTTTCTCCTTGTTCTCAACGGCGAAACTCCGGAAAGTGTTTTCCGTATGCTTTAGCGGCTCCACTTGGATCGTCAGAAAGTCCTCAACGCCTTGGGTGCGCAAGAAAGCCAGTTGGCCATTGGTGGTGATGCCGTTCTTTTGCGTCACGGTCATGTTGTAGGGCGCACCGTTCAAGATAATAGGCTTTTCGATAAAGTCGCCATATTCACCATTGTAAGCAATCTTCGAACGGATAGGCGTACCATCGGTGGCACCCGTAATCTTCACGTCGACCTTTGCTCCTTCCTTGAGGTATTCTGCAAGGTCATTCTCCAACTTGTTCTTCAGGAAGTTACACATCAACATACAAGCGTTGGAGTTTTGGATGGTGTACTTGCCAAGGGCATAGTCATCAGCGGCATTGGCCACCACAAGCGTCTCGTAGGCTACTGAAACGACGAGATTGTTGTCTTGAATCTCAGTTTGAACCTCAATTTTCACATTGTCCGAAACGCGCAGGCCTTCTGCAAGATTGGCTTTCATTGCTGCCAGTTCCTCCTGCCAGTTGCGTTGGCGTTCTTCGTTGTCTTTCTGGATTTGCTCCTTGTTCTGTTCGTTTCTCAGATATCGGTAATGAAAGCGTTCCGATACCGTCTCGACCTCCTGTCCAAAGCACATTGCGGACAGGGAAATCAAAATCGTTATAAATAAAAAATTCTTCATATTGGATTGTTTTTACTTCTTCATGCGCCTTGTGGTAAGTTGTAGGTTAAACTATAGTTTTACGCCCCAAAAATAAGGAATATCGAAGAAAAGCAAAAGAAAAAACAGGATTTTGCGACCACGGAGAGAATTATTCGTTCTGAAAACGGAGACATGCCGTTCTATTCCTGATCCACCCTTCTATCTCTTTCACCCGTTGGGCATATTTCTCTACCTGGCCCTCAATGGGTTCGCCCATTCTGAAGGTATAGTGTTTTTTTCATAACCAATCGATTTGTTAACGTTTTCACATCCACTCCACTACCCCACTGGCGAGATCGTAAAATGCCGCCACCACCGTGACTTTCAGATGCTCGACTATCGGGTTTTCACGGACTAGTTGCGCCATCCGTTCAGCATGAAGGCGAGCGTTGTCGTTGATACAACAATCCGAGCTGATGGAAGGTTGGATACGCTTGGCGATATCCACCAGATGGCCTGGCAGTTCCCCACCTTGACAAGCAGCCGTAACGGCGCCGCAGCTGGAGTGTCCCAAGACCACCACCAATGGCGATTCCAGATGTTCCACGGCATATTCAATGGAACCGAGCACATCCTCATCCACCACGTTGCCTGCATTGCGAATCACGAACACGTCGCCCAGCTGTTGGTCGAACAGGATCTCAGGAGCCACCCGACTGTCGGAGCAGCAAAGCACCACCGCAAAGGGATGTTGTCCCTCGCTGAGTTTCAATCGATCCTCGGCGTAATGGTCTTTCGGAACGAGCTGCCCCGAAACAAAGCGAGCGTTGCCTTCTTTCAGGAGTTTTAGGGCTTGGTGGGCGTCCATTCTCTCGTCGTTTTCCATCCACCCGTTGATTTCCTTCACTCGTTGGGCATATTTCTCCATCTGTCCCTCGATGAAGTCGTCGCTATACTTACGGTCGCAGAAGCCATTGCCGCGAGCTATATAGTCATCGTCTTCAAGGGAACTGTAAACCTCTTCATAATTGTCCAGATATTGCTGGTTCTCCGCCAAAAGCCGACGCAGGTCGTCAAGGTCGGCCTCGATGGTTTCGCCTGTGCTGAAGGTAAAGTGTTTTTTCATTTTTCTTTCAAACCAGATACAAAGATAGCATTTTTTGCAGTTATCGGCAGGTTCTTGTGACGAAATATTATTAATGACTAAAGTGTTATCGGATCTCCACAAAACTCCTTCCTTTTACAATTCTTGCAGTGCTTCCCTATCCAAACCTCATCAAATTGGTTCATGGCCTGCTCCACCAATTCAGGATTGTCGGTGAGGATGCCGGCTTCGAAGTTGCGCGTACCATCGCCTTTCATGCCGATGCCTGCTCCGGTGAGGTTGGCGCTACCGATATAAGCCACTTGGCCATCGAAGACCAAAATCTTGAAATGTACCCTCGGACAAAGCGCCCTCTCCAAGCCATCAAACAAGGCAGGGTATTTGTCGAAATCCTCACGGAAAGTGGGGCCCGGCTCCTTGGCATGGATGAGCCTTATTTCAACGCCCTTTTTGATGAGTTCTGCCAAAACCGCAAGAAAAGGCTTCGTTTGAGAGCCTACCTTGACATACAGGTCTTTGATGTCGGCAGTGCCAATCCAGAGGCTGCGCTTGACCTTGGGTACTCGGGCAAGGACTTCGGAGTAATGGGCGAAATCGGTGATGAGTTTCAACATGATGGTAGTTTTGTTTGTCTTGCAAAAATAATATAAGAAATTTGAATCCCCAAAAAGCAGTTTTCAGTTTTTCTGGTTAATCAAGTTCACCACCACCTTCACCATCACATCCTTTTCCTCGGGCTTGCTCTCGGCGATCATCAGTGTAAGGGCGACAAGAGTGTTGTCGGCAATTCGTTTACCGCCGTCCTGGCGGTAGAGGATACCATTGTTATTGAGGAACCACAAGAACAGCGTTGCGGCAATGCGTTTGTTGCCGTCGCTGAACGAATGATTCTTGGTGACGAGATACAACAGCATGGCTGCTTTCTCTTCCACGCTGGGATAAAGATCATTGCCGTCAAACGTCTGATAGATTTGACCTATGCTGCTTTTAAAGGAATCGTCTTTCTCGTTACCGAACAACGTGCTGCCACCAAACTTCTCGCGCAATGCCGCTATGGCTTGCATGGCGTTGTCGTAGGTCGCTTGAAACTTTTCCTCTTGCGTGGTCTCTTTCACGCCCAAGCGTTGGTAGTCATAATCGTCAAGTGTATCAAGAGCGTAGGTATAATCTACAACGATGTCAAATAGAGCTTGGTTCTCATCGGTTTTCAACAAGGGTTGGTTTTGGATCGTTCTCCCAACCATCTGGACCAACTGACGGAGTTCTTTGATTTGGGTTTTGCGGATTCTATCATTTATCGCATAACCTTTCAAAAGATAATCTTTCAATACTTGGTTAGCCCATTGACGGAATTGGACACCTCGTTGACTTTTGACACGATATCCAACAGAGGTAATCATTTCAAGGTTGAAATACTCTTTTTCGCGAGTCTGTGTTTTTCCTTCTATAGCACCGTGTTGAGTGGTATTCGCAAATTTTGCGACTACCATTGAACCTGCCAATTCCTCCCGAAGCGCATTGTTGATATGCTTACTAATAGTTTTGTAATCACGGCCAAACAAAACCGCAATCTGATCACGAGTAAGCCATATCATTTCATTTTCCAAACGGACCTCAATCGAAGTCTGACCATTTTCGGCCTGATAAATCAAAATTTGGTTTTCCATAATTAAACTTTTTAAAAGGTTTTATAACAAACATTTCTGTTGTTATGTAGCTTTAATTATGGAAATGTTTCATTCAGAATGAAAATTTTTCAAAACCTACTCGATAAAACATTCACTCCTTTTCATTATGTTTGCGAAGTAAATCGATTACCTATGACACTCGAAGAAGCCATCCGCACCCGACACAGCGTGCGGCAATACCTCGAAAAACCCATTGAGGCAGAAAAGATCCAGCAACTGCAAGACCTCATCGACGAATGCAACCGCGAAGGTGGCCTACACATCCAATTGGTCACGGACGAGCCCAAGGCCTTCGCCAGCGGCATCGCCCATTACAGCAAGTTCCGCGGCGTGTCCAACTACATCGCCATGATCGGCAAGAAAGGCGACGATGTCAATCTCGGTTATTACGGCGAAAAAGTGGTGCTACTGGCGCAATGTCTCGGACTGAACACCTGCTGGGTGGCGATGTCGTTCAGCAAGCAACCCGACCAATATCAAGTACTTCCCGACGAAAAGCTGGTTTGCGTGGTATCGCTCGGCTATGGAGAAAACCAAGGAAGACAACATCCTCAGCGGAAAACAATTGCCGATGTGACGGAAGACAAACGTACTACTGAGAAAGGCTCCCCTCTCCCCGACTGGTTCACCCGTGGCATGGAGGCTGCCTTGCTGGCACCCACAGCCATCAACCAGCAGAAGTTTGCGTTCGTTCTCCACGAAGACAACAAGGTGGAGGCCCGTACCCGATTCACCTTGCTCAACGGCTACGCGCCCATCGACCTCGGCATCGCCAAATGCCACTTTGAAATCGGTGCCGGAAAAGAAAACTTTGAATGGATATAGAATTATGTCAAAAGACAAAATCAACAAAACCAACGCGTGCCGGCTCCTGGACCAGAAGAAAATCCAGTATGAGCTGATACCTTACGAAGTCGATGAAAACGACCTCGGGGCGCAGCATATTGCCGACCAGCTGGACGAGGACATCGACCAGGTGTTCAAGACACTGGTGCTGAAAGGCGACAAGACAGGACATTTCGTCTGCGTCATCCCAGGCAACGAGGAAGT
>JAFXMK010000013.1 GCA_017530365.1 Bacteroidales bacterium
CGGTCCCACCGGCGTCGGCAAGACCTATCTCGCCAAGGTGCTCGCCAAATATCTGTTCGACTCCGAGGAGGCCTTGATCCGCATCGACATGAGCGAATACATGGAGAAGTTCGCCGTATCCCGTCTGGTGGGCGCGCCTCCAGGATACGTCGGCTACGAAGAAGGCGGACAGCTCACCGAGAAAGTGCGCCGCAAACCCTACTCCATCGTCTTGCTCGACGAGATCGAGAAGGCCCATCCCGATGTGTTCAACATCTTACTGCAGGTGCTCGACGACGGCCAGCTGACCGACAGTCTGGGTCGAAAGGTGGATTTCAAGAACACTATCATCATCATGACTTCCAACATCGGAAGCCGACAACTCAAGGACTTCGGTCAAGGCGTGGGCTTCGGCACCGAAGCCAAGCGCAACTCGGCCAACGAGTATTCGCACAGCGTCATCGAGAATGCGCTCAAACGCACCTTCGCCCCTGAATTCCTCAACCGTATCGACGACGTGGTCATGTTCAACGCGTTGAAGCGTGAGGATATCCACAGAATCATCGACATCGAGCTGCGCAACATCTTCAAACGCATCGAAGAGATGGGCTACACCCTGGAACTCACAGAGAAAGCCAAGGACTTCATCGCCGACAAGGGCTGGGACGACCAGTTCGGCGCCCGTCCGCTGAAACGCGCCATCCAGAAATACGTGGAAGATGCGTTGGCGGAAGAGCTGATATTGCATCCTATGGCTCCAGGCAGCAAGATCAACATCGATCTAGAGGAAGAATCACAGGAAATCAAAGTCAACCTCATCCCCACAGAGACAAAAGAAATAGAACCCGCCGACTCACCAGCTGTTTAATGGAATTTGACTTCAAAAAACATATTGACAACCCCTTGTTTCGAATGATATCCAGGTCCTGCAAGGAACTTGGCGTCAAAGGCTATGTGATCGGCGGATACGTCCGCGACATGCTGCTTTGCCGAAAGTCAAACGACATCGACATCGTGACGGTGGGCAGCGGCATCGAGCTAGCCAAGAAAGTGGCTTCGCATCTGCCCGGAAATAAAGAAGTCAAGTACTATGGCGCCTTCGGGACGGCCATGATCAGATACAAAGGCATCGAAATTGAGTTCGTCGGCGCCCGTAGGGAGTCCTACGACCGCAACAGCAGGAAACCCGTCGTGGAAAACGGCACCCTCGAAGACGACCAGAACCGGCGTGACTTCACCATCAACGCCATGGCCATCAGCCTCAACGAGGACGACTTCGGGACCTTCCTTGACCCTTTCAACGGCATGGAAGACCTCGAGGAGCTGACCATCAGGACGCCCTTGGATCCTGACATCACCTACTCCGACGACCCCCTGCGCATGATGCGGGCCATCCGTTTCGCCACTCAGCTGCATTTCTACATCGAGCCCGAGTCGTTCTACTCCATCTCGCGCAACGCGGAACGCATCAAGATCGTCTCCATGGAACGCATCACGGAGGAGCTGAACAAGATCATGATGTCGTCGAGACCTTCCATCGGCTTCGAGCTGCTGGATGAATGCGGGCTGCTGAAGTACATCCTGCCTCAGCTTACCTTGCTGAAAGGCGTGGAGGTCATTCGAGGACAAGGCCACAAGGACAACTTCTTCCACACCATGCAGGTGCTCGACCAGGTGGCCGAGACGAGCGACAACCTCTGGCTGC
This sequence comes from Bacteroidales bacterium, assembly GCA_017530365.1. Taxonomy (GTDB): domain Bacteria; phylum Bacteroidota; class Bacteroidia; order Bacteroidales; family F082; genus Limimorpha. The sequence continues at coordinate 1,685 of JAFXMK010000013.1, forward strand.
GCTGGGCCGCCCTGTTGCACGACATCGCCAAGCCCCAGACAAAACGCTGGGAAGACGGCATCGGCTGGACCTTCCACGGGCATGAGTTCAAAGGCTCCAAGATGGTTCCCAAGATCTTCGCCCAGCTGAAGCTGCCGCTGAACGAGAAGATGAAATATGTGGAGAAGCTGGTACTGCTCCACCTCCGCCCCATCGTGCTGGCGGAGGATATCGTCACCGACTCCGCCGTGAGAAGGCTGCTGTTCGATGCTGGCGACGACATTGACGACTTGATGTTGCTCTGCCATGCCGACATCACTTCGAAAAACGAAGAGAAAATCAAGAAATACCACCATAATTTCGAGATCGTTGAACAAAAACTCAAAGAGATCGAAGCCAAGGACCATCTCCGCAACTGGCAACCTCCTATCGACGGCAAGTCCATCATGGAAGCCTTCGGCATCGGCGAGGGCCGCGAGGTGGGCATCATCAAGAACGCCATCCGTGAAGCAGTGCTGGACGGCGTTATCGACAACAGCTTTGAAGAGGCATACGCTTTCATGAAGAAAATCGGCGCCGAGCAAGGCTTGACCATCGTCAAAGAAATCGAGGCACCCGTGGTGGTAAATAATCAAGGACCCGTGCCCAATAAAGTCTAAATGAAAACGCTCATCGTCATCGCTGGCCCCACCGCTTCAGGCAAAACTGCCGCCGCCATCAAGGTCGCCAAGGCCTTGAACACGGTGATCATCAACGCCGACAGCCGTCAGTTTTACAAGGAAATGAGCATCGGCACTGCCGCTCCGACACCTAAAGAATTACAAGAAGTAAAACATTATTTCGTTCATCATATCAGCATTTTAGATGATTATGATGTAGCTCAATACGAGCAAGATGTCATCAAGCTTCTGAAGAAATTGTTCCAGGATCATGACCATGTGATTCTCACAGGAGGCTCTGGACTTTTCATCAACGCCGTCTGCAAAGGCATCGACGCCATGCCCAACATTGAGGAAAGCACCAGAAATAAAGTGGAACGGTTGTATAAAGAAGGCGGCATTAACGCTTTGCAGGAGGAAGTTAATCGTTTGGATCCCGATTATTGGGCCATCGTCGATCAGAAGAACCCTCGTCGTTTGCAACGTGCCTTGGAGGTGTGCTACCAGACGGGAAAGACTTTCACATCGTTCCGCACCAACACTGGTGTCAAGCGCGAGTTTAGCATTGTGAAATACGCCCTGTTGTGGGACAAGCAGGAACTCTACAACCGCATCAACAAACGAGTGGAGATCATGCTTTCGCAAGGCTTGGTGGACGAAGCCAGGAGGCTCTACCCCTACCGTCGCCGCAACGCGCTTAATGCCGTGGGTTACAAAGAATTATTTGATTATTTCGATGGGAAATGTAGCCTGGTAGAAGCCGTCGAACAAATCAAGCTCAACACCAGACATTACGCTAAACGGCAAATGACCTGGTTACGGAAAGATAAAGACTATCAGTGGGTGACAGCCGAAGAGATAACGGCGAATTACTCGAATCAAACGAACGGCGAAGTAAACTAACGGCGAATTAAGCGAATTAACCGAATTTACTGGTAATATTTAATAAGGCCTTCCATGGGGGATTTCATCAAGATGCCTAATCTCAAATCCTTTGTTTCTAGGCACTCCTTCAGCAACTCCTGAAAACAAAACGCCACGGATCCGACAAAGCTGATGGGCAACGTGTGGCAGCCCTGATAACGCAATACAAAATGCTGGATAAACTCCTCAAAACACTCTTTCACCAATTGACGCATATAAGGATGTTGCTGGTGTTCACCGGCGAATTTTGCGAACTGCGCCAAGTATCTTGAAGCCCCATTTTCATGATATACATTATGAATGAAATCCTTGATTTCCAAATGATAAATCTGTTCGAATGAAAGTTTTAGTTCAAGTGGCATCAGATCATAGAAATAGGCTCTGGCGACCTTTCTGCCGATATAGCAACCGCTTCCTTCGTCGCCTACCAGATAGCCCAAGGACACGCCTTGACCAATAATCTCATTGCCGTCATAGAGGCAGGAGTTGGCGCCTGTACCCAAAATGCATGCGATGCCTTTCTCCCGTCCAAGCAAGGCATGACACACCGCCATTAGGTCATGTGTCACCCTCACCTCTTGGGCTTCCTCGAAACGCACTCTCAGATATTGTGCAACGTCTTCCCTATTGGCTTCCGATCCACAGCCAGAACCATAATAATACACGGCATCCACCGCCGGGAAATCCTTAGGCAAGTCTTTATAAAGAAGGTCCATCAGAACCACACCATCATTGTAATTGGGATTAAAACCGCCTAAGGTGAAACGGCTCACCACCCTTTCACCATCCAAAACGACCCATTCGGTCTTGGTCGATCCCGCATCAACGATCAGCCTTCTCACCTCTAACCTTTAACCTCTCAGCTCACCACCGCCAAATAATCCACCACGATGGGAATCACATTTGCACTACGCACTTCGATCAGCTTACGAAGACGTTCAACAAGCATTGGAACATCCTCGCGATCGCGCACGAAGTCGTTTTTCAGTTGGATGGTGACATGCTGTTTAGCCATGCCGTTTTCCTGACGTTCAATCACGCTGATCACATCGAGCAAGGCATCAGCGATGCCGTTCTGGGCAAAATAACGGTAACAGAAGGCTTTCAGGTCGGCGCGTGTCACGATGCGATCGTTGGTACGGGCATAGTACTTGGCCAGCATATTCTTCTCATCCTTGTCAACCACTTCGTCACGGCCGCCGAAGGTCTTGAACAGCATTCGGGTTTCCTTTTTGTCGAAAGACTTCGGCCCCGACACATCACTAAAGATATCTATGTCGTTGGCATAAGCGCCATCGGTGAACAAGCCTGTAAGGTGAATCGGAGTAGGATTGCCATCGCCTTTTCCATGTTTCAAAATGGCATACACTCCGCTCCGCGGCTCTTTGTTGTTCAGGATCACTCCGAACACATCCTTCAGAACGATGTCGAGTCTGCGGATCTTGTCAGTGTTCTGCATCTTGTGCACTTTCTGGAACGCATAGAAATCGGATTCATAACGTTTGCTCAGCTCGTCGGCAAGTTGCACCAAAGCATTGAGGTTGAACCGCTCACAGCCGAACCTGCGAATGCTGAACCGATCCAGATCGTCGATTGATGAATCGGGATTCATGACCAGATTCAGGAAGAAGTCCTCATGGTTGTTATCATCGTACGAGGAGCGGACTCCTTTGACGGCATCTGTATCCTCGTCGCTGTAGTCCGTTTCATTGGTTAGTTTGAGAATGGGCTCGTTACTAGAGAGCTGGAAGTCCTTTTTCATGACATTGACTGCCGGGAAGCAGTTGAACATCAGGTTTTCGGTTTCGAAGTTGAACGGTTTGGACATTCCTGAGAACTCGAACACGAAGTTGATCATATCTGAGTCGAGCGGACGACGGAAGGTGGGTGCCACCATATAATAGTTCACGTTCATTTGTGCCCACAAATCATGCCACTTGCTTTCACCGCCAAAGAGCATCGACTTGTTGAACACGATGTTGGCATCATTGAACCAAGCCATCTTGGGGAAGCGGTCGAACTCCCAGGGACGGATCAGTGGCAGCTTCTCGTTGTTCCAATAGACGTTCACGTCGCTATAGCGCAAACCGGTGACCAAAAAGCCAAAGTTCGAGAGATCGGCCTTCTGGTCAGCCACGTCGATGTTGACATTCCATTTGTCGCTGGCAATCTTCGTGATACCATTCACAGTCATTCCGATAATCTTTGTCCTGAACAAAGGATGGAACGGGAACATCTCCTTGACACGTAGCGATTCCTTCTTGACCAGGAAGGCGGTGGAGTCGTCGCAATACACGTCACCTGGCTCTTCGGAATTCTTGGCGGTTTGGATGAGAGTCATGGCGGGCATGGCCTGGGTGATATGGTATGGCAAGATGCTGTTTTGGAAATCACTCACCACATTCCTTTCCAGATTCTGGATATCGTTTTTCAAACCGTTGGTTTGATACACGAAGGCAGTAATCAAAATACGGAGCAAGGGATCCTTCTCGAAGCCATAGAAAGGCGAATTGGGGTTGTTGCCGTCCCACTTGCCCTCTCGTTTCCAAGTCTCCAGGACTTTTTGCATCAGGCTGTCCACCTGCACCTGAATATCATATTCTTCTTGTGTCATAATCTTTCTGTGTTGTTACCAAACATCAATATTGAACTCGTTATAATAAATCGTATTGGCAGCATTGTTGATCTTCCCAGTCACGATGATATGGATGATGTTGCCGTTTTTCTGGAAGTCCATGGACACTTGCACATCGCGCAGGCGCCGTTCATAACGTTCGATAGACTTTTTCAATTCGCGGGCAAACGTGTCGGCGTTCTTGCTGGTACCGACGAGTCTTTTGTCATACAGGGAATTGCGAATTTCCGCCAGTTCGGTGTTCTCGGACTTGTCAAGTGTGACGCTCTTACGTTGGAGGAACTCGGCCCGATCGAGGCTGAACCCTTCGAAACGGAAGTCCTCCAGACAGAATCCAAATTCCTCGTCGGCGATGCTGTCGTATTTGTTGGAGGCGATCAGCAGCCGCAGGAAAGCATCGATAGAAGCCTTTATTTGGCTGTCATCGAGATTCACGATGGGATAACGCAGTTGCAATGGGTTTCTGATGAACATGGCAAAGGACGTTAAGGGTTAAATCATCGGCATCCACTCCTCCGGCTCGGGTTCCGGCTCGGGTTCGGGTTCTTTGGTCACCACTACCTTGGGCTGCAAGTCGTTCATGGCTACAGCAATATCTTCCAAAAACTGCTGGAATGCATTCAAGTAAAGCTCCACGTCCATCAGGTTGGGAGTTGGCAACTCCACTTTGTGTTTCATGACCGAATAGCTCAAGGCGGTGGCAATGCGTTTACAGAGCAGCACCAGATCGCGTGAGGAGTCATCGGCTGAGAAACTCACCAGCTGATCGATAAGCAACATCACCAGCACGGGATCCTCCATGAACTCGGCGTTCTCGTGTTTGACGATTTTGTCGGCAGACTGTTTCAACGCGTCGAGTTTCTCAAGGAGCGGCACGGAAGTACGAACCGTCATGACCGGAGGCACGTAGGACTCATACGCCGTCCAGGTCTCGTTGTTGCGGATCAGCTTAAGCAGCGGCTGTTGGGTCCTGATATCGGAGAGCGCCTTGAAGTCGAACATATATTCATTGACAACATGGGGAACGCCATCTTTCTCAAATGTAACCAGATGGTCGCCCACCTCCAGCGTGAGGTAGAGCTCCGTGGTCTCCTTGTCGGGGATGTCCAGCGTGAAAGGCATCTTGGTCTCCACTACGGCGACCTGTCCCGTAGGAAGCAGCACATCGCAAATGATTTGTTTGATGAGGAGGCTGGCACCATTCAGCTCATAGCTGATGGAAAACTTCGTCCTGGGAATGATCCCGAACGACTTGGCGGCAATCATCTTGCGCACCAGCAAGCGGTTCTCGGAGATGTTGTTCTCCATATCGATAAAGGTCTGGGGCGTGATCTCCATGCCCGAACGCCAGTCGATTCTGATATCTGTATTCATCTTTTATCTTGGTTCTAAAAACATTTCTTAAAAATGGGTGTTATAGTCAAGCACCAAAGGCCGTTCATCGGAATGCACAAAAGGCTGCTGATAATCCTTGACCTTGTAAAGGCAATCCATCTCCATGGGGACGAACCACTCCTGGACAAAGCCGAACAACGGTTTGAGCAACTCCTTGAAAGCAGCGTATTCACTACTGCTAAGGTTGTGTTTGTGAACAGTGAATATCACCTTGTCCTGTTGGGGCATTTTATAGTCCACGGGACAGCCGATAACGGCCGAAAGCATCGTCGCCAGCCGGTCGAAGTCGAAACGAAGCTCGGTCACTTGCAGCAACATCGGCGCAAGCAGACGGATGTAGGGGTTTTTCTCGGCGTGAAGGTCATAGTCGAACAACAGCTTCAGCAACATCTCTGTCTTGTCGTCCACCATCCTATTGACATTCATGCGGACATTCAGAGAACGGTTGAAGAAGAAAGAGTCGAACGGCAGGAAATACTTCTGGATATTCCGTTCCTCCTCATAGAGTTCGGCAACCCGTTGAGCGAAGGCACGGCTTTCCTTGTTCCTGAGCTCATTGGGGTCGAAAAACATCTTTTCCGGCAACACGTCGTATATGCCGTTCCTCGCCAACGAGACCTTCTTCATCTCTCGGTCCACCGACTTCAAATCACCCGAATAATTCCGAGTGAAGAAACTGCCGTAATTGACCGCCCAATCCTTGACATCAGGATAGAAGGCCGAAAGCAACATTTCCGCCGAGAGCTCTTGTTGAAGGATGTCTTGATCAAAATAGGACATAACATATGTTTATTTTACAATGATGGGATAGCGTTCCTCATCGCCACTGAGTTCAACATGAAACACTCCTTTTTCAGTGGTAATCTCTATCACATCATAATAAGGGATACCTATTTCACGAAGCGTCAACCGCTGATATGGGAATCCCTTGTCAATGTTCTCAAATGCATTTTGGTTCAGGTCAGACCTGGACCTTGTATAAAGATCATAATTGTTATCAATGTAATCCGAAATCTTCGACTCGGGAAGCATGGGCGTAAAGCGCTGATTGTCGTTTTTCGATACGATGATATCCACGAACTTGTCGTTGCGGAGATTGATTTCCACATCTTCTACCCCCAGGGTCTCCTGAATAAGTGTGAAAGCATCGTTGACGCGGGTGTCGGCGCTCAGCGACGGCATCTTGACGATGTCGTTCCAGCACTCATGCGACGGACAGTCGTCGAAGAAAGCGACAGAGTCATAGACAGAGACGTGGTTATGCATGCCTTCGTAATGGAACCATTTGCCAAGCAACGTGGAGAACACCCCTGACTGCACTTCGTCTTTATGGATCAACTTCATGGCTTCCTGCACTTCCACCGCTCCGATGATGGAAGCGATGACTGGCGTAGTGGGAATCCTACCCTGCTTCTCATTGCGATGTGCAACGCCAGCGCACGAGAGTTGCTGGAAGATGTTCTGCTTGGCATTCTCAGTCAAGCCGCATTCGTAGCAGTTCTCCCCCTGTTTGAAGATACGAACGTTACCCGTGAGGTTCTCCATGCCGCCTTCCACCCATGGCACATTGGCACGCATGCAAAGCCTGTTGAGCTGCAATCGGGCCAGACGGCTGTCGAGGCATCCTATCACCACATCCATCTTGCGGTACAAGCCCAAACCGACATCCGTATTGAGCTTGCCGCAGATACACTGCACATTGATGTTGGGGTTGATTTCCCTTGCCTTTCTGCATGCCACCTCTGCTTTGAAATAGCCTTTGTCGGCGTCTTCCTCACGGAAGAGCACAGAACGGGTCAGGTTCGAGTATTCAATGGTGTCAAAATCGACAATGTAAATGTTACCAACGCCAAACAAGGCAAGGTTTTTAATCACCTCGTTGCCCAAAGCGCCTGCACCTACCACAAGTACTTTGGCGTTCTTGACGACGTCCATCTTGTACCATGACAGCAGGTCGAAGACCTCCTTACCCCATTCCTTGATTTCCAGTTCTTCCATAGCGAAGTCTTATTTTAGATTGTAAACCAGTCCAAGTTCCACACTCGGTATAATGGCCTTTCCTCCTTGGCTGAGCACGGCGGCGTGTGTACCTGGGATGAAATCCTCAGAGGTGGCTGCTTCACCCAAAGCGGTGAGCGGGATGTCAAGCTTCAGGCCAGCGTTGAAGGCAATGGGGGAATTCTTGAACGGAACGCAAGCACCGAGTGCCACATTGCCCCAAAGCACGAACGACTTCAATGCAGGCTCGTAGCCATCATAACAAGGCAGGTTCTCACCATAGCCTAGCTCACTGACATCATCCAAGGTGACATCCCATTGCTGGTAATAACCCTCCAAGTCGTATTTTCCCTCGCCTGTAAATGACGAAGCTATCTTCAGCGACGGCGTCAGGCCAAGCTTGGCATACACCACTACCCTGTCCTTGAGCGGTTGTCCGAAGCATAACCGCACCGGTATGTCGAGGTAAGTCAGCGTGAGACGTTCCGAAAGATCACGGAAAGTATAGATGGCTTGTGAGGCATCACCGTCGGCATCGACGACCTTCATCGTCATGGACGACTCGGCCAGTCCTGCCGACATGTTGAAGTTACGAATGCCCACACCGGCTTCCACCGAGAGCGGGAACGACTCCGTCAGGTTAGCCGTACCGAAATACACATCAAACATCTTGGCCCAATTCACATCTTTTGCCCAAGGCTCGGGAGCGTTTTTGCCGATGAAGGCAGGTCCCATGCCCACCTCGAGGCCGATGACCGGACTCGCCGGAGGCCTGGCGATACCCTTTAGGATTTTGACCTCCTGGTTCAGCTGGTCGATCTTCACATTGCAAGCCGCTACCACTCCGTCCATCTCATTCAAAGCCCTTTCCTTGTCGGCTAGCGTAGCCTTATAACGGGCAATCTCTGCAGTGTCCACATTCGCTCCTATCCTCAGTTGGTCAATCTCTAAGTTCAAATCCGTAATATCCTTGTTCAAGTCACTGATTTGTTTCCGCATGGCTTTTGACTCCTTCTCAAAATCAGTCACTTTCTTGCGGAGTCGCTTCAACTCATCATTGTCGGAAGCGTCACCCAACCGCTTGACCTCCTTGTTGGCATCATCCAACTCAGCCTTGAGTTGCTTCACTCTAGCTTGCAGTTCATCTAAGCCCTCGTAGCTGATCGACTGGATCACATCTTCGACGTTACCCTTGTAATATTCGATTTTGACTCGCTTTCCGTCCTTGGTCTTGCCACGAATCGTGGAAAGCTGCGTCTGGGCATACGTGGTCGCCGCCATCGCTATCATCAAGAATAAGAACAATAGTTTTTTCATATCAATAGCTTTTGATTACTTATCTTTCTCAATATAGGTAAACTTCGTATTGCCGATAGTGAAGCAGCTACCATGCGACAACAGGATGGAGTCGCCTTCTTTCAGCACACGTTGTTCGTTACCATAAGTAGTTCCATCCGTCAAAGCATGGCAATACGGATGGTCGTTGTCGATATAAAGCTCAACCTGCTTGTCATGGATCTGATCGCTGGGATCCCAGCTCATTTGGATAACACAGTTGGGAGAGCTGCCGATGGTGACATGGTTGGATCCGCCAGCTACGTTCATCCACTTGTAAATGGCAATGTCGCGCTCCTTGGTCGGGCCTTCGATATGCAGGTAATAGTTCTCGGAGGTGTAATGCACCACGGCGATGGAAGCGCCCAGACCGGCAGCATAGATCATAAAGGCCAACACACCCACGACAGGCAGCGAAGACCCTAATCCGTAAACGACAACAAAGCTCAACACCGCTGAAATCAACCCGCCAAGGAAGGCTTCCTTGAACTCAATATCCGATTTCTTGGCAAGCAACCATGTGATGCTAATGCCGAAGAACAGCCACGGCACCCAGTCGATCCACCAGCAATTGCTAGGTTTTCCAAGTGCGATGATCACAATGGCACCGAGAAGGAAGGCAATGCAACCGATGATGGCATTGCCAACGGACCTGGCTAAGATAACCAACATGTTCTTCCATGTCTTCTTGCGGAACTCGATCAGATAACTAAAGAGGAAGGTGATGACAAATCCCATGATCAAGCCACACATCAACAAAGGAACGATCTTCTGGACATATTGCATCTCCACAAGAGGAGCATTCTCGCCTTCAAACAAACCGACAATCCATTTTACCAAGTCCCAGAAAAAGCGGAAACCACGTATCAGCTTGAATAGTAGCCACGAAATGAGGCCACCTGCCAAGCCATACAGCAGCCAAGAAGTGAAATATGGCGAATTGCGTTCATCAAACAGGTGTTTCTTGTTGTAGAAATAGATGCCGTCCTTACAGCTGTTCAATCCATATTCCGGACAGCGGTCATGGTTCTCCTCCCAGCATTCCCAGTGGACGGTATGCTTGCACTTGGTGACAATCAAGTCGCCTTCCTGGAAATTGTCCTTGCAGTAATAGCACTGTTGCAGCACCACCTCTTCGCCGTCGTCCTTGACATCGGACGGTTTGAACTTCTTGACATACTTCATCCGGAACCACTTGTATTGCAGCCATGGCACCAAAAGTTGCATGATGAGATAAGTCAGGATGATGACACCCAAGCCGATCAAAAAGCCGATCAGCATCGAGACATACCTACCCTTTTTAGAAGGCTGTTCAGTGGGTGAAAGCACAAAAGGCCTAAGGGCAGATCCGATGGAATAGCTCTTTTCACCATGTGCCTTGGCCTTGTTGATGTCCAGGCAAAGGGTCAAAGGTTGTCCATTGTAGGTCGTCTTCTCCTCCACCGAGTAATACATACGGTAGTCCATGGCGATGGAGTCGATGGCACCCAGCAACACATACTTCAGGGAATCCACTGAATACTGAGGATAGAAACGTCCTTCAGGAGTACGATGGCACATGAACTTGAACTCATTCTCCATGTCCTGGTCCAGCTCATCGCCAAAATACACACAATAAATGGCTTTCAAATGCTCAGGAATCTCAAGGTAGTCGGGGTTGTTGAACAGCAGTTTGTCACGGAAGAAATCCTCATCCTCATCCTGCTCCACCTTGCCCGAAAGGATAAACAGCATCTTGTCGGACAGCGTGTCGGAGCTCAGTTCCTTGTTGTGCATGATGTCAGGATAGAAACAATCCTCTTCATCCAAGTTGGCGATTTCCTGAATCTTTGAGATGATGGAAGCATAGATGGACTTCTCTTCTTCTGACTTCTCTGCCATCTCGTCACGGCGGACGTAAGAGCGGATGCTCTCACCTGGATAGACTCGCTCCGTCTCGGTGACATCGGAACCCATCATGGTGATATAGACCTTGACGTATTCAGGCAGCGCGTCAACAAAGGTAACGATGGCTTCCTTCACCTTCATGTAATCTTCCTCGCTCAGCATTACGCCTTGGTCGGCAAGGATGACGATGGTCAAGTTGTTGGAAACCAACTTGCGGCTGGAAATGTCAACGAGGCTGTCGATATGCAGCTTAATGGTATCGGAATTGTCCAACTCATAACAACGGCCGTCAGTGGGTTTCAGACCGTAAAATGGAACTTTCTTGCCGTCACGCATCAGCTTGAAATCGATAAAACGGCCCGTCCTTCTCCATTCAATCGAGCCAAATTCAATGTCCACTTGGGCTACGGCCGGCAAGATAAGACATGCGATAAAAAACAATAATAATGCTATTCGTTTCATAACTATACTTATACTCTCTTTCTTCGAATCCATTCTTTCATTTGTGTCAACGAGGTGTTGCCAACCGGTGACATAGAACCTTGCTCATTTCTGATCCATACCTGAAGCTGGTCGTCGGCAATACATTGCACCAAAAAACGGCATCCCGTCAATTCACTTGCGTACTTTGCCAAAGACGTTGCATCCAGATCGCCATCGTTGACAAGGCACGCCAATTTCTCTTCGTTATCGTATGGCAGGCAGCAACCAACCTGAATGTAGCCGCCCTGCTCCTCACCAAACAGATAGCCTGCAACGCCCTTTGAATTGGAATACAAGGCATTTTCGATCTGGTTGATGGCATGGGCGGCAAAGCCCAGATGATGCACGCCTTCATCGTTCAACAGCATGGTGAAACAATCAGGGTCTTCCTTGAACTCTTCCAACAGGTTTGGTCTCGGACCGGCATTACGGTTTTGTTCGCGGCTTTGGCGATAAATCTCCTCGAAGGAGAACCATTGCTTCACTTCCTCCTGGTTGTTCATCTTGCCATCAGTCTTAGGCGTGAAGAATCCCAGCTTGAAATCAGGGGTGTTGGTGTCGATCACAAGCGCCAGCAATCTTTTGCGGTGATCGGAATAGGCCAGTTGCTGCTGGACGATGAGGTCTTGGTGGGACAAAAACAAGCCCAAGCCAGGATGTGAGTGCATCCAGCATGTCAGCACATAGTCGCGTTTCGACTTCTGGCCAAGGGTGTCGATCACCGATGCCATGTTGATGCCAATCTTCTTGCCGAAGTTGAGGCTGTATTCCCCAAAATCGGCATCGTCGCCCGGCTCCACCATATACTCAAGACTGATGTCATAGTGACCCTTGTTTCCTTTCACTTGATCCCAACATCCCAAGATGAAGCATCCCGTTTCGTTGGTACGTCCACCCTCTTCCAAGGAACCGTTGAAAAAGTCATACAGCTTCTTGACAAGGTCGGTATTGAGATACACCTTGTCAATGGCAGTATCTTCAAATACTTGATTCATGTCAAACGCCAAGTACTCTTTTTCACGCCTAAGCACATGTTCCAAGCCTTTGTCATAAACCACCGACTCGTCAGTGATCATGGAAAGCACATTCGGACCCTTTTGTTCTTTCGGGCTCTCGACGGGTCTCTTTCTCCGTTTCAGGAAGAAGAACACCCCAACCAGCAAGAGCAGCAGCACCAAGCCGATAATGAGCCAGATGTTGACACCCGACCCGTTTTTCGAAGCAGGTTCTGGCTTCGCGGTTTGTTGTTGGGTCGTCATCTCCACTTTGATGGTGATGGGCTCGCCGTCGAACTGTCCCGACAGCGTCACGTTATCCTCCATGTTCAAGCCTACCGGCTTCAGATAATATGGCTCCGGACTTGACATGAAAACACAGGTCTCACGCCCACCCCATTCGATGCATTCACGGATGGCGTCGTTGGTGATGGAAGCCTTTTCCAGCTCCAGGTGTCCCGAAGGAACGACGACCTTAAGACTTTTGCCGTCGTATGTCATCGTGGGCACCTGTCCCATCGCCATGGTGGAAAGGAACAAGATGACGGCACAAATCCATCTTATGTTGTGTTTCATAGTGATCATATTGACGGAATGTCTTCTTCTTTGTCTTTCTTTGGTTTCTTTTCCTTCTTCGGCTTCATCGCTTTAGCGGCTTTGACCTTGGAGCTGATCATGGTGATGATAAGTACTACAGCGGCAACGATACCTACGATCTCAAGGATCAAGGTAATGTCGATGGGGCTCTTAATCACCTCCATGATGGAAATCCTGGTATAGGTCTCCTTGACCGACCTCCAAAGCTTTGAAAGGTCTTCGTTATCTTCGATGAAATCACGGTTTGCGCCGTATTCCACCGTTGCCTCCTCCACATAGCAGTCCTCAGCCAGCTTTTTGACGATACGGAGCGAGTCGATACGTTTGTTGGCAACATAACGGCTACCTTCAGCCTCCAGCTCTGCAAGCCGGTCTAGATACCGGTTCAGCTTCACCGTCAGCTTTTCGACACGCTCCTGATTGGCTTGTTCTTCCCTCAACTCCTCGATGCGTTTGCCAATCTGTTGGTGTAAATCCGTGTAATTCTCGTAGATGGCGAACAACTTCTTGTCGTAACGGATGATCTCGCTATAGTCGGCATAGCACGACTCTACCAGCTTGATATGGTTTTTGTAGCGGTTTTCCAGACGCTCGGCATCCTCGGCAGTCTCAATCTGTTTGTCGAGTTTCACCAGCTCCTTGTAATAGGAATCCAGCTCCTCCTTGACCAAGTCCGTCAGCTCATCTTGAGCGAAGAATCTCGCAGGCAGGAAAAGTGCCAGCAGCGCAACCAGAAAATATCTACAGAAAGCTTTTTTCATCGGGTATTATTTGACGAGTTTCTTTACAAATTCGTAATTCTTCAGAAGCTTTTGGTCCAGTTTGCCACGGCATCCTGACGGCAGGTTGTTCAGTTTGTCGTCGAACTTCTTCACTACAGCATCAAAAGCAGCCTTTTTCTCTGCTTTGGCAGCGGCACTGCCAGCCAGTGACCAGTCGTTGACAAGGTTGTTCAGGTTACTGGTAGTGGTTTTGATCTCGTTGTTCAGAGTTTTTACATCGCAATCACTATTATTGATTGGTGGTGGAGGTGGCGTGCCTTTATCTATTTGGTCAATGATATCCTGCAAATTCCTGAAGCTGTTTTGGACTTCTTCGCAGTCAGCGTCCCTGAAACGAGAGGTCTCTATGACAGCATACTCCCTCATGATGAAGTCTCTATAAGCTTTCTGGTTACTAGGATTACGCTTCAGTTCGTTCACTTTGTCAAGTGCTACTTGGAAGAGTGCTTCATACTCCTGGATGGTTTGGATCATCTGCTCGGCATCTTTGCAACGCTCGAGTTTGATGTTGATCTCCACATCCCTGCCCATAAAGCCAAGGATGCCTTTTCTGCCACTACGATCCAAGGCGATGGGGTTGCGAAGCTTCAGCACTATACGACTGACACCTTTGAACACTTTGAATTTCAGATCCAGTTCCATCTCGCCATCCAAAGGAACCATTTGGTGATCCAGCTGTCTCTTCACCCTCCTGGGCGACTTAAGGTCATACACGCCAGTGAATGACATACCTGTGCATTGGATGGAGGCGTTTACCTTTTTCTCGGCCAAGTTCAGGAAGTTCTCCTGATCAATAAAGCTGTTGGATCTGACCATCTTGACACCACGGTCCTTCATATAAGAGCCCAGGTCATCATACGGAATGTCGTGCTGAGGCAGCCAAATCTTGTCGTATTGCGGCTTCTCGTAGGAGCTTCCCATACGAACCAACAGCGTCTCTGAATCCTGGTCGAACTCGAACTTCATGCTCATGACAGCCGCGGGGATACGGTCGTTATAGCCAGGAATGGTCACCTTAAGGTCGGTTGTTTCACCAGTGACCACAGTAACATCGAATTGGGCGAAAAGCATCGCCGGTGCAAATAGCACTAAAAGCAGGAAAAATGATATTCTTTTCATAGCAGTTTAATTTTCGTTTCTAAGTTTTTCAATCCAGCCGTTCGGTTCGGCTTGTTCCAAAACCCATTCAGCCACCTTGTTATCCTCTGGGAATGGAGGCGTGTTCTGGGCATGATATTTCTCGTATTTGAGGTATAACATCACACGGTCAACATACCAGGCAAGATCGGTAAAGGTACCACAGGCGGGCGTGTTGAGACATACCCTGCCGGCGAAATCACCGAAGAAGCGGATATTGGGATGCCAGGGATGAGGGATCTCCTTTCCCTGTTCATCGCGGGTGATGAATTTGAACTCCAGCTTGCTATCGACAGCCGGATAGTTGTTCGGGATGGTTATATGCATCCTGAACGTGTCGGCACAGACGGGCAAGCACAGTCCGTTGGCATCAGGTTCCTGCACGTTGCAGAAGGATTTTACCTTGAAGACAATCTCATACTGGATGGGAAGGTTGTCAGGGTTCCGTTTCCTGATGATGTAGGTGATGTCAGGGTCGTCCTTGAAACGCTGATCGATGGCCGACCATTCGTGCATCAGGCGGCGGTTCCGTCCCACATAACGGTTTTGCTTGTATTGATCGATCTCTCTGGGTTGATTGACTTCGTACATCGGTTCCATATCCATGTTGTGTTAGCTATTATACAGGATCATCCCGCAATGGGATCAGAGATCACTTCGAGGGTGTCTCCGGGTTTGACGTTGTAATCGAGCAAGGTCTTCTTGGTCTTTCCGACCTTGGGCTGCAAAATGATGTCGCGTCCCGTCACCTCGTCTTTCTTACCGAAGAAATACTCCGTGGGGACGTAGTCGATCATCTCGGGAAGGTCGAAGATACGGGTACCCGTGTTGTCAACGGCCTTACGCAAGTTGTTCATCAGCACTTCGAGATCCGTGTTGGGATCAGTGATCTTGAATTTGATCGTCTTGTTTTTGTACCTTAAAAATAAAAAGAAATCTTCCATGATAATGAGTTTTTATGTTAATCCTATTTCATTTTATCATTGAACTACTAGTTTTTGCACGGTATGGTTGCCACTTGCATCACTGAAATGGCAGAAATACAATCCTTGTGGCAGACGGATGCTGAGTTCGTTCATTCCACTACCCACCTGCTGGCTATACAAGAGCTTGCCCTCCAAGCCAAAGATGCTCAGCATCGCCTCCTGTTCGCTTTCGTTGTTGACAGTCACGACTTCAGAAATCGATGACGGGTTTGGATAGATGGAGAACATCTCCTTGCTGTTGCGAACCGCATAGACAGCGCTGAAGGCGCCGCAGAACAATTGGCCTTGTGCGTCGGCGTTGAACGATAGATAGACCTGGTATTCACCATCGGCAAGGCCTTCTTTAGGATAGTAATACTGTCCGTTGGCACCGGCGATCTTCTGACCGTCCTTGTACCATTGGTATCTGTAAGTGTCTTTTGGATTCGGATATATCAAGATATAATCCTTCCCGTTGTGTTTCTTGGCCACGATGGTATTCAAATCGGAAGGATTGATAAAGCTCGTCACTCTGATGGTAACAATGTTGCTCAGCACCCTACTCGATCCGTTGGAGGCCCAATAGCAAAGCTTCCAACCGTCATACGAGACTTCCAACGGCTGACCGGTATAGGGAATTGCCATCTGGAAGAATGTATCGGAACACAACAGCCAGCCTTGTTCGGACGCATTCTGCACATGAGGAGGAGTCAGCGACAGCGACTCCCCAGCACAGATGGCGGCAGGTGCAACGATGTCACCGACAATCACTGGAAGATCATCCACAAAGGAAGCGGTCACTATCACATCGAAATCAGGCATCACAAAATGGTCATCAACGAGTTCAACAGTCTCTTCTGGAACCTGAATATTATATACCGTAATGGACTCCAATACATAGTTCGGATCCGGAACAGCTGACACCCTCACTCTGGTTCCCGTCTGGACTTCCCCTGTCGGTCTGACGTTCAAGGTGCCATGCACAATGTCAGGATCGACCTCAACGAAGTGCCAGTAGAGTGTATCATTGCTTTGTGCCATCACCGCGATGGAGCCAAGCAGGAGAAGGACAAATGCAAATATTTTTTTCATGGTTTATATAGTTTAATTAATTTTCGTCAAATATAGTAATTCTCTTCCATTCAGCGCATCAATATCGAGAATAAATAATGCAATAAATGCATCTTTGAGAAGATTGTCGTGTCCATAAAGAGGCAAGCCATAACCCAGCGATGAGGCCACTTTGGTACGGAAAGCATCCTGTTCATTCTCATTATCAAAGCCTTGCTTCTTGATCAAGCTGTCAAGGAATCTCCAAAAGTCAGGGTTATGAAGTTGGCTTTGCACGTCATTTTCGAGTTCCTCGTAAAACTTCTCGTCGAACTCCTCCCCGATCTCCGGATAGACATAGACGTGTTTCAAGTCGTGTTGATCAACAATACGGTTATAAACCTTTAGGATCATGTTCTGCACTTGTTGCTTGACCACGTTTTGCTCGTGGTAACCCATCTCGAAATCCAGCCTCATCCGCATCATCGGGAGATGTGGAAAGTAGTCGTAGAACATGTATTTTTTGGTGAATATCGAGCTCATCTTTATATTGTTAGGTTTAAATCACTTCAATAGCAGTTTGTTTTCGTACGATCAAGTCGCCCGTCTCAGCATCAAAGAAAGCCGTATCGAGAGTGCCTGGTTCTGACCTTAGGGTAAGGAACCAGCCATAGCGTCCGGTGGTCTGCTCCTGGACACGGCGCAGCAGACGGATGTCGGTGATTCGGATGCCGTTGGCCAGGAAGCAACCACGCATCTCTTGCCAACCGATCGGGTAGTGTTCGTCATGGGCGACTTCATCAATTACTTCACCATTGCGGTTATATTTCTTCCAAACGCCGATCTTGATGTCCCATCCCTTGAGGAAACGGCCTTCTCCGCTCACAGTCAGCGTGTCGGCAAAATAGCTGGTTTGGATAGCCACCGTCTCGGGATCGGGTGGAATCACTTGCTTGACATATTCTCCCTCTGTTTCGGACATATAGACCATGTTGCCGTCCTCTTTCAGAACGCTGAGACCGTTGACATAGTGGGTCTCATAGGTAAATACATCGAATAAATCGCTTTTCTCCATATCCTCACCTCTTTTCTCCATAGTTCTTATTTACTTCCTTATTGGCCTGCTTCGCCGCTGCCTCCAACTGTTTTCCAAGCTGTTCGGCCACCATCCTAAGAATGATCCACTGGTCCTTCGATAGCGTATATCGGTATTCGGAACAGTCCGCCACATTGGTTGTGGTGCCTTTCTCCAACTCCGTCTTGACTGCTTGGAATTTGTCGAAATCCAACAGAAGGCTCAATCCCATGTTGCGAAGGATTGCATGTGCTAAAGGGTTGCTCTCCTTGGCATTCCCAGCTTCGATGGACTTCTTATACATCACCAACGGCATGGAGATGGGCTTTCCCGAAGGCAATTGATGGGTGATGAAACGCTTTCTGCCCGCCGGATCCCGCTCCACCTTGTACTGATCGAAAATATAAACCCGATAATGGCCGGCATATTCGGGATGCGCGCCCAGAAACCGTTCGTCAAGAATGGCGTTTAGGTCGATACCGGCATCATCCATCACATCGTCCATCAGCTCCGGATCCCATTTTCGCGGAACATCCACCAAATCCATACTGGATTCGACAATATCGTCGAATACAATGCCTGCTTGCCCCAAGATTTCTAGGTAATGGTCGTCTTGATGACTCCACAGGGAAGACCCTGCATGATGTAGCGACAAAGTCTGGTAGCCCACCTTGACAAAGCAGATCTTCAAGTGGATTGGTTCCATTACGAAAATGTTCAAACGACCCGTTTCCGTTTTGTTGCCGTCATACGTTTTGAACAGATACGGTCCAGGATACATCCCGGTCGAGAACAGGCGAAGGATATCCGACGTTTGCTGGATGGAACCGAGTTGCACCGTTGACTTCTGCTCCACCGCTTCCAACTCAAGAAGCAATTGCGGACAAGGACCAATGGTCCGCAACTCCAGTTCCACCTTGTGATTGGCAAGGCCGTTCTTTTTATCGAAATAATCATAGTTCACCAAAAACACCGAAGGGATCGGACAGAAGACCTTTTTCCCTTGGAAATCCCTTGTAATCAAAGACTGGGAAAGGAAATCGCACCAAATCGGCACAAGATGCTCTTCGAATTGTTGCTGTTCGGCATCGAACGCCACCTCCGTATAAACCATGGTTCCGTTTTCCATCCCAGTGGGCAGGCTTGCCTTGCCCCCAATCACCTTCAACATGTCAAAGGGACGCGAAACGATTTCGTTTCGCTCCGGATCGCCAAAGTAGATCTCACTTTCAATTTTCTCTACTTGAAGGATGCATTTCACGCTGCGGGCGTTCTGCATGTTAATCTCGATACGACTAATCCCTTCATCCAAAGGATGAATCTGTTCCACTTGACAGTAAAAGGCATTCTTAAGTAGCTCCTCGATTACCTTTAGACCAGACGCATGGACTTGGTTGACAATCTCTTCGCTTGAACCTTTGAACTCCGTTTCCTGATCCTGCGGATCTTTGTAGGCAAGGCCACAGCACCTTCCCGCCTGGTATTGGTAGGTCACCTGATGCCCGTCGAAATAACGGACCAGGATCTGGCTCGCACCTTCCATGGAGGGCACTGGAAAATAGAAATAATACGCATCGTCTTGGTGAATGACATACCATTTTTGATGGCTTTGGCCATGTTGGAGATAATATCGGGCGGTTTCCGTATCCGATCGGGTAAGTGTCTGGAACTCATCTTGATCATATTCCAGCTTTTGGGAATAGGCAGCCAGCCCTTCCTCCGTGTACTCCCCGATCAACTTCACCGAACAAGGATGGAGAGGCTGTCGCGCGCAGACATTGTCAAAGTTGAGAGAAGCCTTGTCGCCCTTGGCATTGATGACTTCCCCTAGACAATCACACCAACGGAACTGGTCAAAGCCATATTCGCCTTTCCAGCCTTTCTGAGGATAAAAGAATGTCAAACCTTCAGCTTCCATCGTTTAAATAGGATTAAAATGACACGATTGGTATTCTGGACAGGGTATTCCCTTGCAACTGGCAATCAATCCGTCGAAAACGGCTTCTGCCAACAAATCAGGATTTATCTTGGAAACATCTCCAGGATGCGTCAAATAAAGATAATTGATTTGGATGGCATGGTCCGCCAACGGGTTGGACTGGTTAAGGAAAAGATTGCTTGTCGTACGGCGCACGCCCAGGCATTTCAGGCCTGTGAGTTTGGCAACGATATGGCTGATGCGACAGGCATAACAGAGCGTTTTCCTTTCTTGTTCGTTGAGGCCACGAGCGTAATCCGAACTGGGAAAGACCTGACAGTCGTCTTTGCCGTCTTTGCTGGCAATGTAGGTACAAACCCCTTCCGTATAGGCGTGATCGGACGGAATCGCCTCATATTGTTCACAGGGGGCCATCAAACCTTGCAGCGTGCATGCTCCCTCATGGTGTAGGCTGGCAGCGTTGGAACACAGGCCTTCGTTACAAAAGCGGCATGGCGCCGCACTGAATCGGTGAGCCAAGAGCACCAACGTGTCTTTCTTGTTCGTGGCATCGAATTTTTCCATCAAGTCGGTGCATTTTCCATCACGGCGACGATAGCATTGGCTGAAACTCTGCTCGTGAAAAGGACAGTCGATATAATAGTCATCGTCCGGGAGGCAGACCAAGGGGCTATCGTTGGGGTTGACGTTCCGTTGACACACCGATCCTTCTCCTCGATAGGGACAGGGATCGTCATTGCGCCGGCAATCGTGATTGCAGTCAAGCATCTTTTCCATCAAAGCCTTGGTGTTGCTCTTTTTCAGGATACGAACACATTGGGGTTCCGTCATCGTCATGGTACGCACACACTTGCGCAAACCGCTGCGATCGATGGCCCCTTCCATTTTTTCGATCACCTGCTGTGCCAAATCAGCCTCCCGAAGCAGAATCGGAGGGTCGCCAGCCAGAACGTCGAAACCACGGTCAGTGCATCCATATCGTCCACAATACTTGCATTTCTCTTCCTCGGAATGGGCAAGCATCGTGCAGTTGACGATTGACAACCTATAAACCGATTTCTCTATGGGTTTCCAATTCATGGCTTCTATCTTTTATTATCTCCTAATAGTAATCCACACTGTCTCCAAAAATATCCGTATCATTGTAATAGGAATCATCCAAAGCTTTCAAAGAAATACCTGATCCAAGGGATTCTCCAGCTCCAACAACAGCTTCCACTCCCGCCGCAGGCAACTCCAACACGACACTTTTTACGGCAACCCCCACCCCACCTAATACGATAGCGCCTGGTTCACCAAACACCTCACCGCCTGTCGCGCTCAACGTATCGGTAAGCAGATCGCCAAAACCTCGAATAACATCACCGCTTTTCTCCAGATTCCCCAGTACGCCGTCGTCCTTAGAGACGTTTTTCCAGTACTGCGATGCCTTTTCTCCCAATTGATCGAAATTGCGCGGAGTTTGGAGAAATTGCCCACTCCAAAAATGCGACCAAAGGTCCATGAAAATGCCCACAACCGGTCCAAAAGCTTTATTTCCGCCTGCGTTCTTGAACATCTTCAACTGCTTGAGCAATGCTTGAAGAGTGGCATCTCTTACTTCTTCTAGCGCTTGGTCTGCAACATTGGCGCCCATGTTTGAGGGAGTGGGGATAAACAACAATCTTCCACCTCTTGCACACTGCAGCGTATCGGTACTGACCAAGGCAGGAGCGTTTTCAATCAATACATTGGTTTTTCCAGGCATCCAAGGGGGAATGGAAATCGAAAGACAGGGCAAAGGAACGGGACCACTGTTGGGGCACAAACCCATGATGGGATAATTGGTGAAAAAAACCACATCGGTGACATTACCCATTTGTTTGCCACCCATCCAAACGGTACGCTTGGGGTTGGCGACAAAGGTAGGTTTGCTACCAGGAATTGCAACGGAGCACAACATAGCTTGGCCCGTACACACATAAAACTGTCCAGGGGGTGTAGGTACCACGGGAGGTAACGGCGGACTGTTAGGATTGGAGCTGTTGATGTTATTTCGGTTATACTCAATATCGCTTTGCAGGGCTGCCAGCCTCCGGTCGATCTCATCGATTCTTTCAAATGCATCTTCTTGGCCGAAGGCAGGACGATACTGCATGAGTTCCATCAACTTGGCCCGTTTGGCCTGCAACTGCTGCATGCGCTTCATGTCCGTCTCATAGGCTTGTTTGGCCTGTTGGACAAACTCGTCCTTGGACATGCCGGAACCATCCATCCTACGCTTCCCATCGGGTGTATCGCCCGCCATGTGTTTGTTGAAGTAGTCACGGTTATCCGTTGACCAACTGTTGACGACTTCTCCCGGTGGAATGATCCTTGTCATGGCTGATCCTATTAATTAATCTTTACTACCTTTCCCGTAACCGTAGTGAGATTTCCACCTTGCAAAAGGAGCATTTGATCGCTGTTGATCGTTATAGGTGCCTTGGAGGTGAACAAACTTTGCTTATCACCGCTTAGCATCAGGTTTCCTGACGATGAAAGGACGATGCCCATTATATCCATGCCAATGCGATGATTGTGTTCTTTCTCATGTAGTGTAATTTGATTTGTGTTAACAATGATTGTAGATCCGTTCCCAAATAGATAAAGATTATCCCTGCTGATGATTTCAAAGCCCTTTTCCGCTTGATCTTCGATGGTTTGTTTTGCTTCTCTCTTGATGTCATCGGCATAGGTTCTATGTAATTTGGTCAACATATCAATTCTGCTTTTTTTAGCAGTTAAATCGATATAATCTTTCACAGCCTCCAAATTCATTCGGTTTTCAGCAGTGACTTTGATATCATTGCCGGCATGCATTACGATGTCTTCCTTGGCTTCCAGTTCGATATTGCCCGCCGATTCAAGACGGATGAGGGCCCGATCCGCATCCAGTGTCAAGACATAGTTGCGCGTTACTTCATCGAAGATCTTGATATAGCCATGCTTCTTTTTGTCGCGGATCTCAATGGTATGGCCATTGCGGGTTCGGAACGTCTTGTATTCGTTGTTTTCAGCCACTTTCTCATCCGTATAGTTTTTCACCGGCGGACAAGTGAATGGGTTATGCACCGAAGCCAAGACATAGGGGCGTTCCGCATTGTTTTCCTCAAAACCGACAATCACCTCGTCATCGATCTCGGGTACGAGGTGGCAACCGCGTTCAAACCCAGCATAAGCATGGGCAACCCGGATCCAAGGCGTAGCCCTGACCCCGCCTTCAAAATGGGGCATGCCAACCTGTTCGGCCAAGTCCTGCCAGCTCAACACCACACGAACCCGACCCAAATGCATGGGATCCTTGTTGTCATAGACAATGCCATGTTGGGGACCACAATGCGGAAAGATGTCAAAATCACCATAGGTAAGGATGCCGTCTTGGTCTCGTTCCAAATAAGGTGGCATGGGAGCTTTCTGGGGAACGGCTTGGAATTCGTTGATCATCCGTAGGTTCTCTTCCTCCTCCCAACGATAGGTTAAGTCAATCACCTTCAAAGGCTCGTGTTCGATGATATCTGATTTCTCCCCCGTGTTGGTTTCATCCTCAATAACAATGATACTACCCAATCTCAGGTCGATACGGCGGGCGACACCATGGCACAACACAGTATCGGCTACCAAGTATTTCTCCAAAACGGCACGCATCTCACGCGTTTCGAACAGGTTATCCGTAGTGTCCAATTTTTGGGGTTCAGAGCCGGACATCTGTTCGCCCATACTTTTTGAATTGTCCTCATCCACGATACGGGCAGATCGGGCGCTAAAAATACGATCGCTGCACCTATTGAAATATTGCGATGCATGATCGTAAACCGATTTGGACATTTCGTGCATCGAAACCAGATTGTGCTTCCATGTCGAGTGAGGATTAAAATCGGAACCACCAAGAAAGTCCATATCGGCAAGGTAGTCATGCTCACAGAGTGCAATACCCAAGTTGCCATTCATGTTGAGGTTGTAGTCGTATTGTTCCAGATCGACGCCCGACCGTAGGTTCAGGGTTTCCAACTCCACCATGTCGCCAAAGATCACTTTCCCGTTTTCATGATAGAAGTATTGGCCATACCGTTTTGCCAAACGCTTGAGAAAATCGTAGTCAGACTCGTCGTATTGAACCGTGTATGGCACGAGGAAATCCTCGAAGTCCTCGTTGATGTTGACCTTAACCAAATCCCAAATGGGCTTTCGGTCGTCATAGTTTTTATTGCCCGTGTTGTAAGGACCAACCGTATCAGAATAGAACGTGATGATCTCTTCAACGATGTTTTTCAACGTATTGCTTAAATAGGAATCGCAATGGGGCGCTCCCTTAAAACGCACATCCGCACTAAAGGCCGTGCAACGAACCGCCATGGCTGACTTGTTGCCTTTGCGTTCCAGTTTGATATGATGAATGTAGCCCCTGAAGAAATCACTCACCTCACAGACCTGGCAATCGCCTTCAAGATCATAGTGATACGCCGATACCGAGCATTCCACTAATGCACCTAATAGTTGCTCCCGAAGCTCAAACTTGATGTCATCTTGGGTGAGTGACATGTCCTCCTTACGGAAGACAAAGTCGAAACGATTAGGCTCCAATAATCGTTTGGTCAACGTAAAGCCCAAACAACGAAAGCCTTTCAGCTCCTCCCCATTGATTTTGATAATCGGATTGCTTGCTAACTGTATTGCCATGTCCTATAAATATAATGTTAGGTAAAATCAAACTCATCAAAACATACGGCCGACTTGGCCAAAAGCCGCGTCTTTGGCCATCTTCAGTTTTTCCTTAATGTTGTCCATCGACGACATCTGGCCTTCAATCATCTTCTTAGTGATGTTGTCAATACCGATGCCTTGTCCCGTTGTGTCGCAGAACAGGATTTTCCTCGCCTGGATGGCCAAACGGGTCGTCATCATGCTTTTGTCGTTCCCATTGAAATACTCGAACAAATCGGTGCAAAACGCCTCCTCAAAACGAATGGAACGGGTCGCCGGCAAGGTCTTGCTATTGACGTTGGCCACGAATGATATGGTACCATCCTTTTTCATGAAGTCGTTCACCATCCACTCATACAAAGTAAATCCTTTGGTTGGTGTAATGATGGTGGCGATGATCAAGCCACCACAGACTCCTCCGTTGGGAACGCCGTCAACGTTGACTTTTTGTGTCAGCCGGTATTCACACTCCTGCAAAGTGAACACTTCGTTGGTTCCATCAATCGACAAAGTTCCTTTGATTGCCATAATTCTTAATTTTAAGATAGGCGGCGGAGCGCACTCCGCCGCCCATGTTGTACAATAGGGTTACGCCCAGTCGTTGGTGTAGGTCACCGGGCCGTTCTTGATCTCACGGCAGGAGATCACGATCTCCTCGTAGTGACCCAACTTGTCTTCCCACATCTCCACGAAGTTGATGCAGTAGCCATCCGTGAACTCAATCTTCTTCATCAGATTGCCTGACTTGGTCTCATTGAAT
The DNA here is from genome assembly GCA_017530365.1 of Bacteroidales bacterium. GTDB lineage: Bacteria > Bacteroidota > Bacteroidia > Bacteroidales > F082 > Limimorpha. The sequence continues at coordinate 27,002 of JAFXMK010000013.1, forward strand.
TCAATGGCGCCGTTCTTGGCGAGGTTCGGGGCAATCATCCAGTCCAACAGGTCCGGATTGCCGTCGTTCAAAGCTTTCACACGGAGAGTGATCTGGCCACCTCTCGGAATGCCAGACATCTGTCCCTCGGTATCGACAGCTTGGTTAAAGGAATAAGTGACCATCATGACCTCGCGCTCGGTGAGGCCGTCAACTTTCAATGTTACAGGTGTTTTTGCCATTTTAATTTGTTATTTAAGGGTTAATAATAGTTTGCAGTTTGCAGTTTATAGTTTTCAGTTTATTCCGCTGAGGTCTCGGCGCCCATGTAGTCCTTGTTGTCGGCTTCGAGCTTGATGACGAAGTTCTTGGCAGCGAAGAACGGAGTGATGGAGATATCGACCGAAACGATCTTGGTCTTGGGATCCTGTTTCGGATCGCCAAGTTTGTACTTCGAGAAGAAGTTCTGGTAGCCCTGATAATGGTTCAAGAAGTCCTGGATCTTGTCTTTCAGCTTCTTGGGTGAGGTGTAAGGATCCCAGTTCTCAAGGGCGATTTCATGCACATAGTTCATCAGCACTTTCTTGATCCAGTCGAACACACGCACGATGGGATATTCCATCATGGCGTCGAGGTCGCCGTTGTACAAGGTGTTGTTGTTGAATGCCATGACGCGGCCTTCGGAGAAGACCATCGGCACGACATGGTCGTCCATCAGAGAAGCGATCTCTGACTTGAGGAGGTCGAGTTTCACGCCTTTCACATCCGACACGGTGCCATACTTCTTACCGGCACGGCCTTGTGAGATCGGGGTGGCTTCGTCGTACATCATACCTGCCAAAGCACCGGCGGGCGAGATGTAGAAAGCGTCTTCATACTGCTCGTCGTAGCTGAGTTTCTCACTCTGACGGCCAACGAGCCAGTTGCAGGCCATGACCACGTTCTGCAGGGCAGCGTCGCTGTCAACAAAACCACTGGTGACCTCTTTCAGGTCTTCGAGTGAGTTCTCATCTTCCAAAGCGGTGTCGGTCACCAGAATCGTTCTGTACTTGTGTGCCACCTTAGCCCAACGGAGCAACTCTGTCCTGTCTTTGAACACGCCGCCAGGAATGACGATGAAGCTGTAACTGTCCTTCAGGCTCAGACGGTCGAAGGCATGCTTCAGGAGGTCATCGACTTGATCCTTGAAGCTGGAATCGGCATCGGTGATGGCGTCCTTGGCCACATTGACGATTTTGATCTTATCGACTTTCTCGGTGCCTGAGTTCTTGAAGAACATGTCGAGAGCCCGATAGGAACGCTCCAGATTCTTGGAAGCGTCGAGAGCATCAGTGATACCTTGGGTCAACACCTTGAGGTGTTTTTCTTCCTGGGCTTTGCAGCTGTCAACGAGATCGGTAGCGGATGACTTACCCTCTCCGAGGATGGCCAGCCAAGCTTCCAGTTCCGTTGCCAAAGCCTTGCGCTTGGCTGCCTTGCGGCTGTCCTTCAAGAAGGAATCCTTAATGGCTTTCTTGGTCGGATTCATGTCCTCAGCAGTGGGGATAATGCCCTTGATAGCGGAGAAACCGCCGAACTGCTGCAAGAGTTCGGTGACTTCTTTCTTGGACTGCTGTTGTCCTTGCTGTTCTACTTTTACTTCAGTAGCTTTCTGTAATTGAGGATCTGCCATAATATCTAAATTCTAAATTCTTAATTATTCATTCTCTTTCAGTTCATTCAACAGATATTCCAAATAATCCTTGAGTTCTTCCTTGCTCTTGGGATCCTTGAGGATGTCGCGGAGTTTCTTGTTCTGCTCGATTTGCTTCCTTACCTTGGCATAGCTGTCCATCTGAGCTTTCTGGCCAGAGAGGAACTCACTATTGGCTACCAGGTTGCCACGGCCGCCGTCAGCCTCGAAGTCCTTGATCTCGTTGAAGTGCAGCGTCTCTGACACGATACCGCCGTCTTCACCGCTGAACTGGACCTCTACGTTCGGTTTGAAGTGATCGAACACGTCGCTGATGGTCTTGGCATCCTCGAACAGCTCAGGATCCTCGCCCTGGGCGTCAGTAGTGTACTGGTCGATGAACAGGGTCTTGTTAGTGTCAAGGGCACTTACCTGACTCCCTGATTCTTCATCAGTTGCTTTTGAAATGAAATTTTTCTCTTCCATACAGTTAGATTTAAAGATTTATGATTTAATGATTTAACGATTCAATTCAAGGCATATTCGGTTTTGGTACCGTTGACATAGAAGGCCACCTTCCCTTCTTCCATTTTGACCTCCACGGTGTCGCCACTCTTGAGCTTGCCGGAGATGATCATCTTGGAAAGCGGACGGCGCAACTCCTTGCGGATGGTGCCGATGATGGGACGGGCGCCGAACTGTGGACTAAAGTCCATCATGGCAATGGCCTGCTTGGTCTCGTCGTCGATCTTGAAGTCTATATTCTGCTCGGTAAGCAGCTTGACCAATCCCTTAAGGTGGATGCTGAAGATACGCGTCACGGTTGCAGGGGTGATCGGTGAGAATGGCACAATCTCGGTCAAACGGCCTAGGAACTCAGGACGGAAGTAATCCTGCATGATGGTCATCAGGTCGCTGTTCTTGGGGATGACACCTTTCTCAAAGGAATCCACGATGAACTTGCTACCGATGTTGGAAGTGAACAGGATCAAGGCATTCGAGAAGTCGCCGACACGGCCCAAACGGTCGTGGAGCTTGCCTTCGTCGAGGATCTGGAGGAACAGGTCGAACACCGACTTGTGCGCCTTCTCGATCTCATCGAACAACACCACGGAATAAGGCTTCTGACGGATCTTGTTGACCAGCAGACCGCCTTCTTCGTAGCCGACATATCCTGGAGGCGCTCCATACAGCAAAGCCACGGAGTGCTCTTCCTTGAACTCAGACATATCGAAACGGATCAACGAGGACTCCTCCTGGAAGAGGAACTCAGCCAAAGCCTTGGAGAGCTCAGTCTTACCAGTACCTGTGGGTCCCAGGAAGAAGAAGGAGCCCATGGGCTGACCTTTCTTGTTCAAACCGGAACGCGACTCGTAAATCGAGTCGAGGATGATCTTGATGGCGTGGTCCTGACCAACGACCCTGCGCTTGAGGATCTCTTCAGCATTGACCAGCTTCTCCCTTTCCTTCGACTGCACCTTGCCCATCGGAATGCCGGTTTGCTTGGCGACAACGGCGAGCAGGTCGGTGTCAAGCACCTTGGTGCGTTTCTCGAGAGTCAGCGGTTTCAGCTTGGCGATCATCTGGTCGAGATATTCAAAGCGCTGTTCCTTGGTGGGGATCTTCAGGAAGTCGGTGTCGTCGTCAAGTTGTGCGACAAGCAGCACGTTGATCTTGTTGAACAACTCGTAGTGCAGCCAGTTCTGCTCCACCATGAGGCGTTTGTCGTCAAGACCCTCCGGATTCTCCTTGAGGCGGTTGACCTTCTCCTCCACCGAGGCAAGGTCTTTCTCCGACACGTCGTTCATGGTCTTGATCAGAGCCATGGTACGGTCGATGAGGTCGAACACCGAGTCGGGCATAGCCTTCTCGGTCATATAGCGTTTGGACAGGCGTATGGCCTCGTTGATGACGTTGTCGTCCATATCCAGTCCATGGTATTTCTCGTAGGTAGTCACGGCACCCTTCACGATACGGAAGCAGGTGTCAAGATCGGGTTCATCGATGCTGATCTTCTCGAACTTGCGCACCAGCTCCTTGTCGGTCTCGATGTTCTTGGTGAAGCCATCGATGGTAGAGGTGCACACCACCAGCAGGTCGCCCTTGTTGAGTTCCTGCTTGAGGATATCGCCAGTGCCGTGCAGCGCACCCATCTTGTCCATCATCTTGTCGAGGCCTTCAATGACGAGCACAGCATTGCCGAAAGCCTTCAACTCGGCGATAACACTCTTGAAGCGGTCTTCTGTCTCCATGTTGTTGACAGCGCCCGAGGCCAATGCGGCAAGGTCAAGCTCATAGACGGGAGCTCCTTGCAGGAAGGCCGGAACCGCGCCGTAGAGCAGGCGGTTCACGAAGCCGTTAATAAGCGAGGTCTTTCCCACGCCTGACTCGCCAGTGATGAGAAGGTTCGACTTTGTCTTGCGGCCAAGCACCTCGAAGAACACGGCAATCTCACGCTCGAAGCCGATCACTGGAGTAGTTTGGCCAGAGGCAACCTGTTCGTTCTTGTTGATGCAATACTTCGACAGCACCTTCTTGGCGTTCTGCGAGAGCTGCACGGTGGGTTGGACAGAGGCTCCATCTGCGAGGGCTGGCTTGCCCATGGCGTCAATCACTTCGTTGACCGTCAAAGGCAAGTTCTTCATCTGGTTGAAGTTGAATCCGACACCTGGAGTGACCAAAGCTGCCAAGAGGCAGTGGTTGTCGGGTTCCTCCAAACCGAACTTGGCGCGATAGTCATCCGCCATGTCGAACACAGCGACTGACTCATCCGAGAGATTGAGGTCGCTGTTCGGACGAGATGACTTTGGAGTCATCGAGATCTCCACATCGGCCCATTCCACCAAATAGTAGTAGTCTTTGTCGAGGTCGTTCTCAAGGAAAGGAACCATACCCATGTCCTTGTGTAACAACGCTTTGAAGAGATGACAGGGATACACTGCGTCATTCGCGTTATCCACAGCGTAACTCATTGCCTTCTTCAAGAGCTCCTCGTAAGCGGAAAGAATGGTTTTTCTACTCATATACTTCAAGTGTTAATTATAAATCCGTTAAAAGGCAAAAATAATAAAAAAAACCTTATATTTGCAAGCATTTTTAACAAAAAAAAATATTGAAATGAGAAAATGGCGCATCGAAGACTCCGAGGACCTTTACAACGTGAAAGGCTGGGGTGGTAATTATTTCTCCATCAACGAAAAAGGCCACATGACGGTAACACCGAAAGAAGGCTGTGCCTCAGTGGATCTTCCCGAACTGGTTGACGAACTGGCACTCAGGGATGTTGCTGCCCCCATGCTGATCCGCTTCCCCGACATCCTCGACGACCGTATCAACAGGATCGATTCTTGTTTCAAAGAGGCCGCCAAGGAGTATGAGTTCCACGGACAGAACTTCGTTGTGATGCCCATCAAGGTGAACCAGATGCGCCCCGTGGTCGAAGAGATCGTCAGCCACGGCAAGAAATGCAACATCGGTCTGGAAGCCGGCTCCAAGCCAGAGCTCCATGCCATCATCGCACTCGGCACCGACTCAGATTCACTGATTATCTGCAACGGCTATAAAGATGAGGAGTTCATCGAGTTGGCCTTGCTTGCCCAAAAGATGGGCCGTAAGATCATCATCGTGATCGAGAAGCTGAACGAGTTGAAGATCACCGCAAAGATAGCCAAGCGCCTGAGAGTCACGCCTAACCTTGGCGTCCGCATCAAACTGGCCAGCTCCGGTGCAGGAAAATGGGAAGAATCGGGCGGCGATGGCAGCAAGTTCGGCCTTACCTCCTCAGAGCTTTTGGAAGCACTCGACTATCTGGAAGAACATGACATGATGGACTGCCTGAAGCTGGTGCATTACCACATCGGCAGCCAGGTCAGCAAGATCAAGAAGATCAACGTGGCACTGCGCGAAGCGGCACAGTTCTATGTCCAGCTGTACAAGATGGGCTATCATATCGAATATGTGGATATGGGCGGCGGCCTCGGTGTCGATTATGACGGCACCAGCTCCAGCAGCGCCAGCTCAGTGAACTACAGCATCCAGGAATACGCTAACAACGCTGTCTATACCATCGTCGATGCCTGTGACAAGAACGAGCTTCCCCATCCCAACATCATCTGTGAGTCGGGACGTGCCTTGACCGCACATCACTCGGTGCTCATCTTCGAAGTGTTGGAGAAGACCTCCCTCCCAGAATGGGACGACGACGAGGAGCCGGAAGAAAGCGACCATGAGCTGATCAAAGAGCTCTACGATTCATGGGACGAGTTGAACAAAAGTTCCTCATTGGAAATCTGGCACGATGCCCAGGAGATCCGCGAGGAGGCCCTTAACCTGTTCAGCCTCGGTCTGCTCGACCTCAAGTCGCGCGCCAAGATCGAACGTCTGTTCTGGAGCATCGCCCGTGAGGTGAACCACATCGCCAACAGCCTGAAACGTGTTCCTGAGGACTTCACCTCCCTTCCTAAACTGCTGGCCGACAAATACTTCTGCAACTTCTCTCTGTTCCAATCCCTGCCCGACCTTTGGGCCATCGACCAGCTCTTCCCCATCATCCCGATCCAACGCTTGGACGAGAACCCAACCCATCTGGCCACCTTGCAGGATATAACCTGCGACAGCGATGGCAAGATCACCAACTTCGTTGCCAAATCGACCCAACACACCATCCCATTGCATAGCTTCACCGACAAAGAACATTACTACATCGGCGTGTTCCTAGTCGGCGCTTACCAAGAGATCCTTGGCGACCTCCACAACCTGTTCGGCGATACCAATGCGGTGCACGTCTCTGTGGACGAGAAAGGCTACTACATCGATCAAGTCATCGACGGTGAAACGGTTGCCGACGTGCTCGAATATGTCCAGTACAGTCCCAAGAAACTCGTCCGCACGGTGGAGACTTGGGTTACCAAGTGTGTCAAGGAAGGCAAGATCAGCGTTGAAGAAGGCAAGGAATTCCTCTCCAACTACAGGTCTGGGCTTTATGGCTATACCTATCTGGAAAACTAATCAATCGGGTTTCGAATCGAAGTTGCCCTTCACTGGGGCGATATCTTGATCCTCTTCCGAAGTAACTACGGCAGTGTTTTCAATGCCGCAGGCTTTCAATATCTTCGCCTTCACCTCGTTGTTCTGCATCCAACCAGTAAAGAGCTCTGCACCTGGACCGTAAGCATAGATCATGACGGGCAGGCAGGTATGGCTACGCGTTGAATAGCTGAATGACACGTTGGAATAATGGCCTTGAGGGTCAATCATGGTTAGGCCTCCTGTTTCATGGTCAGCCGTAACCACCACCAAAGTGTTGTCGTGTGTTTTGGCATAATCCAGTGCCACCTGAACGGCATTGCTGAAGTCAACCGTCTCGTCAACCATCCAGGCAGAATCACCAGCATGGCAGGCAAAGTCGATCTGCGATCCTTCTACCATGAGGAAGAAGCCGTCCTCGTCCTGTTCCAAGGTCTTCAAGGCCGTCTTTACCCCTTCCGGAAGGAAGTCGCCCCGCTCCTCATACTTCGGCATGTGGCCACGGTTGGCCAACACCGCATATTTCATGCAAGTGGTATCAATGTCTGCTAGTGTGTCATAGACTTTCCATCCCAACTCGTTCTCCATGCGTGCAAGCAGATCGAGGCTGTCCTTACGTTGGTTGAAATGTTTGCGACCGCCGGCGATCATCACATTGAGTTTGTCAGACTCAGCCATCTGAATGGCGATGTCCTCATACATGCTACGTTTCGGCACCTTGGCGTAGAAATCAGCCGGCGTGGCATGACCCGAATAGCAGGTTACCACGATGCCCGTGCTCTTACCTTGGTCGGCAAGGACTTCAAGGATGGTTTCCATGGCCAGGGTATCCACGTCCATGCCTACCATGCCGTTCTTGGTTTTCTTGTCACAGGCCAGGGCCGTGCCACCTGCAGCCGAGTCGGTGATGTCGTTACTTGCAGAACGGGTATCGACAACGCCAATATAGGGAAACTGGCAGAAGGCTAGGTCTTCCCCAGTGGCAAGCATCGTGGCAAACACCTGAGGCAAGGCCATTCCATCACCGATCATGTAGATGACATTGACTGCATTTGGTTCTTCAATAACATTTTCTTTCTTTTCACACGAAAAGAACAAATGTATCATCAATAATACCGAAACTATTACAAACACTCTCTTCATATCACTTCCAACTTTAAACTTTAAACTTTAAACTTTCAGCTTTAAGCTCTCCCCCTCACCTTCCTTACCGCCTCTACGATATCTGGCGTATCCAAATGATAGGCCTTCATCAGTTCGTCGGGGGTGCCGCTTTGTCCGAATACATCATTGACAGCCACCATTTCGATGGGCGCTGGGTTGTTCAGAGCCAATACTTGGGCGATACTGTCGCCAAGGCCTCCGTTACGTTGATGTTCTTCTGCCGTCACCACGCAGCGTGTCTTGGCCACCGACTTCAGCACTGCTTCCACATCCAGCGGCTTAATAGTGTGGATGTTGATCAGCTCGGCCTCGATGCCCATCTCTTTGAGGATCGGAAGGGCTTGCATAGCTTTCCACACAAGGTGTCCGCAAGCGAAGATGGTGACATCCTTGCCTTCCTGCAAAAGTTGGGCTTTTCCGATCTCGAACTTCTCGTCAGCTGGCGTGAAGTTCGGCACTTTCGGACGACCGAAACGAAGATAGACTGGACCTTCATATTCAGCGGCAGCGATGGTGGCATTCTTGGTTTGGTTGTAGTCGCAAGGCACGATAACCGTCATGTTGGGCAGCATTTTCATCAGTCCGATATCTTCCAAAATCTGATGTGTGGCACCATCTTCTCCCAAGGTAACTCCAGCGTGGGACGCAGCAATCTTTACATTTTTGTTGGAGTAAGCCACACATTGGCGGATCTGGTCATATACACGACCTGTTGCGAAAGCTGCAAAGGTACCGGTGAAAGGCACAAAACCACTCAGCGCCATACCGGCAGCCATGTTGGTCATATTGGCCTCAGCGATGCCCGTCTGGAAGAAACGTTCTGGAAATTCTTTGGCGAAGTCGCCCATTTTGAGCGATCCAGTGAGGTCGGCGCAGAAGGCGACCACTTTGGGGTTACGACGGCCCGCTTCCAGCAAGCCAGCACCGAATCCTGATCTAGTATCTTTTTTTTCTAATTCGTTCATGGTTATTAAGTATTTTATAATGTCAAAGTGATCGCGAGTCAGTAATCACCCAAAGTCTCCTCTAGTTGTGAAAGCGCATTGGCGGCCTGTTCGTCGTTGGGCGGCGTGCCATGCCATTTGTGGGTACCCATCATGAAATCAACGCCCATGCCCATCTCGGTGTGTGCCAAGAGCAACTGCGGCTGTCCCTGCCCTGCTCCTTTACGGGCGTTGTTGAGCGCATCTACTACCTGTTGCATGTCGTTGCCGTTTAGTTCTATGACCTTCCATCCGAAAGCCTCGTATTTGGCACGCATGTCGCCGAGGTTCATCACCTCATCGGTGGGGCCATCGATCTGTTTCTTATTGTAATCAAGGATGCCTACGAGGTTGTCTATCTTCTTGGCACCGGCATACATGGCGGCCTCCCAAATCTGGCCTTCGTCCTGCTCGCCATCGCCCATGAGGACAAACACAAGATGTTGGTCACCATTGAGACGTTTGGCCTGTGCGGCACCTACGGCCACGGAAAGACCTTGCCCAAGAGAGCCGGAGGCAATACGCACACCTGGCAGACTTTCAGCAGTGGTGGGATGTCCCTGAAGCCGAGTACCCAGCTTGCGGAAGGTAGCTAACTCGCTCACAGGAAAAAAGCCTCGACGGGCCAAAATGCTGTAAAACATCGGGCTGATGTGACCGTTGGAGAGGAAGAACATGTCCTCACCAACACCGTCCATGCGGAAGTTGGCAGGGTCAATTTGCATCTGGTCGAAATAGAGGGCGGTGACCAAATCGGTTGCTCCGAGCGAACCGCCAGGGTGCCCCGATTGACAACCATGGACCATGCGGATGATATCGCGACGCACTTGCGATGCAATCCGTTTTAATTCTTTGATTTCCATATATCTAAATAACGTTAATTTTAGTAAATATTTAATTCGTTAAATTCGTTAAATTCGTTAAATTCGCCGTTACTTTTTCGCAAACTTCATCGTTCTACCTGCAACATTGACAGCATAGATACCCGGAACAAGGTTGCTGAGGTCGAGCTGACTTTCATAACGTTGTTCGATCACCATACGACCCGTGTTGTCAAATAAGCGGACCATCTCGCCTTCCACGCCTTCCAGGTGAAGCGTATTGCTCGCTGGATTCGGCCAAAGGGCGAGGCGCTCTGTTTGCTCAGCAATCCCCGTGGGGTTTGTCACACGATACTCGATGGTATAGACCCGATAATCATGGTATGACGGTGAACCAAGATCGAATACAGAATTATCTCCGTCAAAATACACCATTGGGTGTTCATCGAAGACAAAACCATCTTTTGGAGACAGCAAAACATATAGATAATAGGCTACATCTTCAAGGTTGAAGTAGTCATCCTGTTCAACGACCACATCCCCATTGTCGTTATAGCGGTGCCATTCAATTTCCGCCATGGTATAAGGAGCGTCAGGATCCACTTCAAGTTCGCAATCGGGATGCATGCCCCAGACTGGAGCAGTGAAGCCCAAAATGAAAATCTCGTTGATCACGGTAGGTTCAGGCTCAACTTCAAAAGTGACTGAAGTCCAATTGCCTTCATCGCAGTCGGACTGGATCTCCAAGACATACTCTCCATAGGCGAGATCCAAAAGGTAGTAGATGTTTTCTGTAATACCGGGAACGGTAATCCATTCGCTGTCCGAGACGAGTTTGAAGCGTAAGGTATAGCTAGCGGCATTGCCGTTCCAACTGATGGTGGCATCAGTTAAATTCATTGCCACTGTAAGGTTAGTCGGAGCCATGCATGGCGAGCCTGTGGCAAACATGATGTTATCCACTGCAAAGTAGTCGCCCTCAGGATTCACATTGGCATCTTTTGCGTATTCCCATTTAAAAACATGAGTGCCGGCTGTCACTTCGAAGGTATAGGAATTCCACACCGATCCATTGGCTCCATACTCGAATTGCAGGGTTTCGTCAATGTAGAAACGGCATTTGTCATGCAGCGTGCCTGTTCCTTCTCCTCTGCATTTACCATCGAAATAAATAAAACCGGATTCCGGGAAATTGCAGGTAGCCTCAATGGAGGAGGTCGTTGAGTGTTGTTCCCTGTTGCCACTCCTCATACAAAGGTTGCCGCTTCCCTCTTCGAAGATCTGCCAGGGAATATCGAAGCTGTTGTCGAATGGGAACTGGCTGAAATCTCCGGTTTCGAAGTCAATGACCTCACTGGAAGCTTGAGGAACAAATGGCTCGGGGATCATGAACAGGCCTGTTAGTTGAGCACCATTTACGCCTATCTCGCCCAGGGCCGTAGCATCACCAGTTTGCGTATTCACTTGGTAAAAGCCATGGTCATTGCTTGTGGAGAGTTGAGCCCAGTAAAGGGTGCCGTTGTCAAGGTCGAATGCCATGCTTTGATTGTACCACACATCTTTGCCTGTAGGTCCAACCAAGGTAGTCGTGGCATTAGTGAGGTTGATCTGGTACAGTCCTCCACCTTCGTATGCAACGCCGTAGGCCTGTCCTTGACCATTGATGGCAAGTGTCCAAAGTCTCACACTAAAATCTCCGACGGACTCAACCTGTGAAGGTGCAGCCAGACTTACGCACTTTAAGGAGGCGTTGTACTGACTGTCTTGGCACAAGAAATACAACTTGCCATCCATGGGATTGTATGCCATGTCAACAAACAAACGGTATTGGTCCAAAACCTGCATCACTGTTTCGTAATTACCAATAGTTTGTGTTTCCTCGTTAAACGGTGCTTTACAGAGATTTCTGGTCGAGGTCACGAACCAGACATACCCATCCACGTAGGTGGCGGCATGGATCTGTGGCAGCGATCCCGAAACCGTTTGAACCGAATTAGGGGTCTGCGTATCGAAACTGATAAACTTATTCGTCCACGAATCGTTTCCGAAACTGCCGTAGGCGTAGCCGTACCATTGGGTGTTTTGCGCTTGTACAACGCCGAAGAATGCGATCAGTAAGGTCGTCAAAAACAAGTGTAAAGACTTTTTCATATCGCTAGAAGCAACAACGTTTTCTTTCAGCAAAAATAAAAAAAACTTTTATCTCTTATCTTTTATCTCTTATCTTTTATCTAGAAAACGGCTTCTCGAAAACCTTAGGGAACGGCGTCTCAAACTCATGTTCCTTGCCCGTGGTTGGATGGATGAAGCAAAGCTTGTAGGCATGCAGGCAGAGGCGGCCTAACGAGTTGTCATGGCTACCATATTTCTCGTCGCCAACGATGGGGTGTCCGAGGTCTTGGGCATGGACGCGGATCTGGTTTTTGCGGCCCGTATCTAGATGGAAGTCCACCATCGAATAGTTCTTGTTGCTCACCAGCACCTCGTAATGGGTAACAGCCAGCTTGCCGCCATTGTCGGTGGGGCTGGAATAGGTAACAAACATCTTGTTGTCCTTAAGCCACGATTTCACGGTACCTTCGCGAGGTTCCACCCTACCCTCGCACACGGCCACGTAACGGCGGTCGTAGACTTTCTCTTTCCAGTTCTCTTCGAACGACATGGCAATCTTCTTGTCCTTGGCGAAGAGCATCAGTCCTGAAGTGTCGCGATCGAGTCGATGGATGGTATGAGCCCGGCAGCGTTGCTGTGAAACGGTAAAATATTGGTTGAGGATGCTTTGGGCGGTTTCCTGTTCCTTGCCAGGGCTGTTGGTGAGCAGTCCTTCTTTCTTGTCGATGACCACCAGCCATTTGTCTTCGTAGACAATCTTGAGCCATTTGTTGTGGAAGCGTTCTTTTGCGGTGGGTTTGCCGATCTCCACGGTCATTCCGGGTTGCAGTTCAAAGTCAAACTGGGAAGTGCATTCTCCATCGACACTGACGGTGCCCTTAGCGAGGATATGCTTCACCTTGGTACGGCTGATGCCGTCCATTTTCTTCATGATGAACTCCATGAGCTTTGAGGGCTCATTCACCTTAAAGGTCAAAGGGTTGTTCTTGGAATGAGGCTTACGTTCGTTCATAAGCGTAAAGAAACATTAACAAATAAAAGATTCACAAAGTTAAAACTTTTTTTGCAATGGTGTCCGTCACTGCGCATTAAAATTACCCGACGCTATACGATAAGAGGGATGGTATGCCGATGATACATTTCAGAAAAAACGTTACATTTGCAGCAAGAATAGTTTTAGGGCTTTAAGCTCGGGAACTTCTAACAACTAAATCTTGATAATTTAAACACAGAATGATATAGCCAAACTGTTGGTTATCATATATTTAAGTAATATGAGACTCTCAAAGAAACAGAAATTCAGGCTAGTTCTGGCAGCATTGTTTTTCGTACTACTTCTGCTGGCCATTTTCAGCCATTATAATCATCTCTGGGTTAAACTACTTGCCATTCTTGCAAATGTCTTATTGATGGCCAGCATGCTAATCTCCTTTTTTGACGTCAAGAAGCATCCCGAGAAGGATAAATGACCTTTATCGTATACAAAAAACCCTAACTCGCTTTATCGTTGAGTTAGGGATCTGAGTTTATTGTGCCCCGAACAGGAGTCGAACCTGCACTCCTCTCGAAATACGCACCTGAAACGTACGCGTCTACCAATTCCGCCATCGGGGCAAAGGAGTCTTTGGGTTTTTCAATGGTGCCCAGGACAAGAGTCGAACTTGCATGCCGTAATCGGCACTACCCCCTCAAAGTAGCGTGTCTACCAATTTCACCACCTGGGCTGTTTTTCGGCTGCAAAGGTACTACTATTTTTGAAACTAGCAAGTGTTTTTTCAACTTTTTTCAAATAAAAAAACGCGGTCCGAAGACCGCGTTTCCTATGGTAAACAAATCCAGCTTACTTCACTTTCTCGACGATGGCCTTGAAAGCTTCAGGATTGTTCAAAGCGAGGTCGGCCAACACTTTACGGTTGATCTCGATACCAGCTTTGTTCAGCTTGTCCATGAACACGCTGTAAGACATGTCGTATTCGCGGACGGCTGCGTTGATACGGACGATCCACAGGGATCTGAAGTCACGCTTCTTGTTCCTTCTGTCGCGGTAAGCGTAGGTTTGTCCTTTCTCGTAAGAGTTTTTCGCCACAGTCCAGACATTCTTTCTGGTTCTGAACTGACCTTTGGTCTTCTTGAGGATTTTCTTGCGCCTGGCTCTTGAGGCCACGGCATTGACTGATCTTGTCATTTCTTGTAAGTTTTTCGTTCAGCGCCCCGCCCCATTGCGGGATCTTTTCTGCTGAGACAAAGGTTAAACAATTAATTTACTTGAGAAGCATTTGTTTGACGACTTTCTCATCTGCTCTCTCGACGATAGCAGTATGATCCAGATTGCGTTTTCTCTTCTGGCTCTTCTTGGTCAGAATGTGGCCATGATAGGCATGCTTCCTCTTGATTCTGCCGGTACCCGTCAATTCGAAACGTTTCTTAGCACCGGACTTGGTCTTCATTTTCGGCATTTTACTATATAGTTAACAGTTTGTAGTTTACGGTTTGCAATTATTTCTTGGTGCTTTTAGGAGCGATCATCATCATCATCCGCTTCCCTTCCAGCTTGGGCATCATCTCCACCTTGCCCATCTCCTCAAGCTCCTGAGCAAAGCGCAGCAGCATGATTTCACCCTGGTCCTTATAGACAATGGATCGGCCTCTGAAGAGCACTTCCACCCTCACTTTGTTGCCATCTTGCAGGAAACGCTTGGCGTGGTTGAGCTTGAACTCGAAGTCGTGGTCGTCCGTTTGAGGTCCGAGGCGGATTTCCTTGACCACCGTCTTGGTAGCGTTCGACTTGATTTCCTTCTGTTTCTTCTTCTGGTCGAAGAGGAATTTTTTGTAGTCCATGGCCTTACAGACCGGTGGATTGGCATCCGGAGAAATCTCCACCAGATCCACTCCCAGACTTTCGGCAATCCTGAGTGCCTCTTTCACGGGATAGATATTGGTTTCAATGCCTTCACCGACCAATCTCACCATCGGAGCCTTGATCTCTTCGTTGATCCGATGTTGGTCCTCGCCCTTCTTGTTGTTCCTGGGCTGATAGTTTCCTTTGTTAGGGAGCTGTGCTATTGTTTTAATCTCCTATTCGTTTGTTAAACACCTTATATTAATTATAACATCATCTGATGCTTTGTTCTTCTTTCACTTTTTCGTTGATCATCTTGGCGAAGTCTTCGAGACCCATCGTACCCATATCCACTTGGCCGTGTGCTCTTACCGAAACGGCATTGTCGGCCTCTTCCTTCTCACCCACGATGACCATGTAGGGGTATTTCTTCATTTCGGCGTCACGGATCTTACGGCCGATCTTCTCGTTGCGTTCGTCAATGAGGCTGCGAATATCGGATTTTTTCAGATATGTTTGGACTTTTTGTGCATAATCCAGGTATTTTTCGCTCACTGGCAGGATGATCAACTGGTCGGGAGCCAGCCAAAGTGGGAACTCGCCGGCGCAGTGCTCGAGCAGCACTGCCACGAAACGTTCCATGGAGCCAAAGGGAGCTCTGTGGACCATCACGGGACGGTGTTTCTCGTTGTCGGCACCGATGTAAGTCAGGTCGAAACGCTCAGGCAGGTTGTAGTCCACCTGAATGGTACCCAGCTGCCATTTACGGCCGAGGGCATCCTTCACCATGAAGTCGAGCTTAGGACCATAGAAAGCGGCTTCGCCGTACTCCACATGAGCCGGCAGGCCCTTCTCGGCGCAAGCCTCCTGGATGGCGGCCTCAGCCTTTGCCCAGTTCTCGTCGGTGCCCACATACTTCTCATGGTCGTTGGGGTCGCGGAGAGATATTTGCGCTTCAAAGTTGTCGAATTTCAACGCCTTGAAGATGATTTCAATGATTTCCATCACGCGAATAAACTCTTCCTTCACCTGGTCGAAACGGCAGAAGATATGGGCGTCGTCTTGGGTGAATGAACGCACACGGGTCAAACCGTGGAGCTCGCCGCTTTGTTCATAACGATACACAGTACCGAATTCAGCGCAGCGGAACGGCAGGTCTTTATAAGAACGAGGTTTGTTCTTGAAGATCATGCAGTGATGGGGGCAGTTCATAGGCTTCAGCAGGTACTCCTCGCCTTCTTCCGGTGTGGTAATCGGGCGGAAGCTGTCGGCACCGTAATGATCCCAGTGACCTGAGGTGACATAGAGTTGTTTGCCACCGATATGAGGGGTGATCACCTGTTCGTAACCATATTCCTTCTGGATCTTGGTCAGGTACTCCTGAAGACGCAGACGAAGTTCCGTGCCTTTAGGCAGCCAGATCGGAAGGCCTTTGCCCACCATGTCGCTGAACATGAAGAGTTCCAGTTCACGGCCGAGCTTTCGGTGATCGCGTTTCTTGGCTTCTTCGAGCAATACGAGATACTCATCGAGTTCCTTCTGCTTCGGGAAGGTGATGCCATAGACGCGGGTGAGTTGTTTGCGCTTCTCGTCACCACGCCAGTAGGCACCTGCCAATGAAGTCAGCTTCACGGCTTTGATGAAGCTCGTGTTCGGGATATGTGGACCGCGGCAAAGATCCGTGAAGGTACCGTTACGATAATAGGTAATGGTACCGTCTTCCAAGTCGTTGATCAACTCCACCTTATAAGGATCACCTTTTTCGGTGAAATATTTCAGAGCATCGGCTTTGCTAACTTCCACACGCTCGAAGGTTTCCTTCTCACGGGCAAGTTCCAGCATCTTCTTCTCGATGTTGGCAAGGTCTGCCTCGGTCAAGGTGATGTCACCAGTGTCAATATCATAGTAGAAGCCATTGTCCACTGACGGTCCGATACCGAACTTCACACCAGGATACAGTGCCTCAATGGCGGCAGCCATCAAGTGGGCTGACGAGTGCCACATAGCAGCTTTACCCTCGGGGTCATTCCATGTGAACAACTGGATGGTGGCATCTTCATTGATGGGACGAGTAGCATCCCACTTCATTCCGTTGACATTGGCTGCAAGTACATTACGGGCCAGGCCTTCGCTTAAGCTCATCGCGATGTCGAGCGGAGTGACGCCGGATTCATACTGTCTGACACTTTGGTCAGGGAAGGTTATATTGATCATTTCCATATCCTTTTAAAAAAGCGTGCAAAAATACAATTTTTTTTCATTCAATTCACATTGATAACGAAAAAATGTAACTTTGCCAGCGATTATTGTTTTTAACTATGAAAAAACTGGCACTTCTATTCTCTCTTTTGCTTGCCATTTCGGCTCAAGCTCAGCGATCCGCTCTGGCTGTCAACGAATCCATGGCACGCCAAACTGCACAAGCTTTCGCCGATTCCAAACTCAACACAAAAGGCGATGCCGTCTCTTTGGCCTCAGCCAGGGGTATATACATTTACAACATCGGCGACCATGGTTTTGTCATCGTTTCAGGCAACACTGTGCTGCCGCCAATATTGGGCTATTCCGACCACGAAGCATTCCCTTCTATGGAAGACGCACCCGAGAACTTCACCGCATGGATCCAACATTACAGCGAAATGATTGACTTTGCCATTGAGAATGGTGTCCTGCCAGAGCCCGAAATCGAGCAGCAATGGGACGAAGCCTTGAAGGGTCAGTTCCCATCGAAAGGAATGAGCACCGTGACACCGTTGATTACAACACACTGGAACCAAGACTGCTACTATAACGAATATTGCCCCTCTACCGGTGGAGGCTGGTGGGGAGGTCCTTGTGGCCACGTGTATGCTGGATGTGTAGCTTGCGCCATGGCACAGGTGATGAAATACTGGAATCATCCCGAGATCGGCTTCGGTTCTCACAGTTATGTACATGGCACATACGGTGAACAAACCGCCAACTTCGCAGCCACCACATATCATTGGGACAACATGCCAGAACAGATCTACAGCCACAATGACGCAGTGGCAACCTTGATGTACCATTGCGGCGTCAGTGTCAACATGAATTATGCTCCCGATGGAAGCGGTGCACAATCGAAAGACGTGGAGACCGCCTTGCGCTCTTATTTTGGCTACTGCGGATCAAAATACCGTGAGAAAAACAAATACGACAACAATGTCTGGATTGCCATGCTGAAATCTGAGCTCGATCTCTCCCATCCTATCTATTACTCAGGTTCTAGCGGCAGTGCCGGTCATGCCTTTGTGTGCGACGGTTATGACAGTAACGACCTGTTCCATTTCAACTTTGGCTGGAGCGGATCTGGCGATGATTATTACTCCCTCTATGATGTAAACGGATACAACAGTTCCCAGGCTGCTGTGATGAACATAGTCCCCATGGACATTCGTGCCGATGACAATGGCATCATTTACGTCAGTGCTGACGGTGAAGGCAACGGTTCTTCTTGGAGCAACGCCACCTCAAAATTGGAATACGCAAGCTGCCTCTCCAGTGGCGGCAACATAAGGGTATGGGTCAAAAAAGGCACTTATTATGGTGACGAAACCGATCCCGAAAACGCTTTCTCCATCACCCCCTCCAATATGGTTTACGGAGGTTTCAATGGCGATGAAGGACCCGACTTCAGCCTTAATGACAGGGATCTTGACAACAACCGCACCATTTTGGACGGTCAAGGTGCCAAGCGCGTCTTGAATCAATCCGATTTTTTTAGCTCTGGAACAAGAGCGGTATGGGATGGCTTCGTCATACAAAATGGATTGGCAGGAGCTGGCGCCGGAGTCTATCTGAACGATTACGTGACCATATCACACTGCTTGATCCACAACAACGTCTCCAATGGCTTTGGCGGCGGCGTTTACATCAATTCATCCACCGGCACCAGTCAAACGACGCTGAACAACTGTATCATCACTGGCAACACGGCCTCTATGGGCGGTGGTGTTTGCGACCGCAACAGCTCTATTATAATCAATTGTCGCATCAGCAATAACA
Source organism: Bacteroidales bacterium (assembly GCA_017530365.1). Classification (GTDB taxonomy): domain Bacteria; phylum Bacteroidota; class Bacteroidia; order Bacteroidales; family F082; genus Limimorpha. The sequence goes on from JAFXMK010000013.1 coordinate 45,620, forward strand.
CGGCAACGACCAAAGGCGGCGGCATCTACCTCTATAACACCGACAAGCCAATACTGCGCGGGTGCGTCGTCAGTAACAACACTGCCGCAAACGCTGGTGGCATATACGCCCGTGGCAGATGCCAACTGAACAATTGCAACATTGTAATGAACGAAGCATCCGACACCTACGGAGGCATTTACATCGAAGACCGAAACAGCAAATACACCAGCTGCATCATTTGGGGTAACGTTGCCAACGACGAGGCTAGTCAAATCTATGGCAACGCCACCTTCGAATACTGTGCCATCCAAGGCGGCATGCCAGGTGAATGCAACATCAACTTGCCTGCTGAGAACGATGGTGAGGAGCCTGGTGTTTTCGTGAGATTTGTCAGACCGGCTGAAGGTGTTGGTGCCGAATTCACTGATGCAGATTGGAACATCCTTCCGACCAGCATCTGCCTTAACGCCGGTAAACCTGGAACTGCCGGCTACCCATTCGACATTGCGGGCAACCAACGTCTTCAACATGGCATCTTGGAAATCGGAGCCTATGAGTTAAATGTTGCTTTCACTCCTATTGAGGATTATCTTGTTGAAGGGGAACCATACTCCTTCAACGGCAGATTGCTGTACGAGCCAGGTTACTACACTACCGTGTATCCCATGCCAACATGCGACAGTGTCGTAGGATTGACTCTTAGCATCGGGGCCGGAATTCCAGCGTTCATCGAAAGCCAAGAGGTGCTACATGTCGAGATCTTCTCCATCTTGGGTCAAAGGATGGGACAAGTTGGCAGGCTGGATGCCATTGACAACTTGTCGTTAAGCCCTGGTTGCTATATACTCAGGGTCCACACCACTGAAGGCATCCTCAGTAAAAAGGTCATCATTAAATAAAAAGACCGTCCCACCTGAAAACAGACGGGACGGTAAAACTTTTTCGACTCACCAGAGTCAACTTCACAGAAGCTTATTCAACTTCCTCTTCGACAGGTTCGTCAAGCGGGACGTCATCTTCATCAAGATCGAAGAAACTGTCTTTGCAGCCCAGTTCAGCTTTCTTGCCTTCCATGAGTTTGTTCATCTCCTCTGACAACTTGTCGAGTTCGGCTTGTTCCTCTGCGGAGAGGGCGTCAATGCCTTCAATGCCAAGCATACCAAGGATACCAAAAGCAGCCATGTCAACATCGTCGCAAGTCTTAGCTTTCTTAATGTTGTCGCCAATGTTGTCAATAATCTTCTTAGCCTTATTGAAAGCGGTTGAATGATTATTGCCACCGCAGGAAGCCATGCCAATCATGATAACGCTCATGATCAAAACGAGTAAGGATTTCTTCATAGTGATAAAAAGTTTAATTCCGCTACAAAAATAATTACTTTTTTTAATAAACACCACAAAAAAGTTAAAAAAGCGAAAAAGTTATAAACAATTCATGTTGAATTCTTTCTGTTAAAAAGTCATCTTTTATGATCCCGATACCGCGGAAAATGGTATCTTTGCTTCTGAAAACGACAAGGAAAATCACAACTTAATATTAACCAAATTACTAACATTAATCCATTATCTATGAAAAAGTTACTTACTTTTTTCTTGGCTATGATTGCCTCCATCTCCATGATGGCACAGGTAACCACATCAAGCATTAGTGGTAAGATCACCGACGAGCAACGTCGCACGCTTCCCGGTGCCACTGTGGTTGCTACACACACGCCTTCAGGCACTCAGTACTACGCCGTTGCTGATGCCAACGGCACGTACCGTCTGCTCAACATCCGTCCTGGCGGTCCTTACAAGCTGGAGTTCCGCATGGTTGGATTTGGCACAACTGTTCAACAAGGTATCATCACCAACCTGGGTGAAACCAGAATTGTGAATGTCCAGATGAACGAAGAAGCTGTCGGATTGGGTGAAGTCACCATCGCTGCACAAGCCGTTTCAAATGGTATGGACAGCGACCGTGCCGGTGCCACTACAGCCATCAGCACCGAGCAGATTGACAATCTGCCCACCATCACCCGCAGTTTGAACGATGTGCTGTCGCTCACCCCACAAGCTGCCACCCACGGCAACAACCTGTCAATCGGCGGCGGTAACTACCGTGCTTCATACGTCACGGTTGACGGTGCTGCTTTCAACAACGCTTTTGGTATCGGCTCCAACCTGCCTGCCAACGGCAGCCCCATTTCCCTCGACGCTCTTGAAACCATGACGATCAACATCACGCCTTACGACGTGCGTCAAAGCGGCTTCACTGGCGGTGCTATTAACGCTGTAACCAAGAGCGGTACCAATGAATGGCACGCCACCATTTATGATTACTTCCAAAACAACAACCTCAAGGGTTACATGGTAAAAGATACTGAGCTAAACAACTCTTATTCCTTAAACAACACCACCGGATTCAGTGTCGGTGGCCCCATCGTCAAGGACAAGTTGTTCTTCTTCGCCAATGCTGAGTATTCCATGGATGACCTTCCAAACACCAGAATGGCCCGTACAAAAGCCTCTGACGTTTTCGGCGACAATGTGATCTATAACCGTCCTTTGGTGTCGGAAATGGATGGCATCAAGTCCTTCCTTGCCAACCAATTTGGTTACGATCCCGGCCGTTATCAAAACTACAGCCTCTCCACACCTGATTATAAGGTTTTAGCTCGTTTGGACTGGAACATCAATGAAAAGAACACCTTGGCTGTTCGTTTCAGCAATACCCACAACTCAACGGCCAACCAACCTTCCTCCTCCATGAGCCCGCTGGGTGGCACCAACACCTCATTTAATATTGACTCTGTTTCTTACAGCTTTAACAGATATAGTGCTGGTCGTCAAGCCCCCTACGCTCTGCCATTTGAAAGCGCCCGTTACTTCCAGGAGCAGAACTTCATGTCGGTTGCCGCTGAGTTGAACACCCGTATCAACAACCGCACAAACAACATGTTCCGTTTGACTTGGTCACACCAAGACGAGCCGCGTTCATACGTCAGCCAAGAAACCCCATTCCCAACCGTCGATATCCTGAGTTCTGATGAAGTTACTGGCACTAACAGCACCGCTATCTTCACCACTTTCGGTCCTGACCCGTTCACTTTTGGCAACTCCCGTGATGTCCAGACGGTCATCGCCACTGACGAATTCAGCTATATCACTGGCATCCACAGCATGACCGGAGGTCTCCAGTTCGAATGGAACCGCAGCAAGAACGGCTTCATGCAAGGTGGTAGAGGTTGGTATATCTATGATTCATGGCAGTCCTTCGTGGATGATGTTACAGATCCTTCCACCGCTTCCGGTCCCGTGCTCTACATGATCACTCACCCGAACGACAACGACGTCACGAAACAATTGTACCCCTCATTTGACTATTCACAACTCTCACTCTACTATCAAGACGAGATGAACCTCAGTGAGTACTTCAGAATGACCGCTGGCTTGCGTCTTGAAATGCCTTTCCTGGGCAACCCCAACAACAACTATAATGCTGACTTCGATGCTGTCGCCCAAGCAAATCCCGGCACCTCCTTCGAAGGTCTCAGCACTGCTGATCTGCCAAAGATGAGTCTGAACGTTTCACCTCGTTTGGGATTCAACTGGGACATCCTCAAGGATCGTAGCCTCATCCTCCGTGGTGGCACTGGTATCTTCACCGGCCGTATCCCCTTCGTGTGGATCGTCTCCGCTATGGGTAACGCCAACGTACTGCAATACCAGTACATTGCCAACCCCAACACCGGCAATGCCCCCATCCACTTCCACCAGAACGTCGCCGATCAGCTGAACGAACTCTATGGTGGTACCTTCCAAAGCCGAGATCTGGCTGCTCCTACCAGCGCTACCATTTTGGCCAAAGACCTCAAGATGCCTTCCGCTTGGAAGAGCTCCTTGGGCTTAGATGCCAAACTGCCTGGCGGTATCAAGGCAACCTTTGAAGGTGTGTACAGCTACAACTTCAACGAGGTTTACGCCACCATTCTTGGTTATAAACAGGAAGGCACCCTCCACCTCGAAGGCGAACCTGAAGACCGTCTGCTCTATGTTAATGAAAACGTGACCAACATGGATGGTGGCAAGATGAACGGCTACTATCTCCACAACGAGAAAGGTCTCCACGGTTACTACTACTCCCTCACCGCACAGTTACAAAAGAATTTCGAATCCGGACTGAACCTCATGGCAGCCTACACCCATAGCGATGGCAGAGCCATCACCGACGGTGACAGCGACCAAATTTCCGGCTTCGAAAGCATGATCAACAAGAACGGCCCCAACGCTCCTGAACTGGGTTATGCCAGCTACCTCGCCCCCAACAGAGTGATTGCCAGTGTCGGCTTCGACCTCAAAGAGAGCGACAGGGTCACCGATAACTTCAGCTTGTTCTACGAAGGATTCAACATTGGTATCGTCAACAAATACTCCTACACCAGACTCTCTTACCTCATGAAGACCATCAGTGGCATCAACAAAGCCGACCAGCTGATCTACATCCCGACCAATCAAGATCTGGCTAACATGACCTTCGTCAGCGAAAGGAACAAGGAAGAGTTCAAGGAATTCATCGAAAACGACAGATATCTGAGCAAACACCGTGGCGAATATGAGAAGAGAAACGCCGCCATCGCTCCTTGGCTCAACAGAATTAACATCCACATCGCTCGTGAAATCACCTTTGACGTCTGTGGTAAAAAGAACGCCCTTGAAATCGCTGCTGATGTCAAGAACGTCGCTAACTTACTCAACAGCCACTGGGGCTCCTACAAGAGCTTAAGCAGCAATGTGATTCTGGAGTACAACAAGGACTCACATGAATACACATTCACCAAACCCACTTGGGATGACTGGGCTGACAACATCTCCACCTGGTCAGCCGTGTTGAGCTTCCGTTATAAGTTCTAATACGTACTTACTATCAACAAAAAAGCACCCCTCACAGGGTGCTTTTTTTTATTGCTTTCAATCTACTAGGATTTTCCTGATCAGCTCGTCCTGATCGAATCGGCAACGGGCAAAATAAATGCCCGGAGCCATAGACCCAAGGGGGAGCTCAACTTCTTTTGAAGCTTTCTGATATGACAAAACCAAATCTCCAGACATGCTATAGATCTCAATCCCCTTCATCATACGATTCGAAGTAAAATGTATGAACTGTCTCGCCGGAACCGGGAAAATGCTGACCCCTCCCCGACTTTCAGCCACTTCCACAGACGATTGAATGTTGATATCGAATCCATTGTCATCCGAAACCATAGGATAATTCGTGGTGACCAGACGAACACGGTAATGCTCACCCGCATAAATTCCCGAAGGTATCGTAACAGTAATATTTCCACTACTGTTTGTCGTAATGCGTCCCAATTCCGTAGGTGTGCTGAAGCTACCGTTTGCATTGGATAGCTGGGCGATCACCTGATTGGCTTCCTTGTTAAGATTCTCAGCGCTCATCGTTCCCTCCAGAGTGAAAGGAATGGTGAGCGACTCACCCATCATGAAATGATCCTTTTCGATGGCTCCCATCCTCACAGAAGGATTGTAAATCAACAAGATGTCATCAACATACATGTCATCGGAAGTACCACCTTGTCCAGGTATCTCATTCGTGGTGATCGTAAACAAGATATAGCGAGGATCGTGGCATGGGCCTTGCTCCACAAAAGGAATGGAGAGTCGACGCCAAGTGTAGCTACCTTCTGAGGTACTTGTACGCTTGAACGAACGCGATGCCATGGCAACCAACTTGTCGGACGGATCGAAAGTACCGTTGGCGACTTCCCTGAAGTCGGCATCGCCATGGATGATAGCCCTTGCCCTGGCATTCTGGTCGGCACTGGCGGAACGGAAGCACACCCAAACAGCCAACGAGTCTGGGATCGTATTGATGGGGGTGTTGAAACGGCTATCAGAACGTTGCGTGTAATTGTAGTTGCTGCTTCCCGACGCACTCATGCTGCCTGCATTCATCCTACCACAGGTCAGGTTGCCATTGGCCGTCACTCCCATGACCGACTTGGGCCACATCCTCACACTCTTCGATCCTGAGGATCCAGGACGAACATGGGTCGAAGGCTCGATCTGCTTCGAGAGAAAGCCGCTAAAAGTGCCTGAAGCTGACATGCCAGAATGCCAATGCACCGGCTCGTTGGTGTCATTTCCTGAGCCGAAGTTGGCCCAACTCTCAAAGCCGCGGTTTTCGAATTGTTTGCCATATTGGGCGTTACAGACGATGCTGACGAAGCATAAGCCTAAGGATAAAAGCAGGACTGGTCTTTTCATAGTTATTCTGTTTAATTATGAGACCACAAAAATAGAAAATCACTTTATTTTCCTTGACATTTTTCAAAAAAATGTAAATTTGTAGTTTTTAATGAATACGAAAACATGTGTGGAATAGTAGCTTACGTAGGCCACCAAGATGCCTACCCAATACTCATTGAAGGACTACAACGCCTCGAATACCGCGGGTATGACAGCGCAGGCGTAGCTTTATTAAACTCATCGAACGAGCTGAACGTTTACAAAACCAAAGGGAAAGTCTCCGATTTGGAAGCTTTTGCTGCAGGTAAAGACACAAGCGGGCATATTGGCATCGCCCACACCCGTTGGGCCACCCACGGCGAGCCCAACCAAACCAACGCGCATCCTCATCTCTCCCAATCAGGCAACCTCGCATTGATCCATAATGGCATCATCGAGAATTACCTCAGTCTGAGAAAAGAGCTCGAAAAACGCGGCTTCACTTTCAAGTCATCTACCGACACCGAGGTGCTGACCAACCTCATCGAAGACGTGAAGCAAAGCGAACATGTGGATCTGTTCGAAGCCGTCCGTATCGCCTTGAACCATGTCATAGGCGCCTATGCCATCGCCATTGTGGAGAAAGGCCATCCCGACGAGCTGATTGCCGCCCGTAAGGGCAGCCCCATGGTCATCGGCATTGGCGACGGCGAGTATTACATCGCTTCCGACGCCACGCCTATCGTAGGTAGGACACAGAAGGTAGTCTATCTCGAAGACGAGCAGGTGGTGCGCATCAAGCTGGGCGAAGAGCTCCACATCAAGACCATTCAAGACGTGGAGGCCATCCCCTACGTGCAGGAGCTCCAGATGAACCTCGACTCCATCGAAAAGGCCGGCTTCGACCACTTCATGATGAAGGAGATCTACGAGCAGCCCACCATCGTGCGCGACACCATGCGCGGCCGTCTGCATCCAGAAGCCAACACCGTCCGCCTGGGCGGCATCCTTCAATATGAGAAACAGCTACTCTATGCTGACAACATCGTGTTTGTCGCTTGCGGCACCTCATGGCATGCCAGTCTTGTGGGCAGCTACCTCATCGAGAAGTTGGCCAAGATCCGCGTCAAGGTGGAATACGCCTCCGAGTTCCGTTACCGCGACCCCGTCATCACACCCCATGACGTGGTAATCGCCGTCTCACAGTCAGGTGAGACCGCCGACACCCTTGCCGCCATCCAGCTGGCAAAAGAGAAAGGTGCCATCGTTTTGGGTATCTGCAACGTCATTGGATCCTCCATCTCAAGAGCCACCGATGCCGGCATCTACACCCACGCTGGTCCAGAGATTGGCGTCGCCTCCACCAAAGCCTTCACCTCTCAAGTCACCGTGATGGCCATGCTGGCCTTGCGCCTGGCAGAGCTCAAAGGCTCCATGAAGGACGAGGAAAGGAAAGTCTTTATTGATGAGCTGGACCGCATCCCAGAAAAGATCCAGTGGACCCTCGACCACAGCGGCCACGTGAAGGACATCGCAGAGAAATACAAAGATGTGCGCAACATGCTCTATCTTGGCCGTCTCCAGAACTATCCCGTCGCCCTCGAAGGGGCCCTGAAACTCAAGGAAATCTCCTATATCCACGCTGAAGGCTATCCCGCCGCAGAAATGAAACACGGTCCCATCGCCTTGATCGACAAGGACATGCCCGTGGTGTTCATCGCCACCAACCACAGCACCTACGAGAAGGTGCTCAGCAACATCCAAGAGGTAAAAGCCCGTGACGGCAAGATCATCGCCGTAGTGAGCGAGAAAGACGTGCTGGCCCGCAAGATGGCAGACTACGTCATCGAGATACCTGAGACGGAATGCCTCTACTCGCCCCTGCTGGCTACAGTGCCGCTGCAAATCCTCGCCTACCACATCGCCGTGATGCGTGGCTGCAACGTCGATCAGCCACGCAACCTGGCCAAATCCGTAACTGTCGAATAATGAATTTCAACCAATAAAAATCAACAACATGGACATCAAACAATTCTTCTCATCCGTTGCCAGGACCATCAAAAGGGAAGTGACATCGGAGATCAACAAGGCGAAGTACTCCCAACCGAGCACTTCACAAGCTCAACCCACTCCTTCCCAAAGCCAACCACAACACGCAGAACCTGCTTTCCGTAGAGAGCGCACAGACGCCGAATGGGTAGCCTATTTCAAGGAAATCCTCACCAAGGAGTTTCCACAATACACCATCCGCGAAAACGTCACCGTACAGGAATTGGCCGGCAACCTCAACGAGGAGTTCCAACTCTACAAGAGCAGACCGCGTCAAGCCTATAAAGCCGAATGGGGCCAGCCCTATTCCTTTGTACTCTATGAGGGCGGTATCGCCAGAGGCGTGGTCATGCTGGGCAAGGGTCACAGCCACGACAGCAACGTGAAGTATCTCATTGCCAGGAAGTACGCCAACAGGATCCAACTTCCGTACATCAACTTCTATACGCAGATGGACAACGAAAGAGACTATGTCATCGCACGCATCAAGAAACTGATGGACGACGCAGGATTCTTTTGATTATTAAGATTAACGCGAAAAAGGGGATGCAGCACCGCTGCGCCTGCGACGGATGCAGCATGATCCAATGAGTTTACGGCTTTGCAGGCAGCCGGATCATGTACCATCTCGTGATCCGCAATTTTGCGGATTCAAAATCTCTCCCCTTTTTCGTTTTTTTGCCATGGACAGCATCATCACGCAACTTACCGACCAAGGAGTTTGGGAGGAATTTCTGGCCTATCGGCTGATGAAAGGCCGCTTCAATTGGCGTGAGTTCAATGCAGCTGACGATTTCGTCGGTCAGGAAGAATACCTACCGATGGCATTACGCCTGATCAATGGCGAGAGTCTTGGTTTCCCGAAAAAAAAGAATGTCAATAAAATGGGCACCGGCAAGAAGCGGGTGGTCTATACTTACAACCCTGAAGAGATGCAGGTGCTGAGCGTCATCTCCTATCTCCTCTATCGTTACGACAACTGCTTTGCCCCGAACTGCTATGCCTTTCGGCGTGGCTTGAGGCCTCAAGACGCCATCCTCAGGATCAACCGATCCATCCACGGCAGAGCAATGTGGGCCTATAAGCTCGACATTCACGACTATTTCAACTCCATCGACATCGATCTGTTGCTTCCCATGTTGGCTGAGATCCTAAAAGACGACCAGCCACTCTACCACTTCTTTGAACGTATGCTCACCGATGACCACGCCATTTATAACGGACAAGTCATCGAAGAGAAACATGGTATCATGGCAGGCACCCCTACGGCACCCTTCCTCGCGGATGTCTATCTCAATGCGGTGGATCATCATTTCTTTGACGGAGGCGTCCTTTATGCCCGTTATTCCGACGACATCATCCTTTTTGCTCCCGACAAGGAGACCTTGGAACAGCACAAGGCTACGTTGCTACAATTTCTCCAGCGATACCATCTGGAGGTAAATCCCGACAAGGAAAAGGTCTATACTCCCGACGAGCCATACGAGTTCCTGGGATTCAGATGCCACAAAAACGAGATTGACATCAGCGGAGCAACCATCAAAAAGATGAAAGGCAAAATCAGCCGTCAAGCCCGCTCCTTGATGCGTTGGCGCGACCGCAAAGACATTGCTGCCGAACCAGCCATCAAAGCCATGATCCGCTATTTCAACCAAAAGTTCTTCGAGGGTGAAGACCCCGAGACCCTCACTTGGTCGAGATGGTTCTTCCCTGTCATCAACAGAACGGAAGGTCTGAAGGAGATCGACCATTACTTGCAGCAGAATCTCCGCTATCTAAGCACTGGTAAACACGGTAAAACGAATTACCGCATGGATTATAAGACCTTGAAAAAGCTTGGATACCGTAGCCTCGTCAACGAATTCTACAAATCCCAAAAATAAAAGAAGCTGACCACCCGGCAAAACATCTCACGCCACCACGACTGATGACGTTCCAGATCAACGTCCTTGGTCCGGCTGCGAAACACATGCAGGAAGTAAAACAGATTGTGGCTGCGCCATTCACAGATCAACGACTTCATGCTACGCACCGCCACTGCCATGTCAGGGTCACATTGCTCACGTAAGGATGACAAAAAACGCTGCATATCCTTCTTGGTCCTAATCAAATAGGAATCAAAGATATGCGTGTTTTCGTACGTGAGTTTTACCCTATCATTCATCGTTCAGTTCCCTGTACTCGTAAGTAATCTTATCGGCGCAATGTACCACCAAGTATGAAGCTTCCTCCTTGCTTTCGTTGAGGTTGTCGGTCATCACATATTTCACCCCACCAAAGGTCTTGGTATCGCGATAATGGAAATGGCCCATCACTACCATATCGACGGCATTGTTGCTCATTAAATCCATGAAGGCGTATTGCTCGTCTTCAGGCAAATTAGCGGCCGGTGTAGTGGTATAGTTGTAGGTGGTTCTGAACAGCCAATTGTGGCTGATCACAAAGCAATAGCGATAATCGGTACGGTGACTGAGCTGTTCTTCAAGCCACTCGAGTTGACGGCGGCCGTGAGTGCCGTTGCCTGAATCCAGAAAAAGGAACAGATCCTGGTCTCCACTTCGTGTCTTCACAGTGACAGCGTAGGTGGAAGTATGGAAATACTGCTTGAAATATTGGGCGCAGTCGAAATACACGTCGTGGTTTCCAATGACCAGGAAGCAAGGTTTGTTGGCGACTTGTGTCGTTTCGTTGTAACGGAGCGCATCGTTTGTCATCCTAAAGCCAGCTTCTCCGCTCTCGTTAACCATGTCGCCGGCATGGATGGCAAAGATCGCATTGGGATCATTTCTCATGACCGTAATGTATTGATACAGACGGTCGTTCCCACCCTGTGGCATAATGCTGTCACGCTCCGAATAGTGCGAGTCGGAACAAGAATAGAAACAGTATTCATCGGGAACATCTTCGATGACTGGCATTCCGTTTTGGGCATTCCAGTCAAGCCAGTCGGCTACTCGTTCCTCGGTATCGCTGCGGTTGACCACCATGCCCAATACGTCAAGACGATTACAAGATGAGACCAATATCAGACTGGCAACGACGAGGATGATATAAGTGAGTTTTTTCATGACAATCAGTGATTATAAATGCAACCAAAATTGATAAAGAAACCGTTGTACTGTGAAGAAAGGTTGAGCACGCCTGCGGGATGCAGTCCGGCCTCGCCAGTCAAGCGCCATTCGTCGTTCAGGTCGTAATAACCATGAATGGTGTAATAGAACAAGGTGACGCGTTCGATGATGAACTCACGGTAATTGGAGATGCCGCCGCCGATGTTCCAAGGATGGTCTTGTGGAAACAGGTTACCTTCGATGTTGAACACCACGTTCATCGGCTCGAAGACGACACCTTCTCCCCCGTTTTTCCTCAACGGGATCTCAGCGATATAGCGGTTGCAGAGGCCAAACTGGAAGTTCCAGTGGGTGTTTTTCCAACCAAAATCGAGCAAGGCATTGAATTCCTGCAGCTTATAGCTTGGGAAGATCCGATAGAGATAACGGTTTTCAAGGTAAAGCGTTCCTTTTGAAGCCTTTAACAAATCCAGCTGGTACGCCACATTCAGGGCACAACGGTTCTGAGTGCTCACCTGGACACCCAAGTCAAGATGCATGTTGTTGGCCAGCTGGAAGTCGTATGCGATGGCAAAATTACCTCTCGATCTTTCCGTGCGATTGTAGTCGAATTCTGTATAGGCTCTCAGATGCTGGGCATTGGCGAAGAATGCCGACAAAACAAAGAAAGCCGCGATCAACAGTTTTTTCATTTTAAACATTTTTGTGGCGGCAAAGGTAGTGTTTTTTATCTTTGCAGAAAAAATCAGAGCCATGAAAATCCTCAGCACTGAACAGATCCGCGAGGCGGACCGATACACTATTGAGCATGAACCCATTGCTTCCATTGACCTGATGGAGCGCGCCGTTGGTGCTTTGGCACCCTGGCTGATAGAACGGATCCAGAAAGATAGCAAGATGAGCATCTTCTGCGGGTTGGGCAACAACGGCGGTGACGGCTTGGCGCTGGCCAGACTACTCAGCGAAAAAGAACTAGTGCCCACCGTGTATCTCGTCCGTTATGCCGACAAGATGAGTTCCGACTGCGAGACCAACTATCAAAGGCTAAAAGAAGCAGGCAAGGTGCCGATTAAAGATGTACGTGGCTCCGAGGATTTCCCGCAACTGGAGCGAGGCGAGGTGGTCGTGGACGCCCTTTTTGGAACGGGCTTGAACCGTCCCCTCGAAGGGCTTGCCGCAGAGCTGGTGGATTATCTGAACCGTCAGGCAGTCATCCGTATTGCCATCGACATCGCCTCCGGCCTTCTGGCAGATGCTCCCACGGAATCGAAATCGGTCTTCAAAACAGATTACACCCTCACCTTCCAAGTACCCAAGCTGGCTTTCTTCATGCAGGAGAACGAACCATACGTGGGCTCCATCGAGGCCTTTGATATCGGATTGCATCCTGACTATCTGAACAACGTGAAGACGGATTACCACATCATGTTGAAACCCATCGCCGCCAATCTGGTTCATAACAGGCCCAGATTCTCTCATAAAGGAAACTATGGTCATGCCCTGCTAATCGCCGGTTCTGAAGGCAAGACTGGAGCTGCCATCCTGAGTGCCAAAGCGTGCATGAAAACCGGAGTGGGACTGCTGACCGTGCTGCTGCCCAAGTCGGCCTGGACCCCGTTACAAGTCGCCTTGCCGGAAACCATGTTGTATCTATTGGAAGACAACCGTGAAGACCGCAACCAGCACCGTTTCGACGACTTTGACCGTCTCCAATCCTTCAATGCCATCGGGATCGGACCTGGTCTGGGCAAGGCTGAAGTGACGGCACGGGCTTTAAAGCGGTTGATCCAGGACTGCCAAGTGCCCATGGTGATGGATGCCGACGCGCTAAACATCCTGGCTGAGAACCCGACCTGGCTGTCATTCTTGCCTAAAGGAACGATCTTAACCCCTCATCCCAAGGAATTCGAGCGTCTATTCGGCCCTAGCGCAAATTCATTCGAGCGTATCAAGCTGCAACGGGAAATGGCCATGAAATACGGTGTCATCATCATCTATAAAGGCGGGTATCCCACCATTGCGTTCCCTGACGGAAGCATATTCTTTAACACCAATGGCAACCCCGGCATGGCCACTGCAGGCAGCGGCGATACACTCACTGGCATGATCCTCTCACTCCTCGCCCAGCGTTACAGTCCCGAAGAAGCGGCCGTGCTTGGCGTTTATCTTCATGGATTGGCAGGGGATCTAGCCGCTGAAGAGATCGGCCAGGAAGCCATGATCGCATCGGATATCATAGAACATATTGGACGAGCGTTTTCCTCAATAAACAAAGAAAAATGAAAAAGAAAAAAGAACCCGAATATCTTAACGACGTTGAAATCGTCGATGCCGGCAGCGAAGGTATGTCGGTGGCCAAACCCGAAGGCCGTGTGATCTTCATCCCCTTTGGCGTGCCTGGCGATGTGGTGGATATTGAAGTCTTTAAAAAGAAGAAGAATTATTTCGAGGGACGCATCCTCAATATCAAGAAACCTTCCGACAAGCGTGTGGAACCTTTGTGCCAACACTTCGGCCTCTGCGGCGGGTGCAAATGGCAACAGCTTGAATATCAATGGCAGATCTATTATAAACAAAAACAGGTCAAGGATAATTACGACCGCATCGGCAAACTAGATTATCCTGAAATCCGTCCCATTTTGGGCTGCGAGAAGCAATATTTCTACCGCAACAAGCTGGAATACGCCTTCTCAAACCGCAAATGGCTCACTGATGGCGCACCAGCGGGCACCTGCGATGAAGACGACTGCAAGGGACTCGGCTTCCATTTGCCCCAACTGTTCGACCGCGTCGTGGACATCGAGAAATGTCATCTTCAAACCGACCCATCCAACGACATCCGGCTGTTCGTCAGGCAGTTTACCTTAGACCACAAACTCTCTTACTATAGCGTCCGCCATCACGAAGGCCTAATGCGTAACCTAGTGATCCGTTGCAATTCCAAAGGTGAGTTCATGGTCATCATCGTCATTAGCGAAGAAAACGCCGTCATTCGTCATGAGCTGATTCCCGCACTGGAACAGCGTTTTCCACAAATCGTCTCCCTTCTGTTGGTCATCAACAACAAATGCAACGACGTCATCAACGACCTGCCCTTCGAGTGCTTGAAGGGCGATCCTTTCATCATGGAGACCATGGCTTCACCCCGACCTGGATTCCCCGATCTGAAGTTCCGCATTGGACCTGTTTCGTTCTTCCAAACCAATGTATATCAAGCGGAAAGGCTATACAAAGCCGCTTTCGACCTTGCCGAGGTCAATGGTAATGAGCTGATGTACGACCTTTACACGGGCACGGGAACCATTGCCCAATATTTCTCCCATTTCGTGAAGCGTGTAGTGGGCGTCGAATATGTGGAAGAAGCCATTGCCGATGCCAAGGTCAACGCATCCATTAATGGTATCAACAACTGCATCTTCTACGCCGGCGACATGGCCAAGATCTTCACTGACGAATTCATCGAAACCAACGGCCGTCCCGACTTCATCGTAACAGATCCACCCCGCGCTGGCATGGCTGAAAAGGTAGTTGAACAATTACTTAAGATAAAAGCTCCTAAAATCGTGTATGTCAGCTGTAATCCGGCAACACAGGCAAGAGATTTACAACTGCTTTCATCCCTTTATGAGATAAAAGCGGTACAACCAGTGGACATGTTCCCCCACACCCAGCACGTGGAGAATATCACTCTGTTGGAATTAAGGTAGCCAATTGCTCCACGTCGCAGTCCTCCCCTTTGAAGGTCAGCTGTGCCTGTTCATAGAACGGAAGACGCTCGGCGTAGTTCTTCATGATGAACTCCGCCAGCTCTTCTTGGGTTTTGTCAATAAGAATCGGTCGCTTCACCTTCGACTGTGACAGCCTACTGATGGCTGATTGTGGGCTAACTTTCAGGAACACAGTGAATCCATGCTGATTCATCCATTCCATGTTGTTGTTGAAACAAGCCGTGCCGCCACCTGTCGCAATCACCGCATTGTCATACTGCAAAGTATCATGAAGGATCTGTGTTTCCAGTTTCCTGTACAGATCTGCGTCGTACTTATGAAAGAAATCATTGATAGAAATCTTGAACCGTTCCTCAAACAAACGGTCCGTGTCATACGCCTCCCACCCAAGCTTATTAGCCAGACGTTTCGAGGTCGTTGACTTGCCAGCCCCCATGTAACCGACGAGGTAAATCCGCATGCCGATATAGAGTGTTATTTACACTTGCCGTAGTTGTCAAGCTCGTTTTGCAGCGAATCCAGTTCCCGGCGCATTCTTGCTGTCTCCCTGCCATATTCCGCAATGATCTCAGGAGAGCCATACACACACGACATCTCACGATCTTCTACAGCTGCCTTGAGCTTGGCTATACGTTCCTTCAATTCCTTTTTAGTCATCTTATTTGGATCATCGGTATTTCTATTAGAGCAACATGAACCAATCACAAGGGCAAATAAGGCAAGCATGCCAATCCATACTTTGTTGAATACTCTTTTCATTGTCTTTGTTGTTTGTTTTTGCAAAGATAAGTTTTTTTCTCAAATTATGGGTGTTCTCGTGTTTTTTATCAACAAATTATCAACACCATTATCAACATTTCGTGTTGATAAATCAAGCTTGTTCATGCTTTTTTAATATAGGTCAATTAGCTAATTTTGTCCATTACAGCTTATGGGAAGCATAAAATAGCAAAATAATAAGTATCAACAAATTAAATAATTCCAAAATGAAACGAAGATTTACCTTACTGACGGCAGCATTGATGCTGTTGACGTTCCTCGCCCGACCTATCGGCGTGAGGGCACAGAACACTTTTGAAAAAGTGACCGCCGCGCCTAACGACTGGACCGGCGAATATCTTCTGGTTTATGAGGCGGATGCCGAAACGGCTTATTGCTGGAATGGCGCCGATTCAGTCAATTGTTTTCAAACAGCAACCATTAACAATGGAACCATCTCCATGGTGGGCTCCATCTCACCTGTTACTATTACGATAGCCTCTATGACTGATGGTTATTCCATCATGGTAAATGGTGGTTCTAATAATGGCATGTACATATTCAGCACAGAAAACCAAAACTCGCTCAAGTTCAATGGCACCCCGGCTTTAAACACTATCGAGTACAATAATGATGAAGGCTGTGTTATGATAACATCCAATACATGTACCATGAGGTTTAACGCTGCCAGCAATCAAAACCGATTCCGTTACTATAAGACAACCTCATACGCCAATCAGCAACCCGTGCAGCTTTACAAGAAGACTGGCGGCAGCACCCAGCAAACCGTTGCCACGCCGACTTTCTCTCCTGCCGGAGGAACATACGGCGAGCCTCTAAGCGTGACCATCAGCTGCGCTACCGCAGGTGCCACCATCTACTACACGCTCGACGGCACCGCCCCCACTCCCAACAGCCCAGTTTATTCAGCTGCTATCTCCATCAGCGAGACCACCACGGTGAAGGCCATCGCCATCAAAGAAGGCATGAACAACAGCACTATTGCCTCGGCCACTTACACCATCCAACAGATGTCAACCATCAACACAATTGCTGATTTATGGGCTTTTGCTGAGCAAGTCGGCACCACAGCCACTTCTGTCAACGTAGCGTTCAACGACTGGTATGTTACGGGCGTCAAAGGCGGTCAAACCATCATTTCCGATGGACAGTTTGGCTTCGTCATTTACCAACCAAACCACGGCTTCACGGCTGGAGACAAGCTGAACGGCACTGTGAGCTGCAATGCTTTGTTGTACCAGAATCACTACGCTGAACTTACAGGCGTCACTGCGACAAAACTTACCGTTACCCATGGACAGGAAATGCCTGTTTTGACCACCACCATCGGTTCTCTTGAAATCAGAAATTATGGAACACCGATTGATTTAGGCACCCTAACTTTCAACAACGGACAATTCTATGACGAGACTGGCCTCAGCATCACTCCTTACAACAACTTCAACCTCAACCCCAACCCCGTTTCCTCTCTGGAAACCGGCAAACAGTATCATGTCAAGGGTGTCTCTATCATCTTTTGGCCTAACTCTGGTGGACAGACCCAACAAGTCGCCCCTCGCAGTGCTGCCGACTTCGAGGAAGTGACATCTCCCATGGCGACTGTCGCTACTCCCACCTTCTCTCCTGCCGCTGGCACCTACACTGAAACGCAGACCGTGACCATCGCCTGTGAGACCAACGGCGCCACCATTCGCTACACGCTCGATGGCAGCGATCCCACCCCGAACAGCGCAGTCTATTCAACTGCCATCACC
>JAFXMK010000042.1 GCA_017530365.1 Bacteroidales bacterium
ATGCGTGAGATTGGCACCAAGGGTGTGGCGGCGTTCACCATCGTCTGTTACCTCAACTTCATCGTCAACATGTCGATTTTCGGGTTGTCGCAGGCCATGTATCCCTTGATGTCGTACAGCGTCGGTTCCCGAAACCACAGAAGAGTCAAGTCGTTGTTGGCCAATGCCTTGCTTCTCGGAGGTGGCATCGGCATTGGGGTATATTTGCTCGTTTTGGTTTTCAAACATGGCATCGCGAGTGCCTTCAGCAACGGTGACCTGGAGTTGCAGGCGCTGACCACGGTGGCTGCCACCTACGTCACGCTGCATTATTTGGTGTCGTTCGTCAACATTGTGGCATGCAGTTTCCACACCGCCATCGAGCGGCCTTTGGAGTCGGTGGTCATCGCCCTTTGCCGAAGCATCGTCTTCGTGCTGATTCCCATGTTTTTGCTCACCCCCATCATAGGCCAGAAAGGCATCTGGCTCAGCATGCCTATCGCCGAGGTAATGACGTTGATGATTAGTATTCCGCTGGTGCTTGTTTCAATGAAACGTCTTACGTCGAAGTCATAAATCTTTTGTTCAAGGTAATTGACTCAAACCCTCACTTGACCATCTTCGTTAGTTCATGAGGGGAATGAACGAAAAACTCCACCGAAGGCCCTTGTAGGTCTTTGGCGCTCTAATTTCCACGAGGTTATCGCCTTTATTCAAATGAATACGAGCAGGTTGACGCATCCAGTAAAGCTGCTCGTCGGTGAAGGGCTGCTCTTCCTCGGGCTTGCCCCAAGTGTTGAAATGATAGTCGTAGGCCCCAGGCTCATCCCACGGCTTTGGCGGCAGAATCTCCTCTCCGTTCACGAAACACTGACCATTGCCTTCCCATCGGCCTTGCTGTCCAATGCCATAGCCATTGCGGTTGGAACGTGCTGGCACACAGAAGCCTATCCAAGCCTCAACATCCATATCGCGCTCGGCGGTGATGACGGTTTGTGCCGTGGCCAATGCCGTGTCGCCTACACTTATATGTTTCGTTTGGCAGAAGGCATCCAAGTCAACAACGCCACCGTATGCCGCAAGAGGTTCATGTTCATCTATCTTCACCTTCCAGCGGATTTGCGCATTGGGAGCCCAACGCATTTTGTCCTTGTGGAAACGGTCGCGGTGAACGACCATTTTCTCCTCGAAGGCGGCCAGCTTCTGCCCTGCCTCGGTAGAAGGGTCGGGCAAAAGGTTTTCGTTCTCCACCTCGCCCGCATTGCCCCCGTTCCAAAAACGCTCGGCGAAAGCCATCATGCCATTAATCATGCCGTTGTGCAGGGCGATGTTTTCCTTTTTGTCCACACGCACGTCGTTCCAAAGGCAGAGGATGCCACCCAAAGCTTTAGTTGTGTCGGGGACAGCTTGCGCAGCGGCGGTGTGCAGGAAACAGCGGCTCGTGAACAGCATCGGGTCGTAGTAGTTCAAGTAGCCGACGAATGAATCGAGGTACTTCCCGCCCTTCGTCGTAGCGGCGGCGTTGGAGCCAGCCGCCTCGTTCCAGATCTGCCTGATCACATGGTCGGAAGCGGGCAATCCAGGGTCCCATGCAATCGCCTGACGGTCATAGCTTTCAATCACATTCTCAATCCATTGCATGAATCCCTCACGGTCTTCGATCCACACCTCGTCGGAACCTATGTGGATATAAGGGCAATCGGACTTCGGAATCTCACGGAAGAACTCTTCAAGGCACTTCTCGAGCACTTCACGGCCTTCTTTCGAGTCCATCGTGAAGCCAAAAGCGTCCTTGAAATATGTGGAATGGCCGGGCATGTCGATCTCGGGCACCACGGTGATGCCTCGTTCACGGGCGTAAGCGATCAATTCGCGGATTTCGTCGTATGTGTAGAACTTTCCTTCGTCACGGCCCCTTCTTTGGTACTGAGGGTCGTTGAGTTGTGGATAAACCTTGCACTCAATGCGCCATGCAGGATAGTCGGTAAGGTGCCAGTGGAAATAATTCAGTTTGTAGAAGGCCATCAAATCAAGTGTCGCCTTAAGCATATTGATGGTCTGATAGTTGCGACCCGTATCGTGCATAAAGCCCCGGAAAGGATATGCTGCCCAGTCGTGGATTTCCACATTGGGCACACAGCCTTGATCATCCGTTAATTGGGAAAGGGTGCTTTGGGCCCAAACAGCGTTGCCCGAAACGAGGGCCTTCCCCTTTCGTATGACCAACCGGTACTCATCGGGGTTGGCAAAACTGGTGATGGAATCGATGACGACTTCTTTTAGTTTGTGATATCGCGTTCCAATTTGTTGGAACTCTTTAGGCTCGGGGATGAGGGCAGTCGAAGTGTTGGTTATCTGTTCGCGGCAGGAAATCAGCCCTATCAGCTGTAATAACAAGGTGAATATCAATATAAAACGTTTCATAATAGACAAGTTTTAGGCTGTAAAAATACGCATAATTTGATTTGCTCGGTTTTTGGGAAAGCTCCACTATCTTCTGGGAGTCATCAAAAAGGCGTATCTTTGCAAGCGCTAAACGAAACTGACGCTGAAATCATTGAG
>JAFXMK010000014.1 GCA_017530365.1 Bacteroidales bacterium
GTGCCAGGGTGATGATGTCGCCGACGATAGGTACCCAGGCGAGAAGGGCGAGCCAGATGCCGTAGCGATCCACTTTTTCTTTTTGTTGTTCCAGTTTTTCAGGCTTGACTTTGAACCATTTCTCGATCCATTCCCATTTGCCGATGCGTCCAATCCAGTAGGTGGAGACGCTTCCGAGCCAGTTGCCCAGTGTCCCTACGATGAGGCAGGCAACAGGATTCTTTGTTGCTACCAGCACCGCGATATACAGCGCACTCGAGCTGATCGGCACGATGGTCGCCGCTAGAAAGGTGCCTATGAACAGGCCCAACAGACCGAGACTTTCCAACCAAGACATGAGGTGGGGTTTTAGGGTGCAAAAATAGCGTATTATTTGTCGTTTTCGAAAAATAACGTATTATTGCAAGCAATAATCGAGAACAAATGATTGTTTTTATTGACACTGAGGTTGGTGTTCAAACCAAGAAAGTGGAAGATTATGGCGCTATTAGGGATGATGGTGCCATGTTGCACACACACTCAAAATCCGAATTCGATACCTTTGTGTCAAAATGTGATACGGTTTGCGGCCATAACATCATTAATCACGATTTACAGTACATCACGCTGAAAGGGAATCAGACTATTGTGGATACGCTGTTCCTTTCGCCTCTTTTGTTTCCCAAGCGTCCCTATCACAATTTGGTGAAGGATGATAAACTGCAAGTTGATGAGTTGAATAACCCATTAAACGACGCCATAAAAGCACGCGACTTGTTCAATGATGAGGTGGCGGCATGGAGACGACTTTCACCGGATAGACAAGAAATATACTATCAGCTTCTGAACGACACCAATGAGTTTAAGGGATTCTTCAAATATATAAATTACAAATCTACAAATCAACAATCTTTATTGGGTAGGTTTTTGAGAACCCAACCCGATTGGACTTCTCTGATCCTAAAAGAATACCAAGGCAAAATTTGCAGCCATGCTGATTTTACCGTATTGGCACGACAATACCCCATAGAGACGGCCTATTGTCTGGCAGTGATTGGAGCCGACGATGTTTTTTCCATCACCCCCGCTTGGGTAACTAGAAATTTTCCGAAAGTGGCCAATGTGATGAACTGGCTCTGCAACACCTCTTGTGGTAATTGTGATTATTGTCGCCAAAAGCTGGATGCACATTACGGTCTTAAAGAATTCTTCGGTTACGACGAGTTTCGCGCTTTTGATGGGATTGCCATGCAACAACAGGCGGTGGAATCAGCCATTCGAGGAGAATCTCTGTTGACGATATTCCCGACAGGAGGCGGCAAATCGCTTACTTTTCAATTGCCTGCGTTGATGGCAGGTCGCAATACCCATGGTCTTACAGTAGTCATCTCCCCGTTGCAATCGCTGATGAAAGACCAGGTGGACAACTTGGCCGCTCGAGGCATTAGTGATGCGGTGACCATCAATGGCTTGCTGGATCCCATCGAACGTGCGGTGGCTATTAGTCAAGTGGCTGACGGAACCGCCAATCTGCTTTACATCGCCCCCGAGATGCTTCGTTCCAAGACGATTGAACGTCTGCTGCTGGGTCGAAATGTAGTTCGTTTCGTAATCGATGAAGCCCATTGTTTCTCGGCATGGGGACACGATTTCCGTACCGACTATCTGTTTATCGGCGACTTTATCCGTCAGTTGCAAGAGAAGAAGCGTCAAAGCCAACCGATTGCTGTTTCATGCTTCACGGCTACAGCCAAACAGAAAGTCGTTAGTGATATTTGCGACTATTTTAGAGCAAAGCTGAAATTGGAGTTAAAGGTGTTCGCCGCCAATGCCGAACGTAAAAATTTGCGTTATTCTGTATTACACGCGGATACGCCTGACGAGAAATACAACCTGTTGAGGTCTCTTATCATCGGCCACAATAGTCCTACAATCGTATATGTGTCCCGCACAAGACAGACACAAGAATTGGCAGAACATCTAGTCAACGATGGTGTCCGAGCACTTCCGTTCAATGGCAGGATGGAAGCCGCTGAAAAAGTAAAAAACCAAAATGCCTTTATGGCTGGTGAGGCACAGGTCATCGTGGCTACTTCCGCCTTCGGAATGGGGGTGGACAAGAAGGATGTGGGGCTAGTGGTCCATTATGATATCAGTGATTCTCTCGAGAACTATGTACAGGAGGCCGGACGCGCTGGTCGTGACCCTCAAATGCAAGCTGATTGCTATGTGCTCTATTCCGATAACGATCTTGACAAACATTTCATCCTCCTCAACCAAACCAAACTTAGCATTAGTGAGATCCAGCAGGTTTGGAAAGCCATCAAAGACCTTACCGCCAAACGGGACCAGGTGAGCTGTTCGCCATTGGATATTGCCCGTCAGGCAGGCTGGAGCGAAGAGGTTCACGATGTAGAGACACGTATCCGTGCCGCCATTGCCGCTTTGGAGGAGGCGGGATTCATCCAACGAAGAAGCAACTCCCCACATGTATTCGCTACTGGCATTGCTGTAAAAAACATGGACGAAGCCCGTCATCGGCTGATGCAATCTCAGTTGTTTGACGATCATTCTCGCGAAGAGGCGGCTCGCATCATCAAGTCGCTCATCAGTGCTCGTGCCACAGCAGAAGGTCGAGGGGCCGAGGCAGAAAGTCGTGTCGATTATCTGGCCGACATCCTCGGCATGAGCAAGGCCACCGTCATTCGAAACATCAACTTGATGCGGCAAGACGGTCTTTTGGCAGATAGCCGCGATATGCAGGCCTGGATTTCAAAGAGCACCTCCTTACGCAACCTCGATGCCGTTTTGCGGTTGGAGCAGTTCATGATCCAACGTTTTTCGGAAGAATCGCACCGTTTCAACTACAAGGAATTAAACGAGGAAGCCCTTAAAGCAGGATTGACCTACTCCAATGTGAAGCGATTGAGGATGCTTCTGCATTTTCTCTCATTGAAAGGATATATACACAAGCAAGAGCATGGTTCCACTGAAAGTGTCAGTGTCCGTCTGCAAGCTTCCGCTGAGGTGACAAAAGCCCGTCTCGAACGCCGGATGGGCATCTGTCGGTTTGTGGTGGAAACATTAAACGCCCGTCGCGATCCCGAAAAGGAACCTTCGTTGGTCAACTTCTCTTTGGTTGAGTTACTGAAACAGTACCAGTTAGCTAGCCAGCAGTCCATGTTTGCCGACAATGAAAAACCAACGATTGCCGACATAGAAGAAGCCCTGTTGTATCTTTCCAAAACGGAATTGATGAAAATTGAGGGCGGTTTTCTTGTCATCTACAACACCATGCAAATCGGTCGCCTGGTGGACCGTCGCACACGCTACGGGAAGGAGCAGTACCGATTGTTGGATGAGTTTTACAAACAGCGTATCCGTCAGATTCATATCGTCGGCGAATACGCCAACCTCATGGTACGCGACTATGATGCGGCGTTGCGTTTTGTGAGTGAATACTTCACGATGGATTTCCGAAAATTCGTCAACAAATATTTCAAGGAAGAGCGTCGAGTTCAGATTGACCAGAATATCACCCCCGCCAAATACAAGAAACTGTTCGGGTCGCTTTCTGATCGACAGCGTGAGATCATCAACGACCAGCAGTCCAAATACATTGTAGTCGCAGCGGGTCCTGGTAGTGGCAAGACTCGGGTGCTGGTTCACAAGTTGGCTTCATTGTTGTTGTTGGAGGATGTGAAACACGAGCAACTGCTGATGCTCACATTCTCGAGGGTGGCGGCCACAGAATTCAAGAAACGTCTTATCGAATTGGTGGGTGGAGCAGCGCATTTTGTGGATATCAAGACCTTCCATTCCTACAGCTTCGATTTGATTGGAAAACAGGGTAATCTGGAGGAAGCGGGCGATGTAGTACGGCATGCGGCAGAGATGATTGAGAGGGGAGAGGTGGAGGTATCAAAAATCGCCAAGAGTGTCTTGGTCATCGATGAAGCCCAAGACATGGGTGCCGATGATTTCCGTTTGGTTCAAGCCTTGATGCGTCACAACGAAGAGATGCGTGTTATTGCAGTGGGCGATGATGACCAGAACATTTATGCTTTCCGGGGTTCCGATTCCAGTTATATGCAGTCGCTTGTTCGGAATGAGGGAGCTAAGCTCTTTGAGATGACGGAGAATTATCGTTCCATGCGCGCCATCGTCGATTGTGCCAATCGTTTTGTGCAGCGCATTCCGAATCGGATGAAACATAACCTGATCGTGGCCGTCTCTCAAGAACAAGGCCACGTTGAAGCACCTGCCGTTTTTCGATTCACCCCTCTTGCTTTTCAAGTTGAAGGTACCACGGCAGTCCTCACCCGTACCAACGAAGAAACCCTTCAGGTAGCGTATGAATTGGAGCAGCTTGGGATACACACAACGGTTGCCCAGTCTATGGGTGGTTTCCGTTTCTGTAATCTTGCGGAAGTAAGATATTTCCTGAAACAGTTGGCCTCTTCTGATGATGTCTCCATCTCAAGAGACCAATGGCAAGAAGCAAAAAAACGCACCATTGAAACGTATGCTACCAGTAAATGCTTGGAGGTTATGCGTCATTTCTTCGCGGACTTTGAGGATACGCACAAGGTTTATTATCGTAGTGATTTACAAGAGTTTATCTTTGAGTCTAACCCGGAAGACTTCATTACAGCAGACAAAAAATCGGTTTTTATCAGCACCATTCATAAAGCAAAAGGTCGTGAATTTGACAACGTCTATTTGATGTCAGCAGTACCAGATAGTTCAAAGGTCGAAGACGTGCGCTCCTATTATGTGGGTCTTACACGAGCCAAGCGCAACCTCTATCTTTTACAAAACCAGTGTAGTCAAAGTACATGGGTCTCAGTGTCTTTATCGATGCATGATGTGTGGCTTGACTTTTGTAAATCTCGAAAAACCACCATTCTTCAACTTCGCAGTGGCAATCAGCTGACTTATCGGGATGGCTATCTTTTTAATGAGCAAGGTCTCAGTGTAGCAGCTTTGTCCTCTACAGGTAAGGGAAAATTGAAGGCTTGGCAGGACAAAGGCTATGAGGTTGTGGGTGCGGAGGTGAGTTACACGGTTGCCTGGCGACCGAATCATGCTGACACCGATTATGCAGTGTGTTTGGCGAATGTCGTTTTGGAAAGACAATAAAGAACATCATGTCCGAACATTGGGAGATTTACGCCGACTGGAATCCGTGGCACGGATGCACCAAGATCAGTCCTGGGTGCAAGTACTGCTATGTCTATCGTCAGGATGCGATGTATGGCAGTGAGATTTCCAGCAGTGAATGTCGCAAGACAGGTAATTACAATCTCCCCATTAAGCGGAAGCGCGACAAGTCGTGGAAGATTGAGAGCGGGAAGGTCGTTTTTACCTGCTTCACCTCGGATTTTCTGTTGAAAGACGCCGATGAATGGCGTCCCGACTGTTGGCAGATGATGCGTCGCCGAAGCGATTTGTGGTTCTTTTTCTTCACCAAGCGCATCGACCGTTTTATGGAGTGTGTGCCCGACGACTGGGGTGACGGCTATGACAATGTCATCGTGGGCTGTACCGTTGAGAACCAAGAGATGGCTGATTACCGTTTGCCCATCTTCCTGTCGTTGCCTATCAAGCGCAAGAGCATTATTGCCTCGCCCTTGCTCACGGCCATGGACCTCACGCCCTATCTGAACGAAACCATCGACGAAGTGTCGGTGGGCGGCGAGTCAGGCGTGGATGCCCGTCCTTGCGATTACGATTGGGTCCTTGCTCTTAGGGAGCAATGTATCGCCAAGGACGTTGCTTTCCGTTTCCACCAGACCGGAGCCCATTTCATCAAGGACGGCAAGATGTACCGTGTGCCCCGTTGCTACCAGCTCAGCCAGGCCCACAAAGCCAACATCGATTACAAAATCGGCAAGTACCTCGTTCCCGAAACGGTGAAGTTCCAGTGGAAGGAGGAGGATTATCATGATTAAAACAAA
The DNA here is from genome assembly GCA_017530365.1 of Bacteroidales bacterium. Taxonomy (GTDB): domain Bacteria; phylum Bacteroidota; class Bacteroidia; order Bacteroidales; family F082; genus Limimorpha. The sequence continues at coordinate 5,940 of JAFXMK010000014.1, forward strand.
GGAATGAATATGCGTAAACTTAGAGAAATAGCTGGTTATGTCCTTGGGGGATTGATGTTTGTGTTGCTGATCCCGACGGTGATGTGGTTGGTTTCGGGCCGTCCCGGATTTTTGGCGGCTCCGATCTGGAGGATGGTGGTTGCCCTTATTTTGTCGTTGGTTGGACTGTCGCTGAGCGTCTGGTCCATCGTCTATATGCGTCGCAAAGGCGATGGTAATCCCATGGACGCCTTTGGCCACGAGGTCGCTCCCCGCACGAAGCACCTGATGACCGAAGGTCCCTACCGTCTGAGTCGCAACCCCATGCTCTCTGGAAGTTTCATCTACTATGCCGGAGTATGTATCTGGCTTTGGACCTGGCAGGCACTGTTAGTCTTCGTGGCGTTCATTGCCATCATGATGCTGCAAGTCTTTTCTGAAGAGAAGCGCCTCCGCAAGGATTTCGGCGAGGAATATGAAGCTTATTGCCGGCGGACGGGGAGGTTTTGGCCTTAACGCAGACGGAGTCTGAACGCAATTAAAGACGATAATTGAATACGGCAATTCTATAGGTTATCCTCCACGATATATTCCTCATTGATATACATACAGCAACCTGGATTTTGTTCGTATTTATCAATTGGCTTCTTCACCAATTGAAAAGGGAAAGCGTTTGGTTCGCCATATCTGTACTTCCAAGAGTCAAAATACTCCACCACACTCTCCTCTCCTTTGTACTTCACTCTACAGCGCTTGTGAAACTTGGGGTCGAAATACTTCGCCAGATCGTCCCAATCCAAAAGAGCATCAATATCTGAAAGGAGACCCACCGAGTACCGGTTTTTTCCCTCTTCTTCATGCTCCACCACCTTATAACTTATATTCCCCAAATCACCTTCCATCACTTCAATCCATTTATACATCGCCAATTGTTCGTCAGTACGAATGTCATTTTCTAACATGAAACGCATCAGCAAGTCAATGGGATTCAACCAACGTTCTGCCTCAATACGGAGGTGAAAATTGAACGAGATGCTCAAGTGCCATGATATTTCACGCCTAATGTCGAATGCACAGAACTTCCTTCTTTCGGGCGAAAGCACCTCGCGTCCGTACCTGACGATGTCGTGGCAATGCGAACCCGCATACGATTTACGCCCTAGGGCATAGTGAATTGAATACCACATCATGTCTCTTTCCATCCAGCGGTTGCTCAAGTTGACCACATCCTTGATTTTCTTACGCTTCAAATAGTTTGCAATCTCAGCCGCCAATTCATGGAAAGCAGGTGTATCGTACTCAATGTCGCGATATACTTTGAACTGCTCCAGTATCTTGCGGCCACTCTTGCTGTTTTTGTCAGTTAATCCGATAGCGTATCTGTAGCCCATCCATATCAGCGATTCTTGGTAGAAATTGTCAGTCTTTTTGATTTTGTTTGTCATGGCTTTTCTGTTTTTTTGGTGTTTTTTACCTGTAAGTACCTTTTTTTCTGAAATGTTACATGTTTTCCCCATTTTTTTGAGGGTAAAATACTAGAACAAATGAAACATTCGGCCCTCTTTTGCTACTTATTGGCGAAGTTGTAAAACACAAGTAGTTATGACACCAACTCGTGAACAATTCAAAGAATTCATTGCCGCCGTGAAGAAGGCGCAGCAAAAAGAAGACAACTTAAACAAAGCATTGGAACTGATTTGGGATGATGACCAGGGTCAACATACCCCATTTTACATTTCACCATTTTGGGATGCTATTTATAAAGCCTTCAACTTCATGTTTGGACTTGAAGATGATGAATATGTTGGGAATGAACTATCTTGGTGGTTGGAGGAAGCACCCCAAAATGAGGCAAAGTACTGGATTGATAAGAGAGAATATAACGTCAGCGATATTGACGCGTTCTATGATTTTCTGGTTGAGTTTTAAAGGGAAATAGATGATATGAAAAAGAACAATATAACTGTAGTTGATAATATTACAACTTCAGCACCAAAATTCAAAATAGGTGATACCATATACTGGTATTGCGATAAGGAACAAAGAACACATCATGCTCGGGTGAAATATGTTAATTATGTTCATATTGGCGATTTTTACAACGATATCAATTATGAGGTCGAATCAATATGTTGTAGTGAAATGAAAACTTTTTTTATTGACGAAAATGATGCCATGACGACAGATAATTAAATAACAATGGATTTTTATGTATTTTTGTGAAGCAATACTCCTACATTATGAATAATGATGATTAACCGTTATTTCTATAAGGCTTCAATAACAGATTTTACCAGTGATTCTTTGGACGTCATTTTCGGCAAGATAGCCCGAAATGACGAAGGGGATAGTGTGGCCGAACAAAAGTATGCCTGGTCTGAAGAGATTGAGATTATGCAGCAGGTGTTGTTACCATGGAAGGATGAAAACGGAGAAATCATATTTGAGTATTCTATTCCTAGGCTTGGCAAACGCATCGATGTGGTCGTGTTGTTGAGAAGCATCGTGTTTGCCGTTGAGTTCAAGGCAGGCGAGGACGCCTATCTACAGTCGGCCGTCGAGCAAGTGATGGATTATGCGCTTGACTTAAAGAATTTCCATCTGGCCAGTCATCATCGCACGATAGTACCGATTCTGGTGGCTACAGAGGCAAAAAAGAGCAGTCATGAATTGAGATTCTCGGTCTATGATGACCATATTTATAATCCACTTCTGACCAATACTGACAATCTGGGTAGACTGATTGGTGAGGTGTTGGAGCGTGAGCAGGTACAGCCTTCTACTGCGGATGAATTTGCGGATTGGGCAATTAGCAGATACTCGCCAACGCCCACTATCATCGAAGCTGCAAGTGCATTGTATCAGAGTCATTCGGTGGAGGATATCACTCGTCATGAGGCTGCTGGTGCGGCATTGGAAGAGACGACACAGTTTGTGCTAGATGTCATTACTCACAGTAAAGAACATGGCGAGAAGAGTATTTGTTTTGTGACAGGCGTGCCGGGTGCTGGCAAAACGCTTGTGGGACTGAATGTGGCTATTCAGCAGTCGATTAAAGCAGAAAATGACCCGACAGGCGAGCGCAATCTGGCGGTATATTTGTCAGGGAATGGCCCTTTGGTGAAGGTGTTGAAGGCTGCATTGGCCAAGGATAAACAAAAACGTGAGTATGAAAAAGGCAACAAATGTAACATTACTGACGCTAAGCGCGAAGTGTCGCAGTTTATCCAGATCATTCACCGTTATCGTGGTAACATGTTGGCAAAAATCAAACTACCTATCACAGACGGAAAGTTAGAGATTGACGAGTCAAAATCAGTTGCCCATCACACAGCTGGACACGGCGAGGTAGAACATGTGGCCATCTTCGATGAAGCACAGCGCTCCTGGGATTTAGATCATTTGGCGGGTTGGTTGGCACGGGGTGGTAGTCGTGGTGGAATGAAGAAAATGCCAGCTTTCCCTATGTCGGAAGCCGAATTTCTTATATGGTCGCTCAACCTCCGTAAAGACTGGGCTGTTATCGTGTGTTTGGTAGGTGGTGGACAGGAAATCAATACAGGCGAGGCGGGTATTGGGGAATGGATTCGAGCCGTTAATGAAACATTCCCCGATTGGAAAGTGTATTTATCAAAACACCTTACTGATAAGGAATATGCAGAAGGTAATATAGCAGAATTAGTTAGTCATAATCCCAATGCACAGCAAGTTGACCAATTGCATCTAGCTGTATCGATGCGTTCTTTCCGTGCCGAGAGTTTATCAAAGTTTGTTCATTGTGTGCTAGATAGAGATGTGATACAAGCTCAGATACTTTATCAATCGTTCAGAGACAAATACCCCGTTGTTTTGACACGTGATTTGGAACAAGCCAAAGCTTGGCTGGAAAAAAAGGCTCGTGGCTCGGAGCGATATGGATTGGTTGTATCGTCACAGGCGTATCGTCTGAAACCCCTGGCTATCGATGTTCGTTTACAGCCCGATATAGAGAGTTGGTTCTTAGCCGATAAGAAGGATGTGCGTTCATCATTATTCTTGGAAGATGCAGCCACAGAGTTCGATATCCAAGGATTGGAACTTGATTGGACTTGCCTTGTGTGGGATGGTGACTTCCGATATACTCCGAATGGTTGGGATCACAACGCATTTAGAGGAAGCAAATGGCAGAAAATCCGCCAAAAAGAAGCACAATCATACCAACTTAATGCCTATCGTGTTTTATTGACTCGCGCTCGGCAAGGAATGATTATCTGTGTTCCTGAAGGAAAACTTGAAGACCACACGCGACAACCGGAGTTTTATGATGGAACATTTGAATACCTAAAGTCAATTGGATTAGAAGTTATATGAACCATATCGTAGTCTCTGCTGCCATCATCCGCAAGGAAAACCGCATCTTCGCAACCCAACGAGGCTACGGCGAATGGAAGGACTGGTGGGAGTTTCCTGGAGGGAAAATGGAAGAGGGTGAAACACCAGAGGAAGCGCTAAAGAGAGAAATTCTCGAGGAGCTGTCAACGGATATCAGTGTGGATGAGTTCCTTTGCACTGTGGAGTATGACTATCCAAAGTTCCACCTTACCATGCACTGCTACTTGTGTTCGTTGCTAACAGAAGCACTTCATCTGAATGAGCACGAGGCAGCAAAATGGCTCTCGGAAAACGAGTTGGATAGCGTGAAGTGGCTTCCAGCGGATTTGGAGGTGATAGATAGAATTAGATGTCTGATGTAAGATAAAACAATACTATGACAAACAACTGGACAGAAGAACAGATAACGGTAGTGCTGTATGAATATTGCCGGCGACCATTTGGTCAGTTTTCAGGAAAGAAGCCGTTTATTATGGAACTTGGAAAACTGCTCCATCGTACTCCTGGAGCTATTGTCCGTAAGGTTGGTAATCTTGCCCACTTCGATCCCCAGATGAAAGCAAGAGGAGTAGGTGGTTTGGAGCATACAGGGAAGCTCGATGCAGTAGTGTGGAACCGCTATTTTGGCCATTGGGATCAACTTGCGTTTGATGCCGAGAAATTGATAGCAGCTTTCAAAGAAAAAGAATTAGAAACATCTTTGGAGGAATCGCTATCGATTGACCTCTCAACATTACCACAGGGAAAAGAACGCAAGCAAGAGATTAAACGTCGGATAAACCAAGATTTTTTTCGCAGAACTGTTCTTTCTTCGTACAACTTTAAATGCTGTATCACGGGAATTAACAATCCTGCACTCATACAGGCCAGTCATATCGTGGGCTGGAGTGAGGATGAAGAGAATCGTACTAACCCACAGAACGGTCTGTGTCTAAATGTCCTGTTTCACAAGGCTTATGACGAGAATCTACTTGGTATATCACCTGATTATGAGGTTTTTATATCAGATCGATTCTTGGGAGAAAGGCTAAAAGAAGTTGATCCCGGAACAGTGAATTATATCAGAAGTTTCGATAGACAAAAACTAATCCTTCCAAGGCGATTCAGTCCAGATAGAGATATGCTTGCTTTGCATTTTGAGAAGTATAAGCACTAATTGTCAATGGATTAGGAAGTTATTGATTGAATAATTTTGCTGTCCAGTTGTAACATTTTCCTGTTTCATGGTACTATATGATGGAAAGCAATTAAACAATAGCATCATGAATAAGTCGGCTTATGCAAATTTATGGAGTTTTTTTAACGAGTATCTACCAGGTTATTACTCGAGAAATGACGTACTAAAAAGCGACATCCTTTTTCGTTTCCTTGAAGGTGATGAAATAAGCGAAAGCAACATGGAATGGATTAAAGAAGAATATGGTGACGATGTGCTGCGTATTAGACAGGAATGCCAACGCTTGGACACGTTGTTTTTTACCGAATCATTACAAGCGTTTTATGACCAGCTAATCCGTAATAGACCATGAAAACAACATCCTTTGCGTTTTACCTTTTTTACCTATCTTTGCAATCATGACTAACCCTCGCGTCCTCGGTATCGGAGAAACCGTCCTCGACATCCTGTTCAAGGATGACCAACCCCTAAAAGCGGTCCCGGGCGGCTCGACGTTCAATAGCATCGTCTCACTAGGAAGGGCAGGGGTAAACTGTGCCATGGTGACGGAAGTGGGGGGCGACCACGTAGGCGATCTGGTATGTAACTACCTGAAAGAGAATGGCGTTTCTTCGGAATATGTCTGCCGTTGCGAAAAGGCCAAATCACCCATTTCGCTGGCGTTCCTCGATGAGCATAACGATGCGCAATACGTGTTCTATAAAGATCCATCGCCCGCTGCACTCAGCGGAAAACTGCCGGAGTTTAACAGCGACGACGTGGTGCTCTTCGGGTCGTTCTTCGCCATCAATCCGGCCATACGTCAAAAAGTGGTCGGTTTGCTGCGTAAGGCGCACGAAGCGGGGGCTTGGCTTTATTATGATGTCAACTTCCGCAAAAACTATATCGCCGATATCCCTGTCCTGAAGCCAAATGTCGAAGAGAACATGAGTTTGGCCAACGTGGTGCGTGGGTCGATGGAGGATTTCAACTATCTGTACGGCCTGAATGACGGTGATGCCATCTACGCACAAATTAGTCGCTTTTGTACCACATTGATACTGACGGATGGCGCACACCCCATTCGGGTCTATACACCCGACGGCTGCGAGACATATCCCGTGCAGCCCATCGAGACCGTCAGCACCGTCGGCGCCGGCGACAACTTCAATGCGGGTTATATCTACGCCAAAATCATTGCCTCAACCTCTCATCTCTCACCTCTCAATTCTCAACTAATAGCGATGGCCCAACGTTGGAGCCAAGACGTCTGCCGCCAGTTAGGTAATAACATCAGCGACGAATTGGTCGCATCTATTCATAAATGATAACGATATGATCCAAAAACATTGCTCCGAATGCGGCAGCCCGCTCATCGAGAAACCCCTGGAAGGAGAGGGCATCGTGCCTTACTGCCCCCAATGCGAGGAGTTCCGCTTCCCCATGTATAATGTGGCGGTGAGCATGATCGTCATCAACGAACAGACCGGCGAGATCCTCTTGATCAAACAGTATGGACGACCGTTCTTCATCCTCGTGGCGGGCTACGTGAACCGTGGCGAAGCACTGGAACATGCCGTGGGTCGCGAAATCAAAGAAGAGACAGGGATGACGGTGAGCCATATCAAGTTCAACCGCACCAGCTTCTTCGAACCGTCGAACACGCTGATGTGTAACTTCACGGCCTTCGTGAAAGACGCCAGCGAACTTTCACCCAACGGGGAGATCGACTCCTACCAATGGTTCACGCCGGAAGCGGCACAACAAAACATCCGCCCCAACAGCCTCGCCGAACGGTTCTTGAATGCCTATCTCGAAGAAAAACTATAACGCAAACACCTTTTTGAAAAACGCCACCGTCTCCCCGATGACTTGCTTGCGTCTGCGGGTGATGGTGTGGTTCTCACCCTCGACCACCTTGAGGGTGGCGTGGGAACCGTAGGTCTTGAGGTATTGCTCACTGCACCACATCGGAACGATGCCGTCACGGTCGCCGTGAAGGAGAAGCACTGGACCCTTATAGGCGGCCGAGGTGCCAAAGATGTCGAGCTGCTGCGTGGTGACAAGGTATTCCCTGCCCAGCTTATAGAGCCCCCAACAGCGGATGTACTCCGGCGGGTCCTTAGGGTCGAAGGTGGCATTGAAGAACTTGCCTCCCTGACAGGCTTCCTTGATGACGGAGCCGGGGGCAATCAACACCACGCCAGCGGGTACCGTACTTTCGCTGGCCAGCCTTCCAGCGGTCATCGAGGCGATGACACCGCCTTGCGAGTGACCCAACAAACCCACTTCGCTCACATACGGCAGGCTCCGCACATAGTCCCAGACGGCTGATGCATCGGCGATCTCCTTCTCGATGGTCATGTACTGCTTGTGACCATCGCTCTTGCCGTGACCGTTGAAATCGAAACGGATGGAAGCGATGCCAGCTTCGGCAAGTCCTTTCGCCAATTGCGGCATGGGACCATAGTCCTTGCTGGAAAAGATGCCATGCATCAAAATCACCATCGGACAATGATCCTTGGTAATGTCGAATCCTTCGGGTAAGGTGATCTTATAGGCAATCTTGCCTTCAGGTCCACGAATGATCGCTTTTTGAGATTGGCAACCCGTCAGAAACACGAGCCCGATGATTGTTATTATTAAAGAATGAACAAACTGTTTCATGTATTTTTTCATCATGCCGCTCAACCCTCCTCCGCCATTGCGTGCCGGATGCCTTTCGCCAACTGGTCAGGGCAAGAGGTGGCCTTGAATCCGCAATGGATGCCCTCCAGCCGTTGAACGACCTCCTCGGCTTTCATGCCTTCAACAAGGCGGCCAACCCCTTGGGTGTTGCCGTCGCAGCCTCCATAAAACTGGACATTGTGAATGACTCCATCAGTGATTTCGAACTCAATTGCTTGACTACAAGTGCCTTGAGGATAGTAGGTGTGTTTCATAACAAGCTATAATATAGGTTGCAAAGATAACTGAAAAAACCGTATTTTCGCACCATGATGAAATCAAACGTGTTGTTTCAATCGCTAACCTGGGTTTTGCCATGACCGATCGCCTCACTCCCGAACAGCGTCACCTCGTGATGTCGCACATCCACGGCAAAGGGACCAAGCCCGAGCTGAAGGTGAGGCAATGGCTGTGGCATCATGGCTACCGCTATCGTCTCAACGTGAAGTCGGTGCCGGGTAAACCGGATATTGTGATGCGGAAATACCATACGGCGATCTTCGTGAACGGGTGCTTCTGGCATGGACACCAAGTGGAGTTGGGAGTTAGGAGTGAGGAGGGAGGAGTAACCAATTCAACGTGTTGTAAGATTCCAGAGACCAATCAGACGTTCTGGGTGAACAAAATCAAAAGGAACCAAGAACGGGACCAAAAGAACTATCAAGTGCTTCATGATAACGGATGGCAGGTGATTGTCATCTGGGAATGCGAGCTCAAGCCGAAACGTATCGAGGAGACCATGACGCAAGTGGAACTCCAACTTAATGACTACTTTCTTAAGCTTCATAGCCATAAGCACATTCCTTTCACCTACCATCAAGAAACCGAAGTGCCCCTGGCGGCAGAAGAAATCAATTATAACAGAAATTAAAACTGACCAATGAAACACGTATTACAAACATTAGGGATCACTACCTTGCTGCTGGTATTTCTTTCCAGCTGCGGCAACCAGCCAAGTCAAAACAACTACCAACAAGAAAAACAGGAAACGACCATGAATACCGAATTGAAACCTTTCGATGTGCAAAAGGACTTCGCCGACAATGGCTTCACCTTTTTTACCAAAAACTTGATTCTTTGCTCGGGCGATACCACCGAAAGCAACGCCATGACCATCGGCTGGGGTGGCATCGGCAACTACCTTGGACACGACCGTCCCGCCGTGACGGTGTATGTGGCCCCAGCCCGCTACACCTACGAATTCATGGAACGCCATCCGCGATTCACCATCATGGAGTTCGACAACGACGAGGTCTGGCAATATATGGGCCGATACAGCGGTCGTGATGGCGATAAAGCCGCCGCTCTAGGACTGCATGTGGCCTATACGGAACACGGCACACCGTATTACGAGGAGGCCAAAACGGTAATCGAATGCGAGATCATGACGGCTTGGCATCAGACGGAGAACGACTTCCGAAACAACACACCAAAAAAATGGTACGACGGCTTCGAAGCAGGTATCCATACCGTCTATATCGGAGAGGTGATTGGCGCTTGGAAACGATAATGGCTGACGATGAAAGCGCTCTATCATTCTCCTGTTGGAACCATCATCTTGGTTAGCGACGGCACGTCGTTGACTGCGCTGGACTTTGGGCAATCTCAGGATGTGAAAGACCAGCAAGACCTCCCCATCTTTGCTGAAACCCGTCGCTGGCTCGACCTTTATTTCAGTGGCAAAAAGCCCGATTTCACGCCTCCATTGAAACCGCAAGGCACCCCTTTCCAACAAAAGGTGTGGCATGAGCTGCTAAACATCCCTTACGGCGCAACGGTGAGCTATGGCGAAATCGCCCGACGCATCGGCTGCCGCTCGGCACAAGCCATCGGACAAGCCGTGCATCGCAACCCCATCTCCATCATCATACCTTGCCACCGCGTCATCGGTGCCGACGGCTCTCTCACAGGCTATGCCTCGGGCCTCGACATCAAACAACGACTATTGCAAATCGAGCAATAAATAAAAATCTTTGTATATTTGTGCCCATCAATCAACATAAACAATTCAAAATGAAAAAGATTATTACCGCAATAGCGATGCTTTTGTTTGCCGGCATGGCAGCAATGGCTCAAGAAACCAACTACGCCAAGAGCGACTTCGTCCCTGGCGACGAGATTATTTTCGACGACAACTTTGAGGGGGAGAAACTTGGCGAGTTCCCGCTGAGGTGGGATTTGCTGGATGGATATGCAGAGACGGCACAGCAGCAGGGACGCAATGTGATTGCCTTCACCGACAACGGCCTGGGACAAGTGATGCCGCTGATGAAACAGAAATGGGATTGGCTGCCGGAGGTGTTCACAGTTGAGTTTGACCTCTACGTGGCTCCGATGAATACGGGAGACGAGGAGGATTCGTGGCTCGATATGAGCATTTATTTCGGCGACCGAGGCAACGACAGCTACTATAACTCGTCGAGTTATGTAAAGTTCTGGTACAGGGAAGACGGGTCGTGCAGCCTGACGTGGAGCCTGCTGAAACCGGATGGAGATAACCAGTCGAGTGGAGAGAAGATGCTGGGGCTGAACTCGGGCAACAGCGACTACCTGGAAAAGGACAACCCAGTGGTTGCTGGAGAGTGGAACCACTTCGCTTTCTCGTTCAACCAACGGGCATTCAAGGGCTATGTGAACGGCGTACGTATGATCAACGTGCCGGCTATGAAGGCTCCTGGCTACCTCTTCTTTGCCAGTGGAGCGCTCTATCGCTACACAGGGTTGAGCAATGTGCGCATCGCGCAAGGTGCCGTGCCGCTCTACGACCGCCTCACCACTGACGGCAAAATCGTCTCCTACGCCATCACCTTCGAGACCGGAAAGGCCGACCTGAAGCCTGAATCCGTCATCGAAATCAACCGAGTGGCCAAACTAATGCAGGAACACCCCGAGCTTGCATTTGAGGTGCAGGGCCATTGCGACAATACTGGCACCGATGCCGTGAACGACCCGCTGAGCCAACAACGAGCTGAGACTATCGTGAATGCCCTTGTGAAGCAAGGTATCGCACAATCACGTCTCACGCCTGTAGGCAAGGGTTCACATTCTCCCATTGCTCTTAACGACACAGCAGAAGGCCGTGCCAAAAACCGCCGAGTGGAGTTCGTGAAGAAATAGAAGGACCGCTAAAGTTACTTCATCTTGAACTCCAGCACGCCGCCTGCCATGATCTGCTGGTGGCTGAGCTTGTAATCCTTTATCGTTTTCCCATTCAGCTTCACACTCTTGACGTGAATGCGTTCAGGCGTCTTGTTGGGTGCACTGATGACGAAGTCCTTGCCGTTCTCAAGGTGTAACGTGGCTTTGGTAAACAGCGGCGTTCCAATGACATATTCAGCGCTTCCGGCATGGAAAGGATAGAAGCCGAGACTGGAGAAGATGTACCAAGCCGACATCTGTCCGCAGTCGTCGTTGCCGGCATAGCCGCAAGGCGTGGCACGATAGAACTCGCTGCGCACCTGCTCCACCAACTCCTGGGTGCGTTCGGGCTTGCCTGCGAAGTTATAGAGATACACGGTGTGATGGCTGGGCTCGTTGCCGTGGGCATACTGCCCGATGAAGCCGCTAGCGTTGCCGTTGACCTCACCCGAAGTGGCGTTGAGGCTGAAGTTTTCGTCGAGTTTTTTCAAAAAGCCTTTCTTGCCACCGAAAAGGTCGATGAGGCCTTGCGGATCCTGTGGCACGAACCACATATATTGCCAGGCGTTGCCTTCCACGAAACAAGGCTGCTCGTACGAAAGCGGGTCGAAACCATCGAGCCAGTTTCCGTTCTCGTCCTTCGGACGGAAGAAGCCCGTTTTTGGGTCGAAGAGGTTCTTGTAGTACATGCTGCGGCGGTAGAAACGCTCATAGTCTTCGGTCTTGCCCAATTTCTTTGCTACCAACGCCACACAGGCATCGTCAAAAGCCTGCTCCATGGTGATGCTCACGCTCTCGTCTTGCAAGGTCTGCGGCAGGTAACCGTATTGTTCCCAGATCTCGAAAGGCGAGTTGAAGTGGCTCCTGGTGCTGCTTTCGACCATGGCTTGATAAGCCTCCTCGACATCGATACCGGGAAGCTCAGCGAGGATGGCATCAGCGAGCACGGGGATGGCGTGGTTGCCAATCATGCAGTAGTTGTCCTGTCCCCAAAGATCCCAGATGGGCAGGTAGCCATAGGTTTTGTGGTGAAGCACCATATCCCTCACAAACTGTGCGGCGATGTCGGGTGCGATAAGGGTGTAGAGGGGATGGGCGGCGCGGAAGGTGTCCCACAAGCTGAAGGTGCTGTGATAGGTCTGTCCATCAGGCATCTGCTTGATCTCGAAGTTGGTGTCCATGTAACGGCCATCCACATCGCTCATCGTGTTAGGCTGCATCAACACGTGGTACAAGCCCGTGTAGAAGATGGTCTTTTGCTCGTCGGTGCCTTCGATGTCGATACGGCTGAGTTCTTTCTGCCAAGCATCGTGGGCGGCTTGCACGTATTCATCGAAGTCCCAGCTGCTGGCTTCGGCCGCCATGTTCTTCCTGGCACCTTCGATGTCCACGGGTGAAATGGCCACTTTCACCATCAGTTCCTGTCCCCCGGATTGGTCGAAACGAAGTGCGGCACGAAGTGTCCGGCCGTTCACCACATCGCTATTTTTGCCGATGTTGAGGTCGCCATTCATGAGCAGGTGTTCCTTGATTGGCTTGGAGAATTCGGCCCTGAAATACACTTTGCGTAGTTTGGCCCATCCAGTGATGACGCGATAACCTTCGATGGTGTGGTCATCGACGATGCGGATCTGGGCTTGTATCACGTCGTAGCTACGGCGCTTCGAGTAATAGGCCTCGCCACGGAAGGTGCCACGGTCGAGGTCCAGTACCACGAATTGGGGATTGCCTTTTTGGAAGGTGTAGCGATGGATGCCTGTCCTGACGGTAGCGGATAGCTCCACATTCACCTTGCTTTCCTGCAGCGACACTTGGTAGTATCCCGGGCGGGCCGATTCGGCATCGTGGCTGTAATGTTGGCCAAAGTCGGCGACTTTCAACCGCTCTGGTGTGGGCCTGCGGGTTAAAGGCATCAGGCTCACGTCGATGAGGTCGGTGCAGCCCGTGCCGCTGAGGTGGGTGTGGGTGAAGCCGTAGATCACGTCTTTGTTGTAATCGTAACCCGAGCAAGGGTCCCAAGTCACCATTTGTTCCGTTTCGGGACTCAGCTGCACCATGCCTTGCGGCATCGTAGCCCCAGGGAAGGTGCTGCCGCTCAAGGCTCCCGTCTCGTCGGTCTGGGTGCCGATGAAGGGGTTTACAAATTGAGTGTAGTCAGGAAGGTTTTGGGCGCTTAAAAATAAAGGAAATAGCAACAATATGACAGTCAGAAAGTATCGGCTGTCATTGCGAGGGATAGAGGAGCAATCCATTATGTTTATTCTTTGATGATTTTCATGGTTCGGATCCCTTGCTCATTCGAAATCCTGACGATATAAACACCTGAAGCCAAGCAGTTTATGTCGAAATCTGGGCGGCCTGCTTGGAACTTGCCGGAAGCAACGATTCTTCCAAACATGTCGTAAACCACAGCATTCCCATCTGTAATCTCAGTAATCTCTACTACGCCCACATTGGTGCCATTACCCACGCGTACGTCATCGACATAAATGCCATTGGCATTATGTGAGATGCCATTGAAGCCAATCTGGTATTCCGCTGAAGCATCGGGCAATGCTAATGTCACTGTCTCCCAATTATCGGTGGCACCTTCGTAATTCGCCAAGATATGCCATGAGTCATCGGGAGAAGTACGATAGGTGACCATCAATTGATCTACGCGACCTTGTTCCAAGGGCTGTTTGTGTTTGAACTCCAATGTCGGATTGGTGACGGCGGTGATATCCATCGGTGTTGAATAGAGAAGCGCTTCTTGGTTGAGCCAGATGAAAAATGCTGTGTTGTTGAGAATGGTATATCCTGGATCAATCACCCAGCCACCGTCACCTGAGGAAATATCATTCTGCCAATAGATGAAATCGCTGGAAGCCTCAAAATCGTCGAAAAAAGGCTCGTTGTCCGTCACCACAATCATCTTGTTAGTGGTCTTAAAGGTAATCGGAGTGGCCCAATTCGACTCAAAATCTTCGCCACAAATGGCTTTTACGCGGAAGGTGTAATCTGTAAGTGGCAACAGTTCTTCTATCAGATAAGGTTGCGTTTCCACGGGTATCTCATTGCCATTCAACTCAACCACCCAGCTTTCTTCACCTCCTGTCGTGGACCATCCAAGAAGCGCCGAATTTGCAGTGATTTCGGTGGCATTAAGATTTGTCGGGCGAATACAGCCGCCTTCTCCGGTGATCTCAACATTATCGATTAAAATGATATAACCTCCATGGCAACGTGCCAAAAACGAGACCTGGTATGTGGCTGAAAGGTCGGGTAAATCAAAAGAAGCCTCATAGAAGTTGTTCACATCGCTGAAACTATAGGTATCGAAAACATGCCATGAGTCCGATTCTGATGTACGATAACCAACTTCGAGTTCGTCAACGCTGTACAACCCTATCATGGCATACGAGAAGCTGAAAGTGGCGCTGTTGACTTCTGATAGGTCGAATGTCGGAGAGATCAGACGTGCCTCATCACCTGCAGTGCCGTTTTGAAAGGTAGGACCTGAAGAAACACTGCCGACAAGGACACTCCAATTTCCATCGCCGGTAGCCTCAGTGGTCCAACATTCCATTTGGCCCGATTCGAAGTCTTCTATATAAGATTGACCTTGGGTAATTGGGATAACGCATTGTGCGAGTACATTAGTTGAGAAAAATGCCAGTATAATGGCAAGAAGTTTAAAGAGGCTGTTTTTCATAGTGTTTAAATTTAAATTGTTTATAATTATTATCTTTCAACTAAAGCAATACTGTCCCTTCCCCTCGGTGGCCTTGCTGTATTGTATGGCGTTCACGGGGCAATGGTGGTAGCATCCCATGCACATCGTGCAGTGACCGTTCCATTTCGGATGGCCATCCTCGAGGGTGATGTTTTGCAAAGGACAGACTTCTGCGCATTTGCCGCAGCTGATACATTTTTCGGTAAAGCGATATTTGCTGTCGTCAAGGGCGAATTTGTTGAAACCATTGTTGATCAGATGGCTTTTCAGCCAAGCGAAACTGCCCACGATCATTTCCGAAAACATCTCTTTGTTGATCAAACGAGGGATGTTTCTCATGACCGAGGCTTTTGCCGCTTCGATCTTTTCCTTGGCCCGTTCTTCCGTGTCGAGCTTGAAGCCAGGCATTCCAATGTAGGTCTCTGGCATCTGTACGCTGAAACAGGCCGAAAGTTCCCATCCCTTTTCCTTCAAGGCTTTGCGGAAGATCTTCTCGGTTTGGCCGCACTGGTCGCCACAGGTGCAGGCGAAATAGATATAGCCGGGCTTTTCGGCAAGTTGTAGCTGTTTCACGAAGTCGAGCACCAAACGTGGTGGTGCCCAGGAATATATGGGAAACACAAAGCCCAGCTTTTCGCCTTCCGATAAGGTGTAATCATAACGGCTTTCCCTTGCCATCTCTGGGATGAAATACAAGGTGTCGTTGAGCCATTGAGCCAAGGTTTGTGCAATATAGCGGCTGTTGCCGCAACCGGAGAAATAGAAAATCATGGTTATTTTTTATGATGACAACACAAAAATACACCTTTTTTGTTTTCATGAATTCTAATTTTTTTTAGTTTTGCAAAATGAGATAATATTTAACAATTAAAAATAGTACAATATGAGAAATTTTACACTTTTAACCTTATTGCTTTTCTTTGCCCTAGGGGCAACAAAAGCCAATCCGGACAATCCTCCGAAAGCTAACACAGAGCCAGAATTCGAAGTCAAGGCCTATTACTATCCCGACAGTCGCTATGAGCATAGCGCCAAAGTCCAGGTGTTATGGGGATCTACTTTTTATGACTTTGAGTCTCAAGGCCAAGATCCTTTTAGTGGGTGGATCAATGACTCTATCTATCCTTGGACGGTGACACAACCACAAATCCCTGGGTATCATGGGAATTTATGCCTGATGAGTGGTAATAGTGGTGTAAATAACTCCACCTCATCCATCGAAATCCCCGTTTATTTCGTCCAAGATGGCAGCATTAGCTTTCTCGGTGGTTGCTATGGAGAAGGAGACTTTTGGGATGTCTGTGAGTTTTACATTGATGACACTTTAAAGTTCAGCAATGGCGCTCTCCAAACTTGGGAAACTTATAGCTTTGATGTGAGCGCAGGTATGCACGTGTTCAAATGGTCATATACCAAAGACGGTAGTATGGAAGGTATGGGCGATGCTTTCTTTGTAGATGATGTTGTTTTTAGCGGCACATCTCGTTTAGGAGATCCAGGTTCCGTCTATAACGTTTATCGCCGATCCTTTGATGCAACAGGCGCCTATACCGATCAAACCAAGATTGCTGACAACGTAACGGGCAACCAATATATGGTTGTTAACTGGGCGGAACTCGCACAGGGTGAATATCAATTTGGTATAGAAAATCCCACTATGGAAACTGCTGGGATCTTCTGGTCTAACACTTTAAACAAATCAACCGTTGATTATTTTGAGGTGACAGCTACGGTCGATCCAGCAATCGGTGGCACTGTCACCGGTGGAGGTTCCTTCGCATACGGGGAAATCTGTACGTTGAAAGCCGAAAGTAATAATTGGTACACATTTTCCTACTGGACGAAGAACGATACAGTGATTGATGGTTTGTATTCACCCACTTACTCCTTCTCTGTCACAGAGAATGTTACTATTCAGGCTCATTTCGATCCTGCGTTTATATATTATGAAGTATATGCTGTTCCTGAAGAAGGCGGCGAGGCTATAATGGTACGTGATACTATTCAGTGGGAGGCTCTCAGTCTTGGCGATACGGTAACCCTTAAAGCCACGCCAAACGATGGATTTAGTTTTGCCAATTGGACTGCAGAAGGAGCAATCGGGCAAAAGAGCGGTCAGAGCCGAGGTACTCAGTTTTTATCTGACAGTGCTACCTGCAGCGTTATCCTCTCTGAAGATCTTTTAAATAATATTTTTGAACCCTATTATATTTTAGACGGCGATACCATAGAAGGAATAAGCGAAGGCGCCTATATTAGTTTTTTAGCTAACTTTGAAGAAGGTATAGGAGACTGCAAACGTCCCAAGGATTTTGCCAACATAGACTTGGGTCCCGACTTTGCCACCTTCAGTTGGACAGAGAAAGGCATTGCCGAGTCATGGTACATTTGCTACCACCCGGTGACGCCTGCTTACACCGAGGACATCATGGTTGAGGTCAACGAGAATCCATGCACGATTACCGGTCTCCAGCCCGAAACCCAATATCAAGTATTTGTGGTTCCTTCCTGTGGTGTTGAGGCTGGTGTTCCAAACAGTATCGTGAGCAGTAGTAGTATCATGTTTACTACCCTAGGTCCTTGCCCGACACCTTTACACGTGGAAGTGGACAGCGTCACAGGCTGCACTGCTTCAGTGAAATGGATGGACTACAGCGATAGCTATGCTGTGGAAACGTGTCAACCCGACATTGTCATTGACGAGAACTTTGACAACGGCATTCCTTCCGACTGGGACAACGATTCCAATTATCCATGGACAGTGGTAAATGGCCGTATGCAGAGTGGCAATGCTGGCGTGGCGAGCTCAACCTCTACCATCTCAATCACAGCTACCTTTAACTCTAATGGCTATGTGGATTTTGATGCTGAATGCATGGGAGAAGGTGAATTTTCTATGGGTTATGCGTTTGATTATGGTGGGTTCTTCATCGATAGCGACACATTGTTCATGGCAGGTACAGATATCTCAGGTGTAAATCATTACCATTATGAGGTCACGGCAGGAACGCACACCTTCACTTGGTCCTACACCAAAGACGGTTCAGCGGATAATGAAGGCGACTATTTCGCTGTAGATAATATCTTGATGGTTGGAGCATTCTCTTGGGATCGGCCCTTCACTGTTGAAGAATCCCAATGCACCATCACAGGCCTGAACCCTCTTACCAAATATGCTGTTCATGTCCAGGGTATCTGCGAAGACGAAGAGACCGAATGGAGCAATCCTGTATTCTTCACCACGAACGATGTTTGCTTCATCACGGCTAGTGTCAATCCCACTGGGGCAGGTACAGTTACAGGCGCGGGAGAATATCATTTAGGTGATAGTTGCACGCTGGTGGCTACAGCCAATACCGGCTACCTTTTTGCCAACTGGACAAAGGGCGGCAGGATATACTCCAATGAAGAAACCTTCTCGTTCGCCGTGTCTGAAGATGCTGAATTTGTTGCCAATTTCGAACGGATCGAATACTACCTAAGCTTATCACCGGCTCCTCAAGATGGCGGCTCTACGGAGTTCCTAAATGACAGCACCCAGGTCTTCCATTACGGCGATGAAGTCAGCATCAAAGCCACACCTAACCAGGGATACAATTTTGCTAACTGGACCGTATGGGGAGGTAATGATGAGATTGTATTAACCACCAATCCCATCTATAATTTCACTATTGGTGGCAATAACCCTGTTACCACGCTGTATCCAGAAGGTGGTCAGATCGCTTTGATTGCCAACTTTGAGATGCGGAACTTAGATATCACCGTTACAACGAATCCTGTTGCTGGCGGCACCGTCCAGGTGAGTGATACAATCTTCACTGGTGGCACCTTTGCCTACGGCGAAACACTTACTATGAACGCTATTGAAAATACTGGTTATACCTTCCAGAACTGGACCAAGAACGACTCAGTGGTTTCCACTTCAAGAACGCTTAACATCACGGTAACAGAATCTGCCTCATACGTCGCTAACTTCACGCTGAATAGCTACGCCATTGACGCCACGGTGAACCCGGCAGTCGGTGGCACGGTCACAGGCACTGGCACCTACACTCATGGACAGACCTGTACTTTGACAGCTACCGCCAATACAGGCTACCACTTCTTGAACTGGACGCTGAACAACCAAGAGGTTTCAGATTCTGAGAATATAACAATCGAAGTAACTGAGGCTGCGAACTACGTGGCGAACTTCGAGATCAACAGTTACGCTATCTCAGCCACAGCCAACCCGACCATTGGCGGTGCCATTCATGTAGCCGATACGATCTTCACAGGCGGCACCTTCGAGCATAACACTCAAATTACTATGGTAGCCGAAGCCGTTACTGGCTACACCTTCCAGAACTGGACCAAAAACGGCACCGAGGTGAGCACCAGTGCAAGCTATAGCATCACCGTCACCGAAGCGGCCAGCTATGTGGCAAACTTCGAGCTTAACAGTTATGATGTCACGGCGATGGTGTCGGTGAATCCGACCAACGGTGGTACGGTGAACGGCACGGGCACCTACAATTATGGACAGACCTGTAACTTGACGGCCATACCTGCCACAGGCCACCACTTTGTGAACTGGACCAAAAACGGCACCGAGGTCTCGACTGATCCCAACTACAGCTTCGTAGTGACTGGGGAAGATACCTATGTGGCAAACTTCGAAATCAACAGCTATGACGTCACGGCGATGGTGTCGGTGAACCCGACCAACGGTGGTACGGTGAACGGCATGGGTACCTTCACTTATGGACAGACCTGCGACTTGACGGCTGTTCCCGCCGAAGGCTTCCACTTTGTGAAGTGGACGAAGAACGGCACCCAGGTCTCGACCAACCCTGTTTATTCCTTCACGGTTACGGAGGAAGCAAACTATGTGGCTTACTTCGAGATTAATAGTTACGCGATCACGGCAACAGCCAATCCTACTGAAGGCGGTACGATCACTGGTGCTGGAACCTTCAACCACTTCGCCAACTGCACGCTGACGGCCACCGCTGCTACGGGCTATACCTTCCTCAGATGGACGAAGAACGGCACTCAGGTGTCCACCAATCCGACCTATACCTTCCAAGTGACAGAGGCAACAAGCTATGTCGCCCACTTCCAGCTGAACAGCTACGAGATTACAGCCACCGCCAATCCTACTGATGGTGGTATGATCACTGGCGCTGGTACCTACAACCACTTCGAGAACTGCACGCTGACGGCAACTCCCGCCACAGGCTATCACTTCGTCAAGTGGACGAAGAACGGCACTCAGGTCTCGACCAATACCAGCTATACCTTCGAGGTAACAGGCGCTGCCAGCTATGTGGCCCACTTCGAACTGAACAGCTACGCCATCACAGCCACAGCCAATCCTTCTGATGGCGGTACGATCACTGGCGCTGGCACTTACAACCACTTCGCCAACTGCACGCTTACGGCAACTCCTGCCACAGGCTACCACTTCGTGAAATGGACGAAGAACGGCACTCAGGTCTCGACCAATACCAGCTATACCTTCGAGGTAACAGGCGCTGCCAGCTACGTGGCCCACTTCGAACTGAACAGCTACGCTATCATTGCCACTGCGAACCCAACAGCAGGCGGCACGATTACCGGTGCTGGAACCTACAACCACTTCGCCAACTGCACGCTGACGGCTACTCCGGCTACAGGTTACCACTTCGTCAAGTGGACGAAGAACGGCACCCAGGTCTCGGCCAATGCCAGCTATACCTTCGAGGTAACAGGCGCTGCCAGCTATGTGGCCCACTTCGAACTGAACAGCTACGCCATCACAGCCACAGCCAACCCAACAGCAGGCGGCACGATCACTGGCGCTGGCACTTACAACCACTTCGCCAATTGCACGCTGACAGCCACCGCTGCTACAGGCTATCATTTCGTCAACTGGACCGAAGGCACCACAATCGTTTCAACGAACGCTAGCTATAACTTCCAAGTGACTGGAGCCAGAACGTTGGTGGCCAACTTCGAAATCAATGGTTACACGATCACGGCTATGGCTAACCCGACAGCGGGCGGCACGGTGACAGGAGCGGGCAGCTACAACCACTTCGAGACTTGCACATTGACAGCTACTCCTAATGCGGGCTACTACTTTGTGAGATGGACCAAGGGCTCTGAGATCGTCTCCACGGAAGCAGAGTATAGCTTTGAGGTGACTGAAACAGCCACCTATAAGGCTCATTTTGCGAAGATCGCCTACGCCATCACTGCCGAAGCTAATCCTGAGGAAGGCGGTACCATCACTGGTACAGGTGAGTCCTTCTACTATAACACGACATGTCAGCTGAAAGCAACAGCCAATACAGGTTATCATTTCGTGAACTGGACTAAAGATGGCGTCGAGGTGTCAACCAACCGCATCTATAACTTCACGGTGACAGAGTCAGCTCACTATGTAGCCAACTTCGAACTCGATACCTTCATAATCACAGCAAGCGTCGATCCTGAAGAAGGTGGTTCCGTTACTGGTGCTGGAACTTACAGCTATGGTGAAACTGTTACTTTGACAGCTGAGGCCAAACCCGATTACCAGTTTGTAAATTGGACCGAGGGCGATGCAGTGGTCTCCGAGGAAGCTACACTCACATTTGAAGTTGACAGCGACAGACAATTGGTGGCTCACTTCATCAGCACCTGGGGTATCATTGACCATGACGCCTTGAAGGTATCGATCTACCCGAATCCTGCTTCTTACAAACTGACCATTGAAGCTTCTGAACCGGTCAACACACTTGAGATATACAACATCAATGGAGCTTTGGTGAGCAAACAGAAGAATTGTTCCGACAAGATAGAGATCTATCTTGAGAGCTATGCCGCTGGAACATACATGATCCGTTTAACCACTGCCAGCGGTGTTGAAATGAGAAAATTTGTAAAGGAATAAAAAACTATTTGCCATGAAACGCTATATATTGTATTTCCTTTGTTTTTCGTTGTTTGGCCTTTCATTAACTTCAAGGGCACAGGAAGGAGAACGTCAAACCTTAATTGACCCGTTGACCGTTTCAGGTACGGTTGGAACTATGATCACCTCATCGTGGAATAATGCCGACTTGCATTACACCTCCCCGTTTTCGGCCATTGCCTACGCTAACGCGACATTTAACGTCTATGGTATCAGCGTTCCCATGAGTGTCAATCTCATCAATGTGAGTGCTGAGCAGTTTACCCTTTCCCGGCCTAGCTTCACGATCAACTTTAGACCCACCTGGAGAAGATTCACCTTCTATTTGGGTACGGCTGCCATGAATTTTTCCAATTACACGTATAACGGAATTTCTTTCGATGGTGTAGGTATGGAATATCGTGGCAAGAAGTTCCGGTTTGGAGGTTTCTACGGCAATTTCAACCATGCCACCACCTTCCGCACTCAACTTGATGACCGAGATGCCATCCAATTCCTTTCCGATTCGTTGTTGGGCATGAACAATGTGGCTTATACGACCTTCCCGCAGTTCAAACGTAATGCATACGCTGCCCATATTGCCGTTGGTAGTCTGCGTAACTATGTGGATCTCAGTGTTCTCCATGCCGCCGACGACTTAAACAGTTTGCCATCCCAGTGGTATATGTACAATGTTTTTTCTTCCGAAATCATCGATACTACACTCATTGTGCGTGACTCTACGATTAAAGGAAAAGAAAACTTGGCCTTGGGTTTGAGAGGACATTTCTCCTTTGGCAAATGGGCGATGTTTGAAGCCAACTTGGGAGCCAGCTTCTATACGCCTGACATTACCAGGGAGGAAATCGTGTTGGAAGGCGGCGATGATGTCGAGGCAGCCAATAAAATCATGGGCGGTTTCAGGAAGGCTGGCCTTTTCAACGTCCGTTACGGCAGTGAAGTTCGCTTCGCTGGTGACGCCTTGCTGAATTTGAATTTCCAACCTGTTACTGCAATCTTGACATACCGTTTTGTGCAACCCAACTACACCTCTTTGGGTGCCAATGGATTTAACCAAAACGCCCAGACCTTCGGTGCTAATGTTTCCACTTCATTGTTAAACAACACCGCTTTTCTGAGATTGAATGGCTATCTGCAACGCGACAATTTGGACAAGAAACAGAAATATACCAATCAGGTGGGTTCCTATTCCGTCACTTGGAACAACTTCTTTGGCGATAATGTAGCCTTGGCCGTCATGTACAACGGCGTGACGCAGAAACAGAAGGACGGCGTGTTGGAAGTCCCCGAAGAAGTCCGTATGAACCAGATTACCCATAGCTTGGACATATCGCCCAGTTACTTCTTGTCTCTTGACAACGAACATACATTTAGCTTGGATTTCAATTTGTTGCAAAATAAGAACCGTAACAAGCAGTTGGCTTGGGAAGGTTTCAATGTCACTACCACAAGTTTCGGTCTTGGTTATGAAGTTTATCTTACTGGACAGCGCCTCTCGGTCGATGCCAATTACGACTACTCACTGTCACGCTCCCCTGGCAATGATTACAACTCCCACTGCCTTTCGGGCGGTACTACCTATACCATTCTTCAAAAAGAGAATCTGACGCTTTCTGGCAACGCCAGGCTGACGATGGCCTTCAATATTGAGAAAATGGAAACAGATGAGATTCCGGATGAGGAGAAGCTGGTTTTGAACCGTCTCGCCCACCGCATGGGTACCGAAGTCGGCCCCGAGATAACCAACGATTTCTCCATTGCCACCCGTCTGGGCGCCACGTTGAACTACAAGAATCGCCATCATGCGTCTCTCTTCTTCTCTGTCAGTAATTATAGCGACAACATCATCATTGGTCAGCATGTGGCTGTCAATACCGACGTGCGTATGCAGCTCGAATATAGCTATAGCTTTGCTTCCCGCTTGGTTAAGTCAAAAAAAGGTATAAAATAAAAGAATCATAAAAACAAATTGATATGAAACGCTTATTTCGATTTTTAGTTTTGGCTGCTACTCTTGTTATTGGATTAACAACGGTATCGGCACAGCAGGTACAGGTGCTGTTGAACCCCAAGGTTCCTTCCTTGCCATCGACAGTGACCAGTTATTTGGATGATCCGTTCCATTACTTCAACGTACAGTTTATCGTGACCGGTGCTCCAAGTGAGGGTATCGACGTCTTCTTCAACATGGAATTTTCTGTCAATACCGCTCCGTTCTATGTCCGTACCCTGCCAGGTACGAAGCCTATGCTACCTATCCATCTTCGTGAGGGAGTCAATAGAATGACGACCGATATCTTACACACTCAAGTTGTTAACCGTTCGGAAACCAATTTCGATTATAGCAATCCGCTCAACGCCTTACAGTTACCCGAAGGCACCTATGAGCTTTGCTTGGATTTTTATAATTGGGAAACAGATGCTCTGATTGAACGCATCGGACCTTGTCCTTCTTTCGACATCTGCTATTCAGGCTCTGCACCCGAACTGGTGACCCCTCTGGCGGGTGCCCAGATTGCCATGAATGGCATCCAGGTGGTGACCCCGGTTCGAAAAGTGACTTTCTTCTGGAATAATGTCATATCCAACTGTGCCACCAACAACACCCGTTTCAAATATCAGCTGAAGATGGTGAAGGTGCTGAATGGCCAGAACTATCAGGATGCCATCAGGCTTAACCCTACCGTCTTCTTCACAGAGGTGCCTAACAAGAATTTTGCTGTGTTGGACACCTTGCTTGACGTCAAGATTCAATTGGAACGCGGTGCGCTCTATGTGGCTCAGGTGCACGCTGAACAACTCAATAATTTGGACCAATCCTTCAACATCGCCAACGAAGGCAATAGCCAGCCAATGCCTTTCTACTGGGGCTATAATCAAGATGTTGTCAATCCTAATTTGACGTCATTCGAATTCGATAACCCCACAGGAAACACTAATAATATGGGTGGAAAGAAAACAACCGCCAAGAACAGATTGTCAAGACAATATGGTTTTGTTGTTGATGACGAAAGTGAGGAAGGAGAGATAAGTGAAGGAGTGGAAGGCCTGACCGTGTGGGAAGGCGGTGTCGAAGAGGTGTCGGGATTGGAGACCATTGTCGAAGAGATGCAAACGCAACAATTCGTTGGTTTTTCCTCCAAACGCCATTATGTGGTAAGCGACGGCTACTACACGATCCCGATGACGGACAATATAGACGTCCTTTTCACACCTCTTAAACATAAGTCGCTGAAAAATATTTCATACGCCATTGAGGTGTACGATTATATGGATGGTGGCGTTGACAGTATCACCGCATACGAGCCGCTTTGCAGTGCATTGATTGAAAAAGTTCCCGATAGATACAACCTGAAGGACAACAATGAATTGATAAGCCATACCCTCGATAGTTGTGGTACCTTGCTGGAAGAAGGCAACCTTTACTATCTGCAACTGACTTCCTTCTTCACGGCCAGTTATTGGGATTACATGATTGCCGACACTAGCTTCTATGTCAACGAGATGTTGGCAGAGCATATCCATGACACCATCTCGCGTGAATTCGTTGAGGAAGAGTTAATGTATCCCAATGGTGTCTTCTTCCAATGGGGCGATGACCCGAATGTACCAGGCATCACAACACCTCAATGGAAAGCTCCCGTGAATCGCACTGGCGACGACATCTATGATCCACAGAATTATGAGCTTCCCAAATCAGTGCCTGAAGTGAAGTTGGCCAAATCGTTCCCAGTCTCCTGGACTTCCGTTAAAAACGTAGCTAAAGGTGACGAAGAGGAATTTGAGGTGAATGTTATAGAACTTGAACCAGGCCAGACCTTGGAAGAGGCTTTTTGGACAAACGAGGTGTTGGTCTCTCGTACCGTGACCAAAGCCCATGAGATCTCTGCCAATGATGTTGATTTCTTTAAGGTATTCTCGCCAGGAAAGACTTACGTCATGACATTGAGCACCACCGTGAATAGTGAGGAAAACTACTACCACTTTGAAAACGGTAATGAAGCGCTGCCAATCGTCTTCAAGATCGTTAAGTAAACGAAGCTTATTTCCAGAAGTTTCTTGAGAATATAGAAATCAATGTAAACAGCTCGACACGGCCGAGCAACATAAACACCACAAGGATCCATTTGACGATCTGAGGCAAGAAAGCGTAGGTTCCGTAGGGGCCTACGCTTCCTATTCCTGTACCTAGGTTGCTCAAGGTGGCGATCGTGGCTCCCACCGAAGTGTTGAAATCGACGCCCAACGTGAGTAGGGCGATAATGCCGATCACAAAAATGAAGAAATAAACGAAAACAAAGGTCATTGTCTTGAAAATGACATTTTTCGACAATGCCTTCTTGTTGATCTTCACTGGGATGACGGCATTGGGATGCAGGATGCGTTTCAGCTCCAGGCCGGCATTCTTGGTGAAGATCAGATGACGGATGATCTTGATGCCTCCCGAAGTGGAGCCTGAACAGGCGCCGATAAACATGAGGTACAGCAACAGCACCCATAGACCCACTGGCCATGCCGTGTAGTCGCAAACGAAAAACCCTGTCGTGGTCAAGACCGACACCACGCTGAAGAAGGAGGTGCGGACGGCATAGCCGACATTGGCTTTCATGAGGAAAACCAAAGCGATTGCCAAAGCGACTCCCACCGTGCAGATCATGATCACAAAATGCTTGAACTCCTCATTCTTGAACAGCGCCAAGGGGTTGCGCACCAGGGTGATCAGCAATAAGGTGAAGTTGCACCCCGACAAGGCCATGAAGAAAGTCACCACGACTTGAGAGTAGTGGGAATAGTTGGAGATGCTTCCAGTGCGTGTGGAGAAACCACCAGAGGAGATGGTGGTCATGGAATGACAGACGGCATCGAACAGGTCCATGTCGCCCCAATTCAGCAAGAGGGTCTCCAACACGGTGAAGAAGAGGTACAAGCCCCACAGCCTCTTGGCGGTGTGCATGGTGCGTGGATGCAATTTGTCATAGTTGATGCCGTTCATCTCGGTCATAAACAGCTGCATGCCACCGACACTCAGGAAGGGGATGATGGCAACGGCAAAGACGATGATGGCCAGACCGCCGATCCATTGTGTCATGCTGCGCCATAACAGGATGTCTTTCGGTACCGTCTCGATTTGGGTAAGGATGGTGGCACCAGTGGTCGTGAACCCCGACAGGGCCTCAAAGAAGGCGTCTGTGAAGTTAGGCACGCTCTTGCTGAGCAGGAAAGGCAGTCCGCCGAACAACGACATCATCAGCCAAG
The DNA here is from genome assembly GCA_017530365.1 of Bacteroidales bacterium. Lineage (GTDB taxonomy): Bacteria > Bacteroidota > Bacteroidia > Bacteroidales > F082 > Limimorpha. Next base: position 33,201 of record JAFXMK010000014.1, read on the forward strand.
AGAGGCAGATGGTTACGACACCTTCGCGGTGGTTGATGGGCTGGCCTTTTACCTTTCGGGTGGCGATGCACAGGATAAAACCTGTCAGGACGGTGATGAGCGCGGAAAAAGGCATGCTAAAAGCATTGATGCCGTGATGGAAATAGGTCACTGGCAGAAGGCTCAGCATGAAAAAGCCCTCTATGAGCAACAGGAAGCCCTGTATGCGGAGCAAAACAGAGAGACTTATCTTACCGGTCGCACTCATCGAAGAAAGGGTTTAATGAAACAGCCGTTCTACGGCGGGGATGGCGTTGGGCAGGGCCAACACCACTACACGGTCGTCTGTTTGTATCTCGAATTCTTCCGTGGCAATATAACTTTCCCCGTCGCGAACGATACCGCAAATAATGGCATCGGAAGGCATCGGCAACTTGCCGATCATCTTGCGTGTCACCGCCGAGCCTTGCCGTACCTCGAACTCCACGATGTCGGCATCGATGCCGCTGAGGCACTTCATGGAGGAGACCTTGGCGCCCAAGGTGTAGCGCACCATGTAAGAGGCGGCAATGAGTTTCTTGTTGATGATGCTGTCGATGCCGATGTTCTGTGAGATGTCGATGTAGTCGATGTTCTCCACCAATGCGATGGTCTTCTTCACACCGAAGGATTTGGCCTGGAGACAGGTCAGGATGTTGGTCTCGGTATTATCGGTGACCGCGATGAAAGCGTCCATTCCGGCAATGCCTTCTTCCTCTAACATGTCGAGGTTACGGGCATCGGCATTGACCACCAAGGCATTGGAGAGGTAATTAGTGAGGTCGGTGCAGCGTTCCTTGCTCTTCTCGAGAATCTTGATGTTGAGCTCGTTCTCAAGACGTTTGGCGGTGATCCTGCCTACACGGCCGCCACCGACGATCATCACGTTATGGATATTGATCTGCTTCTTGCCGCTGAGGCGGATGATGTCCTTGATGGCGTGCGGTTTGGTGACCACATACACCATGTCGGCCAGCTGGAACACCGTGTCGTCTTGTGGGATGAAGGTGTTCTGCCTGCGGTGGATGGCGGCGATACGGAAGTCGATATGCTGGTATTGCTCGGTGACTTCTTGGACGCTCTTTCCGATGATCTCGGCTTCCGATTCGAGCTTCACCATGAACAGCTGCAGCTTGCCGCCCGAGAAGTCGTAGGTCTCCAACGAGGCGTTCTTCTTGAGCAGGGAGATGATCTCCTGCGCTGCGATATCCTCCGGCGAAAGCAGCCCGTCGATGCCCAGGTCTTGGTACATGCGCCACACCTCGGGACTCAGGTTCTCCATGGTGTTGACGCGGGTGATGACCTTCTTGGCACCGAGTTTCTTGGCGATGATGCCAGTAAGCAAGTTGATGTGCTCGTCGTGGAGCACGGCGATGACGAGATCGGCTTTGCCTACGTTGGCCCTTCGCAGCACTGAAGTGGAGGTGGAGTCGCCCATGATAGTCATCACGTCGGAGTGCGACTCCACTATCTTCAACAGCTCTTCATGAGGGTCAACGATGGTGATGTTGTGGTTGTCGCGCACCAAGGCTTCCGCCAAGTGCAGCCCAACTTCTCCGTCTCCAGCAATGACAATATCCATTTAGTTGATCAGTTGTTCAGTTAATCAGTTGTTCAGTTATTTCATGAAGCCTTCGATGATGTCGGGGATGCCGTTTTTGTTCTTGTCGCCCAACAGGCCGCCACCAGCGTTGCCGCCCAGGCTGCCGCCGATGCTGCCACCACCGAGGAGGCCGCCGAGTAAGCCGCCCAAGCCGCCAACACCAGTGTTGGTGCTCTTCTGACCTTTACCGATAAGACCAAGGAGCATAGGAAGGATGGCGGAAAGGATGCCGCCTGCCTGGTTGGTGCTTACATCGTTCTTTTGAGCCAAGGCCGTGATGAAGTTATTGGAGTTGCTGCCCAGGATGTGGCCCAGGATCTTGCTGCCGTCGGTCAGGCTGGCGCTGCTCAGGTTGATGCCGTCGCCGAGGTGGCTTGCCAAAGCACCAGCCAATGACGAAGCGCCGCTTTCGGTTGCGGTGTTCTTCTGCATGGCCCCGATGAGGGTCGGCAAAGCACTCGTGATCACGGAATTTACCTGGTTGCTGTTCATGTTGAATTGTCTGCCCATGTCGCTGACAGCGCTACCGGCTGTCAAGGCACCTAAAATGCTATTGAGATCCATAGTGTGAGTTTTTAAGTTGTTCAGTTAATCAGTTGTAAAGATGCAAAGATAACCTTTAATTGAAAAAAGACCTAAAAAACTGATATTTTTTTATCTTTGCACGTTTTTCAAAATAACATCACTATGGAATCAACGAACAAACACTTCAAGCGTTACACGGTAACCACGGCCTTGCCATACGCCAACGGCCCTGTCCACATCGGTCATCTTGCCGGCGTCTATATCCCCGCCGACACCTACGTCCGTTATCTGCGAATGCGTGGCGAGGAAGTGCTGTTTGTCGGTGGTTCCGACGAGCACGGCGTGCCGATCACCATCAAGGCCGAAAAGGAAGGCTGCACGCCACAGGATATCGTGGACCGTTACCACGCCATCATCAAGAAGTCGTTCGAGGATCTCGGCATCAGCTATGATATCTATTCCCGTACCTCTTCGAAGATGCACCGTGCCACGGCCCAGGAGTTCTTCAAGAAGCTTTACGACGAAGGGAAGTTCATCGAGAAGGAGACGGAGCAATACTTCGACCCGGAACGCCAGAAGTTCCTTTCCGACCGTTATATTGTGGGTACCTGCCCGAAATGCGGTGCCGAAGGTGCCTACGGCGACCAATGTGAAAAATGCGGCAGCTCGTTGAGCCCCGATGAGCTCATCAACCCGCACTCACAACTCAGCGGCGCGGCCCTGGTGAAGAAGCCGACCAACCACTGGTACCTGCCGCTCGACCAATACGAGCCTTGGCTCCGCGAGTGGATCCTCGAAGGCCATAAGGAATGGAAAGTCAATGTCTATGGCCAGGTGAAGAGCTGGCTCGACGGTGGCTTGCAACCCCGTGCCGTCACCCGCGACCTTGACTGGGGCGTGCCCGTCCCGCTGGAAGGTGCCGACGGTAAGGTGCTGTATGTGTGGTTCGATGCTCCCATCGGCTATATCTCCAACACCAAGGAAATCTGCGAACAGCGCGGCGAGGACTGGGAGAAGTGGTGGAAAGACCCCGAGACCAAGCTGGTGCACTTCATCGGCAAGGACAACATCGTGTTCCACTGCATCATCTTCCCTTGCATGCTGAAGGCCTACGGCGACTACATCGTCCCGGAGAACGTGCCCGCCAACGAGTTCCTCAACCTCGAGAACGACAAGATCTCGACCTCACGCAACTGGGCCATCTGGCTGCACGAGTACCTCCAGGAGTTCCCGGGCAAACAGGACGTGCTGCGCTATGTGCTCACCGCCAACGCACCCGAGACCAAGGACAACAACTTCACCTGGAAGGACTACCAGGACCGCAACAACAACGAATTGCTGGCCATTTTCGGCAACTTCGTCAACCGTACGCTAGTACTGACACACAAATACTACGAAGGTGCCGTGCCTGCCTTGGGCAATCTTAACGATACCGACAAGGCCGCCATCGACGAGATGAACGCCTATCCCGAGAAGATCGGTCGCCTCATTGAGAACTACAAGTTCCGTGAAGGCCTCGCTGAGCTGATGAACCTCGCCCGCCTGGGCAACAAATACCTCACCGATAACGAGCCTTGGAAGCAGATCAAGACCGACCCTGATCGGGTGAAGACCGTGATGGCGGTAAGCTTGCAGATCGTGGCCCATCTGGCCATCCTGAGCGAGCCTTTCCTGCCTTTCAGCGCGAAGAAGCTCCAGCAGATGATCGGCCTTGAGGTGAAAGGTTGGAACGACGCCGCTGAGACGGTGTTGCTCAACGAAGGCCATGTCATCGGACAGCCGGAGCTGCTCTTCGAGAAGGTCGAGGACAGCGTGGTGGAGGCGCAGCTGAAGCGTCTCGACGAGATCAAGAAGGCCAACCAACTGAACGCCTGGAAGCCTGCCGAGGTGAAGCCTGTGGTCAGCTTCGACGACTACATGAAGGTAGATGTCCGTGTGGGCACCATCCTCGAGTGCCAGAAGGTGCCTAAGGCCGACAAGCTGTTGCAGTTCCTCATCGACGATGGCATGAACAAGCGCACCATCGTGAGTGGCATCGCCAAGTACTACACCGAGCCGGAGAAGCTGGTGGGCAAGCAGATCTGCTTCATCGCCAACTTCGAGCCGCGCAAGCTCAAGGGCGTGGTCAGCGAGGGCATGATCCTCTCCGCCGAGGACAAGGACGGCCGTCTCGTGCTACTTACCCCGAGTGATTTGGTGGCACCAGGTTGTTCCGTGGGGTAATCCCATTTTGACTATCGTTAGGTAACGATAAAAGCGTCCTCGATGTGTTCGATATGTTCTCCCGTGTCGGTGATCACGATGGAGATGATATCGAACCGGACCTCCACATCCAGGTTTTTATACCGCACATAGGCGTCGGCCGCCCAGATAAGCATCTGTTGTTTCATGGCGCCCACGGCGATATCAGGTTCGCCGTAGGTGTTGGATTTGCGGGTCTTCACCTCGACGGCCACGAGGGTGTCGCCGTCCAGCGCGATGATGTCGATTTCCTTATGTCCTGACCGCCAGTTGCGTTCGAAGATTTGGTAGCCTTTATTGATTAAATAGTTGACGGCGAGGTCCTCACCGAGTTTTCCGAAGTCTAGATTATTATTCATCATTTATGTTTTTTCGACAAATATACAAATAAAAAAGTCGGCACTGCAACTGCAATGCCGACTTTTCTTCTGACTTCCGTCTTCCGACTTCTGTCTTCTTACTTCACCACAACCTTCTGGGTCTTGATGTTGTTGCCGTTGATGAGGCGGAGCATATAGACTCCGGTGGCGGCGTTGACCTTGGTGGTGGCGTTGCCGTTGACGGTCTCGGTGCTGAGCACGCGGCCGGTCATATCGACAACTTGCAGGGTGGCTTCACCTTCGTTGTTGATGGTCCAATCGTTGCCGTTGAAGAAGGCGAAGTTATTGGCGTTCTGCTCGTTGATGCTGCTGTTGGCGCTGAACACGAGGCGGAAGCGGCTGGCGTAGTCGGTGACCTTAGCCTCGAAGCTGTAGCTCGGGTTGGCGATCAGGTCGATGTCGGCGCCAGTCATGTTGTCGATGAGGTGGAGGTACTCCATCTCAACGTTTTCGGTGTTGACGCTGAAGGTGTAGGTGCCGTTGTTTTCAGCCTTGAAGCTGACAGGCATCTCACCGATTTCTTCAGCGTTGACGATGGCGTAGTCCTTGTTGCTTTGTTCGAAATAGACCTTGGTGTGGTTCGGGTTGAGTTGGAACTTAGGCAGCTGACGGCCTTCGCCGAAGCGGACGATGGCGCGGTCAACGAGCTTGCTGCTGTTGGTGATGTTCAGGGCGAGGTTGGCGCTCTTGCCAGTAGCTGTTTTGCTGAAAGTCACGGTTTCGTTTTCACCTTCGGCCACCACAAAGATACCAGTCATAGCAGCAACTTCGGTGCCAGCTTGTTGAGCAGTAACATCAATACCGGAACCATCATTGTTCATGGTGTAGAAATCCTTGTCAGTGTAGGCTTTCTCGCCCCAGGGGTTACCCACGAGGTTCCAGCCTTTGAAATCAACGGCGTTGTCATCATAAACCAGTTCGATTTTGCCATCGCCATCATAAGCAGTTCCAGTGAGTGTGAATTCACCGCCAGTCTTGTGGGCGTAGAGGTAGCCCTTGCCAGGTTCGAGGTTAGTGAAAGCGCCAGCTTTGTAGTTGCGCCATTCATCATCTTGAGCTTGGTCGAAGGAGTAGAGGTCGAAGTCGCCGGTGGTCATTTCATGGTTGGTGAGATCCACGGTGACAGGCGAAGCGATGAGGTAGTAGCCACCTTCGTTAGAGTCATCTCCATAGCCTTCGATGGTGAGGGTGTATTGCTGCGGAGCAATATTCTCTTCATAATACACTGTGACAGACGTAAAGCCGCAGGTACCACCTATCGTAGCAACCATGGCAGTGGCGCCATCGGTAGGAGTGACGGTGACAGTTGTACCATCTGCAGAAGCAGTAGCATTGGTCCAAGTGCTGTTCACTAATGTATTGGCATAGTTTGTTGATGTCGCAGTGAACACAACACTTGTTATGGCAAAACCAGGAGCAGGAGAGATGGTTAAAGTGTTTCCACTATAGAAACGAGAGCTAGTTCTATTGTTAGAATCACCACCAAGATAATTGCTTGCTGATGTGCCGCCAGACTTAGAAGAGTTAGTCATAGTAGCATATTCGCTAGACCAAGTAACAATATCTGTATCAGTAATTTCATCATACGAAGCAATGCTCAAATTCCAAGTGACATTTGGAGCTTCATAAGCAGCTTGGTTGACAGTGACGATGGCATAAACTTCTTCCGAATTATCATCATAGGTATAAACCTTCATATAAGCAGTGCGGGCTTCGCCGTCGTTGGTATCGATGATGTAAGAGAGGATGTAAGCATCGTTTTCTTCATTAATTTCAGCATAAATCCAATCCGGATCGTCGCCTTCAAGTTCGTTGCCATCGGCATCGCAGAAATAGTAATCGAAGCTGTCGAAGTTTTCGATATTTTCATAGGTCAGAGCCAAGTTGCCTTCTGCACCAGCGAAGGGAGCATTGATTGTTGAGGGGGTGACAGTGACGGTAGGAGTTGTAATGACAGGATGGGTCAAAGATACCAATTCGCAACCTTGACCGAATTCGTAAGTTGAACCATATTTGATAAGGTTACCATAAACCACAACGACATCACCAACGGCAACCGTTGATGCGTCTACGCCAGTGCTGCTCACGCAACGGTAGGCTTGCAGGAAATCGGTGTCGCCAGAATTGTCAACGAAGTTGAAGGTGATATTGTTATAATCGTTGCTCCATGCTGTAGGGATAGCGGAAACGATACCCGTGGCATAAACGCCTTGTGTGCCAGCGTTGGCATCAATGGCGGTGCGGGCATCAGCCACAGTGTAAGGATCTTCCAATGTGCCAGCATGTTCCAAAGTGATGAAAGCGTATTCGGCAGTGGCAACAGCGCTATTGTCGTAACCTTCGGCAGAGGCCATGGCCTTAATGGTCGTGTTAGTGCTGACATTGATAGCTCCAGAATAAACTGTGCTGTTTGTGGTAGGATCGTTACCATTGGTGGTGTAATAAATCGTGGCACCTTCGGTGGCGCAGTTGATGCTCACGTTTTGAGCTTCGGTGTAAGTGCCAGCAGCTGGGCTGAAGGTGGGAGTAGCGCAGGTGGTAGCACTTGATTTAATGTAAGTTATCGAGATACCACTGCTTCTGGTTTGAGAACTCGGTTTAAAAGTAAACTCAGTAACATTTGCAGATTCGGCGTATGTCCAGGTCACAATCTTGCCACTAACCGTAGGAGTGACACTAGGCGTAACAGTTGCATTTTGAGCATATGTGACATAATTGCCCGTGGAAGAAGCTTCATAAGCAACACTCAAAATCTTAGCACCATTCAAAACATTAATCGTAACCGTAGTGTTGGCGTAAATACGAATAGGATTCGAATAAGTGTTGGTAGAAGAAACCATAATGGTAACATTCTGGTCGTTTGCAACAGCAGTAGCCGTACCAGGAAGTGCTGTAGTTCCAGGCCATGTTACACTTGCTTGTCCCCTCATCCCCATCGGGATAGCGAGGATTGCGAGCAGCGCGAGGGCTGCAGTAAGGATTGTAAATCTCCTTTTCATTTCTTTTTACTTTGTTTTTTAATGATTAATATTTTGTTATTTACTTATTTTTCAGCTTATTAGATAAATCCGTGGGATTCTCCCAAAGCGGCTGCAAAAATAGGAAAAAAATCGTATTGTCCGACAAGCGATGAATATTTATTTTTAAAGACCTCAAAATGATCTACTTTCGGGAAAAAGCGTACCTTTGCAACCATGAACATCGCCGCACTAGTTTCGGGTGGAGTCGATAGCTCCGTGGTGGTGCCCCTGCTCAAAGAACAGGGCATCACACCCCATATCTTTTATATTAAAATAGGTATGGAAGGAAAGGAAGACCTGTCGTCGTGCCCATCGGAAGAAGACATCGAAATTACCACTTATATCGCCAAGAAATACGGCTGCCCCTTCGACATCGTCGATCTGCAACACGAATACTTCGAGACGGTCGGGCGCTACACCATGGAGATGGTGCGCAAAGGCCTCACGCCTAACCCCGACGTGATGTGCAACCGTTGGATCAAGCTGGGCGCCTTCGAAGAGAAAGAAGGCCATCACTTCGACAAGATCGCCACGGGACACTACGCGCGCTCATGGGAAGACGAGAACGGCATCTTCTGGCTCGGCACCGCTGCCGATACCTTCAAGGATCAGACCTACTTCCTCGGGCGTATCACCTACGCCCAGCTGAGTAAGGTGATCTTCCCCATCGGCGACCTGCCCAAGCCTAAGGTGCGTGAATTGGCCGCCCAATACAAGCTGCCATCGGCCGAACGCCACGACAGCCAAGGCATCTGCTTCCTGGGTAAAATCAACTATAACGACTATATCCGCGAATATGTCGGCGAGATGCCAGGCGACATCGTGGAGCTGGAGACGGGCAAGAAGCTGGGGCGCCACAAGGGCTTCTGGTTCCATACCATCGGACAACGCAAAGGCCTCGGCCTCGGCGGGGGTCCTTGGTTCGTGGTCAAGAAGGACATCCCGAACAACATCGTCTATGTGTCGCAAGGCTACGACCCCGTGGCGCAATACACCGACATCATCCCATTAGGCGACCTCCAGATGATGAATCCCGCCCTGCACCTCACCGAAGGCATGCGAGTGCGCTATAAGATACGCCACCAACCGGAATTCACCTTGGGTACCATCCATATTACCGAACAAGGCGCCGACATCGTCTCGGATGTGGCCATCTCAGGCATCGCCCCAGGACAGTTCGGGGTGCTCTATCACGAGACGGAACCATTCGTAATCGGCAGCGGGGTGATAGTAGAGAGGAGTTAGGAGCTAAACGAAGGCCACGGTTGGGTCTTGGGTAGAGGTGCGGTGATGTCAATCTGGGTCTTTTGGACGGGATGTTCGAATGAGATGCGATAGGCGTGGAGGCAGATGGAAGCATCGGGATTGCTCCGCGGATAGCCGTACTTCAGATCGCCCTTGATGGGACAGCCGATATGCGCCAGCTGGCAGCGGATCTGATGATGACGGCCCGTGAAAAGCTCCACCTCCAACAGGTAATAGTTGTCGGACTTGCCCACCAGACGGTAGCTCAGACGGGCTAATTTGGCCTCCTTGGTGCCTTCGGGGACGACGTACGACTTGTTCTGCTTTTCGTTCTTCACGAGGTAATTCTCCAACACGTCGGCGTCCTTCGTGGGACGGTTCTTCACGATGGCCAGATACACCTTGTGGAAGTCGCGGTCCTTCACCTTGACGGTCATCCGCGAGAGGGCCTTGCTGGTCTTGGCAAACACCACGGCGCCACTCACAGGACGGTCGATGCGATGCACCAGCCCAGCGAAGACGTTGCCCGGTTTGTCGTATTTCTCCTTGATGTAATCCTTCACATCGTCGAGCAAACACACGTCGCCCGTCTTGTCGCCTTGCACAATCTCCGAAGGGAGCTTGTTGACGACAATCAAATGGTTATCTTCGTATAATATTCTATCGTTGATTTTCACTTCTTACTCCTCACTCCTCACTAGAGTACTATTACCGCTCCTCCGCCCTTGGCCAGATGGAACTTAATGGTGTTGCCCCAGACCTGGAGCTGTTCGGTTACGTAATCCTTGCCCACGCGGTTGGCGTTGGGGCCGTCGCGGAAGATCTTGCCCGACTTGGCGCCGCTTTTCAATGCGGTGATGTCTAACTCTATGTCACGTTCCTCCCAGTTGGTGATGGCGCCGATGTACCACTTGTAGCCTTTCTTACGGGCGACAACCAGGTATTCGCCCACCTTGCCGTCGAGTACGATGGTCTCATCCCAGGTGGTGGGCACGCTGGCGATGAACTTGGTGCATTCGTCCTCCTGAAGGTAGTTGCTTGGACTGTCGCAGAGCATGTTGAAAGGCGACTCGAAGATGACGTATTCGGCCAACTGGCGGCAGCGTGTGCCTTGGCTCATGGGTTCGGTATAGACGGCGGCGAAGCAGTTCTTGCAGGCGTTCTTCATGGCGCCTTGGGTGTAGTCCAACGGACCGGCCACCATGCGGATGAAGGGGATGGTGACTTCGTTCAAGACCAAGTCGCTGTTGTTGTCCCACTTGGCCTGTTCCAAGCCGTACACGCCTTCGAAATTGAGCACGTTGGGGTAGGTGCGGCTCAGTCCGGTAGGCTTGTAAGCTCCGTGGAAGTCGATAAACAAGTGGTATTTGGCGGCCATGGCTGCCATGCGGTAGTAGAAATCGACCACCTTTTGGTCGTCGCGGTCCATGAAATCGACCTTGAAACCTTTGATACCCAAGTCGGAATAGTACTGGCATACAAGTTCCATGTCCTTGTCGATGGCGGCATAGCCAGCCCACAGCACCAGTCCCACGTTACGTTCCTTGGCGTATTGCACCAGCGCCTTTAGGTTGATTTCCGGCACCACTTGGAAGAGGTCGGCTTTCTTGTTGACGGCCCAGCCTTCGTCCAAGATGACGTATTCGATGCCGTATTTGCTGGCGAAGTCGATGTAATACTTATAGGTGTCGTTGTTGATGCCGGTCTTGAAGTCAACGCCATAGACGTTCCAGGCGTTCCACCAGTCCCAAGCTACCTTACCGGGCTTGATCCAGCTGAGGTCATCGACACGGCAGGGGGAAGCGAGTTTATACACCAAGTCGCTGTCGGCCAAATCCTTGTCGTTTTCCGAGATCAACAGGCATCGCCAAGGGTAAAACCGCTTCCGGTCCACCTGTGCGACGTAGTTCTCCCGTTCCTTTACCAGATACTGCAAGTTGTTGTGTCCGCCTTGTTCCTCGGTCTTCGGGTAGCCCGCATGGACGGCGGTGAAGCCTGTCTTGCCTTTCTCGTTACGGAGATAAAGCCCCGGGAAATCCTCGAGGTCAGCTTCGGTGATGACGACTTTCTTGCCGTCCTTCAGCTCGACCAACAAAGGCAGAAAGGCCAGTTTCTCGGGATCCATCTGGCTCAGGTTGACAGGGGTATAGGTGTTCTCGAAGGAGTTGTAGAACTGTTGGTTGATGATGTCGCCTTCTTGTCCCGCGCGTCGGAGCACGTATGGAATCAGGGCTTGGTAATCGGCGTCGAAGTTGAAGTCGGCGATCTCCGAAACCACATTGAAGGGCTTGGCGATTCCAGTCTGGAAACGATAGGCGACGCCTTCGTCGTAGGCACGGAAGATCACCTTGTATAGTCCTTTGAAGGTGAGTGCTAGCTCATTATAATGGTCTTCGATCTCGTTTCTCTTGTAGAAATTGGCCTCAATGATCTCGTCCACCGAGGTTCTCTTGTCCGATAATGCCTTGGCGGGAGCGCCTAGCACATAGCCGTTGTCGAGCTCCATGCCGATGGGTGAGTCGGCGAGCACCACGGTGTTTTCGTGCATCACGGAATAGCTGAGTTGGTCGCCCGTGTTGATGGTCACGGTGATCTTTTCGTTGGGCGACTGCAAGGTATATTGTTTCTGGGCGACAAGATTTATGCTAATCAGCAAGAGAAAAGCAAGAAATAAGACTTTGTTTTTCATATATTTATTATTTTTGCATCAAAATTAGCATTTTTAGACATGACAATCTTATTCATCGGCTACCAAGAAATCCTTCTCATCGCATTGATCGTACTGCTGATATTCGGTGGCAGGAAAATCCCAGAGCTCATGCGCGGTCTCGGCAAGGGGGTCAAGAACTTCAAGGACGGCATGAATGGCAAGGACGAGGAAGTGAAAGAAGAAAAGAAAGACGAGTAAAGAGGGTTCCTCCTCACTCCTAACTCAACTCAAACTGTTCCAGGAACTTGAGGTCGTTTTCAAAGAACAATCGCAGGTCGTTGATGCCGTATTTCAGCATGGCGATACGTTCGACGCCCATGCCGAAGGCGAAACCAGTGTATTTTTCAGGGTCGATGCCGCTGGCGATGAGGATGTTCGGGTCGCACATGCCGCAGCCGAGGATCTCCACCCAACCGGTATGTTTACAGATGTTGCAGCCTTTGCCACCGCAGATGTTGCACGAGATGTCCATCTCCGCTGAGGTCTCCGTGAAGGGGAAGTAGGAGGGGCGGAAGCGTACTTTGGTGCCTTCGCCGAAGAACTCCTGCACGAAGTGGTAGAGGGTCTGTTTCAGGTCGGCGAACGAGACGTTCTCGTCGATGTAGAGACCTTCGATCTGGTGGAAGATGCAGTGGGCGCGGGCCGAGATGGCTTCGTTACGGAACACGCGGCCCGGGGCGATGACGCGGATGGGCGGCTGTTGTTTTTCCATGGCGCGCACCTGGACGCTGGAGGTGTGGGTGCGAAGCAGGATGTCGGTAGGCTTGTTCTCGTTGGGGTCCTTCTGGATGAAGAAGGTGTCTTGCATGTCGCGTGCCGGGTGGTCGAGGGCGAAGTTCAGCGCAGTGAACACGTGGTAGTCGTCTTCGACTTCTGGTCCTTCGACGATGGTGAAGCCCAGGTGTGAGAAGATCTCGTTGATGTCGCGACGTACGATCGACAGAGGGTGCCTGGAGCCTTTCATGTCGTTGGCGGGCATGGTCATGTCGAAGCCGGCGTCGGAGCTGTTCTGGGTCTCAAAGCGTTGTAGCTGTTCTTCGACTTTCTCGGTCACGGTGTTTTTCAGCTCATTGAGCTTCATGCCCATCTCCTTGCGGAGCTCTGGGGCCACGGTCTTGAAGTCGGCGAACAAGGCGGGGATGACACCTTTCTTGCTCAAATAGGTGATACGGAAGTTTTCCAGTGCCTCTTTGTTCTCGGCTTGGAAGTTCTTAACTTCGTTGAGTATTTGTTCGATTTTCTCTTTCATGGGGTTGAGGGTTAGTGACAGCAGCTTTTATCGTCACTTTTTTCAATAGTAATCTTGTTGATTGTCACGGGTTCCACGGGTACATCCATATAGCCGGTCTTCACGCCAGCGATCTTATCGACCACATCGAGGCCTTGGATGACTTCGCCGAAGACGGTATAGTCGCCGTCGAGGTGCGGGGTGCCGCCAACGGTCTTGTAGGCTTGGCGCTGTGTGGCGCTGAAGATCTTACCTAGGCGTTCTTCGTAGATCTCAAGTTTCTTGTCGTCGAAGACTTGGCCTTGGACGATGTAGAACTGAGAGCCGCTAGAGGCCTTCTTGGGGTTCACCTGGTCGCCTTGACGGGCAGCGCAGAGGGCGCCTTTCTTGTGGAAGTGGTTGTCGCGGAACTCGGCAGGGACGGTGTAGCCGGGATCCATGCGACCGTCGGCGTTCTGACCGCCTTGGATCATGAAGTTCTTGATGATGCGGTGGAAGGGCGAGCCGTTATACCAGCCTTCGTTCACCAACTTGATGAAATTGTCGCGGTGCAGCGGCGTGTCGTTGTACAACTTGGCTTTGATAGTGCCTTGAGAGGTCTCGATGACCACGATGGTTTCTTTCTGTTGCGCCTGGCAGCACAGTCCGGCGAAAATGAGTGTCATAAGGATAAGCTTTTTCATATTTTTTATGGTTATTCTCTTAGGATGGAGTATTTGATTTCACATTTCATCTTGTTTTCCTGGTCGGCTTCGGGACCAGCGATGATCCATCGGTTGGCGTTGAAAGAAGCACCAGTGATGCTGAGGTACAGCCCTTGGCTGTAGTCGGGGTTCTGGATGACTTTCTGCAGGTACTCTGAGATGCGGAAGGTGACGCTTTTCTTGGCGTGCGAATAGCTGCCGCCATAATAGCTGGAACCTTCAAGATAGTCGGGAAGGACGATGGTGTTGCCGTCGGTTTTGAGGTTGAGCAGCGCCAACGAAGTAGGTGGGGTCAGGAAGGTTGAGTCTTCCAGTATGGCAGAGGCGGGAAGGATGAGTTTGGCTTCGTTGATGATCAAGTGGGTGCCTTCTTCCACAAGTCCGTTTGCCCATTCGGCGAAACCAGGGAAGGTAATGAAGGACCTGACGCCACCCATGGATTGGAGGAATAACTGTTGCAGGCCCATAAGGGTATCACCATTGATCACCTGTTGGACGAAATCTGTCGATCCCAGGCTATAGTCATGCTGATATTGGTTGAAATAGATGTCGTCAGAGGTGATATAAAAGTCGTAGCGCATTTGTGTCTCGGCCCCTGGGGTCTCACGATAGTAGATCTTCAGCTGTGTCACCGTGTTGCTTGTGGGGTTGAGGTAGCAGATGGCGCCGTTCTCGTTGACGCTCTCGCAGCAGATCTTCAAGCCGTAGAAGAAGCGTTTGAAGGCATCTGGGGTTTTGTAAACCATGCTGTCGGCCGACGCAAGTTGTTCGCCCAAGCTGTTCAGCAAGGGGATCCTGATGGTGGGCTGGTTGATGGTGTCGTTACCCGATACCGAAAGGGGTGTCCTAGGGTGTGGATAGAACTGGTATCCGTTGGCTAGGTCGATGCCCTTGTCAGCCACTTCACTGAATTGATAATACAGGCTATTGGAGTTCAACGAATCGGCGAGTTCATAGACATGGACTGTCTGTAGGGTGGTGGTATCGCCGTAATAGCCAGTAAGGGAGAGTTGCAGCACGACGGAGTCGATGACAGGATCGGAACCAAAATGCTGGTTGGTAGAGGAGAGGTGAAGCTGTGTGAAAATATTGGCATTGGTAAGGCCCATCACGGGATCCATCATGGAGCCGAGCAGCACCGTGGTCATACCTTTGGTTGCCATGGTGTCGATGGTTTGGGAATGGCAGGTCATCACGACGGAGTCGGTGAAAAACACGCCGATGTTGTCGCCTTCGGGCAGCAGTCCATTGCCGATTTTCTCCGTGGTCTTGCTGCAGGAAATACTAAAGATAGCTAAAGCGCCAATAAATAGCGCTTTAATGAATTTTGGACGAAAAGATTGTGTTTTCAATTTGCTAATCACTTGCTGTTTAAAATCTGGTCATAGAAAGCGTTGTAGGCTTCCGCGTAGTTTTCTTCGCCTTGGTATTCCAAGATGGGCTTGTCGCAGCTCTTCAGGTATTCGGCCACCGTTGGGTTGATTTTCTTGCTTCCCAGGATGATGCCGTCGGAATAGTCGATGGCGGATTTGGTGATATTAACGTAAGAAGCTTCCTTGAAGTATTTGAGGTCTTTGGCATTGATCCCTGGGAGCTTCACTTTTTTCTCAAAGCCTGCCTTCAGCTGGCCTTTGAAGGTGTCATCGTAGATGGAATAGACGATCTTCGACTCGTTGAACAGAGGGTTGTCTTTGAACGCCTTCTTGATGAAAATCGGCATCAAGGCGGTCAACCAGCCTGTGCAGTGGATGATGTCGGGCGACCAGTTGAGCTTGCGGACCGTCTCGATCACGCCGCGGTTGAAGAAGACGATTCGGTCGTCGTTCTCCTCGCAGAACTTGCCGTCAGTGTCATAAATGGTATATTTTTTCTTGGTGAAGAAATCGTCGTTGTCAATGAAATAGATCTGCATCCTGGCTTTCTGGATCGAGGCGACTTTGATGATCAAGGGATGGTCAGTATCGTTGATAATCAAGTTCATGCCCGACAACCTGATCACTTCGTGGAGCTGGTTGCGGCGCTCATTGATGTTGCCGTATCTTGGCATGAAAATCCTGATTTCCTTTCCTAGTTCCTGAGTTGCTTGGGGCAGGTTTCTCCCGATCAGACTCATGGGCGTTTCTGGCAAATAGGGGGTGATTTCCTGATGTACAAAGAGTACCCGATGCTTGTTCGTCATAGCGTGCAGTTAGAGATTAAATGCAAAGTTACAAAAAATAATCGAAATACGAAAAAAATATTTTATAAACATTATCTTTGCCTTTTGAAAAAAGTACGTTGTATGGAAATTGAACACTTTGAGAATCAGGAACATGAATGGGATTCCAACTTAAAAGTTGCCGAAGGAGTGGATCAACCGGTGCAGGTGAACCCACAGGCTTTGGAGCGTTTGCGTCGCAACCAACAGCAGCTGATGCCGCTCGATTGGTATGTTGATGGCATCCTGAAAGGCGACCGTGTGGCGTTGAGTAAAGCCATTACCTTGGTGGAAAGCGCCCTGCCGAAACACCAGGAGCTAGCCCAGCAGATCATCGCAGCTTGCCTTCCGCATTCGGGAAAGGCTTTGAGGTTGGGCATCACAGGCGTTCCGGGTGCTGGAAAGAGTACCTTCATCGAGGCGCTGGGCATGTACCTCTGCCGCAATGCCCACAAGCTGGCCGTGCTGGCCATCGACCCTTCCAGTCAACGTTCCAAAGGTTCTATCTTAGGTGACAAGACCCGCATGGAAGAGCTTTCCGTCCATCCCAATGCCTTCATCCGGCCCTCAGCATCCGCCGGCACGTTAGGTGGCGTGGCTCGCAAGACCCGTGAAACGGTGATCCTCTGCGAAGCCGCAGGCTACGACACCATTTTCATCGAGACTGTCGGCGTCGGACAATCCGAAACGGCCGTGCATTCCATGGTCGATTTCTTCCTTTTGATTCTCATCAGCGGTGCCGGAGACGAGCTTCAGGGCATCAAACGCGGCATCATGGAGATGGCCGATGGCATTGCGGTAAACAAAGCCGATGGCGACAACGTGCTTCGTGCCGAACGTGCCGCCGCCGAATGCCGTACCGCGCTGCATCTATTCCCCATGCCAGAGTCAGGTCAAGAGACCAAGGTGCTCACATGCTCCTCATTGACGGGGTATAACGTCGAAGCCGTCTGGCAAATGGTGTATGACCACGTGCAGGCCATCCGTGAGAACGGCTTCCTCCAACAAAAACGCTCCCAACAGGATGTCCAGATGATGATCGACACCGTGGAGTCTGCCCTGAAATCGGATTTCTATCAGAATCCGTTGGTCACCGACCTCCTTCCCTTGATCGAAAACGACGTCCGCAACCAACGCATGAGTGCCTATATAGGCGCCCAAAAGCTTTTGGATGCATATTTCAACATGCTGAAGCGATAATGCTTGGCAATTGCCAAATAATTTCTTATTTTTGCCTCCCCAATAAAATCTCTAAATTTTAAATTCATCATTCTAAATTATATCGTAATGGATCAACGCATTGCAATGAACCCCAACCTGCTGGTTCAGTATCTTCAGAAACCGGCAGCCGAATTTACCCGCGCCGACATCATCCGCTATTGTGAAGAAAATGAAATCGAATTCGTCAACTTCCACTATTGCGGCTGGGACGGTAAACTCAAAACCTTGAACTTCGTCATCCACAGCGCCGAGCACCTGGAGAACATCCTCTCCGCCGGTGAGCGTGTCGATGGCTCCAGCCTCTTCCCCTTCATCGAAGCTGGTAAGAGTGACCTCTATGTGGTGCCGAAATACCGCACCGCCTTCCGCAACCCCTTCTCAGAAGTGCCTACCCTCGACATCCTCTGCTCGTTCTACAACCGCGACGGTGAGCCTTTCGAGAGTTCACCGGAATATATCCTCCGCAAGGCCCATCAGGTCTTCAAGAAGACAACGGGTCTCGAGATGCAGACCATGGGCGAGCTGGAATATTACATCATCGCCGATGACGAGGAAATCTACGAAGTGCCCGACCAGAGAGGCTATCACGAGAGCGCCCCGTTCAACAAGTTCACCGAGTACCGTGTGGAGGCCATGCGCCTCATCGCCCAGGCCGGTGGCCTGATCAAATACGGTCACTCCGAGGTGGGCAACTTCACCCATGAAGGCAAGGTCTATGAGCAGAACGAAATCGAATTCCTGCCGACCAACATCGAAGACGCCGCCGATCAACTCGTCGTGGCCAAGTGGATCATGCGCCAGCTGGCTTACCAGTACGGCGTGGTGCTGACCTTCGCCCCGAAGATCACTGTGGGCAAGGCTGGTTCAGGCATGCACGTTCACTGCAAGTTCACGAAGGACGGCAAGAGTGTCATGGTGAACAAGGGCGAACTTAGCGACTATGGCAAGCGTGCCATCGCCGGTTACATGGATGCCGGTACCTCGCTGCCTGCCTTCGGCAACCCCAACCCGCTGTCATTCCTCCGTCTGGTGCCGCATCAGGAAGCCCCGACTTCGCTGTGTTGGTCCTACAGCAACCGCAGCGCCTTGGTGCGTGTGCCGCTGGGCTGGATCAACAATGGCAAGGACATGGTGGCCAACTGCAACCCGCTTGAGAAAAAGTCGAACCGCGACTTCAGCGACAAGCAGACCTTCGAATGGCGTGCCTCCGACGGCTGCGCCGACATGTACCTGCTGATGGCTGCCCTCTGCGCCGCTGCCCGTCACGGCTTCGAGATGCCCAACGCCCTCGAAGTGGCAGAAAAGACCTACGTCGGTCTCGGCGTGAACATCCACGATGCCAAGAACAAGAAGGTGCAGGAGAGCCTTGAGCAACTTCCCGACAGCTGTGTGGCCGCCGCCAAGGAGCTTAAGAAGGACCGCAAGATCTACACCGACAAGGGCGTGTTCTCCGATGCCATCATCGACTACATGATCAAGTTCCTCAGCGATTTCAAGGATGCCAACCTCCGCAAGGAATTAGGCAACGACACTGAGAAGATCATGAAGCTCGTGAAGGAAAATATTCACGTAGGGTAAAAGGTTAAAGGTAAAAGGTTAAAGGTGATAATTGTACCTCTAACCTCTAACCTTTAACCTCTAACCTTATAAAATTGCCGCAATCTGGTCGTAGTAGTTCTTGCTGACTGGGATGCGCGCAGCGTTTTGAACGTCTAAAACAGCATAGATGAAGTCCTTCTCTTTTTGGAGGACTTCAACTCTGTTTTTATTGACGAAATAGGAGCGGTGGCAGCGGATCAGGCCGTTTTTAGCGCATGTATCCTCAATGCGTTTCATCGAGTTACGCAGGATGTAAGTACTGATCTTGCCTTCGTCCATATAATAGATGCGTAGATAGTTCTCGTCCGACTGGATGTAGAGTACTGAAGCCTGTGCCACGATCAGCTTCATGTTGCCGCGCTCGTCGTAAAAACGGATCTTTTCGTTGAACGACTGATGGGCGGCGTCATCCAAGGCTTCCTCCTTTTCAAGGATGGTGAAGTGCTGGTACAAAATGATATAAGGACTGATCATCGCCATGGCGAGATAGACGAAGGAATAGCCGAAAAACATGAAATAGGCTTCGATTTTATGGGTGACCAGCCACAGGTACAAAGCGGAAAAGCCGGAAGCAAACACGATCTCGAAGAGGCAAAGGAAAAGGTAAACCCGCTGTGTGATCTGGGTTTTTCTGCTGATGAACATCAAAGGAAGCCTTGAAGCCAACAAGATGCCGAGGATGATGCAGAACACCATCACGGCGTGGAAAGAATACCTTGAGAAGGTGATGTCGTAGTTCTTAAACGCAAAAGGGCAAAACAGCAAAAACAATCCCAGGGCAAACAATGGAATGCCAATCAGATGTCCCCAGAAGGCGTTTATGTTGAAGATGTTCTTAGGCGGTTGCTTCATAGTCTTTTTTCGGATTTAGGAGTTCTTCGAGACATTGACGTTCGTGCATCTCTATCTTCTCTAGCATAACATCGATGGTGGGCGTGTTGTCGAGGTTCATCACGTAGGCGTGGACGACGTCCTTGATGTCGCGGATGCCTTTGATGATCTGGCCCAGACGTTCGTCGGTGATGTGGTTGCGGATGATGAAGAGGTAGTCGATACGTGGGTTGAGTTTGAGGCAGAGATGGTCTTTGTTCTTCAATGACACCAGGTTGTAGGCGTTGCGGTTTTCGCCGGCGTTATAATAGAAGAACGCATACGGCAACACGTTGTCCAATGAGATCTCTTTCAATCTTATAAAGTTGAATTTCAACGAATTGCCAATATAATAAGCCAATTTATAATCCGGAAGCACCGAATTAATACCGATGATGTGGATATCATCAAAAGGGGAAATGATCAGCTTATTCTTTTTCATGGTCGCCTTTTGTCGGTGTCACTATGTTCTGTTCCAGCAGCATGTTCCAAGTCTTTTCCGAGGCGAGCTGTTCAGCGCCTTTGATGTTGAAGTCGGCACCCTTTCCGTATTCTTCACCGTCAATGACCACGACCACGTGATAGAGCCGCTCGTGGTTTTCGTTTTTTTCGTTCACCATTTTGAAGTTGACGTGTTTCTTCTCTTTCTGAGACCATTCTAGCAGCTTGCTTTTGAAGTTGACGTCGGTCTGCTCCAGTTGATCCAGATCGATATGGATCTTGATGATGCGGTCGATGAGGATGTGTTTGGAAAACTCATAGCCTCTGTCGAGATACAGGGCGCCGACGAAGGCTTCGAAGGCGTTGCCGGTCATCGACTTGAAGTTGGAGTGGTTGTCGTGCGAGTAGTGGATCATCTTGTCGAACCCGAGTTTCTGCGACAGCTTGTTGAGCGAAGCCCTGCTGACGATGCGGGAACGCATCTCGGTGAGGAAGCCCTCTGCTTTGGTGGGAAACAGGCGGAAGAGATAATCGGCCACGACGGCGCTCAGGATGGCATCGCCGAGATATTCGAGTCGCTCGTTGTTGAGCTTGTAACTGCCTATGCTGTTTTCAGAGGCGGATTTATGGGTGAATGCCAGCTGGTACAGGTTGATGTTTTTTGGGCGAAAGCCAAAGTCGTTCTTAATGAAGTCCGACAGGGCTTTGTCTTTAGCGGTGCAATGTGCAAAAATATCCCTCAATGCCATTGCGCGGAAGATTAAAGCGTGTATTTCTTGAAGAGCAGCGAGGTGTTTTGTCCGCCGAACCCGAAGGCGTTGCTGAGGGCGTAGCGGATGTCGCGTTTGCGTGCTGTGTTGAAGGTGAAATCGAGTTTTGGGTCGATTTGCGGGTCGTCTTCAAAGTGGTTGATGGTGGGGGGGATGATGCCTTTATGCAGTGCCATAATGGTGGCGATGGCTTCCACGGCACCGGTGCCTCCGAGGAGGTGGCCGGTCATGGATTTGGTGGAGTTGAGGCTGATGTTGTAGGCATGGTCGCCGAACACCTTCTTGACGGCGACGATCTCGGCGAGGTCGCCTTGCGGCGTCGAGGTGCCATGGGTGTTGATGTGTTCGATCTCCGTCCTGTCGATGCCAGCGTCTTTGATGGCACGCTTCATGCTGAGGCAGGCACCGTAGCCTTCCGGATGCGGGGCAGTGATGTGATAGGCGTCGCCCGACATGCCGACCCCCACTAGTTCGGCATAGATGTCGGCGCCTCTTTTCAGGGCGTGTTCCAGCTCTTCCAGGACCACACAGCCTCCGCCTTCACCCATGACGAAACCGTC
Source organism: Bacteroidales bacterium (assembly GCA_017530365.1). GTDB lineage: Bacteria > Bacteroidota > Bacteroidia > Bacteroidales > F082 > Limimorpha. The sequence goes on from JAFXMK010000014.1 coordinate 54,533, forward strand.
GCGGTTCTTGTCGAACGGACGTGATGCCGTCGCAGGGTCGTCGTTGCGGAGCGACAGCGCATGCATGGCGTTGAATCCGCCGATGCCCGCCTCGCAGATTCCTGCCTCGGCACCGCCAGCCAACACAGCAGTGGCTTTGCCAGTGCGGATCAGGTCGAATCCGGAGACGATGGCGTGAGACGAGGAAGCACAAGCCGATACCGTGGCGAAGTTCGGCCCCCTAAAGCCGTATTTGATGGAGATCACCCCGGCAGGGATGTTCAAGATCATCTTTGGGATGTAATACGGACTGAAACGCGGGACGCCGTCACCCTTGGCGTGCTCCATCACCTCGTTGTAAAAATGAGTGACACCACCGATGCCGGCAGTGAGCACCACACCCACCTCGTCGAAGTCGGTGTTGACAGGGGTGAGATGGGAGTTTTGTACGGCTTCCTCGGCAGCAACCAGCGCAAACTGCGCAAAAAGGTCGTACTTGCGTACGTCCTTCCTGTCGAAGTAGTTCAAGGGATCGTAATCCTTGACCTCAGCCGCGAAACGTGTCTTGTAATTGGTGGAATCGAAACGAGTAATCGCACCAACACCGTTTTTCCCGCTGATTAAACCTTGCCAAAAGTCCTTGACATTGTTCCCAACAGGGGTGATGGCACCGAGGCCAGTAACGACTACTCGTTTCAACTCCATGATAAATTATGCGTTTTTCTTTTGTTCTTCTTCAATCAGTCTGATGACATCACCCACGGTGACGATGTTCTCCTGTTGATCGTCCGGGATGGCAATGTTGAACTTCTTTTCGAAGTCGAGCATCAATTCGACAGTGTCCAAAGAATCAGCACCAAGATCGTTAGTGAAGCTGGCGTCCATAGTGACTTCTGAAGGGTTGACGCCTAATTTCTCAGCGATGATAGGAATAATTTGTTCTGCAATTTCTGACATAGTTTTCTAATTTTTTGTTTAACAAAGGCGCATAAAATTCACTGGAAAAGTAAATTATTTTGCGTCAATAAAATTCTCTCGTTTTCAAAAATCGTTGCAAAGATAATCTAATTTTCCAATATCATCCAAATTTTTCGGTTTTTTTCCTATTTTTACCTTCAAAATTGAATCTATGGACCAACCCGTTAAAAAATTATTTCTTCTCGATGCTTATGCATTGATTTACAGGGCTTTCTTTGCTTTGAGTAAACGTCCGGCAGTCAACTCAAAAGGCATGAACACTTCGGCCGTCATGGGCTTTTTGAACACGTTGTACGATGTGCTCCGCAATGAGAAGCCTACCCATATCGGTGTTGCCTTCGACCTGTCGGCGCCTACTGTGCGAGCACAGGAATTCACCGAATACAAAGCCAACCGCGAGACCATGCCCGACGACTTAAGGGCTTCCATTCCTTATATCATCCGTCTGATCCAAGGATTCAACATTCCGATTTACGCCGCCGAAGGCTATGAGGCCGATGACGTCATCGGAACCCTGTCACATCAAGCCGAGCAGAAAGGCTTCATCACCTATATGATGACTCCCGACAAGGATTTTGGACAATTGGTCACGGACAAGGTCTTGATTTATAAGCCTGCCAAGTTCGGTATGCCCGCCCAAGTGTGCGGACCGAAAGAGATCTGCGAAAAGTATGGCATCAGCGACCCCAAGCAACTCATCGACATCCTTGGACTCTGGGGCGATGCCTCCGACAACATCCCAGGCATTCCAGGCATTGGCGAGAAAAACGCTTCCATTCTTGTAGGCAAGTATGGCAGCGTGGAGAACCTGATCGCCCATGTCGATGAACTTAAGGGAAAACAGGCCGAAAACGTCCGCAATTTTGCGGATCAGGGTCTGATGTCGAAACATCTGGCCACCATCATGCTTGACGCGCCAGTGGAACTCAACGAAGAGGAACTGGCGATTCATCAGCCCGACGTGCCCGCCTTGATGGAGCTGTTCGACGAGCTGGAGTTCCGTACTTTTAAGCAGAGGTTTATCAGAGACTATGGGGGAGTTAGGAGTGAGGAGTTAGGAGTGAGGAGTAAGGAATCAGAGATGCGACAGCCGTCATTGCGAGGAGCGGAGCAATACTCCTCACTCCCCACTCCTAACTCCTCACTTATCCTCGTCCTCTCCCAAGACGAATTCCAATGGGAATCCCAACGTCCATCCATCGAGAACCCTGAAATCGACAAAGTTGGTTATAACCTAAAACCAGTCCTCACTAGCCTTCGCAAACATGGCATCGTTCCACAAGGCGCCTTGTTCGACGTAATGATCGCGCATTACCTCATCGAGCCGGAACAGCGGCACACACTGGACTTCCTTGCCGACGTCTATCTCCACAAAGAGTACAACCCCATGGGCAACCTGTGGAATCCTAACGAAGGTGATGAAATTGTTCAGGAGCTGTACCAGGTCTTTCTCCCGATGCTGAAAGAAAACGGCCTCGAAAAGCTGTTTTACGAGATTGAGATGCCATTGGTCACGGTGCTGAGCATCATGGAAGAAAATGGCGTGAAGATCGACAGCCAGAACCTTCATAACATCAGCGAGGAGTTCGGTCAGCACATCCGTGAGCTGGAGGAACGCATCTACGACATGGCAGGGGTGAAGTTCAACATTGCCTCCCCGAAACAGCTGGGTGAGGTGCTCTTTGAGAAGTTGCACCTCGACGCCAAAGCCAAAAAGACCAAGACGGGACAATATGCCACAGGTGAGGAGGTGCTTCAAAAGCTTGCTGGGAAGCATCCCATCATCAACGCCATCCTGGATTATCGTTCCTATACCAAGCTGAAATCGACTTATCTCGATGCCCTGCCGGCTTTGATCAGTCCCAAGGACGGCCTTATCCATACTTCTTTTAATCAAGCGGTGACAGCTACGGGACGTCTGAGTTCCAATAATCCCAACCTGCAGAATATCCCTGTGCGCACTGCAAACGGACGTGAGATCCGTCGTGCTTTTGTGCCTCGTAGTCCGGAATACACCTTGATGGCCGCCGACTATTCGCAGATCGAACTGCGTATCATCGCCCATCTGAGCGGTGATCCGGCCATGATCGCCGACTTTAACCTTGGTCACGATATCCATGCCGCCACCGCCGCCAAGGTGTTCCATGTGCCACTTGACCAAGTCACCAAAGAACAACGCAGCCGTGCCAAGGCGGTCAATTTCGGCATCATATATGGTATGTCGGCCTTTGGTTTGGCGGAACGCATGGAGATCTCACGCGGTGAAGCCGCCGACATCATCAAGAAGTACTTCGAAGAATATGCCGGCATCAAGGAATACATGAATCGCAGCATCGCGCTCGCAAAAGAGAGAGGCTACGCTGAGACCATCTTGGGGCGCCGCCGTTATCTCCGCGACATCAATGCCGCCAACGGTACAGTGCGCAACTTCGCCGAACGCAATGCCATCAACGCGCCCATCCAAGGCTCCTCGGCGGATATGATCAAGATTGCCATGATCGGCATACAACAGGAACTGACACGACTCAAAATGCAATCCAAGATGATACTGCAAGTGCACGATGAATTGGTTTTCGATGCCCACCTCAATGAACTTGACACACTGAAAACGCTCGTCAACGACAAAATGGTGAACGCCTTGCCGCTCTCGGTTCCAGTCATCGTGGAGATCAATACCGGCGAAAACTGGCTGGAAGCGCATTAAAGTTGACAGTTGACAATTGACAGTTGAAAGTTTTCGTAATTTTGCAACGCAAAAAATAAACAATGCCGATACCAAGGGAAACAGTAGATCAAATCTTGCAGGCCGCCCGTATTGAGGAGGTTGTGGGTGAGTTTGTCTCGTTGAAGAAACGCGGGGCGAACTACATCGGACTGTGCCCTTTCCATAACGAGAAGACGGGCTCGTTCAACGTGAACCCTGCCCGTAACATTTTCAAGTGCTTCGGCTGCGGCAAAGGTGGCGACTCGGCCAAGTTCCTCATGGAACACGAGCATATCACCTATCCTGAAGCGCTACGTTACCTCGCCAAGAAATACAACATCCAGATCGAAGAGAAGGAGTTGACGCCGGAAGAACGGATGGCCCAAACCGAGCGCGAGAAGATGTTCAACATCAACGCCTTCGCCGACAAGTTCTTCGTGGATACCTTGTGGAACACCGACGAAGGCAAGTCGGTAGGACTGGAGTATTTCCGTGAGCGCGGCTATCTCAACCCCATCATCGAGAAGTTCCATCTGGGTTACAGTCTCGAAAAATGGGAGGCCTTCACCGATTACGCCAAGCAGAACGGCTACGATCCTGAATTTCTTGAAAAGGTGGGCTTCTCCATCAAACGGCAGAACGGCGAGTATTACGACCGCTACCACGGCCGTGTGATGTTCCCCATCCATAACCTTACGGGTAAGGTCATCGGCTTCGGCGGACGTATCCTGCAATCCGATCCGGAGAAGAAATTAGCCAAATACCAGAACTCGCCCGAGTCGGAGATCTACCAGAAGAAAGAGACGCTGTACGGCATCTATTTCGCCAAGAGCGCCATCGTCAACAAAGACGAATGCATCCTGGTGGAAGGCTATTTCGACGTTCTGCGGATGCACCAGCTGGGCATCGAGAATGTCGTCGCCAGCTCCGGAACTTCGCTGACTACGGAACAGATTCGGCTCATCAAGCGCTATACTAAGAACATCACCATGCTGTATGACGGCGACGCTGCCGGTATCCATGCTGCTTTGCGTGGCACTGACATGATCCTCGCCGAGGGCATGAACGTCCGTGTGGTGGTGCTGCCTCCTGAACACGATCCCGATTCCTTTGGGAAAGCTTATCCCATCGAGGAAGTGGAGCGTTATCTGAAAGCCAATGTAAAAGACTTCATCCGATTTAAGACGGAGCTGCTGCTTAAGGATGCTGCCAACGACCCCATCAAGAAAGGGCAGGTGGTGCGCAACGTGGTGGAGACCATCTCGGTGGTGCCCGACCCCATCTTCCGCATCGCCTACGTCAAGGAGACCAGCCGTCTCATGGACATGCCGGAAGAGACACTGATGATGGAGCTCAATAAGCTGCTTCGTGCCAAGTTCAAGAAGTCGCTGGGCGTCGAAGGCGAGGTGATCCCCGACGAGCCTGTCACCACATCACCACAGGAAAAGCCGGAAGAAGAGCTGCTTCCCGTAGGGTACTATCAAGAACGTGAATTGGTGAAGCTGCTGCTGGTCTATGGCTCAGAGAAGATCGTTGACATCCGCAAGAACGAAGAAGGACAAGAAGTGGAGGAAGAGATGTCCGTGGCGCAGATGATCATCGACGATTTGCTCAACGACGAGATCGTGTTCTTGGATCCCGTCAACCGTAAGGTCTTTGATATCTATGATCAGGCGCTGAATACGGATAAACTGCCTGACGATCAATATTTCATCTCAAATGAAGATGAGCAGGTCTCGCAGCTGGCCACGGATTTGTTGATCTCTCCCTATAAGCTTGACCAGTGGGAAAAACATGGCATTTTTGTGAAAAAGGAAGAAGACATGCTCAAGATGGCGGTGCAAAGCGCTATCTTACGTTATAAGGACCAGATCATCGATGCACGTCGCAAAGAAATACAAGATCAATTGAAACTCGAACAAGATGTTGATAATCAAATAATTTTATTAAAACAGAAGAAACGTTGGGATGATCTCAGAGTTCAAATCAACAAATTGTTGGGAATCGTAATAGCAAAATAAAAATCGAGATACACATGGGAATGTTTAACAATCGTAAAAGATGGCGTGTTCCGGCTGGACAAGAGCCGACTGCCTTGGACAAAAGAGTGATGGCTTTTGAGAGTCGCGGTGCTTTGGTGCCGAGACGTTCTTTGATTCGTACCCCAGAGGAGATTGAGGGTATCAAACGGAGTGGTGTCATTAACACCGCGATTCTCGATCTGGTAGGCGAGAAGATACATGCGGGCATGAGCACCTTGGAGATCGATGAGCTGGTACACAGCTATACCATCGAACATGGCGCCATTCCTGCCACTTTGGGCTATGAAGGCTATCCCAAGAGCGTTTGCACCTCCATCAACGAGGTGGTTTGCCACGGCATCCCCTCTGCTAAGGAGATCCTGAAGGAAGGCGACATCATCAATGTGGATTGCACCACCATTTTGGACGGCTTCTACGCGGATGCTTCACGCATGTATGTCATCGGCGAGACCACGCCACGCAAGCAGAAACTGGTGGATGTGGCCAAGGAATGCCTCGAGATCGGCATGGCTGCTGCCAAGCCCTTCGGCTTTGTGGGTGACATCGGCAATGCCATCGAGCAACATGCTCACAAGAACGGCTTCAGCGTGGTGCGCGATCTCTGCGGACATGGCGTGGGCGTGAAGTTCCACGACGACCCCGAGGTGCTGCACTATGGCAGGAAAGGCACGGGAATGCTGCTGGTGCCCGGCATGGTGTTCACCATCGAGCCGATGATCAATATGGGCACCTGGAAGGTCTTCATCGACAGTGCCGATGGTTGGACCGTCATCACCGAAGACGAATTGCCCTCTGCCCAATGGGAACACACCTTCCTAATGACCGAAACCGGGCTGGAGATACTGACTTATTAGTTAGGAGTGAGGAGTAAATTCTCCCCTCTCCCTAGGGAGAGGGGCCGGGGGTGAGGTCAATTTTTGACGAATTTTTTGCTCATCCCGTCAACCTGGATGAAATAAATCCCGGCGGGCAATGCCGACACATCAATGGTTTGGGAAACCTGTCCCGTCATCAGGATTTGGCCCATCACATTTGAAATCCGATAGATGGATGGATGTGGGAAATCAAAATGCAACACTCCCGTGGTGGGATTGGGATACACCTTCAGCCGATCTTGGTCGATCTCTTCCACGCCCCAATTGCCATAGACCCTCATCTTCATGGTGACGGGCAAGTGGTCCGAGGCATCGAACAAAGCTTCGAGAACATCGGCAGGGACGGAATTGTTGCCGTTTTGGTCGATGCTTTGGTTGAAATGCTTTCCGTCGTTGCCCACGGCATGGTAGGAACCGCCGACATATCTCAAGTTGTTGAAACCCATATAGATTTCGTCCGACATCAGAATCATGTCGAAACGGTCATCCATGCCACCAGAAGAGAAACACTCGTTGGAGTATCTTCTGGTGGATTGGGTATGGAAAGGCGCAAACTGGCTATTGCCGTTCCATTCTCCTACGCCTCCCACGTTGGAAAGGGGATCGACAAACAAAGCATCGGAATTTGAATAGGTACGTGTGAGACATTGGTATCCGGTCTCACTGGCACGATACATGTTGAAATCGCCCATGATCAGTATGTTGTCATTGGCATAATGCTGATTGATGTAACCCATCACGGTTTGCATTAAAGTAAGTCGGTCGGTCTCGTAGTATGTGCCTGCCTTGGGGTGGGCTACGATGCAGACCAGTTTAGTGGTGTCGCCCGACTGAAGGCTTGTCGTCTTCAGATACAGCTCATATATGTCGGTGTCCCTAGGTCTGGTGCGGAGTGCCACATGGCTTTTTAGCACCAGCTTACGTGAATCGTAGAAGATATGGTTGATGATGCTGCTACTGGCATAGTTGATGATGTTGTCTGTCTTCCAGTAATCCACGCCATTGACATTCAGGTTGTGTCTCAAAAAATCGTCTTGAAGCTGCTGTGTTTTGCCAAACTCACATACGGTAAGGATGTCGGGCTTCACATAGTCCATCAAGGTGCGGATGCATTCGTCCTTGCGCTGTGTGTTGTTGTTGGTTTCATAGCAGTCGGCGTAGCCACTGCTGTAGTTGCCGTATTGCAGCAGGTTATATTGCATCACGGTGAGGGTATCTTGGGCCTTGACGCCCAAAACCACCATCAAGGTGGCTAGAAAACAGAAAAAACGTCTCATCTTAATACTTTTTATACGCAAAAATAGTTATTTTTGCCGTGTCATCAAAAAAAACACAACAATGAAAAAACTTACTTTGATTGCAAGCTTATTCGCAGTTGTCTTCTGCCTAGTGTCCTGCAAACCCGATTCCAACGACAGTTATAAGAAATTTGTCGGCAAATGGGGCGTTGAACGTCTTGAATACTATACCGCCGACTATGCTGGTAATCCGATTCCCAATACAGTTGACATCCGTGAGTTCCCACTTGGGGATCCTCATGACGGTATCGACATGATCTTTTACGACAATGACAAGAGAACAGGTGAGATGCTTCGCCGTGACATTGACACGTTCTACGTTCAAATCAGTCTGGACCCCGAGGAGTATGATACCATCATCAACCCCGATTCCACGGTAAGGATCACTTTCAATTACATGTATGATACCGACTTGTCAGCACTCTACGTCAACATGCACGATGACATGCATACCTTTATGATGAAGGTCAGCAATTTTACAGACAATTCGTTCATGTACGTCAACGAATATGACCTCCACCTCGTGGAAAAGGCTTACCTGAAACGTCTCGAGGGCAAAGACGCTCCGAAGTCATCCTCCAAGCCAACCTATAGGCCTCGGAAGCCAGGCTCTTTCATGAGCAACTGACTTTATTCGGTCAATGATGTGAAGCCGAATCGGGTCACATCGAACAGGCCTTTGTCGCTCAGTTTCAATTCCGGAATCACTAGCAGCGCCATGAACGAAAGTGTCATGAAGGGGCTGTATAGTGTGCAGCCGAATTCATGTGCCAGCTGGTCAGCCCGCTCATAGTCTTCAGCCACGCGTCGTCCCTCTTCCAAGCTCATCAGTCCGGCGATAGGCAGCGGCAACAAGGCGAATTCGGTCTCGCTGCATGCTACCATGCCGCCTTTAGTATAGACCAACAAGTTGATAGCCCGTGCGATCTCTTCGTCGGAGCAGCCCACGGCCACGATGTTGTGGCTATCGTGTGCCACGGAAGTGGCGATGGCTCCGCGTTTCATCCCGATGTTATGGATGAAGCCGATGGTGGGTTTGGAAGGCGCATAACGGTTCATCACCACCATCTTTAGGATGTTGCGGGTGGTGTCGCTTACCATGTTGCCGTCCACCACTTTCGGGTTCGTGACGATGGTGTTAGTGATGAGGTTGCCATCCATGCAGGCAATAACCTTGATGCGTTTGCCTTCATATTCAACACGCAGATCTTCCTTTGTGATGGTCTTTGCATGGAAGTTGTTGCATGCATCCTCTTTCCTGCGAGGGATGCAGGTAGTGCCGTTTTCTGCTACCAGACGGCCCTTGATGTATGTTTGCAGTACATTGAGTTCATTGAAGCTGTCCACTACGATAAAGTCTGCATCGTTGCCTCGTTGGAGGAGCCCCACATCCAGATGGTAGTGTTTCACTGCGTTGAGCGAAGCTGCCCGTAGCACGTCCATGAGCTTGTAGCCTTTTTTAAGGGCGCGTTTCACCAAAAGGTTGACATGACCTTTGATCAGGTCGTTGGGATGCATGTCGTCGGAACAAAACATGAGTTGATCGGGATACTGCGCCATGAGTGGGATCAGTGCATCAAAGTTTTTGGCAGCGCTGCCTTCGCGGATCAGGATCTTTGTGCCGAACTTCACCTTTTCCAGCGCATCATCGATGGCGTAGCACTCATGGTCGGTGCTGATGCCTGCATTGATATATTTCTTGATGTCATTACCGGTCACCATGGGGGCATGGCCGTCGATGGGCTTGCCGTTTTTCTTGGCGGCTTCCAGTTTTTTAAGGATCTCAGGATCGTTGGCCAACACACCGGGGTAGTTCATCATCTCGGCGAGATAATAGATGTCATCTCGTGCCATGAGCGTTTCGATGGTCTGGGCATCGAGCGTTGCTCCTGATGTCTCGAACGGGGTGGCGGGCACACAGCTTGGAGCGCCGAAATAGAACTTGAAATGCCCGCGTTTTCCGCTTCGTATCATGTAGTCGATGCCTTCCACACCCATCACATTGGCAATCTCATGCGGATCGCTCACCGTGGCTACCGTGCCATGGCATACCGCCATCCTAGCAAACTCGGTAGGCGGCACCATGGAACTCTCGATGTGGATGTGCGCATCGATGAAGCCAGGCAAGATGTAACGCTGTTCGGCCATCGGCAGCTCCTCTATTTCAGTGATTTTGCTGTCGTTGACGGTGATACGTCCGGGATAGATGCGGGAATGGACCAAATCGACGATTTGTCCGCTCAATGAAAAGGTATTTTCACTCATGATGTTGGATTATTTCTGAGGCAAAGATAATCAATCCTGTGCAAATCCGTATCTTTGCAAAAACTGATCTTATGAACAACACACCTCTTTATCCCGTCATCCGCCTCCACAAAGGAAAGGAGGAGGCGGTGCTACGCTTCCATCCTTGGATTTTCTCTGGGGCTATCGCCAACGGTCCGGAAGGGCTGCAAGCCGGCGACACAGTCACGGTGACCGACTATCATGACAATATTCTTGGAACCGGCTTTTGTGAAACGGAAAGCATTGCCGTGAAACTGCTTTGTTTTGAGAACCGCAAGATCGACGAATGGTTCTTTTTGGACAAGATAAAAGCTGCTTTTGAGGTACGGCGAACGATAGGTCTGGTTAGTAATCCGCATACCAACTGCTATCGCTTGGTCCATTCCGAGGGCGACGGCCTGCCTGGGCTGATCGTTGACGTTTATGGCCACACTGCGGTGGTACAGGCGCAAACGGAAGGGATGGCCCTGCATTTGATGGAGATTGTCAGGGCGTTGAAACTGGTCCCCGATCTGAAGTTGGAAGCGATTTACAACAAAAGTGCGGAGGCCATGAAGCGTATGGGCAAGGAAGATGCCATTGAGGACGGCTATCTTTTCGGTTCCCGTTCGGATGAGCCGGTCCTTGAAAACGACATGCGTTTTTTGGTGGATTGGGAGAATGGCCAAAAGACTGGTTTTTTCCTCGATCAGCGTGACAACCGTGCCTTAGTAGGCTGTTTCTCGAAGGATAAGACGGTGCTCAACGCTTTTGGGTACACGGGAGGCTTCTCGGTGGCAGCGTTGCAAGGTGGCGCCAAGCGGGTGGTCACGGTGGATGCTTCAGGCAAAGCCATGGAGGCGGCAGCTAACAATTTGCGTCTGAACGGTTTTTCGGCCACTGACAATCCTTGTCTTACGGCGGATATGAAAGACTATGTGAAGGAGATGGGGGATGGGGAATTCGATGTGATCGTGTTGGATCCTCCGGCGTTTGCCAAGCGGCACCAAGACCGACATCGTGGCTTGCAGGGTTATCGCTTTCTCAACGCTGAGGCCATCAAGAAGATCGCCAAGAGAGGCTTATTGTTTACCTTCAGCTGCTCGCAGGCTGTTGACAAAGCCACCTTCCAGGGAATCGTGACGGCTGCTGCCATTGAGGCGGGACGCAAGGTAAGGATTCTTTATCAGCTTTCCCAGCCGGCGGATCACCCGATTAACATTTTCCATCCCGAAGGAGCTTACCTTAAAGGTTTGGTATTGATTATCGATTAGTTTTTTTATCGAAAGAGGGTAACAAAAAAGGGTGGTCAATTTGACCACCCTTTTTAATGTGACGCTGTCAATGATTATTTGACAACTGTCACGCGTTTCACGCTAACACCTTCCTCGGTGTTGATACGCACCATGTAAACGCCTGGCTTGTATTGGCCAAGGTTCAGCTGGGTCATATCAGCGGTGAGGTCAGTATCGTAAACCACTTGGCCGAGAGCATTCACCACAGTGATGTGCTTCATGTTGGCGGCTTCGATGGTCACGGTGCTGTTGGTCGGGTTAGGATAGATAACGACCTTGCCGTTGATGTCGTTCACACTGGTGACGTTCACGTCGGCATACACAGGCTCGGATTCGCAGTTCGGATAGACTGCAGTAACGCTGTAGGTGTATTCACCTGGGTTACCAGTCATCTCAATGTAGTGTTCGAGTTCGGTGACGCCAGAGACGATGGTGTCGCTGTAGTAGATGTTGTAGTACAGCACGTCGTCAGCATGTTCGCATTCCCAAGTGAGGGTTACGCCGTAGTCGTCAGCTGAGTTGTAGGTGTATTCAGCAACAAGGTTGTTGACCGGGATGCACTCGTACTCGGTTTCAGCGCAGACTGGGCAAGACATTGCATAGTATGAGGTGTCAGGAATACCGTCGTAAACCACTCTCACGCAGTATTCGTTGTCACCGGCGGGAGCGTCGGTATCGACGAAGGTGGTGGTGGTCAACGGGGTGGTACCACTGATGAGTTCACCGTTACGGAATACGTATGCACCAAGGATGCCAAATTCGCCAGTAGGACCAACAGGACCAGTGCCGTTGCCATCGAGTTCATAGATACCGATGAGGTTAGGATCCTGCTGAACGTTAGCAAAGAAGCAAGTCTGTCCATTGTAGTTACCAACGAAGCAACCACCAGCGATACCATTAGTAGCATCGTATCCTGGAATGTCAGAAAGAACTCTCACTGGACCGCTACTCAATGTGTTAGAAGCGATGTTATAGTCATAAACTTCAACTCTATTGGGTGAGCTTGAACCAGGAGTCTGGCAGAACAGGAAGAGGTGTTCAACGTCGTCAGCATCTTTGTAGTAAGCTGAACCGTAAGCGCTTGTTGGTGCAGGACCGCTCTGGATCAAAGCACCAGTACGGCTGTACAGAGCCAATGTAGTCCAGTTGCCTGACCAGAAGCCGTCGCGTTCAGGATCGTAGCTGACGTGACGTGAGGTCAAACCTGAGCAGTTGATGGTGCTCACCAGAGTTCTGGTGGTGAAGTCCATGCAGAAGATCTGGGCACCGCCTGATGAACCATAGAAGTACTCGCCATCGGTTGTGAGGTCGCGGATACCAGTTGCACCAGCGATATTGAAGCCTTCGATGAAGTTGCCTTCAAGGTCATACTGATAGAAGGTGTAACCACCTGTAGGAGTTTCTTGCCAGCTTGCAGTATAGATGTATGTGCCATCAGTAGCAACAGCTTGCTGACCGGCGCTTGAACCGCTAAAGTTGTTAACAAAATCCCACATGGCTCTGTTGCCACGGTTTGCAACAACATTTTCCGCAACTCTGCAGTCGCTGTTGTCTTGGCCCATGCTTCTTTGTACGTTCTTAGCACCACCAGTGATGGTGACATCGACGCCGTCGTTGCCGCCAAACATGCCCACAGTAAATGTGTAGGAGTTGCCAGCTTCGAATACGTAGTCGTCATAACGACCACCGACATTACCGTTCGATGCAGCAATCCAAATACGATCGCCAGGAGTCGGGTTGGTAATGCACCAGTCGTAAGTGCCTGCCGGGATGGTAATAGACACGGCAGTGGAATTCACCATATTTGTGGTTGAGCAGTTGCCATCGGCATTCTCCGGAATCTTGTGGCTGAACTGAGCGTAGATAGCTTCGTTGCCAGAGCAGTTCGTGCTGAGAGCGCCAGTAGTAGGAATGACTGAGCCATAAAGTGAATGTGTCTCATCGAGCAACATCTGGTAACCAGAGCCGTCACCCCAAATATCGGTAGGAACATTCAAGGTAACTGTCACTTCTCCAGTTGGAGGAGGCGTTGGGCCAGGGCCAGGACCTGCGGGCATCTCCCAAGCGAGGTTCACAACATTTCCGCTTTGTTCAGCGGTCACGTTGGTAGCGCCAGCGAAGTTCTCGCATGAAGTGTAGGTCCAGGTGTAGTCAGTCCAGTCGCCCATGCCAGTAGCATAGATGGCAGCCACTGAGGTGGTGTGGACAGAACCTTCCTCGAAGCCTTCCACATTGTGCTGGAAGTAACCGTTTCTGGTCTCACCTTCGTAGGTACCGTCGAGCATGACCTTGAAGCTCAAAGCAGCGCGGGTGCTCTTAGCTGCAGAGGTCTTCAAAGTACCCATCTTATAGTCCTTGGTAGGAACTGAAATCTCGTGGACTTCGCCCTTAGCACCATTGGAGACGTAGGCGCGAACCATGTTGGTATAACCAGGTACACCAGCTGTTGCCATGTCCATCCATTGACCGCTGAGGCCAATCCAACGACCATTAGGATCACCTGTAACATCTGCACTGCATGCTGCTGGATATTCATCACCGCTAGCATTGTCGAAGATAACCCACAAGTTCTTTGAAGGATCAATTGTAACAGGTGTTGCGAACTCAACCTCAACAAAGTCATCTACACCAGTAAAGGTGCAGTTGGCTGTGCCGACAGCTGTTGTAGGAGCGGTAGTGCTATTGTCGTTGTAGATAGTAACCGAACCTGTCATGGGTTGTCCAACTGCATCAAACTTAGATACCTTGGTCACAGTGTTGCCTTCGTATGTACCTGCTGGGAACATAACGCCGAAGTAGAACTGACCACCACCTAAGCCAACGCCTGTAGCGTAAGTACCATCGTCATACTGATACCACTGACCAGCGCCTGGTGTAGGAGTAGGTGTGCTACCACCGCTTGTAGCGCCAGACCACATGGCCCAGCCGGTAGGTGACACGTAGAGGTCAGCAACAGGACCAACAAGCTCCATCAAAGTGACGTTGATGGTTTGTTCGTCTTCGTTGATCGTGACGGTCTCGTTGTAGTCAGCAAATTCAGGCATGGTAACAGCGAGTTCGTATTCGCCCTTGCGGACGTGTTCGAATACCAACGTGCCAGTTTCATCCATCGTTTCGGTGTTGTCACCAAAAGCAACGGTGGCACCTGCAGGGCTCTGGCCGTTGTTCAAGGTCACGTTTACAGTGACGGTGGAGTACATATCCTTCTCGATAGTGTTGGACCAGAGGATCTCTGACAGACCATCACCAGTAGGTGTTGGGATAACAGGAGTGTCACCACCGCCAGAAATTGTCACATCGTCGATGAACAGGAAGTTAGCATCATAATCAATGTGGTGGAATGCCACGTACTTGGTGCCTTCTGGGAGATCAATGGTTCTCTCTACCCAAGCACTCATTGCACGAGTGTTACCATTGTTGTGGCCCTTAACAACCTTCTGACCATTGTCGCCCTTTGAAGCAGGTGCTGTTTCTGAGAATACGACAGTGAAGTCGCTGCTATTGACGCCTGTGGAGGAAGTCATGATCTCATAGAAATCAGGATAACTGGTATTAGTGGCAACAAAATAGTTAACGGTGGTAGCACCTTCAACCAGCGGTGAAATCATGTAAGCATCCTGGTCGATAGCAGCACTATTCCATGACCATGAGGCAGCTACGCCAACACCACTATGGGCATTACCAATGTCATAATCAGCAGGTGAAGCATAACCCCAGCCATCACCACTCGGATAACCATTATCAATCAAAGTCCAGTTGGACAAGCTACCGCTTTCGAAGTCATCGGAGAAAAGGACATCGCGATTTTTGGAAGGAGCGTTGCCTTCGTAGAAGGCTTGGATACCCCACTGGTAAGCACCGTATGGGAGATCAGCCCAAGCTTCGTCGGTGTATTCAAACACATCGGCAGCGGGTTGAGCGATGCAAACGGCTTCAGCAGTTTCCTCACCGTCCTTGATGTCTCTACGGTAGAGATTGAAGTGCTGGAAGCTACGATCGTTACGGACGATGTTCTTTGAACCGCCAGTGGCAACAGTGATGTCGTCCACATTAAGGATGAACATGTCGTTACAGTCGTAGTGGCGGATGGCCACCCAGATCTCCTGGCCAGCGTATGAGCTAAGGTCAGCGGTATATTGATACCATGCACCTTGGTCTTTACCGTCGCCACGGAAAGCTTTTTCTGCAGTTGCAGCTCTCTTGGCAGTCATTGTCCAAGGACCTGCAACCATCGTGAAGTCAGCAGCATTGGTGTTGCTGGCAGTTGAAACGGCGACGCCGAAGACTTCAGCAGCATAGCTGGCATCTTGTGCGCAAGCCCAGAAGTTGATCAATGCACCATCTTCTGCAGCGATCTTGGTTGGTGACACCAGGTAGTTGTCAGGAGTGATGGCGCTTTGGGTGGCATTGGAGAATGAGCCAGAGCAAACCATGTCATTTGATGCGTTGTGGCCTGAACCAGCGAGGCTGGCACCTGCTACCAGGTACACGCCGCCGATTTGTGAACCCAACACCCAGCCATAACCGTCGTTGTTAGCATCGAGAGAGGTCCAGCCCATCATGGTGCCATCGTCGAAGTTATAGTCTGTTGCACCAACAACCGGAGGAGCAGGAATATCTTGACGGTACATGGTAATGTCGTCAACATAGACGCAGTCGTCACCGCTGTTTACGGAGCTGTCCTTCTGGTATGACCACTTGTAGGTGTGAGTGCCAGCGCTCAAAGCATACTCTTTGTAGGTGTACGGGTTGTTGCCAGATATGGCAGCGCCTTGCGCTACACCATCAATGTAGAAGAAGAACTTGTCATAGTTTGATTCGGTGGAAGTCTTTACATAGAAGCCCATCTTGGCGTCGAAAGGAACATCGACGGTAACCTCGATTTCTGAGATGCCGCTGGCGATGCCTTCGCAAGTTGACTTCATGCAGTAGGTGCCTTCATGTGCGTTGGTGTTAGTGATGGCCCAAGGATAGGTGGCGGGCAGGGTGAATTCGGCTTGGCTGAAGTCGCCAGTCTCGAAGTCAACGATCATTTCGCCAGGAGTCCAATCCCATTCCACTAGGACGTTGTTCTCTTCGGTCTGTTCCGTAGCGCGGATCTGTCCGAGCGGGAAGTAGTTTTCGTAAACGATGATGTCGATGCCAGTCAGATTGTCACCGTAGGCAACGGTCACTTCTGGACCTGGGGTCTCTTGATACACATCGCTGTAGGCGTAGGTCTGGTAGGTACCTGCGAGGACTTCACCAGCGTATGCACCGGTTTCGTCGGTGGTGAAGGTGAAGCTTTGGCTGGCGCCGTGTTCGTCAGTACCGCGGTATTCGACGGTGACGCCTGGGACAACGGTGGTTTCGTCTTGTTCATAGACGGTACCGCTCACGTTGCCGAAGCCGGTCATCTTCACGACGATAGGTTCTGACAGCAAGGATTCGCCAGTGCCATATTTGGCAGAGATCTGGAAGCTGTAGCCGGTCATGTTATAATCGAGACTGTCAACAGCATATTCAGTGCTGGTGATAAGCTCGTCGTTGACTAACGCGCCGTCCATGTAGAGGTTATAGCCTTCGAGGCTACGGTTGGCTTCCCAAGTGAATTCAGCAGCATCGCCAGGATACAGCTTGTCGGTGGCAACAGCAAAGCCCACAACGGGATCGATCGGGGTGGTGAAGCCGTAGATTTCGCTTGCAGTTGTACCAGCGGCGTTACGCTCGTTGATCTGGATGAAATAGGTCTTGTTGTTCAGGAGTGTGCTGACATTGGCATTTTCAACCAGTTCGTCAGTCCAGTCGATAAGGATATCGGTGGGTGGGAACTGAGTGCCGAAGAGCACTTGCATCTCTTGGGTGTAGTTGCCAAGAACCCATTCAATACTCAGAGGAGCAGTTACGTTAAAGGCGGCATCCTCAGGATTGATCACCACAGCCGGTTCCGGAGCGGGAACCTCTGCAGCTTCTATGTTCACAGTGAAAGGAGCACCTGTTGCAGCGGCGACTACATAGTAGGTACCGGCAGGAACGAAGGTGCCTTCAACTGGAGTGTTGGCACGGTTGCCTTTGGCAGCCAGATGCTTCTGAGCAATTGAAACACCGTTCACAGTAGCATCGATGGCATCCATCTCACCAACTGCGGAACCATTGAGTTCTCTGAGTTTCAGATTGGCATTGACAGCAAAATCACGACCTCTGTTGAACTCCATGAAATGAGTGTAGATGATAGGTGTGTAATCAGCGCTGTTCATCCATGTTTCCAGGTCACGTGTGTACCAAATCTTACCATTGGGATCCTCGGGATCTCTACCGCACACCATTCTATTGCTGTCGGTGATAAACATCACCCAGATGTTTTCTTCGGCACCTAAGAAGAGAGGCTCTTCAAGGTTGACGGTGAAATAGCTACCTGGTGTGTATTCGGCATCCTGTACATATACTAAGTTTTCAATGTCAGGTTCGTTGCCGCCTTGTAAAATAAACAGCTGATAGAAAGTGCTTGGGGATGATGAGGTAGCTGCAGCATAAGCTTCAACAGCTGTGATGGCGCATTCGCCCATGCCGTTTTCCTGAAGGTATGAAGCAGGAATCATATAACCATAAGCCCATCCATTTCCTGAAGAAGAGCCATAATTGACCATGTTACCTGCAAACTCATAATATACCCAGGCATTAACAGGACCTTCGCCAATTTCCGGGCCTTCATACGTATAGACGTTTTCCATATCGGGGCCGCCGACATTGTTGAAGTCTTGGTTATAGATGGCGCTGACACCGCTGTTGCCAACGGTGACGTTGAGCATGGCGTCTTCAGCAACGGTCACTTTATAGACAGCGTCCTTAGCGTCAGCAGCGGCGCCGGGGATGTCGTAGTTCTTGTAGATCGTTGCAGGAGCAGTTCCTGAATAAGGGAAGGAAGTCACTTCCTGAGCCTTTTCCCAAACGTCGGGAGTGGTAGGATCGTAAGCTTGAGCTGTAACGTCAACAGTGGTGAAGTTTCTGTCGCCGAATGAAATCATAACCTGACCATTCTGAGCACCAGCTGTGGCCGTACCAGTTCCAATCTCAATTTCTTTCGACTCACCAAAGGGCAGGACGAAAGGAACCTGTGTGTTAACAGCAAAGAAATTGTTGTTGACATCGAAAGCTGTAACAGTGCCGTCACCACCATCGTTGGTAAGGGTGAAAGTGGCAGGTTTCATCCATGCACCATTGGGGCGTGCACCTAAATCGACAGGATTTGGTGTAACAACCATGGCAGCAGGTCCTAACTCAACTTCCATAGACACTTTCATGTGGTTCTTGAAATTGATCATTGCGCCACCACTCATGTTTGATACATCGTATGTGGAAGGATCACGATAGACACGAAGAGCGCCATTGGTAGCTGCGTAAACGCGGAATGACACTGAACTTGCCCAGCTGCCCGTAACATCCTGAACGCAGATGAGAAGGTTGTCGGTTCCGTTGTACTCAAATGGAGTGCTCAAGGTGATGTTTGCCCAACCGGCAGCGAAAGAAATGGTTCCAGCGAACACTTTGTCGCTTTCAGCCATGGATTCCCAATCGTTTATGCCGCTGAATGAGCTTCTTGTCACATGTTTCATGAACACGTTCAAATTACGTGTCTGTGCGCCTGAAGCTACGTCAAAGCTGATGGCGTTGATCGTACCCGCATACTGCAATTCCTCAGGGGTGAAGATCTGCTGCGACACAGAGTAATTGTAGTAAGTATAAGTAGGAATGTAGGTGTTTGTTGTTGAAGCTGTTCCTACTTCTACCTCTCTGTTTACGGCTTTTACGGTGCCCAAAAAGGCCAGTAAAAGCATCGTCAAGGTTAGAAATACTTTTTTCATAATTGAAAATTTAGTTAATACTTATTGTTAATTGATATATTGATTTCAATTTCAAGTTCAATAAGGAGCGTCGCTTGTTGGGGCGACGCCCCTTATATTAATAGGTGTGCATTATTTGGTCACGACCACACGTTTCACGCTGGAACCGTTGTTGGTGGTGATATTGATCATATAGACGCCTGCTTCGTAGCGAGCCATGTTGAGGATGAGTTCATCGCCCTTCACAGCTTGGTCGAATAGGATTTGGCCGAGGGTGTTGAGCACGCTGACGCGGACCATGTCGGCAGCCACGATGTGGAGGTCGCCGCTGGTCGGGTTAGGATAGATGCTGCTCACGATCTCGTTGCTGCCAACGCTGGTCAGCGGCACTCTGATCACGAGACCCATCGGGCAGGAGATGTTGTAGTTGGCATCCACATAGACCACTTCATAGAGGTGCTCATCATAGTCGGTAGCAGTGACTGTGAAGGTGTTGTCGTTGGTTGCGCCGACCACTTCGCCATCAACAAGGATGTTGAACTTGCCAGGAACGTAGGTCGAAGCACCAGCGCCGCCGCCACCACCTGTTTCGATGTAGGCGCGGACCATGAAGGTGTTGCTCAATCCAGCAGAGGCCAGATCCATCCATGAAGAACCATCGGTGGAGACCCAGCGGCCGTTGGCATCGCCAGTATTGGCGCAGACAGCTGCAGGATAGGTAGCACCGCTGCCGTTGTAGAAGATCACCCAAAGGTTTTGAGTAGGATCAACGGTGATAGGATCAGCAAAGGTGAACTCGACAAAATCACCTATACCTGTGAAGGTAACATTGGTTTGACCGAGTGATGTGCCAGGAGCAGTATTGCCACCTTGGTAGATGGTCACATTACCAGTCATGGCCATGTAGTCGTATGCAGCAACCTTGGTCAGTTTGGTGCCATCGTAGCTGCCAGCAGGCAACATGATGCCCCACCAGAAGTTACCACCACCAGTTCCGATAGCATCTTCGTTGATGCCGTTGTCATAGTAGTACCAGTTACCGTCTTCGGTGAGGGCGCTGTTGGCGTTGCCGAAGCCCACGCCAGCGCTGCCGAGGTTACCGCCACGGAACGTGCTGCTGGTTCTGTTGTCCAAGCTCATGAGACCCATGTTGGGTTGGTACAAGCACTTGCCACCAGTGACAGTGACATCAACGCCGTCGTTGGAACCATACATGGAGACGGTGAACTCATAGATGTGGCCACCTTCGAACACGTAGTCGTCATAACGACCGCCAACGTTACCGTTAGCTGCGGCAATCCAGAGACGATCGCCAGGAGTCGGGTTGACAATGCACCAGTCGTAGGTACCTGCGGGGATGGTGATCTCAACAGTGTTCATGAGAACGATGTTGGATGTTGTGCAGTTGCCATCGGCGTTGGTCGGGATCTTGTGGCTGAACTGAGCGTAGATGGCATCGTTGCCAGAGCAGTTCATACTCAAAGCGCCAGTGGTAGGAATGACTGTGCCATAGAGTGAGTGAGTATCGTCAAGCAACATTTGGTAACCAGTACCGTCTTGCCAGATGTCAGGAGCAGTCAACTTAACGATGACATCGCCTGTAGGAGGTGTTGGTGGAGTCGGAGGAGTTGGGGTGCCGCCGCCATTGTTCCAGTTGAGGGTGATGTCCATGCTTTCGTCTTGGATAGGATCGTACCACAAGGAGTCAACCTGCGTGCCAACGGCATCGCAGCCGATGAAGGTGAAGTTGGCGGTCTTCCATGGGCTCATGCCAGTGGTGTAAATTACAGCGACCTTGGCTTGGTAGGTTTCACCAACGGTGAGGCCTTCCGTATTGAGCTGCATGAAGTTGTTAGTGGTCTCTCCTTGGAGAGCGTCGTTCATGTTGACGATATATCTTTCAGCGACTTCGCTGGCAGCAGGAATCATGTCGGTCCATCTAGCGAAACCAGTGCCGGAGACAACAAGGTTGTCAACAGGAGCGAAGATTTCGGTGAAGTGAGCCGTGATGGTGGTTTCGTTCCAGACGCTGATTTCAGTTTCGGTGAGATCGGATTCCATACCTTCAAGAGCCACGGTGATCTTGTATTCGCCCTTACGGAATTCTGGGAAGATCACAGCACCTGTGGTGTCGATGGTGCCGTTGAAGTTGGCGTTCTCGTTGAGGTTGGTCAAGGTGACGGTGGCGCCTTCGACAGAACCTGTGGAGGCGATAGCGTTCACGGTGAGAGCAGTGGTCATATCCTTAGGCAGGACGTTGGACCAGGTGATGTCGGTGTTGGGGTTGTCGTTACTGCCTGCGCCGGACACATAATCGAAGGTGGTCTTAGGCAGGAAGTTGCGTTGTGAAGGTGAAACGCCATTTAAGGCATCGTAGCTATAACCTTGTACTGAGGCGCCAGTTACATTTTGGCCTACCCATGTGCATGATACGTATGATCCCTTCACTGTGTTGTAGAATCCAACGAGGAGGTTGCCTCCATTATATGTATAAGGTGTGGAGAACTCAACCAGCATTTCGCCGCCGCTGATGCTCAAAGCACCTTCATAAACCACGGTGCCGCCTTCTGGACCAGCAAATGCACTGATCGTTGGGTCGCTCACTTCCTTCATGAAGACTTGGAAGTTGGCAGCGCCCCAGCTTACGCTAGGTGATGACGGAGCATAGAACTTCATGCTGCTGATGGTACCACCGGCCATTTCACCAATTTCAGTGGCGGGATACACCATCTCGCTCTTCAGGTAAGCATCGCAGTAGAAGCCATAAACCGGCACATAACCGTTAGTGGCAGTTCCATCAAAGACGGTGAATTCATCGCGATTGCCCTTGGCATCGCCACCAGGATAAACGGCTTGGACACCATATTGATAGAGACCAGGTTCGACGTTGTTCCAGTCGAAGTCGGCATACAGGGTATCAGTGATAGGCAGGTTGGCAGCGAGTTTGAGTGAATCTTCAGCGACCAGATCATTCTCTTTCAGGATAGCCTTTCTATAGAGGTTGAAGTAGGCAACGTCACGGTTGGCCTTGCTGTTGACAGAGAGTTCGATATCGTCAACGCACATGATGTATTGGTCGTTGCAGTTGAAGTGACGGATGGCGATGTACTTTTGACCAGCGTAGTTGCTGAGGTCAACGCTGAATTCATGCCATGTGCCAATCTTGGCACCATTGCCATCGCGTGAGGTGTTGCTGCCTTTAGCGTTGTATTCTCTTTCCTTTGCTGTCAGTGTCCATGCCTGAACTTCAGTCCAGTCGCTGGTTCCGTTGTCGGAGACAAACACACCAAAGTGGTCAGCAGGATAGCCGGCGTCGCAAGCGGCAGCCCAGAAAGTGAAGGTAGAGCCATTGGCGATGGTCACTTGTGGGGTAACGAGATAGTCATCCGGAGTGATAGCGCCGATGCCGTTGATATAGGAACCGCTGCAGATGGCATTGCTGCCGGTGCGATACCAGTCAAGAGTCATACCAGCATAATAAGTCCAAGTGGTAGGAATGTCGCTGGTTAAAGTCCAAGTTGCAGCATCGTTGTTGGCGTTGATAATTGTCCAGCCGGTAGGCATGCCGCCTTCAAAGCCTTCGGTGAAGGTGCTGGCGCTTCCGCCGCCACCGCCGCCACCAGGAGTCGGGTTGACAAAGTCGTACATTGACCAGGTGACTTTAGCTGTGGAAGGATCCAATTCTTGTGCATATACCTTATATACAGGGTTGTAAACCTCGTGGAGCTGGAAGTCAACTTTGGTTACACCGTTGTAGGCAACTTCTTGAGGAGCGCTCATGAGAGCGTTTTCGAAGCCAGCCAGGCTAGCGACGCCTCTGTGATAGGTACCGGCAGCAACACTGACGGAATAAGCGCCTGTAGCGTTGGTGGTGGTGGTGAATTGAACGTCGTTTTCGAATTCGTCCTTACCATAGAACTTCACTTCGACATTCTCCATAGGCTCGCCGCTGTTCAGTTCAGTGACAGTGCCTTCGAACTTGCCGTAGCCAGTGACCTGTACTTTCACATGACCGTTGTCGAAGTTGGATTCACCTTCGTCATAGACGGCAGTGACGTGGATGTCGAGACCTGGATCAACGTTGTAAGGAAGTTCGGTGAGGGTGTATTGCTTTTCGACGATGAGCTCTTCGTTAGCCTTCACGGTATCATTACCGTTCACATAGTACACGTTGAAGCCGTGGATGTTACGGTTGCCACCCTTGCCACCGCAAACGAAGGTAGTCTTGGGCAGGAAGTCGCGCTGGGTATAGCTTGCTGCCGTAGCTGAGCTGCTACTGTAACCAGAAGCGGAGCTGCCAGTGGAGTTGATGCCGTAGAAAGAGCAGGAATGATAGGTGCCTTCGACCAACTGTTCGAAACCGACGAGGAGGTTGCCTCCGGTATATGTATAAGGTGTATCGAAGATGATGTCCATTGTGGTGCCACTACCATCGATTGCTCCGGTGTAAACGACTTGGCCATCGGATGGCATGTAATAGGAGGTCATCGTGGCGTTATCAACTTCCATCAGGAAGACGTTGAAGGTAGCAGGTGCCCATGAAGCGCAAGGAGAGCTGATATAGAATGACATGGAGGTGATTTGTCCACCTTCCATTTCTTCGATCATCTCGGCAGGATAGATCATCTCGCTGAGGGTGTAGTCATCCATCCACAAGCCATAGACAGGAATATAGCTGCTGGTGTTGGTGCCGTCGGCAACGGTAATTTCACCGGTAAATCCACCGCCGGTAGAAGCGCCTTTCCATTTTACCAAGGTGCTTTGGTCGGTGTAGATCTGTGCTTCAGTGACCTCGACATTGGTAGGAGCGGCCAGTGTGGTGGTGAAGCCGTACCAATCACTGACGAGTTCGCTCACGTTGTTTCTGATGGAGATTCTCCAGAAGTAGTGAGTGCTGGGCACGATGTATTCGGTGACATCGAAATAGCTGGGATCAGCAGGATAGTTTTCATCGATGGCAGTCCAATCAATCAAAGTGCCAGGATAATATTCTGAACCGAATTCAATCTTATATTCAGCTGCGTTGGGGTCAGTGATCCATTGCAGATAGACGGAACCACCGACGTTCATGGCGCCAAACTCAGGAGAAAGGAGCTCAAGTGTGGTCATTGGCACATTCGGGTCACCCATCACCCAAGGAACGAACTCTGGGGCAGGCATGGTGCCGCCACCACCACCAGAATATGTAAAGGTGGTCTTGGGTAAAAAGTTACGTTGGTTGAATGAAACACCATCGAGAGAGCTCGAATTGGCACCAGCGCCACTAGCACCTGTTACGTTCTCTCCGAAGAAATAGACAAATTGATAAGTGCCATCAGTGATGTTGTACACACCAACAAGCAAATTGCCACCATTGTAAGTGTAAGGCGTGGTAAATGTGATTTCCATTTCACCTACACCAGAGGGAGCGGTAAGAGATCCCTCGTAAACAATCGTAGCACCTTCAAGACCTGAATAGGCATCGAGGGAAGCTGAAGCGACTTCCTTCAAGAAAACTTGTTGGGTGCTAGTCCATCCATTCGCAGAGCCAATGCTATGCACATAGAATTTCATGCTTGTGATGGTGCCGCCATTCATGTCGGCAAGTTCACTTGCAGGGAATACGAACTCGCTCTTCGTGTAATCATCGAAGTAGCCACCATACATGGGGATATAACCATTGTTGGCTGTCCCGTCATGAATGGTCAGTTCGTCTGCTCTCAAGAAGCTTGTGCTTCCGAAGAGAGCTAGCATCAAAAAGAGAATAAGTTTGTTTCTCATAATTTTAATGATTTTGTTAATATGATAGTTAATTGTCGATTATGTTCTGTTTTTGCTTGTTATAGGCTATAATTAACCTTTAGCAGGCAAAGATAAAAAAAAAACAATTACACATCAATTAATAAAAGAAACTTTTTTTTCAACAATCGGGAAAAAATTCACTTTTTCAGTTCCCATGGTGCATCCAAATCGATGTCCCAACCCGATTTCACTTCCAGTAAGTCTTTGTATTCGAGGCACTTTTCTGGTAAAAAGCGCTTGTGTAAGTCGCCACTGCTCCAACGACCATTTTTATCGTTATCTATGATGGCTTTGAGCTGGTATTTCTCAGGAAGCAGCTGCCGAAACTCCAGACGCATGGTGGAATCGACGATCCGCTGCTCCATGACAGCCTTCTTGCTGTTGAGCAACTGTACGACGACCTGGGTGTTTTCAGGCGGCACCACAGTGATGAAAATGTTGCCCAGATCGGTCTCCTTGGCCCTCCGAAACTTGAGACTGATAGAGTCGTTGGTGCGACCGCGGACGCTGAAAAAGACGGAGTCTGAAAGGTTAAGGGAATAGCCCACAGAGTCGTTGCCGAAGGGCGTAATACGATACGCCATGCCATGCTCGTCAACCCGCTCAAAATGAACTGAATCAGGCAGCCTGAGGTCAATGACGGGCTCAGTGAATTTCAGCTGGAGATCGTCTCCGGGCATCAATAGCTTGTTGCGCAGGTTGTCGGCCACCTTCAATGCCTTGGTTGACTTGCCTCTGGCGGGTTTGGTGTCCTTGTATTTCAAACTGAAAACGGTGCTTTCCTGAATGGTGTCGTATTGGATGTCCACGCGAAGACTATCCATCACCCCAGGAGTAAAATGCCAGCAGAGTGTGTCATGATCTTTTGACCAGACTTGGATGAGTTGAAAATTATCATTTAACACACTTGTAGTCACTATGTTAGCGTTGTTAGCGGGCCTTCTAAACACAAAACGGAGCAAACCCTCATCAATAAGTTTCTTTTCCAACAACATTTGTGTTGTGTCAGTTGCTTTGAAAGCGTATAGCGTCAATTTTTGGTTTGTGGTATTGATGCTATCATATTTGGTTGATACAACTGTGTCAAGAAAAGCCACTGTTTCGTTGGGTAGATCATAATAATAGTTGGCGTTCATGTCGTTCAAGGCGAAGACCAAAAACGACGCGTCGGGAAGTCCATGGAAGGTGAAATTTCCGTCTTTATCCGTCTTGGTAATGAAGTCGGGAGCTTGTTGGCAGGGTAGGAGGAAAAGACTGTCGGGGTTATTGTTGGCGTCATAGAGGGTCACGAAGAGGTCGGAGGCGGGTTTTTGATCATCGGCGTTGAGCACCTTGCCGGCAAGCGTCAAGGTGTCGATATGATCGCCAGTGGAGAAGCTATAGACGTAATCCTTGAGTTGGTTGCCTTCGTGCAGGTCTTTGATCGCGGCACCGAAATCGATGGTATAGGTGGTGTTGGGTTGCAGATCTTCCTTGAACTTGACGACCACCGTCTTGCCACTCAGCTTGATGTCGGGTTTCTCTTTTAACAAAGGTGAGATGATTACGTTTTGGTTGGCATTGTTGAGGGTCACATACTCATCGAAGGTAAGCTCGATTTTCCTTCCGTTGAATCCAGTGCCTTGATTGGCAGGCACGGCCTCCGTCACCTTGGGCGGCGTGACATCCTTGGCGCCTCCTGTCGGCGCTACCACGTTGGCGCAAGCCGAGAGAAGCAATGCGGCTGCAAGGGCGAAGAAAACGATATGGCGACCTCGAAGAATCATGAAGCAAAAATAGATAATAATTTGAGATTATTTCTTAATTTTGCATTCTTAATTCTAACTCCTGAATTCTAAATTCTTAAAAATATGTATAGAACTCATACTTGTGGCGAACTTCGTCTTGCCGACGCTGGCAAGGAAGTGACTTTGGCAGGCTGGGTCCAGCGCGTGCGCGACAAGGGTGCCCTCGTTTGGATCGACCTCCGTGACCGCTATGGCATCACCCAACTTTTATTGGATGAAAACTCCGATCCCAAACTGGTGGAACAGGCCCGTAACTTCGGCCGTGAATACGTGATCCAAGCCAAAGGCACCGTCATCGAACGCGAATCGAAGAACCCCAAAGTGCCTACCGGCGAGATTGAAATCCGCGTGAAGGAATTTACCTTATTAAATAAAAGCAAGACCCCTCCATTCACCATCGAAGACGTTAGCGACGGCGGCGATGACCTTCGCATGAAGTACCGCTACTTGGACATCCGTCGTAACCCCGTTCGCCAAAACCTTGAGCTGCGTCACCGCATGGCCATGTTAGTGCGCAATTATTTGAGCAACCTCAACTTCCTCGAAATCGAGACCCCGATGCTCATCAAGAGCACACCTGAAGGCGCCCGCGACTTCGTAGTGCCGAGCCGCATGAACCCCGGTGAGTTCTACGCTCTGCCGCAAAGCCCGCAGCAGTACAAGCAGCTGCTGATGGTGGCTGGCATGGACCGCTACTTCCAAATCGTGCGCTGCTTCCGCGATGAGGACCTCCGCGCTGACCGTCAGCCCGAGTTCACGCAAATCGACTGCGAGATGTCATTTGTGGAGCAAGAGGATGTTTTGAACACCTTCGAAGGTCTGACCAAACACCTCTTTAAAGAAATGAAAGGCTTGGAATTCGACCAATTCCCGCGCATGACTTGGCATGATGCCATGAAATACTACGGCTCCGACAAGCCGGACATCCGCTTTGGGATGAAGTTCGTGGAACTCAACAATGTGGTGAAAGGCAAGGGCTTCGGCCTCTTCGACAACGCCGATTTAGTGGTCGGTATCTGCGCCGAGGGCTGCTCGGAATACACCCGCAAGCAACTCGATGCCCTAACGGAGTTCGTGAAACGTCCGCAGGTGGGTGCCGGTGGCATGGTCTATATCAAATACAACACCGATGGCTCGTTCAAGTCGTCCGTCGATAAGTTCTACACGCCTGAAGACCTGAAGGTCATCGCCGACAAGTTCGGTGCCAAGCCCGGCGACCTGATGCTCATCCTCTGCGGCGAGGCCATGAAGACCCGCGTGCAACTTAACGCACTCCGTCTTGAGATGGGCAACCAACTCGGCCTGCGCAACCCCGATGTGTATGCCCCGTTGTGGGTCATCGACTTCCCATTGCTCGAATGGGATGAAGAGACGCAACGCTACTACGCCATGCACCATCCTTTCACCGCACCGAAACCCAAGGATGAGGCTTTGCTTGACGACCCGACGAAGTGGGGCGACATCCGTGCCAATGCCTACGACATCGTGATGAATGGTGTTGAGGTGGGTGGCGGCTCCATCCGTATCCACGACCGCACCTTGCAGAACAAGATGTTCCACACCCTTGGCTTCACTGACGAGAAGGCCCAGGAGCAGTTCGGCTTCCTGATGGGCGCCTTCGAGTATGGCGCTCCGCCTCACGCTGGTCTGGCCTTCGGCTTCGACCGTCTCTGCTCGCTCTTCGGTGGCGCCGACAGCATCCGCGACTTCATCGCCTTCCCGAAGAACAACGCCGGTCGCGACGTGATGAGCGGCTCGCCCGCCCCGATTGCCCAAGAACAGTTGGATGAATTGCAAATCGCCTTAAATCTGAAATCATGAAAAGACTACTCGTATTAACTGGCGGTGGTGACTGTCCCGGATTAAATGCAGTCATTCGCGCCATCGTCAAGAGAGCCGCCCAAGAGAAAGATTGGGAAGTGCTCGGCAGCATACAAGCCTATAACGGCATCCTGTGGGAACCCACCGAGGTCGTCAGGCTGACGCCAGAGGTGGTGCGCGGCATCCACTTCCGTGGCGGCACCATCATCGAGACCACCAACAAGGGCGGCCCGTTCAGTTGGCCCGTAAAGAACAACGACGGTACTTGGACCACCGTGGATCGCTCCGACGAGATGCTCCGCAAGCTGCAATACATGGGCATCGACGCGGTCATCAGCATCGGTGGCGACGGCTCGCAGCGTATCTCACAGAAGCTCTACGAGAAGGGACTCAATATAATAGGTGTGCCCAAGACCATCGACAACGACCTCTCCATGACGGAATGCACCTTCGGTTTCCAGACCGCCGTGCAGATCGCCACCGAGGCCGTCGATAAACTGGTCACCACGGCAGCTTCGCACAACCGTGTTTTCATCCTCGAAGTCATGGGCCGCGATGCTGGCTGGATTGCCCTGCATTCTGCCATCGCCGGTGGTGCCGAGGTCTGCCTCTTGCCGGAGTTCCCCTATGACATCAACGTGGTGAAGGAACGTCTGGAGAAGCGTTTCGACCACGACCGCGGCTTTGCCGTTATCGTGGCCTCCGAAGGTGCTCGTCCCAAAGACGGACAGCAGATCTATGAGATCAGCACCGAGGTGGGTTACGAGAACAAGAAGCTGGGCGGCATCGGACGCGCCCTCATCAGCCAACTGAAGGCAGCCGGCTTCAAACACGACCTGCGTGAGACCATCTTGGGTCACCTGCAACGTGGCGGCGTGCCGATTGCCTACGACCGTGTGCTTTCTTCGGAGTTCGGCGTGAAAGCCTTCGAGATGGTGCTCAACGGACAGTTCGGACAGATGGTGGCTTACCATCACCCGAACCTCGTTGCGGTTCCGCTCGCCGAGGCTATCGCCAAGCCCAACTTGGTTACCATCGACAGCGACTTGGTCAATACCGCCAAAGGCGTTGACATCTCCTTGGGTATTTGAAATACGGTAAAAAGGAACGGCGAATTTAACGAATTGATTTAATTTTAAAATTCGTCCAATTCGTAAAATTCGCCGTTAAGTTTTTGTTCCATTCGTAAAATACGCCGTCTCTATGAAGAATAAGTACTACGTCGTCTGGAAAGGCCGCACCCCAGGCATATATGATAACTGGGAGGCTTGCAAAAAGGAAGTCGAAGGCTTCCAGGGGGCGTTGTACAAAGGCTTTCCCGACAGGGCTAGTGCCGAGGCGGCATACGCTCAAGGCTATGATTATGATAAGGTGAAAGGTGAGAGATTAAAGGTTAAAGGAAAAACCCCACCTTTAACTTCGCCCTTCATCGCTGTGGATGCCGCCTGTTCGGGTAATCCGGGAAAGATGGAATACCAAGGGGTGTTTGTGGCTCTTGGAGAGGAACAGCTGGTGACGACGACCTTGTTCAAGAGTCCGGTGTTCGAGCATGGGACCAACAACATCGGTGAGTTCCTCGCCATCGTCCATGCTTTGGCTTGGCAGAAACAGAAACGGACTATGTATCCCATCTACAGCGACTCTGTCAATGCTCAGAAGTGGGTAAGGGAGAAACAATGCCGGACCAAACTGCAGCCAAATGAGAAAAACGCCTATCTTTTTGAGTTGATAGAACGTGCCGAGAAATGGCTCCGCGAGAATGAGGAGTGGATGAAGGAAAACGCCAAGACCATTCCGGTATTGAAATGGAAGACAGAAATCTGGGGAGAAATTCCAGCCGATTATGGTCGCAAATAAGAAAAACATTATCTTTGCGTTTTAATCCCCTGACGGAAAATGCTGAAATACGACTCCTATTATTTCCAATGTCCGTGCTGCCATGCTTGGCTTGAAGGCCGTAACCTTAAGTCGGAGCTGGTCAATGAGGCGATTCTGTACTCCGATGGGAAGGTGTTGTATGACAACTACATCACCACCCGTCAGAAGATGATACTTTGTCCTTCTTGCGGTCATGTCTTCTGGGTCGAGAATCCGACAGAACCCTTCATCACCTGGGACAAGCCCGAGGCGGCCGTATATTCATGGAACACCTGGCGTTTCTTCGGCATCAATTTCTCTGACAACAAAGGCAAGCTGGCGCTGATCAAGCACTATCAGTATTTCCTGAAGAAGAGCTCCTACGACCCGAAGAAAGAGATCTACCTGCGTCGGCTGTTATGGTGGGCCTATAACGACCTGCACCGTAATTTCCAGTACATCCGCTGGAAGTATTTCCTCAACGGATTCATGAGTTATGGGGTGTGGTCGAGCTATCGCCGCATGCTGTTGGAAGGGGAGAAGCTCTTTTTGAAAAACCTGAAGAGTTTCAACGAAAACCTGAACCGATTGCTTGTCCTGCTTGAGAAGCACCCGGGTGAGCAGATCGACTTGGAACTGCCCGAGATCTATCGAGAGATGCGGCAATTTGACAAGGCCAAGGAGCTGCTCGACCAGGCATCGAGCCGTACCCATTTCACCAATCAGATGCTCAAGCGTTCCAAGTGGAAGGACGGAAGGGTGTTTATGGTGACGGGGTAGGTGAGAGGTTAAAGGTTAGAGGTTAAAGGAACCTGATGGGGTTCCATTAAAATATAAAAGAGATGAGAACGATCGTTTTAGTATTAAGCATCTTGATGATGACCGCTTGTGGCGGAAAGGCCAACAATGTGAAAGACGGTGAGGTGGCGAATGACACCATCCAGAAGGAAGAACCTGTAGTGTTTGGCTCGTTGGTGGACAAAAACAACTGTTTCATTGTAATTGACAAGCCAGCCTTGAACCTCAGTGTGTATGAGGACCAGTCGGGTGACACGGTGCTCATCGCGCGTTATCCTGTCTGTGTTGGCAAGAACTACGGGCAGAAGCAGAAGTCAGGTGACATGAAGACTCCTGAGAGCACCTTCGCCAATCCATTCTCCATCACGCAGATTCAGCCCGCTGCGAGCTGGACCCACGACTTTGGCGATGGAAGAGGCAGCATAGCTGCTTACGGCAACTGGTTCATGCGACTCAAGACTTATGATTTCAAGGGTATCGGCATCCATGGCAGCACCAACAACGAAAGTTCAGTTCCGGGTCGTGGCAGCGAGGGTTGCATCCGACTGTTGAATGACGATCTGGATGAGCTGAAGGACAAATATGCTTTCGTCGGGATGAAAGTGGTTATTTTGGCAGATCCTGTTGAAAACAAGCAATAATTGCCATGAGAAAGTTGTTTTTGGTATTTGTCTTGGGCATTTCTGTTCTGACGGTTTTTGGCCGTCCTAAAATTGCAAATCTTTCGTTCCCTAATACGGTTAATCTATTCGATTGTTATGAGATCGCTTTGGAAACTGATGTGTACGACAATCCATACGATCCAGATGTCATAAGGGTTTTTGCCGAGTTTTTCGGACCCGACAATCGTTCGTTTATCGTTGAAGGTTTTTATTATGAAGGTTATGGCTTTAGCCGATCCGACAAGATTGAGGTGGCGGTTCGCAATAGGGATCAAGGGTGGCGTATCCGTTTCACACCTGTCATGGCAGGTAAATGGTCTTTCGTGGTCCATGCTGTTGACAAAACCGGTGAGACAGTAGTGTCGTCGTCGGATTCTAAGCTTTTGTCATTTCAGTGTCAATCCGTTGATTCCGCAAAAGGCTTTATTACCATGGCTAACACCATGTTCCTGAAAAGAACTGTTGTGGAAGACGGCAAGCTTCAAAATCGTTCGTTCTTTCCAGTAGGTCCCAATATCGCTTGGTATGATTGTGCAGATTATAACAAATACACCAAGCCGTACGGCATCTACGATTACGAAAAGTATATCGATGCCCTTTCGGGCAATGCCAACTACATGCGTATCTGGCTGAACCGATACCAGTTTTTGTCGCTTTACGGTCCCGAGCACACTCAGTTTAAGAACGGCAAGCCGGTGATGTATTTCGATGCCACGCTGAATCAGAAGGATGCTGCTGAGCTTGACTACATCATGGATTATGCCGCCCGGAATGGGATAACCATTATGCCTTGCATCTTCAACTACCGAAACTTCCAAACCAAAAGCTCTGTTGCCAGTCTCCCTGAGTCCGTCATGCCGAGTGATTGGATCAACAATCCTTACCATACTGTGTTGGGACTTCGTTCGAACGCCGAGTTTTTCACCGATCCCGAGGCCATTCGAATTTCAAAGAACCTGATCCGCTACATCGTTTCGAGATGGGGTTTTGCCACCAATATTGTGTGTTGGGAGCTTTGGAATGAATGCAATAACATGTTTGACGAAACCCCTAGCAAAAAGGTCCAACAGGATATTATCAATTGGCATCGTGAAATGGCGGATTACATCCGTTCCTTGGATCCTTATCATCGTCCGCTTACCACTTCTCTTGGAAAGATGGTGGAATCGCTTTACCAAGGGGTTTTCGAGCATCTTGACATTGTTCAGCAGCACAACTATCAGAACATCTATAAAGCAGCCTCCAGGGAACAGTTCTCCCATGTGTTGATGCAGGCCAGTGCTGCTGCCCGACAGGCTTTTTCTGACAAACCTTTTTTCATGGGAGAGTTCGCTTTTAGCCAGAGTAAGCCTGGACATTCGTATGCTGAGAAGGATCCTCATGGCATTGACATCCATAATTCCTTGTGGTCATCGTTGTTCTCTTGTTCGATGGGCCCTGCATCTTTCTGGTATTGGGATTTTCTAAGGAAAGCCAATTTGTTTGACTGCTTTAAGCCCATGACGGCATTCTGTGAAAACATGCCGCTTCTGTCGGACTCTTTTGTTCCCAAGACTACCGGGACTATTTATCGCAAGTCGATATTGTTTCCAAATCATCTTGAGACCTATTACATGATCAATGCTACCGAAGATACCATTTTTGGATGGAGTCAGGACACAGCTTTCTGCTACCAGTCGCTGCGCATGTTGGCTGACCCCATGGGCAAGAACGGGCATTTTGTAGAGAAGGCTGTCAACGACAGGGAGGCATACGTCTATACCATGAAAGAGAGCAAGAAACCTGGACCTAGCTCAGGGAGTAATACCATCTCGATCCCGATTGGTAACCAACCGCGTGGGACCAGATATGTCGTTAGATGGTTCGATGCTGAGACAGGATTGGAGATGAAAGACGAGGCGGCAGAAGCTGTGGTTAGAAATGGATTCCTGTATCAAAAGAATCTGTCGTTCGAGTTCCCATCGTCGGTGAGAGATTTGAAACGCTCACGTATCAACAACACGTATGGCGACGCGGTCTTTGTGATCTATAAAATCAGCCATTGAGTAGTCGAGTTTGATCTCTCCAGTATTCCATGTTGAGAGTATTAAGCGTGTAAAGTTAGCGAATATTGTTTCTTTCAGGTCCTTTAGGGGAAGGTTTAACAGTTCGGAGGCCTTCCCGTAGATTTCTTGAATGCTTCTTTCCGACACATCCGTCTCCAGAAACAATTGGTTCAAAGGGATGGATGATATTGATTTTGTGATTTTCCTATTCGGGTAAAATATGCTTTCTCCGACAGAAAGGCAGATTCCACGTTCTGTCAGCTGTCGGACCTCTTGATCGGTGCCGTTGAACCCGTGGATGATCCAGGTTTGTCGTGGCCGGTGTTTTTTGTGAAGACGAAGGATGTCGGCGGTGGCCTTGACATTGTGGATGATCAATGGCTTTTGGTATTGTTCGGAGAGAAGGATGTGCTTTTCGAACACCTCTAGCTGAAGGTCGATGGTCTCTTTATGATTACGGTCGAGGCCAGTCTCGCCTATGGCGATGATCTTGTTTTCTTTCAAGAGGGATTCAAGTTTTTCAATTAGTGGATTGCTTCGGCCAAAGGCCTCGCAATGACGCCAAGCGTCATCAAGCCGCCAAGGGTGGATGCCGAAGCAATTCCATCGTTGTTGGTGCGTATGAATATCAATAAAAGGAACTTCCGAGCGAATCATGTTGCAAAAATAACTAATTTTGCCGACAAATTCATAGTGATGCAGCGTTACAGGAGTTGGATTCTTCCCATAGCCATTCTGTTGGGCTTTTTCTTCCACGAGTACATCGTGGTGTTGGCGCCTGCCTTGCCCTATCTGATCGCGTTGATGCTGTTTTTCTCATTTAATTCATTGGATGTTCGCAAGATGAAGTTCAGCATGTTTGATTGTTGGCTTTTGCTTTTCCAGCTGGTGGTCTCAACGGCGGTGTATCTTTTGCTGAGGCCGTTCGACGAGATAGTTGCTGAGGGTGCTTTCATCACGGTGCTGGCTCCAACGGCAGCTGCGGCCATCGCCGTGTCACTCATCTTGGGTGCCAATATCAGCATGATGAGCACCTATCTCATTGCCTGTAACCTGATGGTGGCTGTGGTAGCACCTTTGTCGTTCACCCTCATCGGTGCCGATCCCAACATTTCATTTTGGGCCTCGTTCTTCGCTATCCTGAAAAAGGTGTTTCCTTTACTGATTGCCCCCTTTATCTTGGCAGTGCTGACCCGTTGGCTTTTCCCTAAAGCCAACGAAACCATCAATAGACACAAGAACATCTCCTTTTATATCTGGGCGGTCTCGCTGACAGTGGTCATCTCCCGTGCCATTGGTCTGCTACTTACCCAGTTCCAGGAACATAGGATGATGTTCCTCGGGATGGTGGTGGTCTCTATCTTCCTATGTTTCCTGCAGTTCTTTGTGGGTCATCTTATCGGGAAGCGCTATGGTGACCGTATAGCTGGGGGTCAGGCTTTAGGCCAAAAAAACACTGTGCTTGCCATCTGGATGGCGCAAAGCTACCTAAACCCATTGTGTAGCATTGTCCCTACGCTGTACGTGATCTGGCAGAACCTTTACAATAGTTTCCAGATGATGCAGAAGGATAGATATAAAAAAAATTACTAATTTTGCAGCCCCAAATTTTAAACATATAATGACAGAAAGAGAAAACACTGGCAAGCGTCCGCGCACCAGAAAGACTGCAGAGCACAAAGAAGAATTCCTGCAGAACAAGTCCTTCAGAATTTCTCACCGTGACGGTGACGAAGAAGGGAAGAGAAGAGAAAGAAAGTTCGGCGACAAACCGAGAGGCGAGCGCCGTTTCCACGATGACGAGGAGAGACCTCGTCGCAGATTCAACGACGAAGACCGTCCAAGACGTCGCTTTAACGATGATGAGGAGCGTCCACGTCGCCGTTTCCACGATGACGAAGAGAGACCGCATAGCCGTCGTTTCGAGAACGACGAGAAACCCCGTCGCAAGTTCAACGATGAAGACCGTCCAAGACGTCGCTTTAACGACAATGAAGAACGTCCCCGTCGCCGTTTCCATGATGACGAGCGTCCCCGTGGCCGCCGCCGTTTCGAAGAACGCGAGGAGGAAGAAACACCGAGAAGAGGTCGTAAAGGCTATGTCCGCGAAAAAGACCCGATGTACGACCGTCCCGCTGCCACTGGCGAGATCCGTCTGAATAAATACCTGGCCGACTGTGGTGTCTGCTCACGCCGCGAAGCTGACGAGCTGATCAAAGCCGGCTGTGTCACCGTCAACGGTGAACTCGTCACCACCATGGGCTACAAAGTCAAGACTGGCGACAAGGTGGTTTATGGAGGACAGACCCTCAACCGCGAGAAGCTGCGTTACATTCTGCTTAACAAGCCTAAAGGCTTTATTACTACCGCCGACGATCCGGAAGGCCGCGAAACCGTCATGGAGCTTGTGAAAGGCGCCTGCAACGAACGTATTTTCTCCGTAGGTCGTCTCGACAAGAACACCACCGGTCTGCTGCTGCTCACCAACGATGGCGATTTGGCCAAGAAACTCACTCATCCCAGCAGTGAAGTGACCAAACTCTACCACGTGGTCCTCGACAAGCCTTTGACCCGAAACGACATGCTTCGTATCTCCGAAGGCATTGAACTTGACGATGGCTTCATCTCAGCCGACAGCATCGCCTACGACGCTGATGACGACAGCAAAAAAAGCATCGGCATCGAGCTGCATTCGGGCCGTAACCGCATCGTCCGCCGTATCTTCGAACATCTCGGATACGAGATCGAGAAGCTCGACCGTGTGATGTTTGCCGGCCTCGACAAATACAAACTCCCACGCGGAGAATGGCGCTTCCTCACCGATCAAGAGGTGGCCAAGCTCAAAAAGATTTGATGGACACAAAGCAATTCATAGCGGAGCATCTCAATGATGATGTTCGCGAGTTGGCTTTGAAATACAGCAATGCCAAGGTCGATATGGCCTTGGCATTGCGTCAAATAGAAGCTCGTCAGATCCTTCGGAAGAAGGTCCCGTCGTGGAGCGACAACGAAGACCTGCTGTTCCCGGCCCATCTGTCCATCGAACAATGCTCCTCTGAAGACACAGCCCGATACAAAGCTTCCCTGCTCCAAGGTCAAACCTTTGTCGACCTGACTGGCGGTTTGGGTGTGGATTGCTTTTTCATCTCGCAAAACTTTCAGCATACCGATTATGTGGAACAAAACGCTGAACTCTGCGCTTTGGCAGAACACAATTTAAGCAATCCACTGATTATCCATAACGAATCTGCTGAAGAATACCTAACCCATTGCTCTCCTGTTGACGTTATCTTTCTGGATCCTGCTCGTCGTGATGCCCATGGACGCAAGACCGTCTCCATCGCAGATTGCACGCCCAACGTGTTGGAGCTACAGAACTTGTTGCTGCAAAAAGCCCGTCTCGTGATGTTGAAGCTCTCGCCGATGCTCGACATCAGCAAGGCTTTAAAAGAGCTGCATTGTGTGCAAGAAGTTCATGTGGTGGCCGTCGCCAATGAGTGCAAGGAGTTGCTTTTTCTATTGGAACCAGACTTTGAAGGCGAGCCGACTTTCACCTGTGTCAACCTTCAGACAGACCAGCCTTCGGTGCGTTTCACCGCCGAAGAAGAGCATTCATGCCATGCGGCATTCAACGAAGTAGTCTCACGGTACCTTTACGAGCCCAACGCCGCCCTGATGAAAGGCGGTTGTTTTAAATTGCTGACGCAACGTTATGGAGTACAGAAACTCCATCGTAACAGCCATCTCTATACGTCCGATCGGTTGATTCATGATTTCCCAGGACGAGTTTTCATGGTGGAAGGTTGGGCGTCATTTAACAAGAAGATCAGGCAAACCCTGTTGTCAGGGGTGAAGAAAGCTAGCATCGCCACGCGTAATTTCCCGTTATCGGTGGCCGAGTTGAGAAAAACTTTGAAGATTGCTGATGGCGATGAGCTGTTTCTTTTCGCCACGACGTTGACAGGGGAACAAAAAGTCATCATTTCCGCACGTAAAGCAAAGTAGTTCGGGAATTAATTGTATCTTTGCAAGTTTAATCCTTGTAAGGAATGTACGCACTTTTTAAAAAAGAAATCAGAAACTTTTTAAGCTCATTGATCGGCATAATGGTGATCGTGGTGTTTCTGTTGATTACAGGACTGTTTCTCTGGGTGTTTAAAAGCGATTTCAACCTGTTGACATACGGGTATGCCAATTTGGATGGCCTGTTCATTATCGCCCCTTGGGTCTTCTTGTTTTTGGTTCCAGCGGTGACAATGCGAAGTTTTGCTGAGGAAAACAGGACGGGCACCATAGAAATGCTGCTTACCAAGCCGCTTTCCGACTGGCAGATCATTTTGGCAAAATTTTTGGCAAGCGTGGCGTTGGTGCTGCTTGCGCTCATCCCCACGGCGGTCTATTATTTCTCGGTTTATCGCCTTGGATTCCCTATGGGCAACTTGGACAGCGGTAGTATCATGGGCTCTTACATCGGACTCTTTCTGCTGAGCTCCAGTTTCGTGTCGATAGGTATTTTCTGCTCCTCGGTTACCAACAACCAGATCCTGGCTTTCATCTTGTCGGTCTTTCTTTGTGGGTTCATCTACATCGGGTTTGAGTTCATCTACTCTCTCTCACTTTTCGGTAGCATCGACTTGTTCATCCAGCGTTTGGGCATGGCGGCACATTACAGCTCCATCAGTCGTGGTGTGGTCGATACACGCGACATCTTGTATTTTGTGAGCGTTATGGCGCTCTTTTTGAGTATGACAAAACTGGTTCTTGCAAGCCGTAAATGGTAGGAGGTGACAACATGGAAAATAAACGCAAGAATCTGAAAAAGAACCAGCTGATAGCCTTTGTCATTACGGTGGTATGCATTGTGGTGATTAATATCATTGGATCATACGTGTTTACCCGTTTTGACTTGACCAGCGAGAAGCGCTATACACTCTCCGAGACTACTAAGGAGACTTTACGCAACCTTGACGACTATGTCTATTTCAGGGTGTATTTGGAGGGTGACTTCCCCGCAGGCTTCAAAAAGCTGCGCCGTGAGACCAAGGAAATGCTTGATGAATTCCGTGCCTACTCGAAATATATCGATTACGAGTTTATTAATCCTTCAGAAGGCACCGACCCCGCCGAGATCAACGAAAGCTACAAACTCCTGTATCAAGCTGGCTTGAATCCCACCAATCTCATCGACCAGAATTCGGATGGCAGCACCAAGCAGATGATCATCTGGCCTGGTGCATTGGTAAGTTACAGAAACGACAAAGAGATTGCCGTTGACCTGCTGGAAAATCAATTGGGCCAATCGTCGGAAGAGGCATTGAATGCCTCCATGCAGCATCTTGAGTTCCGACTGCTCGATGCCATCAAGAAGGTAACGCGTTTCATGAAGCCCAACATCGCCTTCATCGAAGGTCATGGTGAACTTACAGAAGCGGAAGTGTACGACATCACGCAGACACTCTCCCAAAATTACAACGTGGGTCGAGTGGAAATCAACGGGAAGGTAGATGCCCTCATGCACCGCTCTGAGCCCGACTCAAAAGGCCAGATCAAAGCATTCCCCAGTTTCGACGCCATCATCATCGCAAAACCTACCGAACCTTTCGATGAGAAGGACAAATTCCTTATTGACCAGTATATCATGCACGGAGGTAAAGTGCTGTGGTTGGTGGAGCCTGTATTCGCCACCATGGACAGTCTCACCTCGCAGGAGTCCACCATTGGTGTGGAACAAGATCTCAATCTGGATGACATGCTCTTTAGATACGGAGTCCGATTGAACCGCAACCTATTGCTCGACATGAACTGCGCTGCTTTGCCCATCCGTACAGGGCAAATGGCAGGACAGGCTCAGCTGGAGTTCTACCGCTGGTTCTACTTCCCTCTAGTGCAGTCAGCCTCCAACCATCCCATGGTGCGTAACATGAATGCCATCAAACTCGATTTCGTCAGCTCCATCGACGCTACCACCTCTGAAGGCAACATTGTGAAGACACCTTTGCTGAAAACCTCCGATTATACCAAGATCTCAGGAACGCCAGTCTTCATCAGCCTTGCCATGCTGCGACAGACCCCTGACAAACGCATGTTCCCTTCCAGAGGACAGAACGTCGCCTATCTGCTGAAAGGCACTTTCCAGTCACTCTACGCTAACCGGATCACCGCTGAGATAGAAGAAAGCGAGGAAATGAAGTTCCTTCCAGAGAGCGTTCCTACCTCCATGATCGTCGTTGGCGACGGCGACATCATCCGTAACCAAATTGAGGTCAGAACCAAGAAACCGCTTCCGCTGGGCTATGACCAATACACTCAAAACACTTACGGCAACAAGGCCTTTATCGAGAATGCCATCAGTTACTTGGTGGATGGTGAAAGCCTTCTCGACATCCGCTCGCGCGAGTTCAAGATACGTCTCCTCGATCCGGATAAGAAAGTCAACCAAAGACTACGCTGGCAGATGGTCAACATCCTTGTGCCTACAGGGCTGGTGATCCTGCTGGGTGTCGTCATGTCTATCATTAGAAAGAAAAGGTTTGGATCAAAGAAATAAACATCACGAATCATGAAAAAAAATAAGTTTGCCATCATCCTGACCATCATTTTGATTGCCATTGCGGTACTGCTGATTTGGAACAACCGCTATCTCACCACATTACGCGGCGATTCGGCCGATTTCATGGTGTGGGATACCGCTTCCATTACCAAGGTTTATCTCGCCGACCGCAGTGATAACGAGACCTTGTTGGAACGTCATGCCGACGGATGGTCACTGAACAAGGATTATAAGGCCCATCCCAAGAAAATAGAGCAGCTGTTTTATACACTCTATAGGGTCCGCGTAAAAATGCCCGTTTCCCGCGCCAGCCATGACCACATCATTTCACAAATGGCCAGCAGAAGCAACAAGGTTGAGGTGTATCAAATGGTTCCACGTATCAACCTGTTTAACAAGATCAAGCTCTTTTATCATGAAAAGCGCACCAAGGTGTTCTATGTAGGTGATGCCACTCAGGACAGTAGCGGCACCTTTATGCTTCGTGAAGGAGCTGATCAGGCCTATATCGTCTATATCCCTGGTTTCAGAGGCTATATCTCCACCCGTTTCACCGCTGTGCCCGACGATTGGCGCGATCATACCGTTTTCCATGAGTCCATGGGCGATATTCAATCCGTCAGCTTGGAGTTTGGGGGACATCCTGAGCTTGACTTCCGGGTGGATAATGTTGGAAAACACCAATTTAAACTGACTCGTCTCGCCGACCAAAAAGAGCTTCCTTTCGATACCTTGAAGGTCGTCAATCTGATGTCTTCCTTCGGCGACCTGCGTTTCGAAGCACTGTTGAACACCACCATGTCCCAAAAACGCATGGATTCCATCAAGAACTCACCGTATCTTCATAAACTCACCTTGGTTGATAAAGACGGGAACGCTACCGAAATGAAAACCTTCACCAAGCGTGTACAGCTGCGATTGGACATCCCTGAGGAACAGCACGAGTATGACCCCGACAGGCTCTACGGACTGGTCAACGACGGCCGCGACCTGGTGCTGATCCAGCATTATATTTTCGACAAAGTACTGAAAGACGTCACCTACTATGAAGCAGGTAATCCTATTCAGTACGAGATAGAACATTACCAGGTCCTGGAATGAAAATCCTCCTCCTTGCCATAGGGAAAACCGATGAGGACTACCTCATCACCGGCATCAAGAAATATGTCGGGCGGCTAGGACATTACACTCCTTTCGAAATGAAGGAGATCCCCGACATCCGCAACCGTAAGACACTGAGTGAGGATCAGCAGAAGAAGGCGGAGAGTTTTCTGCTATTGCAACAACTGCAGCCCGGTGATCAAGTGGTGCTGCTGGATGAGAAGGGGAAGCATTTTACCTCCGTTGAGTTTTCGGAGACCATCGAAAAATGGGCAGCTTCAGGAGCAAAACGCATTGTGTTCGTGATTGGCGGTCCCTACGGATTCGCCCAGGAAGTCTATGACAGAGCCGATGCCCAGCTGTCGCTCTCACCTATGACCTTCTCGCATCAGATGGTGCGGCTGATCTTCGTGGAACAACTGTATCGGGCTTTTACCATTTTGAAAGGGGAGCCATATCATCATAATTGAGAAGACAGAAGAAAGAAGTAATGAGAAAGCAATCAATATTTTGGATTATCATTGGGTTGATGTTATTATCGTCTTGTCGCGACAAGGATCTTGACATGACGGTGTTGCATAAGACCCTCTTCGATGGTGCTGCCATCACTGAGATTACCGCGGAAGATGCTTGGAACGTCACCGTTGTGCAGGATGCCGAGAAGCCGTTTGTGGAACTAGAGTATTCCGCTTTTTTGGAAGAATACCTTCGGGTTGTGGAGGAAGGCTCCGAGCTGAAGATCGGCTTCAACAGGTATTTGAATCTTCCGGCCAACACCGTGAAAAACGCTATCATTCACACTGCTTCGGTACAAAAACTCGACTTCTCTGAGGCCGTTACAGCATTGTTGGTGGGCGACTTCCCTGCTGCGATGTTGGAAATGGAATTGGATGATGCCGCTACCTGTAAAGGTGGCAGTTTCAGTGGTGCTGCACACCTGAAACTCAATGATGCATCTACCATGGTTGATTTCTGCTTCAACGGCTCGACCTGCATCTTGGAACTTGATGACGTTTCTGTTTTCAAAGGTTTTCTGACGGCTTCCGACTCGATGAGTATTCATCTGGAAGATGCCTCACGCTTGACTACGTACGGAGGCACCACGCCAGAGGCCATTGTAGGAGTCCGCGATGCAAGCCATCTCAATATGGTGAAGACCGCTGTCACCAACATGCACATCAACGTCAGCGAGGCTTCCGAGGCCTGTGTCAACGTCAGCGGAACGCTCTCAGGCATGGTCACGGGCGTCTCAAAGCTCTATTATCAAGGCAACCCCATCATCAATGTCGATTGCGATGACTTGTCAACCTTCGAACCACTCTCAACTTTCAATTTTTAACTTTCAATTAAGAAATGGGCTCCCGCGAACATATCAAAAAAGGCTTTTCGAAACTTCTCAAGGAAGAGAAGCTCAAGACGATTGCCAATTATTTTGAGAATCCTGGTGAGGTTATCAGTTTGCTGAAGAGCTATTGGCATAGCGACAAGAAGCAGCAGAAGCTCTTCGACGAGTTCAGCGAGAATACCATCACCAATTACATCATGCCATACGGCATCTCGCCTAATGTGATGATTAACGGGAAGAATTACATCGTCCCCATGGTCATCGAGGAGAGCTCGGTGGTTGCCGCTGCCTCTGCTGCTGCCAAGTTTTGGGGCGACCGGGGAGGTTTCCATGCCGAAGTGCCTGACGTTCGTAAGGTGGGACAGGTGCATTTTGGTTGGAAAGGCTCGATGGAACAGATGCAGCAGCTGTTTCCCGACATTAAGGAGCGCCTGCTGAAGGACACCGATACCTTCACTGCCAACATGAAGAAACGCGGTGGTGGCATCCTTGACATACAACTTATCGATTATACCGACAAGATTACGGACTACTATCAGTTCCGAGTGGAGTTCAATACCTGCGATTCCATGGGTGCCAACTTCATCAATACCGTGCTGGAACAGTTCGGGCATAGCCTTCAGGACTTCTTCGCTGAGCGCATCGATCTTCCGGAGGAACTTCGCAAATGCGAGATCATCATGACGATCCTCTCCAACAATACCCCTGACTGTCGTGTGAAGGTTTGGGTGGAGTGCCCGGTGGAACAGCTGGATGGCATTGATGAGCATCTCACGGGAGCTGAATATGCTTTGAAATTCAAGAAGGCGGTCGATATCGCCCATATCGACACCGACCGCGCCACGACACATAACAAAGGAATCTATAACGGCATCGACGCTGTGGTCATCGCGACTGGCAACGACTTCCGCGCCGTCGAAGCTGCCGGACATACCTACGCCTCGCGCAGCGGACATTACGAAAGCCTTTCTAACGTCACTGTCACCGATGGCATCTTCCATTTTGAGCTGGAAGTCCCGATGGCTCTTGGTACTGTGGGCGGACTTACTAGCCTGCATCCGCTTGCCAAGAAATCACTGGAACTGCTGGGCAACCCCACGGCTCCTGAGCTGATGATGGTGGCCGCCACCATGGGTCTGGCCAACAACTTCTCCGCCGTGCGTTCCTTGACCACCAAAGGCATTCAGGCTGGTCACATGAAGATGCACCTCAACAATATTCTCAACCAGCTACAAGCCTCTGAGGAGGACAAACGCAAGGCAAGAGAATACTTCAAAGACAAGACCGTCTCCTACGCCGCTGTGGAACAATACCTGGCATCGCTTCGTAAATGAATACCTATACCGCTAACGGAAAACTGCTGCTGACGGGCGAATACCTCGTCCTGAAAGGCGCGTTGGCACTGGCCATACCAGTACGTTTAGGACAAACGATGCTGGTTCGTCATTGCGAGGAACATGGCGACATGGCAATCCAATGGCATGCCTACAAGCCCGACGTCCTCTGGTTCTCAGCTGTACTGAATCCCGATACCCTCGAAATAATTGAGAGTGACGACCAGCCCAAAGCCGAGAAATTGTCGCAAATCCTGAAAGCTGTCCGTGAACTCAACCCTAAGGCTTTTGGCCCAGGTCTTCG
The DNA here is from genome assembly GCA_017530365.1 of Bacteroidales bacterium. Taxonomy (GTDB): domain Bacteria; phylum Bacteroidota; class Bacteroidia; order Bacteroidales; family F082; genus Limimorpha. The sequence continues at coordinate 99,174 of JAFXMK010000014.1, forward strand.
TTTGGAAACGCATCTTGACTTCGATCCGGAATGGGGTCTGGGCAGCAGCTCCACCCTTATCGCCAACTTGGCGCAGTGGGCGGGAGTCAATCCCTACAAGTTGCTGAAGATGACTTTCGGAGGATCGGGTTACGACATCGCCTGCGCCACTGCTCAGTCACCGGTTTTCTATCAGTTGGAATACGACGAGCCCCAAGTTCGCCCTGCGGCTTTCGATCCGTCTTTTGCGGACCATCTCTTCTTCGTTTATCAAGGTAAAAAACAGCGATCCTCCAAAGAGGTGAAGAGCTTCAACGAACGGATGCTGGATTATGACTGTCGGGACGATGTCGAAGCCATCTCCGAAATCAGCCTTGCCTTGCCCAACATCACAACAATTGACGATTTCCTGCGTTTTATGGATATTCACGAGGACATCCTCGCCCATTGCCTAGACCGTAATCCTGTCAAATCGCATTTCCCCGACTTCGAAGGCTCCCTGAAGTCGCTCGGTGCTTGGGGCGGCGACTTCCTGCTTGCGGCCACCAAATGGCCTTTCGAACAGGCCAAAGCCTATTTTCATTCAAAAGGATTGGACACCATCTTCAAATATCACGAGCTCTATGGATCTAAATAAAGGAACAGTGACATGGCAAAGCCCTTCCAACATCGCGTTGGTGAAGTATTGGGGCAAGAGAGGAAAGCAGCTGCCGCAGAATCCTTCTGTCAGCTTTACGCTTTCAAATTGCAGGACGGAGACTGCTGTCACGTATGAGCCTTCTGATGCTTTTGTCTTAGAGTTCCGCTTTGATGGCAAAGAAGCCCCGGAGTTTCAATCCAAGATCCAAGATTTCATGATGGCGCATCTCGACAGCTTCCCGTCGCTTAACAGACTTCATCTCCAGATTGACAGCCACAACACCTTCCCACATTCTTCCGGCATCGCCTCGTCTGCCTCTTCGATGAGCGCGTTAGTAATGTGCCTGCTCGACATCGAACGTATGGCAAGGAAAGAACAGGATATCGACTTGAAACAGGCTTCCAGCCTCTCGCGTCTCGCTTCAGGTAGCGCTTGCCGATCCCTGTTTCCCAAGATGGCCTTGTGGGGAAGCACCGAAGCGTTAAAGTGTAGCTCCGACGAATATGCTGTGTCGCTGGAACAGGAGATACATCCTGTTTTTCAGACCTATCGTGACAGCATCCTCATCATCAGTGACGCCAAGAAAGCCGTCTCCAGCCGTGCCGGTCATGCCTTGATGGACCACAATCCTTACGCCGAATCCCGTTATACGGTGGCTCGAAAGAATATCGCAGAACTGCTGACCGCTTTGAGGTCTGGAGACTTGGAGCGCTTCATCCAGATCACGGAGTCGGAAGCCATGCAACTCCATGCCTTGATGATGTGTTCCGAACCCTCTTTTATCTTGTTGAAACCTAACACCTTGCGAATCATCAACAATTTGCATGAGTTCCGCAAGGAAACGGATATTCCAGTTTGTTTCACTTTGGATGCCGGTCCTAACGTACACATCCTTTATCCCGACCAGCATGCCGAGATGGTGGAGCGCTTCATCATGGATGAGCTCGAGCAGTATTGCTTTGAAGGCCGTTGGATTCCCGACCAAGTGGGAGAGGGGGCGTCGAGACTTTAAATACAAAACAGACATGAGCGACGTCTTCCATAGCAAAATCATCCTGTTCGGCGAGTATTCCATGATATTCGATGGCATGGCTTTGATGATTCCCTTGAGGAGGTACAAGGCCGAGTGGAAGATGAATCCTGCCTTGAATCAGCCGGGAGAACAAGCATCCAACAGAAGCATCCGTAATTTCAGGCAATATCTCGCCAACGATGTTGAACTGTCACAACTGTTCGATTTCCAGCGTTTTGACGCTGATTTGGATCATGGGCTTTTCCTGGATTCCGACGTACCTTCTGGCTATGGTCTCGGTAGCTCTGGCACCCTGACGGCGGCCGTCTATAAGCGGTTTGCATATACTTCCATCGACGATATGTTGGAGCTGAAACGGATCCTCGGTAAGATGGAAAGTTGTTTCCATGGCAGCAGCTCGGGCATCGATCCACTTCAGTGTTATCTCAACAGGCCTTTCAAAATCTCGTCAGCAGGAGTTGCCATGTTGGAAGAAGATTTCATGTCAGCCGACATCCATGTTTTTTTGGCTGACACGGGCATAAAGAGCAACACCAAACCGCTGGTGCAGTATTTCAAGGGCAAACGCGAGCATCCTGAGTATCTGAATGCCTTTCAGTTGGAATATGTGCCATGTGTGAAGGCTTGTATCGAGCAATTGATTGCTGGTGAGAAAGAGACGTTTTTTGCTTCCCTCCGCCAGCTTACCGACGGACAGCTGAAGTTTCTCCGTCCGATGATCACCGATAACACCATCGATCTCTTCCTTGAAAAGCCCGACTTCCATATCGGATTCAAGATATCGGGCAGCGGCGGTGGCGGCTATGTGTTGGGATTCACCGATGATAAGCAGAAGACTAAAGAGTTTTTGGAAGGTTATGAATTGATTTGGGTGTGATGAATGCTGTTAAAAACATGGAGAAAAGCTTCGAGAAGTTCCTGACCGCCGTCATCGACTTCTTCTATCCTCCGTTCCGGAAGATCATGCCTTTAGATCTGTTTCGTTACGGCTGTTGTGGCGGCTTGAACTTGGCGCTGGAATGGGTGTTGTATTATGTGTTCTACCATTTTGTCTTCCATGGTCGGGTGTTCGATATGGGCTTTGTTGCCTTTACGCCCCATATCGCCGCTTTCGTCTTCAAGTTTCCCATCACTTTCCTGACGGGTTTCTGGCTGGCACGACATATCAGCTTCTCAGGCTCCACGTTGAGGGGAAGGACGCAAATCGTCCGTTATCTGATCGTCACGGTGGTCAACATCTTGATCAATTACCTGGGTTTGAAACTCTTTGTGGAGGTCTTCCAGTGGTGGCCAACCGTGTCGTACATCATCATATCCGTCATTTGTGTGACCTTCAGCTATCTTACGAATAAATATTACTCTTTCAAAAAAGCCAAAAACGATGGACAGTCTTCAGCTAATCAAGAATAAAATCATAAACACCTCTCACCTCTCACCTCTTACCTCTCACCTTCACCTCTGGAAGGATATGAAAGTGGTCTTCACCAACGGCTGTTTTGATATCTTGCATCGTGGTCATGTGGAGTATTTGTCAAAAGCTGCCGACATGGGTGATGTGTTGGTAGTAGGTTTGAACACCGATGCCTCGGTTCGTCGATTGAAAGGCGATGGGCGTCCCGTCAATAACGAAGAGGCGAGGGCGCTGGTCCTTGCTTCATTGAGCTTTGTGGATGCCGTGGTGTTGTTTGACGAGGACACGCCTTACGAGCTGATCAAGGCCATTCGTCCCGATGTGTTGGTAAAGGGGGCTGATTATAAAGTTGAAGAGATTGTAGGCTATGATGTTGTCACTTCATACGGCGGCAAGGTTGTAACAGTGCCACTGGTGGAAGGGTATTCCTCTTCAAAGTATCTAACCTTTAACCTTTAACCCTTAACCCTTAACCTTACCCGATCTGACTCCAGTCGAAGGTTTGGGCAAACAATTCCTTGTAATGCTCCCGTAACATCCTGTTTTCCGGCTTGATGAGTTTGGGATCGTCGTTGAGGATCTGGATGGCGGCATCCCTCACTTGAGGAATCAGGGCACCATCTTTTTGCAGATCTCCGATGAGCATTTCAATTTGGCCGGATTGGCGCAATCCGCCTGTCTCTCCGGGACCGCGCAGTTCCAGATCCACTTCGGCGATTTGGAAGCCGTCGTTGGTGGCGCACATGGTTTTCATGCGTTTCTTGCCGTCGTCAGAAAGCTTGTGGTCGGTGACCAAGATGCAGTACGACTGGTCGGCGCCGCGACCCACTCGACCACGTAGTTGGTGCAGCTGCGAGAGGCCGAAGCGGTTGGCATTCTCGATGATCATGACCGTGGCGTTGGGGATGTTGACGCCCACTTCAATGACCGTGGTGGCTACCATGATCTGTGTGTTTTTCGTGATGAAACGCTGCATCTCGAAGTCTTTGTCCTCAGGTTTTAGCTGGCCGTGGCAGACGGAGATCTTGTATTCCGGCTCAGGAAAGTCCCTTAGTAGAGCTTCATAGCCCTCCTGTAATGCGATCATGTCGGTCTTTTCTGATTCCTTGATCAAAGGATAAACCACGTAGATCTGTCTTCCTTTGGCGATCTGTTGTTTCATGAACATCATGATACGATAGCGGTCGTCATCATAGACGTGATAAGTCTCTACGGGCTTCCTTCCAGGCGGCAACTCGTCGATTTTCGACACGTCCAGGTCGCCATATTGGGTCATGGCTAGGGTACGTGGGATAGGGGTGGCGGTCATCACTAGCGTATGAGGCGGGCGCTCGGTTTTTTCCCAGAACTTGGAGCGTTGTGCCACGCCGAAGCGGTGTTGTTCGTCGATGATGGCCAGTCCTAATCTCTTGAATATCACCTTTTCTTCGATGAGGGCATGCGTGCCCACGATGATCTGCAACGAACCGTCTTCCAATCCTTCATGGATTTCGCGACGATCTTTGGTCTTGGTGGAGCCGGTAAGCAGGGCGAACTTCACGGGCATGTCCTTGAGCAGTTCCTTGAGGGTGGCGTAATGTTGGGTGGCCAGAATTTCTGTCGGGGCCATCATACAGGCCTGGTAGCCGTTGTCGAGAGCCAACAACATCACCATCATGGCCACGATGGTCTTGCCACTGCCTACATCACCTTGCAGCAGGCGGTTCATCTGATGACCGCTGCCGAGGTCGATGCGGATCTCACGGATGACCCGCTTTTGGGCATTGGTGAGTGGGAAGGGAAGGTGCTCTTTATAGAAGGTGTTGAAGTAGTCGCCCACTTGGCTAAATACATAGCCTTGGTTGAGACTCTCGCGGCGTTTTTTTGCCCTTAATAGTTTGAGTTGGAAAAAGAGGTGCTCCTCATATTTCAACCGTCGGGTGGCCTGCTGTATCTCGATGTTGTTGGCAGGGATATGAATTTGGTAATAGGCGTATTTTCTTGGGATGAGCTGTTCTCGCTGCAATAGGTTCAACGGTAGGGTTTCCGGGATGAAATCCATTACCTGCTGAAGGATTTGGCGTTGTATCTTGGCAATCTGACGGGTGCCTAGGCCGTGGTCCTTCATCTTTTCGGTGGTATTATACACGCCTTGCAGTCCCTCTCCGATCAAAGGGTCATTGGGGTTGTATTCCTCGATTTCGGGATGAGCGAAGTTATAGTTGTGGTTGAACTCACTGGCTTTTCCGAATAGGACGTATTTTACGCCCGGCTTGAAGCGGTTCTTGATCCACTTGAGGCCACGGAAGAACACTAGCTCGATCGAGCCAGTATCGTCAGAAAAACGGGCTGTTGCCCTTGTTGCCCTTGGAGCCCCTATGAGCTGTACTTGGTCGATGGTACCGATGAGCTGGTAATACACCAGGTCGTCGTTCACCTGTGCCACCTTGTGGATCTGGCTCTTGTCGATATACCTGAAAGGAAATTGGTTGAGCATATCCATGAAGGTGAACACCTTGAGCTCTTTGCCCAAAATTTCTGCCTTTTTAGGCCCGACGCCTTTCAGGTAGCTGATGTTGGTATGCAACAGGTTGACTTCCATACCGCAAAGATAATAAAAAACCGATAAAGCCATCCGCCTTTGGCGGATGAAAGCTTCATAGAACAAATTCCTTCCATAGAGCTGGCATCCCCTGGGGGATGCTACTACCCTTGGGGACTTCTAGCCCTGCTCTTGTTCACCAAGATCACTCCAGTGAAAACCAACACCGCCGCTAACAACTTCTGCCAGGTCAAGCGATCCATGCCTAAAACGATGGCCGTCACCATGCCGATCAACGGCTGGACGTAGGTGTAGAGGCTCACCACGGTGGGACGAAGTTGCTTTTGCCCGATAGGCAACAGAAAATAGGCAATGAAGGTGGCAAAGACGATGATATAGCCTAATTGCAGCCAGTAGCTAGTGCTCATCTCAGCGAAAGGCAGATGGGTCAACTCCTTGATGTCGAGCGGAACAGCCACAATGGTGGAAAAGAGGAAGATCCACTTCATGAAGGTGACCACGTGGTAACGCTGGATCAAAGGTCTGAAGATGCCGAGATAGGAGGCGAAAAACAGGCAGTTGCCAATCATCAGCAGGATGCCGATGGGCTTCGATTGGGTGATACCGTTGCCATGAACACCTATGGTATTAAGTACCAGCAGGATGACGCCGACAAAACTGATGGCCACACCTCCGGCCTTCTTCAAAGTGATGGGCTCCTTCAGGGCGATGGCCGCGATGAACATGGTAAAAATAGGCGTGGTGGAGGTGATGATGGAGGTGTCGAGTGGCGTGGTGAACTTGCTCGACTCTAGATAGGCTAGTTGGGTCAGCAAGAAGCCCAACATGGAAGCGACAAAGATGCCACAAAGATCTTTGAATGGCACCTTCTCCTTAGGTAGGAATAGCGATATGAGCCAAAACAGCACGCAGGCTCCTACTGATCTGAAGCAGAATAAACCCAAAGAGCCGACCAACCCACTGTTGGTCAGCTCTTTGCAGATGATGATGTTGAATCCGAAAATGGTATAGGCCCCTAATACCGATAAATGACCTATTAATTTGTTCGTTTTCAACTCCTAACTCCTCACTCCTAACTCCTCACTTAATATTCCCAGAGGCTCTGTTCATAGTCGAACATCTCGGTCTTGATGCGCTCTGATTCGTAGAGAGCGTCGATGTTCAAAGCGTAGGAGTTGATGTAGCGGTCGTACATGTTCTCTTCCTTGACGATGTAGCTATCGAACACGCGTTTGGTGAGGATCTCCTCGTAGGTGCGGCGTTCGGCGCCGTTCTTGCGGTTGGCTACGAAAGCCTCGGAGAGCACCTTACGGGTTTGGTCATCGTAAGGAATCCAGCAAGCCTGAGAGAGTCCGTCTTCATCCACGATGATGGGACCGAGGGCGATGATTCTCACGAGGAACTGCGACAAGTGCTTGTCGAAGTACCAGTCTTCCTTGATACGGAGACGAGAGACGTTGACCATACGGTCCTTGAAGACGATCTCGTTGGCGACTTCCACGCCGTCACGCATGATGACAGGTGGGTCACCGATCTTGGTGTTTTCCTTCTCGAAGTCATCGCGCGTCAGCGGCGTGACCATATCGTCGATATTGTTCTCCACTCGGTAGGCGGTAATACGTCCGTCAAGGATGCCATCGTAGAGCACCGTGGCGAGGTTTCTCCAATCTTCGGTAGGGTTGACAGGATAGTAGAACACTTGGTTGATCTTCTGTCGGAAATCGATCTCGCGGATGATGGTCTTCTTCCACATCACATACTCCTCACGGATCTCCGGAAGGGGAGAGAGCTTCTTCTCGACCATGATATCTTGACGTTTCGACAGAATGCTGTTCTTGGGAGGCTTGACGTCGGTGGTCTGAGCGGTGAGGCTCAGCACCATGCCGAAAAGCATCGCGGCTGTCAGTGTTGAAACAAGTGTTTTTTTCATCTTCTATGGTTTTAAGTTGTTGTCTTATTTGATTTCAACGGCGATCTGAGTGTCAAGTACTTTCTCCTTGTTGTCATTACCACGCACGCGGATGGCGGTGAACACGTAGATGTCGCCTGCGTTAGCGGAGTTGAACACACTCTTCAGCGTCTCGTTGAACCTTGAACCGGTGACCTTTTCTTCTTTCGTGGTGCCAGCCTTGGTTCTGTATTTCACGGTATAGCCGGTCACATCGTAGTGGACACCTTCGAAGTCGAAGTCTTTCATCTCGGCTCTCACCATGTTGGCAGCGAGCAGGGCGCCCTTGGTGACTTTGCCGTCAGAGCCTACGTTGTCGATCTTGGCAGTCGGTTTTGGCAGTTCCTTCACGCGGAACTTCATGCTGCCCAGTGAGCTACCTTGCGAGCTGACGTGCACCACCACTTCGTTGGCGCCGCCATTGACGCGGAGGTTGTAGGTGCCGTTGCCTGTACGAGTTAGGCTAGCGCCGGTGGCAGTGGCTGAGATCTCACCGCCCACACCGCCGCCGATGGCAATCGGGTTGTCGATGCCGGCATAGACGACATTCATCTTGGTGGCGGAAACGCTCACCGCAGGAGGTGCCACGGTGAAGGAGTTCTCAAAAGTGAAGTCCTCCAACTCATTGGTCTTGGGGTTACGCATCTGGATGACGCCGGTGTATTTGTGGGAACCCACACCAACGTTGTATTCCAGGTCGATGACGCCTTGGCTGTTGCTGGCATATTCCTTCTCGGGACCACCGTCGAGACGCACTCTTGCTGTGGTCTGGGTGTTTTGCCAAGCTGTAACCATTGCTTGTGCCTTATATTTCTGTCCAGAGAGGATGTAGCTGCTCTCTGCGAACACCTTGGCACCGATCTCGTCGAAAGTGTAGTCGTCAGCATGGATGTCTGACATCAATTCGGTGATAGCGTTCAATTCGGCGGTCTCAGCCTCGGAGATGATCTTGTTGAGCAAGGTCACGTCGGCGACCAACACGGTATGGTGGAAGTTTTCATATTCCCAACTGTCTTGCACCGCATCGGTGATGCCAGGATAGTAGCTGATCTTGGCACCATAGACGTCGCCTTCCAGAGGCAACTTCTTCATCTGGCTCTCAGAATAGCCGTTTTGTTTCAGGTATTCTTTCTCACCATAGATGCTGTCGGTGATCAGTCCGATTTCGTGGATGTGATCGGCCCCCATGGCCTTCACCACTTCACCGCGGAAGCGTCTGATCTTCTCGGAAAGCTCGTAAGCCTTGCCGCCATTGCCAGGACCTTCTGGATTACCCATCATATATTCTGTGGGACGGTTATAGTTGTCTCTCGACTTGACGATGGCGGTGTTGATGTCGTAGATCAAACGACCGTTTCGAAGGGTGTCGGCTGATTTCAGCAAGCCACTTTCGAGTGCCTGGCTGGCATCTTTGCCTTCCACTCTTTTCACGAGGTCCCATTTTAGGGCTTCGACGAAGTTGATCAGGTCATCGGCTTCCTTTCTCAAGTTCTGTGCCTGTTCCCAGTAGGGGCCGACCTTTTCTTGGTCGAGGCCATACTGTTCTTCAAAGGCGGTGTATTTTTGGTCGATCTGGTTCGACAGCGTGATGTTGGTGGTCTGGACACCTGCGTTCACTGTGTCGAATGCATCGAGGATATCTTTCGAGACATTCATGGCAAGAAGGGCAGTGTACACGAGGTACATCATGCCGATCATTTTCTGTCTCGGGGTTTCTTTAGCGCCTGACATAGTGTCGTACTCCTTTCTTTAGTTCTTGAAGTAGATTATGCCTTGATATTCATTGCTGACAGCATGCCGCCATAGACATTGTTCAATGCGCTCAAGCGTGATGACAGCTGGGTCAGTTGCTTGTTGAGCTCGTTGGCGTTGTTGGCAGAAGCGTTGAGGTTGTCCATGTAGCTGGTCATCGTAGCGGCGAGCTTGCTGGAAGCGCTGGAAGTCTGCTCCATGCTTTGGAGTTGGATCTCGCAGATCGAATTGAGCGACTGCATGCTGGTGGCCACTTTTCTGAGCGTGTTGGTGTCCAGAGCGCTGAAGTCGAGCTTGTTCAACGAGTCAGTTAATTGTTGGTTGGATTTGGTATAGTTGTTGGCGAAATCGCTGATGGTTCTAGTGGCCTGTTCCATGGCCTTGGCGTAGTTATTGGTGGCTGAGGCGGCATTTGACATGGCTTCGTCCATCAAGGGCGAGTTGATGTTGCTATTGTTGTTGACCGCATTGCCTGTAGTGCCAAAGACTGTGTGTTTCTCACCATCCCAATCTTCCTCAAGTTCCACGAAGACGTTGTCCCATGCATAATCAACGTGCTGGGGTTCGAAAGCTGAAAGGAAGAAGATGACAGCTTCAATACCCAGACCCAAAGCCAACATGAAGTCAGCACCTTGGATATGAGTCAGCTTGAAGTAAGCACCGATCATCACCACTGCAGCACCCCAACCATAGAAATAGCCCATGATTTTCTTGAACCTTTTCGAGACGAGGAATTTTTGGAATCCACTAAGTTGTTCTTTGTTTTTTGCCATGACAAATAATTCTTAAAATGTTCTTTTTTAGTATGTTAATAAATATCTTTTAACTTTCAATTTATCTATAGACTCTCGAAATCCTCGGATTATCGCCCTTGTTACGACCCATGAAAGGTTGGATGGTACGGAAACCGATATAGCTTCTAGCAGTGTCTTGGTACTCGAAATCGCGGGTGGTTACTTGGATATAATAGGAGATGTCTTTCCAGGAGCCGCCGCGGATGACTTTACGTTTCATGACCGGAGGGTCGTCATCCTGAGCATTGTAGGTGTAGTCGGGGTTCATATCCCAAGTGAAGTTGTAGGAGGTGGGATCGAAGGCGCTGTTGGTCCATTCAGCCACGTTGCCCGACATGTCGTACAAGCCGTAGTGGTTAGGAGGATAGCATCCCACGATGAGTGTTCTCAGGCCGCCGTCGGCAAGATAGTTGCCTCTCAAAGGCTTGAAGTTGGCCAGGAAACAGCCTTTCACGTTTCTGGTGCCGGGGCCTCCCCATGGATAGGGGTTCAGACGGTCGCCGCCGCGTGCTGCCCATTCCCATTCAGTCTCGGTGGGGAGACGGAATTCAGACACCAAGGCACTCTTCTTGGAGGAGAGGAAAGCGTTTCTGAGTTGGGTTCTCCAAGTGCAGAAAGCCCTGGCTTGTTGCCAAGTGACACCTACCACGGGGTAGTTGTCGTAAGCCTGATGCCAGAAATATCTCTCGGTCATAGGATCGTTGAAGGAATAGGCGTAGTCATGGATCCAGCACAAGGTGTCAGGATAGACGTTGATGGCTTCCTGACGGACATACACCGAACGGTCGGTGTAGCCTTGCTTACGGTTGGTCCAAGCTCCCTTCCTGTTTGGGGAGATGCCGTTGTCGGCCTCTCCAATGGAGTAGTCGTTCGGTGTGAGATCCTCGCCTGCAAACTCCTTGCGAGCAGCAGCCCGTAAGTCAACCCAAAAATATGAATAATACAATTTACGGGTGTCGATTTCCTTGGCGCGGAAATATCTCTCATGTTCTGGAAGATACATGGGTTCCAAAGCCTCTCTCACTTCCTGGTCCTTACTGTTCCAGTCGATCTTCTCTTTCCAATTCAGGACTGGTGGATCCAGTGTCTCGCCATTCTTTGTCTCGCTGATGGCATAGACATCGGGGTTGACTTCGGCGAGAATCCTTCTTGCGATGGAGTCTCTGACCCAATATACGAATTGCCTGTACTCGTTGTTGGTGATTTCCGTCTCATCCATGAAGAAAGCGGAGACAGAAACAGTCTTCGGCTCATACAGCATGGCGGAGTTGATGTCTTCACCACCAACCCCCATGGTATAGCTTCCCATTGGGATGAAAACCATTCCGTACGGGTCGGGCTGGTTGAAAGAAGAGGATGATTTGCGTACGCCAACCAATTCCCCTTGATTGCCTCTTCCACAGGATGCAAGCAGCAATGCTACGGAAAAAACAAACAGTAATTTTTTCATCTTCTTGATAATCATATAGTTGTCTATCTTCTAAATGTTCAGGGTCTATTCCAATTAACCACCAAAAGCTTCAAATATTGTATTTACAGGGAATTTTTTTTCAATCATTACAGATATCTGACGCTTCGGTAGTCTCTCGGCGTTCTGTCGGTGTCTAACTTGAAGCAATAACTCAAAGCGATTTCATGTGAGCCGGGAATATTGTGGCCCATGGTGTTGATGTCGTATGCATAGCCAAGCACAAAGTCTTTGATGGCTAATCCAATGGTCACGCCAACCGATTCTTGGGGGCGGTAGTTGACACCCAGTGACAAGAGGTCGTTATAAACCACCTTCATGCCGGCGTTGAGCTGCCAAGAGGAGATGTTGGTCATGAAGTTGACGGATGGGATGAATTTGAATTTCGACATGGAATCAAACATGAAAGGATAGCCAACGACTGCATAGAGGGTTCTGTCGGTGGTGAAGCTGGCTGCACTTTCCGACTCGCCCAGGGATCTGCTCGTGGTGTTGAGGAGGTTGATGCCCGACACGCCAATGTAGAACGATTCGGGAATCTGGAAGAAAAGTCCCGCGCTGAAGTCGAACAGCATGCCGCTCTCTTCGCCAAGTTGGTTGAGTAAGGGATCACCGGGTTGGCCAGGAACCAAGGAACCGAAATTGACGGCGCGGTTCAGCAACGATGCCGATACGCCAAGTCCCAAGGTAGAGCCGCCTAAATCGAAATGATAAGCATAACCCAATCCCACGTTGGTGTTTTTCTCATATCCCAATTGGTCGTTCAGCACCGAGAGGCTGATGCCGCCTCCCAGAGCCGGAATGGGCATGTCAGCTGTAACGAGAAGGGTTTGGGGTGCCAAGCTGTTCCCTAAATCGTCGGTGAATCCACCAGCCCATTGCTGCCTATACAAGCCCAGCAGGTTCACGCCTTCGCTCAAGCCGGCAAAGCCAGGGTTGATGTAGGTGTAGGAGTTGTTGTAGTTGGTGAATATCGGAGCCTGCTGCGCCTTTAATCCCGTCATGGAAAGGATCACGAGGCCAATTGCGAGGACGATGACTTTCAGTTTTGACATATTCCGACAGACTATGAAACGAGCGGCTAAATTACAAAAAATTTATATGCAACAATGAGAAAATCATCTGAAAAGTTTAATAACGTCGTTGCCATTGGCAAAAATCACCAAAGCAAGGACCAAAATCAAGCCGATATACTCAGCGATTTCCATGAATTTGTCGCTGGGCTTTCTCCTGGTGATGATCTCGTAGAGGAGGAACAGGATGTGTCCGCCGTCGAGGGCTGGGATGGGCAATATGTTCATTACGGCAAGGGCGATGGACAGGAAGGCGGTGAGTCGCCAGAACATGCTCCAGACCCAGCTGTCGGGGAAGATCTTGCCGATGGAGATGAAGCCTCCCACACTCTCGTATGCCTTGGTGCTCGGGTTGAAGATCAGCTTGAGCTGTTTCCAGTAGTCGGAGATCTCGGAGAAGGTCTTGGAGAATCCTGCGGGGACTGCCTGCCAGAAGGTGTAGTCTTTGGTCTCCAGGTTGAAATACTCGCTCAATGGAGCTAGATAGGCGCCCACGACAGCGTCTTCACCGAGGTGCATGGGTAGCGCCAAGGTATCGAAATCGCGGTCAACGACAATACTGACATCTTGGTTTTTAAACTGCTTGATATGCTTGACAAAGTCTTGGTAATACGGGGTCGGTATGTCGTTGATGCCGATGATGATGTCGCCGACTTCCAGCCCGCCCGCTTGGGCAGCGCTGTTATCGATGATGCCCGAAACCATGAACGGTATCCTGTAAGAGATGAAAGTGCCGTTTTGGCTGCTCAGTAGCTTGCTCAGCGCATCGTCGGGCAGGGTGACGACCATGGTCTTTCCATCGCGTTCCACCTCGATGGTCTTGGCCTTCTCGAGGATGATCTGCATGGGAATTTCCTGGAAGTTGGCGATGGTTTTTCCGTCAACGGAAAGGATCTTGTCGCCGTCGCGGAGACCGAACTCATACCCCAGGCTATCAACGGTGATACCGTATTTGTTGACCTCAGTGGTGGGCAGGTATTGTTCGCCGTAGTTCGACAACAGCCCGATATAGATGGCGATGGCGAGCACCACGTTCATGAACACGCCGGCCACCATGATGATGAAACGCTGCCAGGCGGGTTTCGAACGGAACTCCCAATCCTTGGGCGGCTGCTTCATCTGTTCCTTATCCATCGACTCGTCGATCATGCCGGCGATCTTGTTGTAACCGCCCAGCGGGAACCAACCGATGCCATACTCGGTGGAGTCGCTGCGACGCCAGTCGTCTTCAGGCAAGGTGTTCACATCGATAGGCTCGAATTCCACTTCTTTTTTGCCATCCTCATTGCGTTTTTCGATCTTATTGTATTTCTCGGGGACATTCTTCGAGAAGAACTTGAAACGCCATTTACCGTTCACTTTCTTGCAACGGAAGAGGGAGAAGCCCCAGTCGAAAAACAGATAGAACTTATCCACTCTGACTTTGAAGAGCTTGGCGGCGCCGAAGTGACCCAGTTCGTGGACGAAAATCAAAATGGATAGCGCTAAGAAAAATTGAAGGACCTTAGTGAGGATGATCATTTTTAAAGAATTAAGAATTATTCGGGATGTTCAAAATTGATGTATTTCACGGGATTCAACGACATGCCGTTGTGCCATAGCTCGAAATGGAGTTGGGGTTCGCTGATGGTTTCGCCCGACTTGCCAAGGATGGCGATGGCTTCTCCTGCTTTGACGAAATCGCCTTCTTTTTTCAGGAGGACTGCATTGTGTTTGTATGCCGAGAAATAGTTGTTTTCGTGTTGGATTCCAAGGGTATAGCCGAAGTCGTAGGTCCACGAGGCAAAGATGACAGTGCCGTCGAGCACGGCTTTGATCACTTGGTTTTCGGGGGCTGCGATGTCAATGCCATAGTGGCCGTTGTCGGGGTCGTAGTCTTGGATGATGTTACCTGTCAGTGGGGTGAAGAAGTTGTCTGCTCCAAAGGAGTGTGTGCCTTTGACTAGGTTGCTACTCATTCGCAAATTGTAAAGGTTGGCTTCTTCAAATTCTGCCCTCAGGGCTGAATCTTGGACTGATTTTCTGATCTCGATGGTGTCGATATCGAACCCGAGCAAGGGGGCGTAGATGTCGCGCTGTTCCAAGCTGTCGGCGGCAAAGTCGTATCCTTCGATGACCATTTTCAGGTTTTTGAAATAGATATCCTTTCGGTACAGCTCCCTCTCGATGGAGTCGGTGCGGCGGTGCAGGGCATAGATCTCGCGTTCCATCTTGGATTTGTCGGAATAGCCGGGAAGGTATTCGCGTAAAGGCGTGCACAGAAGAACGATGGCAGAGAGTGCCATAGTGACGAGGAGGATGAGAGCGGTGATGAGGCCGAGCTGCATTGGGCTTAGCTTGTCGAGCTGTTGCCACCACCGGACTTTCTCTGCAGGTTTCTTGTTTTCTGTTGCTTCCGACATTGTATGAAATTAAACCTGCAAAAATACATAATTATTGTTTATTCGTCGCAATTATCCTTACAACCTTCGTTCAATGAGTGTGATCTGGCCTTTACAAGTACCATTGGTGCAATGGAAGAAGTTTACCAACGGGTCGCCGATGATGGTGAGGCCGAAGTTCCAGCAAAGTAAAGAATCTACATTATTGACATTTGTATTTTTGTTTCTCCACCAATCAACTAAAGATTGTCCCATTGTTTCTCCATTGTGTAATGAAGAATAAAACTTCGCAAAAGGATACATACCTCCAACTTTTGTACTACCAACAACGGAAAGCCCTTCTGAATTTGGCGAATAAATATAATCTCCTGCCAAAAAGGCGTGCGAAGGCATTGTGTCTATGGTCCAGCAACAAGCACTGCAACAAAACAAGTTGAGGCCGAGAGTTTTAATATTATGCGAATATAATTCGCCGCCCCATAAAGTATCATGAGTATATTCATTAATAGGCACATGAGAATAAAAAAAAGAATGAGCAGCAAGTTGAACGAATTCGTATCTGTAGTTACTTAATCTTTCTAAATAATCAGGTTTTCCATAAATAGATGGATTGCCATCGGGAGTGAAACTTTCTTTATAACCTCCATATAGATTAGATATGTGGTTTGAAAAGTATGAATTGTTTTGCCAAGATTTATCAGTATATGCCAACGCATATTTTTTATTCACTTTTCGATGACCAATCCAGTACTTATGGTTTTTATTCAAATACAATCGCATCCCTTCTATTTCACCAATGAGGTTTCCCATGTTGGCGGTTGATATACGTCCAATAAATATCTCGGGTTTCATATCTCCCGAATAATGGTCAAAAAAGTTGTCATTATTTTGATCCGACCAAACACCTGTTAGATCCATATAATATAAATCACAC
Organism: Bacteroidales bacterium; assembly: GCA_017530365.1. GTDB lineage: Bacteria > Bacteroidota > Bacteroidia > Bacteroidales > F082 > Limimorpha. Next base: position 115,129 of record JAFXMK010000014.1, read on the forward strand.
GGCCAAATCGCTATTTCATTGTCATGGATAGCATCAGCTGTTTTATAGAAAGAGGGGGCGATGTCTCCTATTAAAACACATCCATCCAAATTGTTTTGATAGCTAACGATTAAGCTCTTGATGTCGAGACAAGTTTCTGAGTCAACTTGCTCCATAATTACATTGCAACCATATACATAATGAATATCATATGCATATCTATTAATTTCAAAATCCAAATCTGAATATAAGGTTGAATCAACAACAATCAATACTTTACGGAGCAAATTTGCTTGATTGGACGCAGGAATGTTCATGATTTGGGTATGTGAAAACAAGCCTTGTGGTAATTGAGTATAGCGATTACTTACAGTTGTGGGGTTGTGATCATATTCATTGAATAGTCCTGATAAATTAATCTGACCATTGTTTTCTTGGCTAAATAATAAAGCCGTTTTTACAATATAAATTGATAAAAACAACACGATTCTTATACTTTTTTTCATTGTATTACCACCTTTCTGGACGCTGTTTGTCCGTTTTCAAAAACAATCTGAATGATAGCCATGTCCTTAAATTCCTTCAAATCAAGTGAGACTTGTTTTGAATTGTAGGATCTGTTTAGCAATTCGCACCCCATGTAGTCGTAAACATAGATACTATTGATCGGCTGCTCCGAAACAATTTCAACGAACCCTTTTGTTGGATTTGGATAGATCTGTATTTCAGAAAGTGAGCTTTCTTGTACATTTGTTGTTATAGTCGCTTCAGAGATATAAACACGATAATATGGGTTGAATTCATTGTTGATTTTGAGTGTTGATGTCAAAGTAGCTGCTAACTCCGCGCCTCTCCATATGGTATCATTGCCAACAATAATTGCGCTACCATAATTAATTCTTTCATTGTCAAGATAATAGTTTTTGTTACCACTATAAAAAGCCAACTCCAATCCAGGTAATGGAACATGCCCAACAGCCGGGCATGGCGCATCCTGCAATATTCCGTATAAGGTCTTTTCTTCTAGCGATTGTAAAACAACGATGTCAAAAGAAAGGAATACGCTACCAAATATGTCATAACGAGCGGTTTTCACACCGCCAACCGTAACAGGTGTATTTTCTTCATAAAGAGCTGAATTGATAAAACCATGTTGTAAGACTTCTTTAATGGTAAGATAATAATAATCGGTTCCATCGTTTACTGCTAGGCATGGAACATCCATGTGTAAGCCATTACTAAGGGTAAGGGTACCTTCTATATTATCGGTGGCGACGCCAAATGGAATAGCAAAAACTAAGTTAAAAACAGGAACTGGTTCGCCATAATAATCAGGCCAAGTTTCATGTGTGCCAACAAAAATATATTGTGAAGTGGAGTTAATAGTAACTCCATTAACTATCCAAGTATAATCCGTTTGCAATTCGCCGTCAATAGCAACAAAATAAAGGAGGTCGCCATTTATATTATAGATAGCGTATGCTTCAATCGGATCGGGGTTTTGATAAGCTATGGGACTAAGCCACCCCATCCAATATATGCGAGAATTATAATACAAATAATCGGCATTTATCAGTTCTTGTATATCAATAACACCAAACCTTTCCCCGTTCCCATCTTCCATTTCCAAAATGGTTCCCACGACCTCAACTTCGTTGCCGACAGGGATGGTATCATAATGAATAACCAAATCTTCCAGATAAGGATTCGGCCAGTAGTTGTCCACCATGACGTAATAGGTCTCGCCTTCGGCCATAATGGCAAAGCGGCTGTCGCAGACGTTCTGTTCGAAATAGGGAGCGGCGACGCGGCTCACCACGCCGGTGATGGTGTCCTGGGCGATGCCACTATAGGCAGCGACCAGCAGTGTGATTAATAAAATGAGGTTCTTTTTCATGGCATTGGGTTTTATTCATCGCAATTATCCTTACAACCTTCGTTCAATATTTCCAGCGTGCTTCCCGACGGGCAAAGGAATTCCCCGTCAATGACCACGGTTGGGGCGTTGAGGATGCAATGGTCACCCATGGGAATGGTGAATGATCCTGACGTGGGAGCGACCGTGATGCTCTCACTGGCGAGATAGTAGGACAACGGCGAGTTGGAGTTGTCGTATGAGATGAGTGTGATCTGATCTTTACAAGAGCCGTTAGTGCAATGGAAGAAGTTGACCAAAGGGTCGCCGATGATGGTGAGACCGAAGAACCAACATATTTTTTTGTTTTTAGTCATTGTTCTGTAATAGTTAGTTAGCCACCAATTAACAAACGCTTGTCCCATGGTTTGTTCATTATGAAGATGTTGGTAAAAAGCGGGCATATCCAACATGGATCCAACTTTAGTACAACCCATGAGAGATAATACAGAGGATTTGGGACCATAAACATAGTTTCCGCCTAAATATGCGTAACTATACCAGTTGCAGGCTGAACAGCAATATAGATTCATACCTATGGCATTTACGCCATTAGCGTATATCTTTGAACTATTAATATAGACCTTTAATGTGTCATAGGAATTTGTGGCGTTAGGGACAAGTGAATCAAAAATATGTGAATATGAAAAAGAATGGCTTGCCAATTGGACAAACTCGTATTTATCATTTTGGAGTCTTTCAAGATAATCATCTGCACAAAAAACTACAGAGTCGGATGTAAATGCTTCATATTGATTTGGTCCGTATAAATATTGAATACCGTTGATGAGGTCGTTTTGAGAATTGTTCCAGGAAGCATTCGTATATGATAATGCATGTTTTTTGTTTACTTGTCGATGTCCAATCCAAAAAGCATGGTTTTTATCCATATACTTCTCAAATAGTTCCAAGTTCATCACTCTCGTTTCCAACAAATCTTGTGTAAATCCTTCCAACAAATATCTCGGGATTGAAAGAGCCTGTGTAATCGTCAAAAACATTATTGTGAGTATTATCAATCCAAACATCGTCTAAATCCATATAATACATATCACAGGGCCACGATGTAAATGTGTTATGATTAATGACATCATAAGCCTCGTACCATGCTGGTTCAATGTTTCCAATAAAAACCACGCCACCTAAATTAGTAGAGTTGCTTAAAATAATGTTTTTGACATCAACACATGTTTCGCCCTTTATGACAATCATTTGTATTTCGCACCCATAAACATTGTAGATGTCGTAAGCATATCTTCTGATAGGATATTCATATAATGAGTATAGTGTGGAATCTGCAAAGATTAATATTTTGTCTAATGTGTTACTTTGTGTTCTCTCAGGAAGATGCATGACTTCTGAAACATAAAGATCTCCTTCGTTAACATAAGTGTATGTAACATTCGGAACCGTAAAATCAATTTCATTGAAATAACCGTTTAATTCTATGATATCCGTTTGGTTTTGTGCTTGTGCTGTAACAATGAATAATAGCAAAAAGAATATAATGTGGTATTTTTTCATTTGACAATTATTTTTGAAGTTATAACATTACAATTACTTAATTCTATTTGGATAAATAATAAACCATGGATTCCAAGATTACTGAATTGAATGTTATTATCCCTGCATGGTTTTGATATAATGAGACATCCTTTAGAATCCATTATGTCAACATGTGTGATGACATGGCCTTTGCTGTAAATGTATATAACATCATCTGCCGGGTTTGGAAATACTTGAATTTCTGGTAAATCCAACTCATCAACTCCAGTCAAACCATCTATTCCCGTAATAATAATATAGAAAACAGGATTTCTATAGTTGTTCATTACGATACTTGGAATAAAGGTAGCTGTTGCTTCTTGGCCAAAATCATAATAAATGGTATCGTTGCCTATTATAAAGGCATTATATAAATAACTGTAAGATTGAGGATCCCAAACTTTAGGATTATCAATATAAAACTCCATATAATAATCTCCATAACAGCTAAATGCCATGTCTGCGCCTGGTATTGGAGGCCCCATACCTATATATGGCGTTCCTGCAACTGTCAACGTTCCAGCGAGAGTTGTTTGCTCCTCCGTTTCCATTTTTATGACTTCAAATGCATTGAAAGGTGCGCCAAACAAGTCATAACGGATAAACGCAAAGCCACCAGCATCAACTGTTGTGTTGTTTCCAAAGGCATTCCTGATGTCATAAAGCGTGTATCTGTTTTGAAGTGCTCCTTTGTTCGTGACATAATGATGTGCCTCTCCATCAAAAACTGAAAGGTAAGGCGATTCCTCACGAGGCCAAGAAAGGCATAAATCGTTTTCAGTAGTAAGAATTCCGTTTATGCTTAAATCTTCTTGATCCATTGGTTGAGCATCAATCAGTTCGTAGACGAGGAAAGTGTTGCCGTTATAGTCGGTCAAGCTGTCACTTTCGCCAACAAACAGATACCGTTTGTCCTCAACAAGTGTTCGGCCATTGATGACAAATGGACGTTCTGTCTGGAGTTCTCCATTTATAGTAATGAAATAGAATTCTGTTCCGGTGTATTTGTCAAAACTTGCTGCCAAAACAGGATCTGGTCCCGAATACGAAACACTGCGATAGCCAAAAAAACCAGGAATATGCCGATGTGTAGAGTTCAGGTTCTTGCTGATGTCAATAGTCCGAAAAGCATCCCCATTCCCATCTTCCATTCCCAAAATGGTTCCCATGACTTCAACATCGTTGCCGACCGGAATGGTGTCGTAATGGATGACCAGTTCCTCCAGATAAGGATTCGGCCAATAGTTGTCCACCATGACGTAATAGGTCTCGCCTTCGGCCATAATGGCAAAGCGGCTGTCGCAGACGTTCTGTTCGAAATAGGGAGCGGCGACGCGGCTCACCACGCCAGTGAGGGTGTCTTGGGCGAAGCCTTGGAAGGCTATCGCCAGCAGTATGAATAATAGAGTAAAGGTCTTTTTCATGGCTCCGTTATTTTGAGGTAATAACCATCCGCTTGGTGTCAATTAGTTTTCCGTCCACCAACGTTGGGTTCAAAGCTGCTTTTGCCTGTATTATCAATCTGAACTCCTCCTGAAGTAGTTGTGGACTGAATGCTCACTTGTCCGCTGGGATGCATCTTGATTTGTGCATTGGACATGATGCATAGTGCGGATAGGATAATGAAAAAGAGTGTTTTTTTCATAATATATGAGTTTTTATCGGTTTGCCGCAAAGTTAATGATTTTAAGAAACGATGTCAACCCCTATCCAAACTTTTGTAATAATAAAAAAATCCCGCCATCGCTGACGGGATTCTTTCTTCTGTCTTCTCAAAGGAATTACATCATTCCATCCATTCCGCCGCCCATGGGCATCGGAGGTGTAGGAGGTGTAGGCTCCTTGTGGTTGCTGATGACGCACTCGGTGGTCAGCAGCATGCCAGCGATGGAGGCGGCGTTCTCCAAGGCGACTCTCGATACCTTCACAGGGTCGATGACACCGGTGGTGAGCAGATTCTCATACACCTCGGTGCGGGCATTGAAGCCGAAGTCGTTCTTGCCTTCCTTCACCTTGTTGATGACGACCGAGCCTTCCAGTCCGGCGTTCTCAACGATCTGGCGCAGCGGCTCTTCCAAGGCGCGCTTGATGATGGCGATACCCGTGGTTTCGTCCTCATTGTCGCCCTTCATCTTCTCGATGGCCTTGATGGCACGGATGAAACCGACACCGCCGCCAGGGATGATACCCTCTTCGATGGCAGCGCGGGTGGCGTTCAAAGCGTCCTCGACGCGGTCTTTCTTCTCCTTCATCTCGACCTC
>JAFXMK010000015.1 GCA_017530365.1 Bacteroidales bacterium
CCCGATGGAGACTGTCCAGAAGATGGGCAAGCTCGGCATCATGGGCATCCCGATTCCGAAGCAGTACGGTGGACAGGGCGGTACCGTCCAGATGTATATCATGGCGGTCGAAGAGCTCTCGAGAGTGTGCGCCACCACCGGCGTCATCGTCTCGGCTCACACTTCGCTGTGCATGGCTCCCATCCTGGAGAACGGCACCGAGGAACAGAAAATGAAATACCTGCCCAAGCTGGCCTCTGGTGAATGGATTGGCGCTTTCGGTCTGACCGAGCCCAACGCCGGCACCGATGCCGCCATGCAGCAGACCACAGCCGTCGATGCTGGCGACAAGTGGATCCTCAACGGAACCAAGATCTTCATCACCAACGCCTCCTACGCCAATGTGTTCATCGTCATGGCCATGACCGACAAGTCGAAAGGCACCAAGGGCATCTCCGCCTTCATCGTGGAGAAGGGCATGAAGGGCTTCAGCATCGGCAAGAAGGAACTCAAGATGGGTATCCGCGGCAGCGCTACCTGCGAGTTGATCTTCGAAAACTGCGAAGTGCCGAAGGAAAACCTCCTCGGACCTCTTGGCAAGGGCTTCACCATTGCCATGAAGACCTTGGACGGTGGTCGTATCGGTATCGCCTCCCAAGCCCTAGGTATCGCCCAAGGCGCTATGGATGAGACCGTTAAATACACCAAGGAACGCAAGCAGTTTGGCAAGGCTATCGCTCAGTTCCAGAACACCCAGTTCCAGATGGCCGACCTCAAGACCAAAGTCGAAGCTGCCCGTCTGCTCGTCAGAAGCGCCGCTTGGAAGAAGGACATGGGGCTGCCTTATTCACCTGATGCCGCTATGGCTAAGTTGTTTGCAGCCGAGACTGCTATGGAAGTGACGACCAAGGCTGTCCAGTTCCATGGTGGCTACGGCTATACTCGTGAATATCCTGTGGAACGCATGATGCGTGATGCCAAGATCACAGAGATCTACGAAGGTACCTCAGAAGTGCAGCGTATGGTTATCGCTGGTCAGTTGTTCAAGAAATAATAGGAGGGAAGCAGTATGAATATTATCGTTTGTATCAAACAAGTTCCGGATACCACTGAAATCAAGATCGATCCGGTAAAGGGCACCTTGATCCGCGACGGTGTTCCGAGCATCATGAACCCTGACGACAAGGGCGGTCTCGAGCTGGCCCTCCGTCTGAAGGACCAATTCGGTGCCAACGTCACCGTGGTCTCCATGGGTCCTCCGCAAGCCGATGTCATCATGCGCGAAGCCTTCGCCATGGGCGCCGACCGTGCCATCCTTCTCTCTGACCGTAAGTTCGCCGGCTCCGACACCTTGGCTACTTCCTACGCCATCGCAGGTCTCTGCCGTACGTTGGATTACGACATCATCATCGCCGGCCGTCAGGCTATCGATGGTGACACCGCTCAGGTGGGTCCTGAGATGGCCGAACACCTCGGTCTGCCTCAGATCACCTACGTTTGCGACGCTAAGCTGATGCCCAATGGCAACCTGCAAGTTCACAAAGAGAATGAGGACAGCGTCCAAGTTCTCGAAGTGGAAGGCAAGTGCCTGCTTACTGTGTTGGCTTCAGCATTTGAGCCACGTTACATGACCGTCAGCGGCATCGTCGAGGCTTACAACCGCGAGGTTGAGGTCTGGGGTGCCGACAAGATCGACTACGACGAGACGAAACTCGGTCTGAGCGGTTCTCCCACCAAGGTGTTCCAGAGCTTCCCGAAGGCCATGAAAGCCCCAGGCGAGGTCCACGAGGTGAGCGAAGAAGAAGCCGTTGAGCTGATTGTCAACAAACTGAAAGAAAAACACATCATCTAAAAGTTACAGCCATGGAATTGAAAGATTATAAAAACGTATTCGTTTTCGCAGAACAACGTGAAGGTAACATCCAATCCGTTGCTTTCGAACTTTTAGGTAAGGCCCGTGACCTGGCCGACGCTCTCGGCGAGAAGGTCGTGGCCATGTTGCTCGGTTGCGGTGTGAAAGACCAAGCCCAGAAGCTCATCGAATTCGGAGCTGACGAAGTCATCGTCGCCGACGTCCCCGAGCTGAAGGACTATCTGAGCGAGCAGTACTCACAGGTCGTTGACCAGATCATCAAGGAACGTCATCCCAACATCGTGCTGTACGGTGCCACCACCATCGGCCGCGACATGGCTCCGCGTATCGCTGCCCGTCTGAAGACCGGTCTGACCGCCGACTGCACCAAGTTGGAAGTCGTTGCCGACGAGAAGAGCAACGGCGAGCTGCAGTTCCGCATGACCCGTCCCGCTTTCGGTGGCAACCTGATGGCTACCATTATCTGCCCGAACACCCGTCCACAGATGTCCACCGTGCGTCCTGGCGTGATGCAGAAGCGTCAGCGTGAGGAAGGCCGTCAAGGCGTGGTCACCATGTTCACTCCTCAGTTCGACACCACCAAGTTCAAAGTGAAGCTGGTGGAGACCATCAAGGAAGACAAGACTGTGGTCGATATCGCCGATGCCAAGATCCTGGTGTCTGGCGGCCGTGGCGTCCAAAACAAGGAAGGCTTCGACAAGCTGCAGGCCTTGGCCGACGTCATCGGTGGCGTGGTGTCATCATCACGCGCCATGGTTGACAATGGCGTGATGCCTCACGACCGTCAGGTGGGACAGACAGGTAAGACCGTCCGCCCGAACCTCTACATGGCCTGTGGTATCAGCGGCGCCATCCAGCACTTGGCTGGTATGGAAGAGTCCGACTTCATCATCGCCATCAACAAGGATAAGTTCGCCCCCATCTTCAGCGTCGCTGACCTTGGCATCGTGGGTGATCTGCACAAGATCGTCCCAATGTTGACGGAGCGCCTGAAGAAGGAAGTGGAGAAGTAATCCTAATTAAACTTCTTTTATCAGAGACAGTCCCCTTGGGGCTGTCTCTTTTTATTTCTTCCAAGGTTATTGTTCGCTGATGATTTGTCCTATTAAGGAGTCGGGCTCACGGCGCATATCCCAGAAAGCAGATACTTCTATATGGTCGTCAACAATATGATAAATCAATTTGTTAAAACTATTCACTACAATACTGCGATTGTTTCCTGGCTCATTTTCCAAAAGAGGCTCTAATATGCCAAGATACGGATTTGTTCCAATTAGTTTCCTAGTTAATTGGACGTTCTTCATAAAGTTATCCTTAGAAATCTTTCCAAACTCTTTTTGGATGTATTTAGCAGTTTCGCGTATTTGATTCTTCGCGAAATCAGTAATGATCACCCTCATAAAGACTCCGCCATTTCAGATTGCTGCTCTTCAGCGGCGAGTTCGGCTTCAATTTCGTCCATTGCTTCATCAAAATCCTGCCATTGACCAGAAGCAAATTGCCTTTCGCTAATAGCAATCATTTCGCGAAGTTCTTCAATGGTGTAGGGTTTGAGATTGGAATCGGTGTTCATGATGATCTCCATTGTTTTTATATCCGCAAAGTTAATCAAATCTTCTGATAATTCTGGTTTTTTCGTCATAATTCTGATTCTATATTAAATAAATTGTCGTTAATAGTTTTTCAAAAAAACTAGTTTTGTTTGCAAATATACAACGATAATATAAATTTGTCAAGTATTAATTTATTAAGTTTTATCAAGTCTAGAAAAGAAAACGCAATCTCTGCTTTTTTCCCTATCTTTGCCAGCAAATAACCTAATATGAAAAACAAGATCCTTTTCGTTTGTCACGGCAACATCTGTCGCAGTCCGATGGCGGAGTTCGTGATGAAGCATCTTGTGGAGGAGAAGGGACTCCAAGACCACTTTGAGATTGCTTCTGCGGCGACCTCCACCGAGGAGTTGGGCAATCCTGTGTATCCACCGGCGCGTCGTAAGTTGGCGGAACACGGCATCGGTTGTCAAGGAAAGACGGCTCGGCAGATGACCATGGACGATTATCGCCATTACGACTACATCATCGTGATGGATCGCAACAACGTCCGTAACTTGCATCGTCTCCTAGGTGGCGATCCCGACCAGAAGATCAGCCTTTTGATGGATTACACCCGCCGCCCCGGACAGGTGGCCGATCCTTGGTACACGGGCGATTTCGAGGCCACGTGGATCGATGTCTTGGAAGGCTGTGAAGGATTGTTGGAGCATAACATGAAAGGAATGTCAAAATAAACAATGCCATGACCGATACCCCTAAAACCTTAGACCTTGCCTACGAAGCCGGATCCATCCTGTTGGAGAACGGCGCCGAGATCTCCCGTGTGGAAGAGACCATGCGGCGCATCGCCGGCCATTACGGCGTAGAAGACGAGAGTTTCTTCGTGCTCAGCAACGGCATCATGGCAACCGGCAAGGACTACGCCCGTTCCAAGTTCATCCCTATCAAGGGCGCAAGCCTCGACAAGGTGGTGGCCGTCAACCAGCTGTCACGAGAAGTGGAGCAGGGGCGCTACACCTTGGAGCAGCTGGATCAACAGCTGCAAGCCATCCGTGCCATGAAGGCCAAGCCCGCCTGGGAGCAGATCCTGGCTTCTGCCATGGGCAGTGCAGCCTTCTGTATCATCTTTGGAGGCGGTTTCATGGACTGTGTGGCCTCGTTCATTGCAGGACTGGTGTTGTGGGTGTTCATGCTTTTTGTAGGCTCCAGAAGGCTTTCTCGCATCGTGGGCAACGCTACGGGCGGCCTGCTGGCCACCTTGCTCTGCATCGGGATGTACCGTCTCGGTCTCGGCGACCACCTGAGCAACATGATCATCGGCGCCATCATCCCTTTGATTCCTGGCGTGCCTTTCACCAACGGCATCCGCGACATGGCCAACGAGGACTATATCGCAGGCGTCACAAGGCTCTTGGACGCCTTGTTGACCTTCTTCTGCATCGCCTTGGGCGTTGCCTTAGCCTTTATGTTCGACGGCAATGTGTTCGGGTCGATGCCCGTGTTGGGAGGACTCACCGCCGATCCGCAGACGGCCGGCTATGCCATCCAGCTCATCGCCGCCTTCGTGGGCACCGTGTCGTTTGCCGCCCTCTTTGGTGTGCCACGCAAGTATTATTTCGACGCCGGTTTCTGTGGCACGATGGGATGGCTCTTGTATCTCGTGTTAAGCCGTTACACCGCCATGTCGCCCGTCGAGGTCATCTTCTGTGCCACGGCCTTGGTCACGTTGACGGCGCTGTTTCAGTCGATCGGGAGGAAGTGCCCCATCACGGTGTTCCTCATCTGCGGCATCTTCCCCTTGGTGCCCGGTGCAGGCATCTTCTGGACGAGCTACAACATCGTCTCTAACCAGCTCCCTGAGGCTCTTCACACCGGTTTCGCCGCCCTCAAGGCCACTGTCGCCATCGCTTTTGGCATCTTGGCCATCATGGAGATCAACAGCGGAAACCGTATAGGGAAGAGGTTCGCAAAAAGAAAATAGTGTATCTTTGCGCTCAAATTGTAGAATGCCATGGAATCGAACACCACAAATTACAACCTCCCCGGGTTATGGGAGCGGATCAAGGACAGCGCCAAGCGGCTGGGACGTTTCACCACCAAGAAGGCGTTGCTGATGTATTATGTGCTGAAGAGCGACAGCACCCCTAAATCAGCCAAGGCGATCATTTACGGGTCGCTGGCGTATCTGATTCTTCCCATCAACCTGATTTCGGCAAAGCGTCATCCCATCCTCGGCTGGGCCGACGAGGTGGCGGTCATTGCCATCGCCTACAGGAAGATCAAGCAGCACATCACTCCCGAGATGGATCAGGAGGCTGAAGAGACTTTGGACAAGTGGTTCTCCAGATAACTGAACCATAGCCACCCTCAACGTCTATGAGCAGTATTTCGCTGCTGAGATGGATTTAAAAGGGGCGCCGTTCCAAGAAACGTGAGCAGGCTTTGTTGGAGGAATTCCGCGGAGCCATCGATGTCCTTGCCCATGAAGCCGGTGGCGAGGTGTATTGGGACCGCCCATTGCGTGAGGCGAGAAGGGGATAATATTTTCAATACAATTGTTGCAGATCTAGAAATTTGTTGTATTTTTGCTCTCTCAAAAGAGCCGTACACATTCCAATTCCAGTATGAGGTAATGTAGAGTGCGGCTTTTTTATTTGCTGCACTCTATTTTGTTTACGCAATACTGAACGTGTTTTCCATCTGCTTTGACGCCTATGGTAAGTTTGGCCAAGAAGTTCAAGTATGGGACTTCTTCATTTATGAAAGAATAATAAAGTACAACCATGTTTTTGTATCCGTTTGCTTTTTGAGTATTACCTCTCGGCTTTTCATAGATAGGTCCATCCCCTGTTTTATTGGCATTAGCGATGATTGTTTCTAGGTGTTTAACTGCATACGTGGATTGCCAATTCTTTGAAGCAGCATAAATGGTTTTTTTGTCACTCTCTTTTTCAACTACAAAAACATCTACACCGAGGTAATTACAAAACACCCTATTTTGTTTTCCTGTCTTTTGTAGCTTTTTCCAAAGAATGGAGTAGTATTTTTTGATTAATGTAACTCGTTCTTTACTTTGTTTCTTTTCTGTAGGTATTCCATCAATTATTTTAGGTAATTCTTCAATGTTTAATTGTTATTATAAATAATCTGCAAAAATAAAACTAAATTAATTAAATCAAAAGAAATAATTTAATTATACCGTTACCTCATCTTAAAGTTTGTTTCAGAAATCAGTTGAAAATATGGGTTGTGTTTTGTATTTTTGCCCACTGCTTTGAACCACCTTTGGTGGTTTTTTGACAAAGGCGTTTTCTGGACGCTTTGGTTTTGACTCGTTGGAACTTCGCAAAATCAAACGGTCAGTCAAAGACAGAGCAGCGGGAACGCCCCATGTAATGATTATACGTGTCTGTATATATTATTTGGCGTGGGGTTTTCAGCGTTGCTCGTTTCGACTGACCGGGCAAGGCGAAGGCCTCAACGAGTGGAACGGGCATCAGAACTGGCTCCACGTCTTTTTTTCTGATTTTTATGGTTAGGGAGCCAAACCTTATTGGTTGGGATACAAACACAGACAACAGACATGTTCAAAATAGTCTGGGATAAGCCACATAACGGGGTGACACTCACGATGTCATCTGCTGGAGAAGCCCTCGCCATTGCGCCGAGGCCAGTTTTTTATGAAGAATTGGATCTTTTGGGATTGAATCACATGGGGTGGGTTTATCCTCATTCCGATGCTCCACTTCTTTGGGCTTGTGACCGCCGTTATTTCTATTGCGGTGTACTTGTGATGGAAGTCAAAGGAGGCAATCTTTTCGACGACCCAGAAATTATCCTGACTCCTGAAGGAAAGAACATCGTCCTTACCCCTATAGATATTGAAGCCTTACGCGAAGTCAATGCCGATACAATGTTTCTCATTGAACATGAAGCGATGGAGTTCATCAATAGTGTTTATCGTCGTTATAAAGGTATAACAAAAGCTTCAGAGACAAATCCTGACATTGACTTCCAGGCTCTGGCCGCGCGGATTGAAAAGAAGACAGGAGAAAAGCAAGTAGTCATAAAAGAGTCTTGCGACAGTTTCGACATCATGTCTGAAAGTGAAGCAAACGCTCAAGGCAAGGGGGCTGTGTTGACGAGCAAAATTGATATGTTCATTGCTTCATTCTCAGGAGGTAAAGATTCTCTAGTGTTATTAGACCTTGTTACAAGAGTAATACCAAGCACTGAATTCTCCGTCATCTATTCTAATACTGGATATGAGCTGCCAACCTCACTAGAATTATACAAGAAAACCGAAGAGTTCTATAAAAAAGCATACCCGGAACTTACATTCCTGATGTCTGAAAACCATCAACCAGTAATGTATTATTGGGACAAAATGGGTTCTCCAAGTCGAATGCATCGTTGGTGTTGTGCTGTTATGAAAACAGCCCCTCTGTATCGTTTACTAAAAGAGGAAGCTCGTTTAGGGAAGCAACCTTCAGTTCTTGTTTTTGAAGGTGTCCGGTCAGAAGAAAGTGAGCGTCGCTCTCAATATAATAGAACAGGCAAAGGAGTAAAGCATAACAATGTGATCAATGCTAGACCTATATTTGAGTGGAATGCAACCGAGATTTACTTATATATCCTCCTTCACAATCTTCCGTATAATAATGCATATAGAAAAGGACTTGCTCGTGTCGGTTGTTCTATCTGTCCTTTCTCTTCGGAGTGGTCTGAATATGTAGTTATGAAACAATATCCCGACTGCATAAAAGGGTTTGTGGACGAGTTATTTGAAAAGACATCTGAGATAGGCATTTCAAACGATGTCACAAAGCGACAATACATAAAAGATGGAAAATGGAAGTTACGTGCGGGTGGTAAGACCTCAAATACAGAAGGATCTTCGGTACAATTCATAACAACTATTCCAGATTTTTATGCTATTGTCAAGCATCCAAAAGAGGACATCCTAAAGTGGCTCATCCCTGTTGGGGCAATCTCTATCATTGGTCGAGATGAGTCAGAAATTGTTGGTAACCTCAAGTATGAAAAAGACACGTTCCAATTCGTCATCAAGTATGACAAAGACAATTTCACCATCACATTTAATAATGTCCCCAACGACCCTATTTTTCATAGTTTGTTAAAGAGAGCCATTTACAAAGCTACATACTGCGTCCATTGTGAAGTTTGCGAAGTTGAATGCCCTACCGGTGCGCTATCAGTCGTTCCAATAGTCACAATAAACAAAGAGAAGTGTGTCCATTGTCATAAATGCCTTACATTCAAAGACAGAGGATGTGTGATGGCTAGCTCAATTAATATATCAGAATCAACGAATAAAAATAATCCAAGAATGGCAACATCTGGTATAGATAGATATTCAACCTTTGGTTTAAGAGAGAAATGGATTAATGAATTCTTCTTAGACTATGACAATTTCTTCCAAGGAGGAAATCAATTGGGTACAAAAATGGTTCCTGCTTGCATAAACTGGTTTAGAGAAAGTGAAATCCTTGATCAAAAAGACAAAGTCATTACACCATTCGGTTTGGCATGTGCTCCTGTTTATCCTGATAATCAACCTTTGATATGGGAGTTTCTTTGGGTTAATCTTTCATATAATTCTCAGATTATTAATTTCTACACTTCGAAAATCCCATTCAATAGAGCTTTTTCAAAACCTGAGCTTCTTGCCATGTTGAAGGAAACTTATCCAGATATTGCCGAAGCGACGCTTGGAAATCCGCTTGGTGCTCTATGCAATATGTTTGGGATTGGAGAAGATACGATTATTGGTGATACCTTACGACAAGGTGTTATAAAAGCAAAAGGTCGCTCAGTTGAAACAGTGATGAGAATGCCTCATAATGAGGTTTCGTATAAAACCGTCGCTTATTCTTTGTTCAGATATGCAGAATCCAATAATAGACGATCGCTTACTATATCTGAGTTCTATGCGGAAGGTCAAGAAGAAGGTGTCTACCGTCAATTCGGTGTAGATCGCCCAGTTCTTGAGCGCATTCTTCGCACCCTTCAGGAAGAGCGTAACCACATTCTTAATGTCCAACTCAACCTGGGTCTAGACAATATCAATTTACGCGAGGATATTTCCTCTACTGACATTATCAAAATGATGCTTAATTGAACCCCTTCAAACGCGATATCATGGCACGTTATTCCGATTACATCCAAATGCAAAACTATCTGCCAGTGTACGACATCACGGCAGAATCTAGCAATCGTCTTTGGGCTTCTTTTATCCCTACGAACCAGTTCTGCGATTTGCTGCAACAAACGATGACCGCTGTGTCTTCGTCCGAAAAATCCAAACGCAAGAGCATTTGGGTACAAGGCACATTTGGAACGGGCAAATCTCACGCCAGCTCCGTTGTCCGACACCTCCTTTGCGATAAATACGAGGATGTCAGTTTTTATTTTAACAAAATAGAAGACATCAGCCTTCGCAATCAGGTGGATAATTTCCGCAAAAATAAGCGCCTCTTCTCTGTAGTCATCAAAGGAGTTGAAGGTGCTTATGACCTGCCTCGCTTTGCCCTTTCCTTGCAACGTGAGGTTAAAGATGCCCTTAACGCTGCTGGCCACACCAAAATAGTAGTCAAATCAGATTTTGAGAGTGCTGTCCAATATGTTGAGCAACACATGCAATACACTCAGGATGCCATTGATAAACACGACGACCTCAAAGACATCGCCCCTACTCCAGAGGATGTTATCACTCTTCTTAGGACAAACAACATTCAAGCCTATTTAGAATTGGAAGAAGCTCTTTATGAGACTGTTGGAGTAACCTTAACCTCTAAAAATGTCAGCGAATGGCTTGCCGAGGTAGAACGCGCCATCGAGTCTGAAGGAATTGCTGATGGCTTAGTTATCTTTTGGGATGAGTTCACCTCCATTATGGAAGCCATCGGTAGTGACCGCATCAACGTCCTACAGAATATCGCAGAGAAGTCTCAAAGCTGCAATCTCTTTCTGTTCTTGATTTCTCACCGCGTAGAAGATCAGGTAGCTTCAGGCGGTAAACGCGATGATGTAAAAACGATGAATGATCGCTTCTACACCATCCGTTACATGATGGATGAAGTGTCTACTTACAAGGTAATGCGTCATACTTTCGACGTGAAAAACGATGAAGGTTACGATATTCTTAAATATAACCGCACTGTCAAACTCAATGAACTTATTGACTACCTCTGCGAAGGAGGTGTTGAGGATGAGCGCAAAAGCATCCTCGAACTCTTCCCTATGCACCCTTATAGTGCTTTCTTATGCTCCAAACTTTCAGACTATGTAGGTTCCGCCAACCGTTCAGTCGTTAACTTTATGAACGATGACAAAAAGGGCTTTCGTAAGTTCATTGCAGATGAATCTGTTTTTGATTTGAGGGGGTTGCTAACGGCAGAATGGCTTTGGGACTTTTTCTATGATAGCTTTGCGGCAAATCCTCTCTGTGGAGCCTTTACTTCCAATTTCCAAAACCATATTTACAAAGTACAAAAAGAAGGAGGCGATGATTATGTTCGTGTTTATAAAGGCATACTCCTACTCAATACGCTATCTACACAATTTGCCACCAAGAGTCCTGAAATCATAGCCAGAATCTCGCCTAATGAAAAGAGCATCCGTGGCCTCTTTGCCGATGATCGTCTGGAGCCCAAGATGGACGACATCCTGCGCTTCCTTGACACCAATCAGATAATTGCCCGTGATGTGTTTGGTGAGTTCAAGATCTCCGTCAGTTCGCTCAATCCGGTCGAGATTGCCAACGAAAAAGAGAAAGTAAAAGCGCAATTTAAGTCTGCAATTGATTTTCTGTCCTTCAATCTTGCCGCCAAGACGAACCTTACCAAACTCTTTAATGTTGGTGACTACCTCATCCGTAAATGCGACCCTCAGGTTTTCTCTTGCTCGGATGCTGAATCCTTAATTCGCGCAAAGCTGGGTAAATACACCTCAGAAAAGCCCAACACATTGCATGTGGTAATTTATTTGTCAATAACCGAAGATGAACGCCGAGCAGCCGAAAACCGAGTGAAGGATTTCTCCATAGAATACCCAAATTCTATTCATATTATTCCAGATGAGTTCTTCACAGAGGAGGCTCGCTCAAAGTTTATTGACTTCATTGCCAATCATAATGTTGCAAAAAGCCATTATCAAGAGTCTATCGAAAAGGAAAGTGAACAAGCGGCAAAGATGCTTGTGACCAAATGGAGCAATCGTCTTGTAAATGGATCGTTCACCTTGTATTTCAACGGCGAGCAGACCCGTGAAGGAATAATAGCCAACATCTATATGCTTATCAATAAAAAATATAGCTGTAGAGTGTTTAGTAAAGGTTTGGAATCTGTTAAGGCATACAGAGCAGGTGTTAAAGACGTTAAAGACACTTTCTTTGCTAACAAGAATTTCCCCGCACTTGTACTGCAAATGCTTCAGTCGCCTAACCGTGACAGGCTAACCAAATTCTCAGGCTCAGATATTCCGGCAAAATATGTTTTTGAAGAGAACGACAACCATTTGGTTGATGAAGATTGCAAACTAACCTCAGCAGCAATTTCTGGTAACTGCTGGATTGCGCAAGTTTGCGAAGAGGTTGACAAATGCATCGAAAAGGCCAAGAAAAAGTATGTCGACAAATTCTCTCTTTCCGAGGTTTTTGCTCCATTAATGAGACCACCTTATGGCTTCTTCTCTTCACGCGCCAACTGGGTAGCTTTTTCCTATGCACTTCGCAAGCATAAAGCCGATTTGTTTGTTACATCTATTTCCCAACCTATCTCTGATGAGAAACTCACTGAAATGATTGTGGAATTGTTCAAGATGTGGAACGATGGCCACTCCGAGGCCAACAACAAGCTTTTGCTCCGCTTTGGTTCTAAGGAAGAGAGCGAGCTCACCCAATTGCTTTACGAAGTTTTCCAACTACAGTTTATCAAGGACATTCCCGAAGTTAAGAGCCTCAGCAATGTTCGTTGGGGAATCAACGAGTTTTGTAAACAGAAATCCAAATATCCACTTTGGGTACTCACTTACTGCGATAATGTTAACGAGAAATTGGCTACTATAATCAAGCAGCTTATAGAAGTACTCGAAGCCGACCAGAATCCTGATATTGCCAAAATCAAAAATTTATATCATCAAGTCAGTGGCGAAAGAGTGGATATTGCTCAGTTGGTTTCTAACCCCAATAATTATGAAAACGGCTTTTATAACTTCATCAATTCGATGAAGACGGTTAAGATACAGAAAGAATGGTGGGACGAACTTATTGAGGAAATCTCTCACCTACAATCCGAGGTTGCTTTCCGCAAGGAGTCAGATGTTCGTGAATGCGTTTATACTTTCTACAACACAAAACGAGACGAGCAGAATCCAACTCCGACTCCAAAGCCGAACACCCCCACCTCATCAAGTACTACACCAACACAAGTTACAGCCACGCCTTCGACCATCCCCACAACCTTTAATCCTGTCAAAAAAACCGTTGACCCTGAGTCAGTCAAGAAAGCGAAAAATCTAGTCAAAGAAGCCAATATGCCAGGAGTGCTTTGGCAGAAAGTTGTTTTGGACATCATTGACAACAACCCGGAAGTAGCCGAGTTCATTTCCAAATACCTATCGTAAACTATGGACGCATCAGATAAAATTATTCGTTTCGACTCCTACGAAGCCTTGCTCGATGAAATCAAGCGCGATATGACCGACGGCGACCCGCTACGCTGTCGATACCCCGTCCGCTTCATCCTGCTAAACAATTTCGATGTCTTCACAAAGTTTGCACAGGACTTGGCTCATCATGGCGTTTCGCCCTTAAATCTTGAAGAACTTATAGAAAACACCCCCGATCGTTGGATAACTACAGATGAACTTTGTCAAGCCATAAAAGACCGTAAGGTAAGAACCTTGGTCACGCCTTTTTCAGAATTGGTTCGTTTCTATTCAGAAAACGACTTTCGCGGCTTCTTCAATGAGATAATGATTAACACAGAGGATGTTGACCGCCCTGAAAAGCGCATCTATATTCCATTGATTGGCCTCCAGAATCGATTTAGCAATTTCCTCAACAGCTTTGCTCGCATTGAGGAAAGCGCACCCGTTTGGGCTTATCTCTCGGAGGAACAGAAGACCAAGGTGTTTCTTACAACTATCAAGAATGAAGCCAACTCTAATCTCAAAAAAGGTAGTATAGTAGTCCTCAACACATTGTACGATTGGCTCCGTTTCTGGAAAAACCAAGCTCCGCAGACTCAAATTGTCTGCTCTTCAGGTCCAATAAACCGTAGAGAAAAAAACTCTGATCCAGACAACATCTTTACTTTTGAACATATCCAAAACTCTCACCAGTACATTGAATCATTCCTGGGCATCAATGTCCCGTTTGCATACAAAGAATCTGAGGAAGACTATTGGGCTATGTTGCTTGCTGACATACTCAAGAGTAACCCAGCGTCTTTTAGTTTTTCCTCCTATGTCTCAGCCCTTTTCGGTTTTGCTAAAGTCGCGCCGCGAGATTTGTTCTACCGCTGGGTGCTAACAGACACCATTCCATACCACCGTTGGTTACTGAAGAATTACTTCCTTTCTTCTTCCGTTGCTGACAAATACCCCTACTTAAAGATATGTTTAGAGGAGTTGACGGAATACGAGACATACAGCGAACTTTCATCAAAGGTCGCTGAGCGCATTTTCTATTTCAGCCAGCCTCATGCTCAGATGCAATTTGCCTCAGAACGTGAGTTCTTGATGAAACGCTCATCCACTATCTTCATCGAGTTTACGGATAAAGCCACTGAGAGTTATATCAAAACCTGCATTTCTGAAATTAGCCAAAATAACATACAACTTGCAATCGCACTCACGACAGGTGTGTTTGATTTTGAAAAAGTTATGCTCACAGCCTGGTATGCCGACCGTGACCATACTGGCCTTTCCCTTGAAAAAGCAGCTGAAAAATACCCCGATTTGAGGATGTATCTATCCGACCTCAAACCTTCCGAGAAAAAACAAGATAACTGGTACTTGTACTACTTTGATGCTTACCGCGAAGCCAAGCTCTCCGATGAAATCACTGAAAAAATCCATTCTTACATCACGGAGAAAAACCATGATGAGAACTCCTTCTATGGTTGGTATCATTCGTTCAACGAAACACATGACCTTCTTAACAAACACATTTCCTCTAACGACCTGCAACCCGATAAGGTGTATTGGATTGATGCTTTAGGTGCCGAGTTTCTTCCTTTCCTTCTTTCGGTATTTGAGGAAGAAAGTAACGGTTACCGTGTGATTCACTCCGAGGTTACGCGCTGCACCATTCCTTCTGCAACATCACAAAATCGTTTTGATAATGTGGTGAAATTTGGAGAACTTGATGAAATAGCTCACGATAGTACTGGCTACCAGAAAAATTCCACCTTGGTCAAGGAATTGACGATTCTTGCAAAAAAGATGTGGGAGATAATGATCAGCAATTCACATGGCGAACATACTATTGCCATCGTTTCTGACCACGGTCTAAGCTGTCTCTCTCGTAAAGCAGAGTCGAAAAAATATGATGCCAAAGTTGAGCATGATGGCCGTTACATAAAAGTTCCCGCAGATGGAAAGTTATATCATGACTCCGACTATGTAGTTCACATCAATGAAAACGACGGAGAGCGATATAAAATAGCCCTTACACACTCGTCGCTGGGTCGTAAACCCGTCCATGAAGTTCACGGTGGCTGCACTCCTGAAGAAGTGCTAGTTCCATATCTCATCATTACAAACAAGAAACAGAATCTGACTCGTTTTAAATATGAGTTGGTTTCCAAAGAATTAGAAGTTTCCGAGCCAGTCGTTTCTGTTGTCATTATGCCTCAGCCTTCTAAGGTCAAGCTTACTATTGACAATCAAGAATACAACATGACACGGAGCGCTGGCAAATGGTCTGTCCGTGTTGAAGGATTGGAGGAAGGCGAATACAAGGTGGATATATCCATTCCTGGCGGAACATCCCATAGTGAAACAATCAAAGTTATTGGCACCGGTTTCGGTGGAAATGACTTCCTAAAGTTTTAAAAAATGAGCGAATTAGGTAATAAAATAAGAACAGTTTTCGGCTCTGCTGCCATTTTGAAAAACCCTCAAAACTACGATGTTTTCTTGGGAAGAAATCTCCCTTCATTTGTGAAGGACTTCTTGATTTCTCAATATGCTTTGCCTGACGGAACACTCCGCAAGCAAGAGCTTGCTCGTTTTCTTGATGAGCATATTCCCAGTAATAATAATGCTGTGAAGGCTCGTTTGCGTAATGGCGAGACTTTAACATTGCTTACCCGTTTCATCGTTACCACCAACCTCCTTGCTAACAAGGTTCAGTTTCAAATTCCAGATATGGGAATCAAGCCAAACGAGACCCTTATTCCTCCATATCTTGTTGAAAAATACCCCTCCGACTTGATTGATGGAGAAAAGTGGGGCCTCCTGAAAATAGTCTATATTCCACCCGATGAAATGGGCCCTGGGCATGTAGAAATGGTTGATTTCAGACCCTTTAAGCCTTTGGAAAAATTGGATCTGAACTTGTATCGTAATTTCAGGTCGGCGTTTACCACAGAAGAATGGATTGATGTCATCATCTCAGCGATGGAGTACAATCCTGCTTCATTCAAAAACCAAACTCAAAAACTTGAATTTATCACCCGACTCTTGCCTTTCATTGAGCCACGCCTCAATATGGTGGAACTTGCCCCAAAAGGCACAGGTAAGTCTTATGTTTTCGGCAACCTTAGTAAATATTCATGGTTGGTAAGTGGCGGAGCCGTATCGCGAGCCAAGCTGTTCTTCGACAAGTCTCGAAGAACACCTGGCATCATGCACGACCATGATTTGGTTTCTTTCGATGAAATCCAAAGTATAACCTTCACTGACCCGTTGGAAATGAGAGCTATCTTAAAGGGTTACCTGGAATACGGCAAGGCAACGGTAGACAACTATGAGTTCATGTCCGAATGTGGTCTTATGCTGCTCGGCAACATCGAACTTACGTCCGAAGGTTTCCCTCGCAGCGATCGTTACTTTGACGAGCTTCCTGGTGTCTTTCACGAATCCGCTCTTCTTGACCGTTTTCATGGATTTATCGAAGGTTGGCTGCTCCCGCGTATGAATAATGACATGATTCTTCGTGATTGGACAATCAATGTCGAGTTTTTCTCTGAAGTGATGCACAAACTTCGTGTTGCTCCTGAATACGCAGAGTTGGTCAACAATGCAATCGAGATACCTCCTAAAGCCGACACGCGTCATCTTAATGCTGTTAAGCGTATCGCTACAGCTTACTGTAAGCTTCTATTCCCGAATATCACAAACGTCGAAGATCTCGACAAATATGAATTTGACCGCTATTGTCTCCAGCCTGCCATTCATCGTCGTGACCAAGTTCGCCGCCAATGCGCCAACATCGACAATGAAAGCTCTTTCTCCAAGCCTATGCCTGACATTCGTGTAAAAGACTGACGCGATTATGTTTTCAGAAGAAGCAAAATATGGTAATAGCGATCAATCGCACAAATCTATCGCTATTAGTGAAGATAGTGAAAGGTTGTTTAAGCTCCTATTTGATGATTTGTCTGTGAGAGCTCAAAATATACTTAGATATAATAATTTAAACAGTTTAGAAGATCTCACTCCTTGGATTGAGGGTGCATGTAATGATTTTCTCAAATTAAGAAATTGCGGAAAACAAACTTCTATAGAACTCATGGTTATGATTCGAGAGCTAAGAGAGTCTATAGAAATAATACATCAAACCACCGATGAAAGGGATTGTAGGACAATTGTAACAACGTCTTCATCAAGCTCAGAACCGAGTAATACTATCTCATTGAGTGAAGAACGAAAAAGGAGATTCATGTTCCTTTTTGACAATTTGTCTATTAGGGCCCAGCATATACTAAAAGACAATCATATTGACAGCATTGAGGGTCTATCGCCATGGATAAAAGGAGAGACCGATAGTTTTCTTTGGTTTAAGAACTGCGGCAAACGCACTTCTTTAGAACTGATGGAAATGGTTTTCGAGTTGAGAGATTTTATTGACTTTTACCAATCCGGAAAAGAAGACGGCATGGAAGGTCAAGAAAAGGATGGCAAACAACTCGTTGAAAACCTAATGGCTATTAATAAATCGCTCCCCCCTCTTCCCGTATATTATCGCGTGGCTCTTAAGTACACGCAATTGGGCTACTTCCCGTTTTTTTTAGCACTGTATTTATGTTTATTATTAGACGACAACAAAGATTTTAACATGATGATACAGTGTTCAAATATTTATGCCAACGAAAGCACGAAAACCTTATCTGAAATTAGCTTGAAAAATAAAATAACTCGAGAACGTGTGCGTCAAATTCGCCTTAAACAGTTCCGCAAATTTCATGATAGGGTTGTAAAAATATCAAAAGCAGAAGCCTTTGAAGCTTCCAAATACAATGCCTCTAGTGAATATGAACTTAGAAATATTGCTTCTCGTGAAGAAGTCCCATTTAACAGTAATTTTATTGTATGGGTCATTTGCCTAATAGATAATCATTACAAGTTAATTGGAGAGCCCAGCAAAGCTTTTTTCAGCTCTTCATATTCGGCTGAAACATTGTATGCTGTGCCTAAAGTGTTAAGTGATTTTTTTGATTTCAAGGAGTTTATTGAGTCAGTTAAAACACAGATTAACGAAAAGCGCTTTTACGAAGAAAGAGTGGAACTTGAGCAGTACGTGGGGCATCTATGCAAAGAGAATTGCGATGCAATCACTTTTTTTGAGATAGTTAAAGAGTGCCGAAATATCATGGAAAGAGGTTATCCGGAATTGATATCAAACAGCCAGATTATCTTTCCGGCAAATTCTAGAAAAGCAATTCCCTATTTGGTTGAAGACCTCCTTCGTGAATTCGATCGACCAATGAATGTTGATGAAATCCTCGAACAACTTAGCAACCGTTTTCCAAACCTTAAGCCAACTGCATCACAAATAAGAGGTGCCATTCGAAATAAAAGTATTGTAGCCATCAATAGAACCAGATCTTATGCTCTTTCCGAATGGAATCAAAGCAATATGCGTAGCAGAACCATACGAGATTTAGCTGCCGAATACCTTAACAGCCTCACGCCACCTGTTGCAACACTGTCTGAAATATGTGCTTATATAGCAAAGTTCCGTGATGCCGTAAAAAAAAATAGTGTCAAGGCTAATTTATTAGCAGAAGCCAACAACCTTTTCTGTCTTTACTATAAAGACGACAAACAATTCATTGGCCTAACCGATGGGCATATTGATGATAAATATATTAAACAGGACAAACTGCAAGAAAGACGTGCCTTTTTCGATAGTATTGAGCGATTGGAAAGTTTTATTAAGAAAAATGATCGTTTTCCTTATTCTTCCAGTGTGGACGAAGAAGAATCCCGTTTATTCCGTTTTTATAATAATTCTTTGGGCTATTTAAGAAAGGATGTTTTATCTGTTGAAGAAGCAGCTGAAATCGAAAGAATTGCCTCTACTTACGGTCATCTTATGATCAAAAAAGAGCGTGTTTCATGGGACGAATGGCTTGAACGCTTTGTGAAACATATTACGGAAAACAATTCTTTACCCCATCGAAGCTCTCCCGAGTATGCATGGTACGATGAAAACAAGGATTTGTTTGAGGCAGGTCTATTGACTCCAGAACAAACAAGCTCTTTTGCTTTTCTTAAAAAGATAGTAGCAAGAATATCTTAACTAGCCTCTCCTAAAATACCCGTCAAAGAGTTTACTTGCCCCATGCCTTTCAAAGAGTTCAGCACCCCGCTAAAGCCTTTGTCTTGTGCCTGGCAGTGCTACATCTGTAATCGAAATTTTTGCTTTGTCAAATTTTGGCAAAGTATAATCGCACGGAAAAGATAAGTTAGTCATACATATCTTTGCGCTGAACGACAAAACGACAAAGAGATGGGCAATATAGAGCTAATGGGTTCCAAAAAGAAACTCTTTATATGATAGAAGATTAGAGAATTTAAGGCCAATGGCCATACAAACAAGCTGGCAATGAGAGAACTCGGGCCGCACCGCGTCACGTGGTAAAGTACTTGACGATGACACTTGAGGAGTTCGAGTTGAGCTGTTTTTATCAAAGAATATTCGTCCACAAGCTGGACACTTACGAGGACTTCGTATACGACGGCTTTGATCGATACCTATACTTGTCGGCCAGCCTGATCAACGACTGGAAAAAGGAATAGTGCCCCGAGTTGCTTTAGGTAAATGCGAAGACGGTGTTCAACTCGGTGAAGTACGTCTGTAAAAACGGACAAAAGCTAGCCAGTCAAAATGGTGAAAACCAGCCACTACAGTTTTAACACCTTAAAGGACTTTCAAAGATACGTTTAATTAGGCCACATCGCTTCAGTGGGTGACTGTGTTCGCCTAAGGATAAAACAAGTTGTGAATGGCGTTCGCTGCAGCGGTGTTGCCATGTACTAAGTCGCACGGACTTCTTCACCTCAAAACAGAGGTTGGAAGAGGGGAGACCCCTTCAAAAGCCTGGCTTAAGAATACTGTTGTGGGTGCTCGTCTCGACGATGACTTGTGGTTGCTGCTCCAAAGCCCAGAATGGCGTAATCGTTTGAGGGACTTCATCTTGAGCCATAAGTTTCAGAGGTAATCTTCAAAAGAAGATTTAGTATCTTGAGGTGCAATTTTTGCACCTAAAGGTTAATTGTTTTTCAAAGAAGTAGAAATTAATCATATTAATTAATTGCTTTATATAAAATATTGTTGTTATCTTTGCGGGCGAATTCGAAAAAACATTGCCCAATATGAATAATTTGACTACTTTTGCATTGCGTTTTATGCCAAATAACGAACTTAATATGACAACTCAAGGATCTCAAAATCAGCATTGTGAAACACTTCTGAGCATGCGTGAAAAAGCTTTAGCTTTGGTAGAAAATGCTGAAAGTGAAGAACTGCTTGCTGAAGTCATTGCTATTCTAAGCGGGTCCTCATTGCCATGTGCCTATACTCACGAACAAATGGAAGTTTCGTTGCAAGCTGCCGAAACTGATTTCCGAAATGGGAACTATGAGTCTCACTCATCCATTTGCGAGCGTTATGGCGTTTAAAATACATTGGTTGAGGCAAGCCTCAAAAGATATCGATGCTATCTTTCAATTCTATAGTCAGTATGCAAGCAAACAAGTGGCACAGCGTAGAATTAGTAAGATTGTTCGTTGTATTGATAGTCTTGAAAGAATCTTGATATCGTATTTTTTTGACATCAAGTTTAGACAATAATAAGTTTGAGTGAGGGTGACTAAAAAGTAGGTTCGGATACGTCATTGCGAGGAGGAACGACGAAGCAATCCATATTAGCGTAGAATTAACATCTTCGTTAATAAGTGGATTGCTTCGCTTTCGCTCGCAATGACGGCTACTGTTCAACCTTTTTGGTCGCCCTCATGATGGCTCAACATCGATCACAAAGCTTAGTTCAAAAAGCCGTACATTGCCTTATACATTCTTTGCTGTAGTTCTTCCAAAGAAGTTGAAATTATTCATATTAATTAATTGCTATATATAAAATATTGTTGTTACCTTTGCTGACTTAATTGTTCGCAAGGATATGGAAGATAACAGTTTGGTGGCTCTAACCGAAGAATACCTGATGTCGAAAATCTACGTCATTAGGGGAGTTCAAGTAATGCTCGACGTGGATTTGGCGGTTATTTATGGATATACCACGAAGCGTTTTAATGAACAGGTAAAAAACAATATTGAAAGATTTGACAAAGAGGAACGGTTTCAACTAACCGATGCTGAGTTTAAAATCTTGAGGTCGAAAAAATCGACCTCAAGTTGGGGAGGGACTAGGTATTGCCCGTATGCTTTCACCGAGGAGGGAGTTTACATGTTGATGATGGTGCTTAAGGGTGAACTAGCGGTTAGTCAAAGCAGGAAACTCATTAAACTATTCAAGCGGATGAAGGATTACGTTATTCAGTTACAAAATGTGTTGCCTTCTTCCGATATGCGAACGCTCGCAATCCAAACCCAACGTAACACTGAAGACATCCGACAGATACAACAACAGGTCAATGACCTTACCATTGTGGTCAAGGACTTCACCGATCCCAACATCAAAAAGGACTACCTTTTCTATAATGGCCAAACTGTTGAAGCTGATTTGGCGTATGCCGAGATCTATTCATACGCTAAGAAAACGATTCATGTCATCGATAATTACATTAGCCTGAAAACGTTAGTTCTATTGAAATCAGTTTCGGCGGGGGTAAGGGTCGTTGTTTTCAGCGACAACGTGAATCATGGTCTCCATCCGACCGAGTTAGCTGATTTTAAACGAGAATATCCAAATGTTGACATTACCCTGAAACCCTCAGGTGGGATTTATCACGATCGTTACATATTCATTGATCACGGAACACCAAACGAAATGATTTTTCACTGCGGAGGCTCATCAAAAGATGGAGGTAGACGGATTACCTCCATTAGCCGCGTCGAGGATGTAAAGCTTTATCAAAACATCATCAGTGATTTGGAATAGATGTAAAATTGTGCCAATTGAATTGGCATAAATAATACTCCAAAGTCTTCCTACCATTCACTTGTGAAAAAAAAGTTCCCAAAAAACTGAAACATCCATCTCATTTACAGCCAATACTTTTCCGCCAAACTGCTTTTTAACGACGTTCCACGTCGTGCGGCAATGGTGATGCTCGTCTGCACCTCCGAGGCGGGCAACGTACAATATGAAGCTGCGGTGACCTTCTTTCCGCATAACGACGAGGAGGACTATGCCGTCTCTTACGACGCCTACTTCAGCAAGGTGATCTATGAAGGCAAAGGCCGTCGCTCCAAAAAACGGGAACAGCAACTGCTTTCCGAGTTCCGTGACCATATCGATGAACTGGCCCAACAGGCTGGGGGAGAAGTCCATTGGGAACAACCGCTTCGCGAAGCAAGGTGGGGATGACAGAACGATCTTTGCTTTAGTTCTCCCAAAGAAGTTGAAATAACTTTTATGAATTAATTGCTATATATAAAATATTGTTGTTATCTTTGCGGGCGAATTCGAAAAAACATTGCCCAATATGAAAAATTTGACTACTTTTGCAGAAGCTGATCAACTGATTGGATCAGAAAAACAGTGCTTCATGATCGATGATTTGACTAATCAAACGGATGAACTAGAGGAATTGCTTGACCAGATGGAAGCTCAAAGCACAACACCTCCACCGTGCCAATACACGGTTGAGGAAGCCATTCAGCGTGTACTTCAGGCTACTTCAGATGTTGATGCAGGTAAAGATTTGATGTCTCTTGAGGAATTCGAACGCATTACTGCCTCATGGTCGAAGTGATCCTAACGTCATTTTTAATCTTATATTTGCCAACTAATTATTTTAATCAAACGTGAAACAATAGCGTGTAATTCTTTATGCCTCCAATAGCGCATGTTCATAAAAAAACAACAAAAGCCCTTGCGGGAGTCAAAAGTTTGTTGTAGTTTTGCAAAAATGTCCGTTTGGCAGGGAACAGGTCTGCCAGTAAAACCGATTCAACGCCCGCCCTTATGACGGTAGCGGATAAGAACAAAGGGGAGTCAAATCCCCTTTTTTCGTGCACGTTCCACTCGTTTCGGGTTTTTACGCGACATTGGCCGTAAATCAAAAGCAGTCATGACAAATCGTTTGTTTTTGTCGTTCCACTTGGTTTTAATAATAAGCATAAAGTTCTCACCGCGTAGTTTAATTTTGTTTTCACGCTGATTTTCGGTGTGAATTCCGAAAGCAAAAACCATAGGAATGAAATCCTCGATATTAAAGCCAAGTTGCTTAAACTCTTCTTCGTGCTCCTCGATGATGTGGCACAGACCGTAACCATTTTTGCCGCCAACACCCCACACAATATCGACAAAACCAATATCATCCCTATACAAAGCGTCGGCACATTCTCCATTTTTCTGTTTTTTCAAGAATAGGATAGCCTCTTTGGGTTTCTTTTTGAATTGTCTGTAAATTGGACCAAAATCTCCAATTTCGATTTTGGTTTCCTGATAGGTACTTTTTGTATTTTTCACTTGAAGTGGATCTATGTATTAATATTATCTACTGTAGTTCGAAAGATAAAACATAGTTCACTTGTATCACGCTGCAAAAATAATAAAATTAACTCAACAAGTTATGATTAGTTTCCCAAATTATCTAGAATTTCCTATTTTTGCTGATTAAACCTCCATACAAGGTAAAGCTGAACGATCGCAAAACAACTCCACTAAAACCAACCAATGTCCCCAATCCTACATAAGAAAACCTTCCAGGAACTGATCACCGACGAACTCTACGAGCTGTTGCGGGTGCGTAGCGAGGTGTTCGTGGTGGAACAAAACTGCGTCTATCAGGACATGGATGGCGACGACCAGCAGTCCATCCACCTGTGGCTGAGCACAGGGGAGAAGGTGGTGGCTTTGGTAAACAGATCATGCTTCATGCCATCGATGCCGCTGTCGAGCACTTTGGCGCGACACGCATCACCATCGAGGCACAGGAGTATGCCAAGGGTTTCTACGAAGGAGTCGGCTTCAAACAGTCATCCGAAACCTTCATGCTCGACGGAATTCCGCATATCAAAATGACCTGGACGAAAGACTGAAACACTTTTACACCATGAACAAGATCCTCCTGTCATACCTGATCGCCATCAACGCCATTGGATTTGTTCTGTTTGGCCTCGACAAGGCGTTCTCAAAACAGAAAGGGCACCCTCGCATTCCGGAAAGAGTGCTGCTGTGGCTCGCCCGAGTAGGTGGGGGAGTCGGCTGCTGGATGGGAATGCTGCTCTTCCGTCATAAGACCAAACACATCCGGTTCAAAGTGCTCGTTCCGCTATGGACGGTGATCTGGATCGCTTTGGTTTTAATGTCGCAAAACGAGCATTTCAAATCTATGCTATAACTAAAAGAGGGTGACCAAAACTTTGGTCACCCTCTTCAATGATTATTGCTACAAAAAGGTTAATAAGTAAACGTCCTGTCGCCAGTCGCATTAGACTTGTAGATGTAACCTTTGCCAGGTTCAAGGGTCCGCAATTCACCTCTCCATGACGAGTTTCTATAGATGACGCTGTTCTCAGAGGACTTGACAATGTCTCCCTCAACAGGTTGGAGCCCCGAGAAAGCCTCTTCTACGGACATGCTCTCACCGCGAAGATATCCTATCCAGTTGATATTATGGTGAATGGTGATTTCATGCTCAGTAGGGTTGACCGGCACACCCGTCAACGTGAATTCACAGCTGTTGCTAACATTGATGATTAACATCTGACGGATGTCGAACTCAATGCTCGTAGGTCTCCATGCCCCATCGTAGTAAACCATAGAGCCACTATGAGCCTTGATTATGGCAGTACCCGTGCTTCCAACCGCTGTTGCAATGGCGTCCTTCAACTGATCTAGGGTGATGTCAAGGTTGGTTGACCACCAGTTATATCCAGCAGACAATGAAACGGTTTGCTGCACCTGGGCCTCGTTTGCCTCAATGCCAAGGATGAGATGGTTCTTTACCGACAATACATTGCTGTTGTATTCTGAAGTGGTTGGCGGCGCTAACGGATTGTAGTTCGTTGCTGCGGAATAGGCATACAAGGCTTGATTCTCCTCAGTACTGTAAACCGAACAGGACATGTAGGGTGAATGATCGTATCCATTGGTGTTGTCGTCAACTACCAGGACAAGATTGGAGGTGCCGTCATATTCGAACGGAGTGTCGAGCTCAAAGGTGGTCCAAGCTACTGCGCCCATCGTCACCGTGCCGCTGTACACCTTGTCGGAGGCCTCCATGGCAATCCAATCGGTTTTACTGCTGAAAGAGGATTTGTCCGTGTGTTTCAGATAGATGTCGTAGGTGCGGACTCGATCGGTATTCGCTTTATTAAAGAAGGAGATACTTGTGATGGTGCAGGCCGATCCGATCTCTTCGGCAGTATAGATCTGTTGCGACAGCGCATATTCGTAGAAACTGTAGCTGGGGAGATAGTCGTGGTTGCTTTCATCTTGTCCCAAAGCCACTCCTTGCCCAAAACTGGCAACAAACTGATGGTTGCCATCAACCGGGAAGGTGAAAGGATTGGCGGTTGACACCACCACACCGTTTTCGCTCCACCCCGTGAAGAAATAGCCGTTGGCTGGGGTGGCAGTCAGAGTGCAATAATCGCCAAAACCAAACTCGCCTCCGCCACTGACGGTGCCTTGAGCAGTATTACTAGATGTGGCAGTGACGTCGAATATGGCAGTGGCAGCACCACAGTTACAATCGAACTCGAAGAGCACGCCGGAAGCAGGACTTGCCCCTTGTTGGAAAATGATGACATCGCCTTCGTAGCTTACCACGAAAGAACACTCTGTGTCGTAGCTGCCTTTGGTCCAGGTCAGGGTTACGTGGGTGCCATTGTGGATTTCCAAAGGATAGGTGGCAGCATTGTTGCCCGAAGCGATGGTAAGGTCTTGCGAGGCAGTTCCATCATCGAAACTAACAGTAAGCTTGGCACCGTTCCAACCATCTCCATAGCTGTCCCTAAGGCTGAAGATGACGCTACAGGTGTTCTTCAGTGTCTCGGTGCCCTGTGCACTGAGGCCTCCATCAGCGGCCATCGTGAAGGTGACGGGGATTTCCGCGTCTTCAGGGCAATTGGCCGCAATGGTAATGGTAAAAGCACAGGAGACTTCTCCTTCGGCGGCGATATCACCGACCGTGACCGTTGGGTTGGAGATTGTCACGTAATTGCTGGTAGTGCTCATCGTGGCAACGGCATTGGTGACTTCGTAGTGTCCGGTGTTCAAGAATCTGGCAGTCAGCGTCAAGGTCTCACCAGGGACAAAACCTCCGTTCCATGACATGTTTTTGTATTCTAACGAGGCTTCACCTGCGATGATCACAAAATCGCCCACCCAGGTATTGTCGCCATTGTTGGCAGTGTAATGGAAGGTGACACGTGTGCCTTCTGCCATGCTGGAGTTAAAATTGAAAAGGAATCCGCTCACCGTGGTGGTGGCACCGGCGGACAAGGCGCTGAAGGTCTTGGTAGGAGTGGTGATGTTGGCATCCTCGGAAGTCAAGGTGACAGTGGTGGTGCCAGTGCATTGGCTGTTGCCCACGTTCTTGAAGGTGAGGTCCAATGAGGTGTTGTCGCCGATATGGGCTGTCATGGGCGTATAGCTGTCGAGGCAGATGTAGGGTTCTTCGATCACAACAGCCGGGATGGTCTGGATATAGGGTTGACGTTGGGTGCGGGTGACCACGATCATCACGTCGCCAGCACTAGTGATAGGCGTGATCGGCACGTTGACGGTACCTGTTGAACCGACTTGCGCCACACCGAGGATCTCATTGTCGCGGGTGATGGATACATACGAGCCAGCATCAGCATTAACGGTAAAGGTGTTTACACCGATACCGATGGTGGAGGCGTGGCTCACCTGGTTTACGGAAGGCTGTGTCATGTAAGGCATCACAGATCCGTCACCCAAACACTGGTAGGCCCTCCAATAGTATTCATCATCGACGCTGTATTCATAACCGGCAGCATGGGCGTACGTCACGGCAGCGTTACCGATGTAGATGATCGAGCTGATGCTGTTGAACTCCGTCTCGTCGAACAAGGCGTCGTACATGCCTGTCATGGTGGACTCGACGGTTTGTACGGTGGCAGGTTCCGGGTCGTGGGCTCCCACACCGAAGTAGTAGTCTTCAAACCAATAGGTTTCAACGACTGAGCCGATGTAGCCGAAGGCACCCTTGTTGGCAGCGCGAATCAAAGTCTCACCCAAGCAAGGGGTATAGGTGCTGTTGCCCCAGTTAGCCGCCAAGCAGCAGTTACCCACTGCCAAGAAATACTTGTCGTTATTGGTCAATGCGTTGGCGTTGGCGTTAGTAAAGCTAGGACTTGACCATGCCTGAATGCTACCGTGTGCGGTGTAATTGACAAAACCGACACCAGTATTCAGGTGATCATAGCATCCTGTGTAGTTGGAGGTGACATAGCCATGGACGTTACTGAAGCCATGCTCCGTGTTGAAATAGCTGTTCAGGGCATATTGAATGGTGGGGCGACCGGCGGCTTCATCCCATCCGTTGGCATCCATGCCGGCAATCAGGACCGCATTGTCCAAATAGTTCGGGTCAGACATGGTGTATTTCTCGTAGGTCATGATCTTATGGACGAGGTTGCCCAACTCGGTAGTGTTCGACACCGCCATGCGGCTCATATAAAGATCGTGATAGATGTCGTTGTCAACGGAAGCGTATGGGTTGTCACTTACGTATGGATTGAAATAGTTGCCTGATATGTTATAGGTTTCGTAATTGGTGACGTCGTTCTCGTCGCCAACGATGACCAGGAAAGTGGGGTGGTAGGCGTTGTACTTGCTTTGGATTAAGGAGCGGATGGTGGCACCATTGGTGCCGCTGGTAACAGTCTGAACATCGACGTCTATGCCTTTCTGCTTTTTCCAGTTCAGCCAAGCCTGGAAGGGCTCGCTTTCGGTATATTTCGAGGTGGTCACCACGAGCATCTTCACAGGGGTGGTGTAGAGGTCGGGGAAGTTTTCATAGACGCTGCGGATGGCATTGCCGTTGAACAGCTGTTTGTAAACGATGTCGAAATAAGGACTGTAGGTCTTGACGAGCATGTCCTCAGTGGCTCTGGCATCGGCATCGTCAAAGTGGACGGTGACCTCGATGTTGTTGAACACACGGATGGTATTGTTGACGGGGTCGTAGCTCACCGGCTCGATGGTCATCTTGCCGAGTTGCACGCCACGCATGGTGCCTACCACGCTGACCATGGCCTTTGGCGTGGAACGGAAGCCTCGGGTGGATTGGTAGGCGGCTTCGTTCATGACAAAAGGCACCTCTTCGGGCTTTTGGTCTTTGCGCAACGAAGGCTGCCGTGGCACCAAGGTGCGGATGCCATAGTCTTTCAGACGGTAGTCAGTCGCGCTGTAGCTGGTGATTTCAATGCGCGGGGTAGCGCCGAATGGCACGGCGATGAGTTCGTTCACGACGGGAATCTGAGGGTCGCCTTCGTTACCGCCGATGACGGTGTTGGGTAGGCTGAGCCACGAGTAGGTCCCGCGCTCACTTTTGTAATCTTGTGCTTCAATGGTTGAGAATGAGAAGGAAGCCTTAAGGATTCTCATGTCACTTTTCACGCATTCGGCCTTGTCAACGGAACGCAGTTGGATCTTTTGCTGTGCTATAGCGCTGATGCTGAGCATCAATGCCATTACAATTAGGGGAAGCTTCTTCATAAGTGGGTTTTTAATATTTGTAAAAGGCTGCAAAGATACTGTTTTTTTGTTTACGGTTTACGTTATTATTTTCTATCTTTGTGCACCTAAATACTTATGATAACAACAAAAATACTGATATGAAAAAGCTTTTACTTACTCTCGTTGCTTTGCTGCTTTCATCAGTGATGATGGCGGGAAGCCTTGTTAAAATCAACTATTCAGGACGCACCGAGCTGGAGAAGCTCTTCGCCGATTCGAATATCACCATTCACTATTATAACGACACGGAGGTCTATGCCACCGCCAAGACCTTCGACGCCAAAACCATGACCATGCTCGACGAGAACGCCTTCCGCGACAACGAGGTCTATACCATCGTGTATTGCCCCGACAATGCCCAAGAAGCCTATCTCGACAACTACGACATCGACGCCCTGGCCAAGATGGATCATGCCATCCTCGCCAAAGGCATGGTGATGCCCTATAAGAACGACGGCGCCGTGGCGATCTTCAACAAAGAAGCCCGTCTGCCACGCATGACCCGCGACTTCCCGACGGTGACAGAGGAGGATCCCCTCATCCGTGAGATGATGGACCAAGTGAACATGGACTCGTTGCAAGCCACCGTTCAGCATCTCCAAGACTATGGTAGCCGCATCTGGAACACTGACAACGCCTTCGCCGCTTCAGACTGGATTGCAGGACGCATGGCCTCCTACGGCCTGGAGGTGGAGCAACAGGCCTTCAACGCCAACACCTGGATGGGTAGCGGCGCTGCAGGTCCCAACGTCATCGGCATCCAACGCGGCACGCTCTATCCCGACACCTACGTGGTGTGCGGCAGCCACCTCGACTCGTTCTCCTACGAGGCGATGTATGGAGGCGGTACGGCTCCCGGCGCCGACGACAACGCCACCGGCGTGGCCAGCGTGCTCGAAAGTGTCCGAATCATGAGCCAATATGAATTTGAATACTCCATCGTCTATTGCGCCTACGGCTGCGAAGAGATGGGCCTCTACGGCAGCGAGGCATACGCCAGCCGTTGCCAACAACAAGGCATGGACATCATCGGCTACTTCAACAACGACATGAACGGCTACCTCTATGGCGATGAAATCCATATCGACCTGATCTATCCCAATTCGGTGGAGCCTATCGGCACCTACTACATGAATGTGGCCAACATCTATTTCCCCGATATGCCCGTCCGTCACGTCAACTTCAACGAGGGCGACAGCGACCATACCTCGTTCAACAACCACGGCTACATGGGCATCTATCCCTTCGAGGATTATCAGCATTACAGCCCCAACATCCATACGCCACAAGACCTGATCGGTCCCTCGGTCAACAGCTTCGGCATGTCGCAACGCTACTGCCAGATGAATATCGGCTGTCTCGCCGAGATCGCCAATCCAGTGGGGGAGACGCCCGTCGTTTCTTGTAACCCAGTGGAAGATTTCCAAATTACGGAATACCCTCTTGTCAAAGATCTTTCTTTAATTACCTTGTCGTGGTCGGCACCATTGGAAGGCTCGACGGGTGAATTGGATCATTTTGAAGTGTTCCGGGATGGCCAGCTTCACGCTGCTGTGGAGTCTGACGTATATGAATACACCGACACCATTACCGAAGGATTGACGGCAGAGTACTTCATCAATGCAGTTTATAGTGACGGCTGTGAGGCGGCTTCAGAAACACTCGTAGGTGTCGGCAATCCTACTCAGCTAACCGAGTCGGCCCTCGCCAAGGTTCAGGTTTATCCCAATCCCGTGGAAGGTGACTTGACCGTCAAGGCGGAAGGCCTGCAGTATGTCGTCGTTTATAACGCGATGGGACAGCAGGTCGCCGTCATCGTGCCCAAACAGAATGAATGCCTGATTCCCATGACGTATCCCCAAGGAATGTATTTCATCCAGCTGGTCACCCAAAACGGTGTGGCCAATAGGACTGTGGTGGTAAAGTAATCCTTGGTTTACTAAAAAGAAGCGACGGATACGTCTGACGTGCCCGTCGCTTTCTTCTTGCTTCTTCCTTCTAAAAATTCTCTTGTCTCGTATCGAAAAATAATGTATCTTTGATGATTCTATTTTTCTGTTATGGACGAAGTCAAGATCATTGAAATCAAGAAGAGCGTATTTGCTGACAATGAGAAAGATGCCGATGCATTACGGCACGAATTGAAGGATAGGGGAGTGTTCCTCCTCAACCTGATGTCAGCCCCAGGAAGTGGCAAAACCACCACTTTGGTCAAAACGATAAACCGTCTTAAGGACAAAATTCGCATCGCAGTGATGGAAGCAGACATCGACAGCGAGGTGGATGCCCTCCGGATCAAGGAGGCCACTGGCGTGCCTTCCATCCAGCTCCATACAGGTGGGATGTGCCACCTCGACGCGGAGATGACCCGCCAAGGCCTTGACGGACTCTTACCTTTAACCTCTAACCTCTCACCCGATCTTGTGATCCTCGAAAACGTAGGAAACCTCGTCTGTCCCGCCGAATTCGACACGGGAGCCACCGCTAATGCCATGATCCTCTCCGTACCAGAAGGCGATGACAAACCACTCAAATACCCACTGATGTTCTCGGTATGCGACCTGGTGCTGATCAACAAGATCGACGTGATGCCTTATTTCGACTTCGACTTGGAGCGTTGCATACAAAACATCAAAATGCGTAACCCCAACGCCCAAGTGATCCCCATCAGCGCCAAGACCGGCGACGGCATCGATGCCTTTGCTGAATGGCTCCTTAAAAAAATAACTGAAAACTGAAAACTGTAAACTGCCAACTAAAAATTGATACAATGCCCGAAATGTCCACCAAGTTTGTCCCCAAACACAAAGGCGACAAAAACCCCAACCCGAAACTGATCAAGTTCGTCCGTCATGTCACGGACCGCATCCCCGGCAAACTGAAGATGACCACTGACGGTCCCGAATACTGGGGACTGGCCTGCATCTTTGAAGACGAGATGGATGCGCAAACCCGCGAGGCCTCGCTCGACCTGCTCCTGGACATGCTGCCAGGCAAGCCGCTGAAGGTCCGCGAACACCGTACTTACAAGCTCCTCCACGAATGGAACGCCAAGAAACACTATACCCCCGACGACGCCTCGTTCGACGAGCTGCTGGACAAGCTGTCCTATTTCGGGATGCTGGAGTACGACTATGGTGACAAATACACCAAGGACGGTCCCGTGCCTGGCACCACCTTCAACCGTGAAGACCGCATCTATTGGGTCCCTATGTTTGTTCCGGGATCAGCCGAATATACCAACATGAACGTCGAGCTGATGGACAAACATCCCGAGCTGGCCATGTTCTTCGAGCGGATGACCTTCCTCCCGTTGGAGAAGATCACCCCGAGCATCCCCATGGGAGGTGCCGGCATCGGCATGCACGTCATCCCAGTGGAGAAAGCCATCTCCATGGAGAACCAAAGTATCGACATCGAACATATCTCATACTGGCTCAAACGCTATGAGGGCCACCTCGGCGTGGGCATCTGCTCCTGCCGCTACGGGCGAAAGAAACTCGACGAGGGCTGCGCCGACGACTACCGCGACTGGTGCATCGGAGTGGGCGACATGGCCGACTACCTGGCAGAGACGGGCCGTGGCCATTACATCACCTACGATGAGGCGATAGCCATCCTCAAGAAAGCCGAGGACCACGGCTTCGTGCATCAGGTGACCAACATCGATGGCGAGGGAAAGATCTTCGCCATCTGCAACTGCAACGTCAAGATTTGCAACGCCTTAAGAACGTCACAACTATTCAATACTCCCAACCTGTCGCGTAGCGCCTACGTGGCCAAGGTGGATCCTAACAATTGCGTGGCTTGCGGTCGCTGCGTGGAATACTGTCCCGCTGGCGCCGTGAGGCTGGGCCAGAAGCTCTGCACCAAACATGGCGAGCAGACCTATCCCAAACAAGAGCTGCCTGACGCCAGGAAATGGGGTCCGCACAAATGGGACGAAGACTACCGCGACAAGAACCGCATCAACTGCTACCCGACGGGTACGGCACCTTGTAAGACGGCCTGTCCGGCCCACATCGCTGTGCAAGGCTATCTGAAGAAAGCCGCTGAAGGCAAATACACCGAGGCGCTGGAGCTCATCAAACGCGAGAACCCGTTCCCAGCCGTATGCGGACGTGTCTGCAACCGCCGCTGCGAGGACGCCTGTACCCGTGGCACCATCGACCAGCCCATCGCCATCGACGCCGTCAAGAAGTTCATCGCGGAACAGGACCTCAAGGCTGAGACACGTTTCGTGCCCGAGGTGAACATCTGCTCCAACGTGCAAGATCATTGGGAAGAGAAGATCGCCATCATCGGTGGCGGTCCCGCTGGCTTGAGCTGCGCCTATTACCTCGCCACCATGGGCTACAAACCCACGGTGTTCGAGAAGTCGGAGATCCCAGGCGGCATGCTGCAGTATGGCATCCCGTCCTACAAGCTGGGCAAGGACGTCCTCAAGGCCGAGATTGACATCATGCGTGAGATCGGCGTGGACATCCGCACCGGCGTGGAAGTAGGGAAGGACCTCACCATCCAACAGCTCCGTGATCAAGGCTACAAGGGCTTCTACGTGGCCATCGGCTGCCAAGGCGGCAAGCTGCCAGGCATCCAAGGCGAGACCCTCGAGGGCACCATCACCGCCATCGATTTCCTGCATGCCATGAACTGCGGTCCCAACAACCTCTCAACTCTCACCTCTCAACTCTCAACTAAAAAAGTAGTGGTGGTCGGTGGTGGTAACGTCGCTATCGACGCGGCACGTGTTGCCAAACGCAGCGGTGCCTCTGAAGTCACCATGCTCTCGCTCGAGACGGAAGACATCATGCCCGCCTCGCAAGAGGAACGTCGCGAAGCCCGCGAAGACGGCGTGGTGATCAATCCCGGATGGGGACCGAAGGAGGTGCTAGGAGAAAGTGGAAAGGTTAAAGGTATTGTCTTCAAGAAATGCACTGCTGTGTATGACGCTGAAAAACGTTTCAATCCGCAATATGACGAGAACGAGACCATTACCTTGGATGCCGACTTGGTGATCTTCGCCATTGGTCAGACCGTCATCCTCAAGGATCTTCTGAAAGACACCAAAGTGGAGTTCTTCCGTGGCGTCTATCCCGTGGCCGACAAGCTGACCTACCAGACCGCCGAGGAAGACATCTTCGTGGGCGGCGACTGCTTCACGGGTCCCAAGTTCGCCATCGATGCCATCGCCGCTGGCAAGGAAGCCGCCGAGAGCGTGCACCGTTATGTGCAGCATGGCCATCTGACCATCGGCCGCAACCGCCGCGACTTTATCGAACTCAACAAGGACGACATCGAGGTGGCCTCGTACGATAACACGGCACGCCAGGTCGAAGGTGAAGCCCACGACCGCGATCCATTCAGCGAATACCATCTTACCCTTACCGAGGAACAGGTGCGCAAGGAGACGGCACGCTGCCTGAGCTGTGGCGCCTCCGTCGTCGATACGAACCGCTGCATCGGCTGCGGCGTGTGCACCACCAAGTGCGCCTTCGATGCCATCCACCTGCACCGCGATAACCCCGATGCCAGCAACATGGTGGTCTCTGAAAAGAAATTCGGTGCCATCCTGCCATACATGCTCAAACGCACCGGTAAAATCATCTTCGGCAAAAAGTAATCGCCATGCACGAACTAGGAATTGTGTTTTATATCATTAAGGACGTCAAGCAAGTGGCGGAGGAGAACCACGTGGAGCATGTCTCCAGCGTTGTGATGGACATCGGCGAGGTCTCGACGGTGGTTCCGCATCTGCTCACCGACTGCTGGCATTGGGCAGCCGACAAGGAACCCGTCTTGAAAGGTTGCGAGATGAAGGTCAACACCATCCCGGCCGTCACCTGGTGCGACGCGTGCAAAACAGAATACGAGACCGTCAAATACGGCAAGACCTGTCCCCACTGCAACAGCGACAACACCTGGCTGCTCCGGGGCAACGAAGTCGAAATAAATAGTATCATCGTTTAATTGAGTTACTCCTAACCCCTAACTTATAAAAAAATGTCCTGTTTCATTGTTCCTTTAACCCAAGCGCTGGCAACCACCGCTTACCGAAAAAGACATCAAGAATCCATCAACAACCCCAAGTCATCAGTGCTGAAGCGGCATCTTCCTGCATTGGAGAAGATGCTGTGGGGCGGCTCGGTGATGCTTGTCGTTGACCACGTCATCAACGGAGAGGTCACCTGGCGCTATCCCTTCTTTACGGCCCTGGAAAGCGCAGGCGGCGGCCAGATCATGCTTAAAGAAATGCTTACGGTAGGCCTACCTAT
Organism: Bacteroidales bacterium; assembly: GCA_017530365.1. Classification (GTDB taxonomy): domain Bacteria; phylum Bacteroidota; class Bacteroidia; order Bacteroidales; family F082; genus Limimorpha. Next base: position 35,063 of record JAFXMK010000015.1, read on the forward strand.
GTCGTTGGTTTTAACCTTAGTATGGATCGGTTATGCTCTCCTCAAAGAGCATCGTAGAACCATTGCCAAAACTGAACAACTGAACAACTGATTAACTTTAAATTTATATCCATGTTTTTCCAAGTTTATGGCGCTAATGCGCTGCCTCAGTGGGGAATGATGCTCGTTGTCCTCGCAGGCCTCATCCTTTTGAACGAGTTTGCCCGTCGCACCAAGTTCGGCGGTATCTTTACTTTCTTGGTAGTTCCGGTGGCCCTTACCGCCTACTTCCTCGCCATTTGGATTGGCGTACGGAACGGTGCCCAATGGGCACTTGAAAACCAGACCCATGTCTATATGCAAGGTTGGTTCCACTATGCCAAACTCTATGCAGCCACAGCCGGATGTATCGGCTTTATGATGATCAAGTATAAGTGGGGCATCGGTGCCAAACACTGGTTCAAGCCCTTCCCGTTTATCATTGTGGCCATCAACATCCTGATTGCCTGCGTCTCCGACTTCGAGAGCGCCGTGATGGGATGGAACAAGTGGTGGCTCACCTCTGAAGGTGTATGGCAGTATGGTGGCTGGCACAACGTCTTCAACGGCGTGGCCGGTTTGTTCAACATCTTCTGCATGACCGCTTGGTGGAATGTGTATGGCTCTAAGGACAAGAAAGATATGATCTGGGCCGACATGACCTGGGTCTATATCGTCATCTACGACATCTGGAACTTTGCTTACACCTACAACTGCCTGCCGACGCACAGCTGGTACTGCGGTATCGCTCTGCTGCTGGCTCCTACGGTAGCTGCTCTTCTTTGGAACCGTGGTGGTTGGATCCAGAACCGCGCCAACACGCTGGCCATTTGGTGCATGTTCGCTCAGGTGTTCCCGCTCTTCCAGGAGACCTTCAAAGACGGTCGCCAGTGGTTCAGCTGGGCTACGCTTCCCGTCCTCTATCCCGAAGGTGTCGGCACCATCGAGAAACTGTATGCTGCCGGTGGACAAGCTGCCGTTGACGGCATTGTGGGTACTACCGTAGATCCTTCCGTCGTGGCGGCCAATCCCACCATGATGGTCGTGATCAGCGCACTCGCTCTGGTAGTGAATATCGTTGCCTTAGGCTATATCATCTGCGTGTCGAAGAAACGCCACATCAACCCGTACAAGGAAGACGTCTTCGTCAACCAGAAGTACTACAAGGATGCCATGGCCCGCGCCGACGTCGATTAAACTTTACTAATGTCAATCACAATGAAAAAACTAACATTTCTGCTTGCAGCACTCGTGTTGTTCATGATGGGCTGCAACCAACCTAAGACCCCTAAGGCCACCCCGTTGCCGGCAGATATCGCCAAATACGACATGGTGATGCTCGATGAGGGACAGCTCAATTTCTACAACACTGCCACAAGTGTCATGACGCCCTTGGAAGCTGAGAAAGACAGCGTGGTGAATGCACATTTTGAGCCTGATATCGTTTATTATTGCGTGGCCAAGGACAACCATATCCTGCTGCGTTGCATCGACCTGTCACAGTCCAATCCACAGCCCAAAGAGCTGTGTGACTGGGGCGTGCCCTACGTCGATTGCGTGACCGAGACCTACGGTGAGGTGTCTCCTTTGGAATTCTACCGTGGGAGAAACACGCTGGGCTTGTATCATAACTTCAGTTGGGACGGCTACTGGTTTAACGAACAGAAGCTTTACGACCTGGAGACGGGCGAGATCGCCGACTGGACTTGGGAATGGGAAGAGGCAGGGTATGCCTCCGATGAGGAACAGTCAGAAGAGGACTACCATTACGTCAGTACTGCCGACGAGCTAAGAGAATATCTCCAGCAGATCGAAAACCGCTATTACTTTATTGATGGCGACACCATCTGCTTGACGGATGAGATCGACCTCAGCCTCTATGGCAGCGACGATCCCGATTACATGGTGGAACCGGAGTACGAGTACATTTCTTCTTCACCCGACAACTCGAAGGTGCTCTATATGGTCATCTTGGACTGGGGTGACTTCCCGCACGGCATCCTGGGCATCTCCAGCATTGACGGAAAGATTCAGATGCCGATCGAAGACACCGACTGCACAGGCTACAATGCCCAATGGCTCGACGATGGTTCACTGGTGTATGTAGGGGAGGAACCGCTCTCACCGGATGATCCCGATGCCGAGAACCATTACCACTACCGTCCACACTGCATCAAGCGCATCTATCCCGACGGACACACCGAGATCATCGCCCATTGCGGTGAATTCGTAATGAAGCAACCTGTAGTTCAATAATTTAATTGATTCTTAATTTTAAATGGAGACAGTCTTCGGATTGTCTCCATTTTTTTATAATTTTACGAGCTCAATCATCTATGATATAAAACAACATAAAATCTAATACAAAATGAAAAAAACACTCTTTTTTCTCATTGCCATCATGGCATTCGGACTGGTTGGTTGCGAACGCACACCTGAGTCCAGCACATCCAAAGTCGATATGGTCGTCATCCAACATGGTCAGATGCAATTCTACGATCATGCCACACAAAAAGTGACCCCTTACGAAGCCGAAAAAGACAGCGTCGTCAATGTTGTATTCGACGACGACAACCATCTGTATTACACCTCGGCCAACCAACAAGACATCAAGCTGAAGATGATCGACCTCAACGTGAAAAATCCACAACCGACGTTATGTGCCGACTGGCAACTGACGCTGGAACAGATCACCGACGAAATGTTTGACAGCGATGCCTGTGCGTTGAACAAGGACAAAAGTGGCAACCTCTATATCTTGAATATGTCACCATACGATGAAGGTGACGAGTTGGAATGCTATAATATCGCCTCAGGTAAGGCTAGATTCATGTCCTATAACGATTATTGGGAGCAATACAACACGTATGAATTTTACAACAACGACCAGTTCTATAACGGTGATGGCATGTTCTACTATGTCACGCCTGAAGGCAAGTATTGCCTGACCGACCAGATGGATTTTATGCCTCTTTTCCAAGACGAGGAATGTTTGCGTTACCTGCATTTCTACCCGGAGGAGATCAGTCCTGATGGCAAAAAAGTCATTATCAAGGCTAACAGCGAGATGGGAGAGTTGGACTATGGCTATCATTGCGTGGCTACCCTTGATGGCAAGCAGCAAAACATCTTGACCGATTCCGACCTCAGGTCTTATTATCCACAATGGCTGTCGGACGGCTCGCTGGTTTATGTGGGAGAGGAGCCAAGACCTACTGACGATCCTTACTACGATGCCGAGTGGAACAACACCCGTTATTGCATCAAGATTTTGGCGCCCGATGGTACCGCCTCCGTCCTGGTTTCGGATGCCAAGGAGTTTTTCTTCAATCCCATCTACACTCCCGCGACGACGCAACATGAAGGACAAATGACCCTTGAAGGCTACGACCAAGCTACCTTCGACAATGGAAAAGTGACTTTCGTCAACTCCTCAACCAACCAATCCATCGCTTTCGATGCTGAAAAGAACTACGTGGTCAACGGCGTCTTCTACAGAGACTATTCTTTCTATTACACCGTTTCCATCGGTGACGAGTTGTATCTGAAACAGATTGATCTCTATGATTATCCAGTCAACCCACAACTGCTTGGCGACTGGAACCTGAAACTGAGCGACTGTTACTCCGAAAGCTGTGGAAAAACCGCATCGATGAATAATTTCGATGCCGTCTTTGATGGTTTCGCCTATGTCGTGCTGACAACAATAGAATACGGCTTGGATGAAAAGTCCTGTGAGTTCAAAAACACCCGGTACTTCAATGGATACAATGGCGTGAGGACTGATGGGTGGCCTGAGCAATGCGTTGAAAGGAACGACTGAATTTAAAACCAACGAATATGAAAAAAACGATCTTCTTTTTGATAGCTGTTATGGCATTAGTGGTCACAGGCTGCGACTGGTTCCACAAGGCCGACCTTTCAATGGTGGACATGGTGGTCATCCAACATGGCCAGATGCTATTCTATAACCATGCGACCCAAAAGCTGACACCATACGAAGCAGAGAAAGACAGCGTGGTCAATTTGGCATTCGACAACAACAACCACCTGTATTACACCACTGCCAAGCAGCAAGACCTGAAGCTGAAGATGCTCGATCTCAACGCCAAGAATCCACAGCCCACTTTGTGCGCTGACTGGCAGCTGACGCTTGACGAGGTTACCGACTTTATGTTTGGTACCGGCGTTTGCCCTTTGAATATCGAATCAAGCTTTGAAAACCTCTACCTTGTCAATCAATCCTACACTGAAGAAGGTATTGATGTAGAGACTTACAACATACCGTCAGGCAAGACCGGCACGTTGTCGTACGAGGAACACATGGGAATCTATCCGGAACTGCTCTCTTCCAATCCCAACCTCGACAAGGACCGTTACTATTGCGAAGATGGCAAGTTCTATCATATCACAAACGATGGCAAGGTCTGCTTGAACGACAAGATCGACTATAATGCCCTTTTCATGGGAGAAGACCTGGAAGACGTGTCCTTCTATCCAATGGCGGTAAGTCCTGATGGTCAGAAAATCGCATTTGATGCAAACTGGGAGATCGGAGAAGGATGGGGCTTCTATTGCGTGGCTAGCCTTGACGGGAAAAACCAGAAGGCGCTGCCCGATTCCGATAACTGGACTTTGGGACCACAATGGCTCTCCGACGGCACCTTAGTCTATGTGGGAAATGAGCCAAGACCCAAAGACGATCCGACCTACGATGAGGAGTGGAACAACACACGCCATTGCATCAAGACAGAGGCTCCCGATGGGAAAGTATCCCTCTTGGTTTCCGATGCCAAAGATTTCTACATGAATCCCGTGGGAACGACAATGTCGCCGAGAAAGGAGAAACAAGCCTCGCTTGAAGGCTGCGACATGGCCATCTTCGATAATGGCAAAGTGACGTTCTACAACTCATCGACCAATGAGTTCATCCCATTTGTCGCTGAGAACGACTATGTGGTGAGCGGCGTCTTCCATGAAGACTATGCCTTCTATTATACCGTTGCCATTGGCGACAACCTTTATTTAAAAGAGATGTATGTGGGAGACTATCAAACAGAGCCGCATTTGATTGGCGGCTGGGACCTGAAGTGGAGCGACTGCGTTTCGGCCGACTCCCTAGAATTCGCGAGGATGACTTCCTACTTGTATATGCCGCTGATTATGATTGCGTATGACTATGTGGAGGATTTTGAAGAATTTACGGCAAACAAGTATTTCAATTGCTTCACCCAGAAAAAAACCGACCGTTATTGGCCTGACGACATCAGTGAAGATGAAGGGGACGACAAGGCCGTTGCCCAATACATTGATGACGAGCGTTTGTTTATCCAAGTGTCGGTTCCCGCAGAAGACGACGAGGAAGAAGACAAGAGCGTTTACTACTATGGAACAGAGGAGAGAAGTAGGGTTTGCCTCAACGACAAACTCGAAATCCCCAAGGGAGAATACTCTTACGAGCCTCAGTTCGACTTCTACAGCATCAGTCCCACACGCGAGAGCGTGGTCTTCGGTGCCTATACCGACTGGGGTCATGTCGGCCATGGTCCGCTCTGCTTTGCCACCCTCGACGGGAAAACGCAACTGGCGCTGCCCAACACCGATGCCGCCAATGTCTATTACGGCTGGCTGAACGACGGCAAGCTAGCTTATGCTGAATATCGTGGCATTTTTACAGTCGCAACTGACGGGACAGTCACACAACTGTCACCGGCACACAGATTCGTTACGATGAAATGAGAAAGGGGCTTGTCATATATCTCTTCCTCATCCTGACAATCCCTTTGTCAGCGCAACGGGTGTGGACGGTGGGCACCGTTCCGAACACCCGTCTGGAGAGCGACCTCATCCATGTCTCCGACCCTGACGACATCTTGGCCGACAGTTGCGAGCAGCTCATCAACACGGCATTGAACGCCATCCGCGAGCAGGCTGACGTGTTTGTCGTGGCCTTGGGCTCCATCGGCGATGCCGACATCGACGTGTTCGCCAATGAACTCTTCAACTACTGGGGCATCGGCGACCGTAGAAAAGACAACGGCGTACTGATCCTCTTGGCCAGAGAGCAGCACGATCTGAAGTTCGAGACCGGCTATGGGGTGGAAGAGATCTTGACGGATGCCCGCTGTCAGGATATCTTCTTGGACTATATGGTGCCGTACTTCATGAAAGACGACTATCAAAGCGGACTCTGCGCCGCAGTGATCCAAGTGGTTGACGTATTCGGTGGCGAGGTTCCCGACGGACTCGTCACCATCCTGCCGACCCGGCAGGGAGAAGGAGAAGAAGATGACGATCTCTCCGGCGCGGAATTACTCCTTGGCCTGATGTTGTTCGTGATGCCTTTCTTCGGTTTCATCGTGTTTATTCTCCAGTTTGTCAGCAAGAAAACCGTGACGGGTAAAAGTTCGAATGCCCTTCAAGCCAATGTGGTTGACGGTGTGCGGTACGTTAGCGGCAGGTCCGACCAATGGGATGGCAACCCCTGGGGAGGGATGGGCTGTTTGAAAGGCCTACTGTTCGGCTTTTCCCCTTTGCTGATCTTCTTCATCGTCTATATCATTGAAGGATGGCGTGTGGAAGATCCGGAGCAAATCAGCTACAAGCGCATCCTGTTGTTTACCGTCCTTGCTTATCTCACATGGGCGTGCATCAGGCAAAACTGGCGTGCCCTAAGGGTCGCCAACAAGAATGCCAAGGCGGATCCGTTTCCAAAAGCCTTGTATGAAAAAGCCGACAAAAATAGTCTGACACGTCTTACCCGATGGCTAGCCTTCTGGGTGGGGTGGATCTTCATACTGATTTTCAGACATAAGATTAATAAGTCGCACGTATGCCAGTGTCCGGATTGCGGCAGTGAGATGAACACGTTCAACAAATTCCGTTTCACTGATGTGCAACAGAAGGAGATGGCATTGAAATCCGTCAGCTACAATCCTTACATTTGTCCCTACGGCCACGTGACGGTCCAGAAAAACTACCCGCTTTCAGGAACCAAGTATCAGGTTTGTCCGTCATGTCAAGGGCATACTGCGAGAGTATCCAACACCAAAACCATCCGAGAAGCCAACTACGATCACGCGGGGCTCAAACAAGTGACCCATCACTGCGAGTTCTGTGGCCATACTTGGATTGTGGAGGAGACCATCGCCAAGCTGGTCCATTCCTACAGCGGTTCCAGCTCTTCTTCCTCCTCTTCGAGGAGCTACCATTCCTCTTCTTCGCACCGCTCAGGTGGATCCTTTGGAGGAGGCCGGTCGGGTGGTGGAGGCTACCATGGCAAGTGGTAAAAACGGAAACGTCATGAAACGACAAAAGCCCCGAGCATTCGGGGCTTTTGTTTTGGTGACCCGGCTGGGGCTCGAACCCAGGACTGGATTATGTTTTTCAGAGATTTCCAATCTATTGACCTTCACCGAATTAGGTTTATAATTTAATGGATATTTATCTGTGTTTTGTGCTGTTTTTGTGCTGGTACCATGGCAAAAAAATTACATATTAGCATGAATCCATTCTCGTTCCTGAATGTTGTCTTCAATTCGATCAATGAAAGCATCGGACGGAAACAACAATTGCATCAGCGTTTCGAAGTCGTGCTGGTTGGTGGGGGCCACGCCAAGGAACAGTGTCTTCCGCATCGGAATATAGTCTTCCATCTTGCAATAGGACACACACATGTCCGTTTGGTAGTTGCTGATGAAAGCCTGATTGAACTCAATCCAGATTTCTCCATACTTCCCAAACCTGTAGTCGTATGCGATGCAAGCCCCACTGCCCTTTTCGTCAATCTTAAAGCCATACTCTTTTAGAGCTTCTTCCAGTTTGAAAAACTTGTCTATTGCTGGTACACTTGCCATATCGCTGAGTTTTAATTATCCCCGTTGCTTCAGCACCTCTATCAATTCCGTAACCTTTGCCGTCAGCTTGTCGATGGAGGCAGCTACTGCTACATTACCCATGATTTCTGGAAGATGCTGGTTTACATAATCACTTCCAAAAGTCTTCCCTATTTCACGACAGATTATTCTCATATTCATTATATTAACCTGGTCTGTTTTCAAGTCTATTATCGAATTATTGATAAATGCAATTGGCTCAGATTCCTTGAATTTTACTTTTAGACTATTAAACCAGTTTATTACCTCTACCTTGTATTTATCATCTTTCAAAACAATCGACTTTATCAAGACAAAAGCTTCTCCAGCAATCATTAGATCGTCGTTTATCAAAGCCCAATCTACTATATCATAGGCATTGATAAGCAAATCGCCATATTTTTCTTTGTTTTCTTTCCCATTTTCGATTGCCGAAAAGGTCTTTCTTAATTCATTCAATCTCTTGATGATTTCTTCTTTTGTCATAGTTGCTGATTATTTATTGATTTTTCAAAATGTTGCCAAGTCCTTTGTCTTGGATATAAGCCAAAACCTCATTGGTTTTACTTTCTTCAACTTCTACCTGAAGAACTACTTTCGTTCGTTGTGGCGTGTCTTCTTTCGGCTGGGTAAACAGGGCCACGAAGTCCCGTCCAAGTACCTTTGAAATAGTAAACAAATCTTTTACGTACAAATCGTCCTTCTTGAACCATCCGTTCAAAGTTTGCTTCGAAATGCCACATTCTTTGGCAATCTCGACCATCTTGTAATTGCTTTGTTTACAGGCATCCTGTATAAGTTTGCCTACATGAATTTCTTTTGCTTCCATAATATGTTAATTTACAATTAATTAGATTAATTTTAGTTTGATTCTGGTAAATTTTTTGATATTTTTTGTAAAAACATTTGTTTTGTAGTAAATTATTTATTTACCTTTGCACCGTCAAATATTTAACGATGTTAAATCAAAATTCAAGCCAATGGAAAACAACAAAGAAAAGCAAGTGCTCAATGTGAATGAACTAATCGTAGACGGAGAAGAGCTTCAGGAAGTCATCGCCGTCGAGGTCGCTAACAGATTCCGCGATGACAATCACGGATTCAATTGTAAACAATCCTTCGCGATGTGTTGTAGTTGTGATAACAACAAGATCTGCGTTCTTCGCAGATATAGAATGGCGGCATGTGCTGCCGCTGACGAGGCTATACGACACTTCTTTCAACTAAGACAAAATCCTTAAACTCATGCAAACAATCCAATTAAGCGAGCTTCGGGACCAGTTGACGGCCAACGACTACGAGCTGTTCCGCCGTGGCGTCATCATGGAGTGCCGAGTCACCAACGCTACCTGGAGCAACTGGACCACGGGCAAGTTCCTGCCCGAGAAGAAGTACCAATCCCTGATCGACCGCGTGGCCGCCCGCTTCGGCCTCACCGTGTTCGGAACCGAAGTGGCGGTGGAAGGAGGTAACCAATGAAATGGAAAGTAATGTTACTGAACTATGATTCGGAATGGGTAGAGTACTGCAACTCCCCAACGCTCAGTTTCGCCATGGAAGCCAATGCGGATCTTCGTCGGAGGGGCTTCCAGGAACATCAAACCAAATTGGTAAAGTGTGTATAATCCATGACCGATGAAGAACGATATGAATATTACCAGCAACAGGAACGGTACAGGTGGAAGTGCTTTAACTTTCAGTGTGAACTGATCAAATTCTTTGAAAATACGCTAGTCAAATGACAATCTACGATCAAATAATGAATGAAAAAGCAGATTTCAGGGAGAGTTTTTACCGTTTGATTCGGTACCGCTTATATTATAAATTTAAATTGATATTCGAAGAATATCCGACAGATAGAGTTGTATCAATAGAAGACTCCATACATCAATTTTATATATATATTGCCGGTGAGAACGGAACTTTCGACATCCTGTTCAGAATTCGTGACAAAGATCGTTTTCTTGGCTTCTTGTTCTCCACATTTAGGAGATTCCTGATATGGAAATATACGAAACCCTATTTGAATGAACAAAGGTTAACGGATAGTTTAAAAGGGCTATCTATTGACGATGACAAGGAGGATCTGTCGGAACTGAAGGAATCCGAGATTGCCGTGTTTGCAGATAAATTCGCCCGCATGGACCAATGCCTAGATCCATCCAGATCGATACAACTAACCTTGTCTATGCTTCAAACGGTTAAAGGACGCACCTTGAAGCAATACACCGTTGCTGATAAAATGGCCATTGGAAGAAATAAATTCAGGTCGCAGGAACTCTATGTCAAAAGATCATTCCTGAAAGCTGTTCTTATTCCGGATTCGTTCCCGGTGGAATTAGACCCGTATCATCAATCTATGAAGGACAATATCATCAATCGTTCGATTTAATAAAGATTCTAGAAGACCATTTAACCTTGAAACTAAACCTATACCTCCATGGCCAACCACACCATCTACATCGCCTGCCCAAACTGCGGTCATGAATACGACGCAAGGCTGCACTGGCTCGTGTGCCCCAACTGCGGGCACGAGACCAACGCCGACGAATTGACAATGCAACAAATATTCTGATTTTTTATAACTTTGCAACCTCAACAACAATGGAAAAGAAAAACCCCATAGAAGAAGCCCGACGTTACGTGGCCAACGCCAAGGATGCCATCAAGAATGCTGAACTTGATGCCAGACTTGGTATTTACAACGACCGTAAATACGTGAAAACAGCCGGCAACACGCTTTGGAACGGCTGTCTCGTCGCCTTGGATGCCGCTCTGGGTGTGCGCAAGGGTCTCAAGAAAGGCCAGCGCCCGGATATCGACGATTACAAGGCATCGGCCACCAAGCGCGACAAAAAACTGCTGGCCGCCATCGTGAAGGGCTATGCTGTCATCCATCTCTCCATGGGCTATGACGGCATACAGGACCCGGATGTGTGCAAGCGAGGCTTCGTGATTGCCAACGAGATCATCGACCGCTGTGAAATCCTATTGAAGTAGGGGAGGAGGTCTTATGGATATCCTTCAACGCATTTACGATGCCACCAACAGCGGCCTCGATATCATACTGTCTTATTATCCCCAGGCTGCCGACAGCGTGGACCGTGCAAACAAAGGGTTCTCCATCAGGAAGGAAACCGCCCCGTCGGCCTTCCTGAAAAAGATCAAAGGCATCTGGCGCGTCACCGACTTCGGCGACACGGATCACGCCATGTCACCCATCGATGTCGTGATGAAAGAAGAGAACATGGAGTTCAACGAGGCGATATCGCTCCTGGCACAACGATATGGCATCGATACCAGGCTGAACGACCAGGTGAACCGCGCCCAGGTGGAGGCAAGGCCGGCCACCGACGACGAAAAGGACGGCGACTTCAACTTCGAGACGCACCCCTTCTCCGCCGAAGAGCTCCGGATCCTTGGCAACGGCGTCAAGGAGGAACATGCCTCCGCACTGTCGTTCTTCGCCTTGTCCTGGTACTCCATGACCAAGAACCGAAAGACCACCACCGTCTTCAGCAACGAGAACTTCCCGATCTTCATGCGAGAGTGCCACACCAAGGGCGAATCGTTCTTCAAGATACTGAAACCGCTCGAGCCGAAAAAGGAGTACCGCTTCATCTACCTCGGCAAGAAGGAGGCCGACTACGTGAACGGCCTGCACGAGCTTCGCAAGGCCCATTCAGAGTTCCTGTCCAACCACGAGAACGAGGAAGAGGAGGAAGGTAAACGCAAGCCTACCAAGCTGCCCGAGTGCGTGATATGCTCCGGGGAGCGCGATGCCGTCTGTTGCCTGTCGAGGGGATTTCATCCGATATGGCTCAACAGCGAGACGGCCGACCTCTCCGCCGGCGCCTTCCGCACCCTTCAGTCGATGTGCGAGAAGGTGTGCAACCTGCCCGACATCGACGAAACCGGACGCGCCAGGGCGAAGGAACTGGCGCTGCGCTACCTCGACGTCCACACCATCATCCTCCCGGACTCCCTCCTTCAGCATCGCGACCGCCGCGGCAACCCTTGCAAGGACATGCGCGACTGGTGCGAGTTCAACTCCAACCCCCGCGAGTTCCAGAAACTGGTAGACACGGCCAGGTCGTGCAAGTTCTGGGTGGAGAAGAAAGGCAAGGACGCCATCCGCACGGAGCTCGACGTGGTGAACCTGCTGTGGTTTTTGGAGCTGAACGGCTACGCCCGCCTGGTCGATCCCCAGACCATGAAGGAGAGGATCATCTGCGTTACTGGCAACAACATCGTCGGCGAGGTCACGGCCAACAAGATCCGCGACTTCCTCCTGGACTACTGCGGCAAGCGCCACCTGCCGCTCGACGTGCAGCGCACCCTGATATCGTCGCGCCTGGTGTCCGGCGTGCTCGATGCGCTGCCGGTGGTCAACGACAGGGTGAATTTCCGGAACCACACCGCCGACAGCCAGTTCTTCCGCTTCGACAACGAGAGCGTGGAGGTCACGGCCGAAGAGGTACGCAAATGCCACGACTTCCACATCTGGGAGAGCGACGTGTGCCGCCACCACTTCAAGCGCCTGGCACCCTCGTTCACCGTCACCGAGACCAAGGTGAGTGAAACCGAGAGCCGCACCGACTTCACCATCAACGACGACAGCTCGCTCTTTTTCCGCTTCTGCATCAACTCCAGCCGCCTCCACTGGCGCAAGGAGTTCGACGCGGCCAAGGCCGCCGGCGACGCCGACTATTTCAACGACCGGCGCTTTTCCGTGTTCGGCGAGTACCTCACCGACCGTGAACGCGAGGAACAGGCACGCTGCCTGATGGCCAAGATGTACGCCATCGGATACCTCCTGCATTCCGGGAAGGATCCTTCCATGCCGTTCATCGTTTGGGTGCTCGAGGACAACGTGATGAACGACGAGGCTTCCTCCGGCGGCTCCGGAAAGTCGTTCATCGGCGCCACCGTCCGCATCCTCAAGCACGTGGTGAACCTCGACGGACGAAACCGCCACCTCACCGAGAACCAGCACTACCTGGAACGCGTCGACGAGGACACCGACATCCTCTGGGTGGACGACGCGCTGAAGTACTTCGACTTCGACAGCTTCTACACGCTGGCCACCGGCACCATGATCGTCAACTCGAAACACGTGAAATCCAAGGAGCTTACCTTCGACGAGTCGCCCAAGATCGCCATCACCTCCAACTTCGCCCCAAACCGCTTCGACGAAAGCACCCTGCGCCGCTTGCTGTTCGTCCCCATGAGCGACTACTACCACCAAAAGACAGAGTTCAACGACTACGAGGAGACGCGCCGCATCAGCGACGACTTCAACCAGAACCTCTTCGGGCCTGACTACACCCGCGAGCAGTGGAACGCCGACATCAACTTCCTGATCGACTGCCTTCAGTTCTTCCTCAGGGAGAAGGCCCGGAAACACGTCGTCTATGCCGACCTCGGCAACATCTACAACCGCATCAACCTGGCCATCATGGGAGACCAGTTCAACGAGTGGGCCGAGGGCTATTTCCTCCAGGGCGGACCCAACCTCGACGTGATGATCCGCAAGACCGACGTTTTCAACGACTTCGTGGCCGCCACGGGTCTGAAGCTCTGGTCGGCCTCCAAGTTCAGCCGCGCCCTACAGTCGTTCGTCCGCAACAACGGCCATTACATCGACTGCATCAACCCGCCGGAGCTGTGCCCCGTGTCGACTCCCGGGCGCATCGTCCGCAAGGTGCAGAACCGCACCGAGTACTACATCTACATGAAGACCGTCGGAACCAAGGTGGAGGAGAGGTACAAGGACGACGATATTTTGCGGTGACAACTTTACTTTGTTAAATACTCTGTCCGACCTCCAGGACATCCGCAAGGAAGTCATGGCCGCGCGATGACCCGCCGGACACACGACCGTTTCACCTACCGTTATGAACAAGATGCGCCCGCCCCTTCGGCGGGCGCTCCTTTTTTCCCCTCGGACGGCAGCCGGATTTTTCTCGCCTTTTTCCCTTTTCCCCTTTAACCCTAAATTTTCGGAAAAAAAGTGAAACTTTGAAACTTGTATATAGAATGACCGATTCTTGAAAAACTAAAAAATTGAAAATCAAAAGTTTACAAATGTAAAATGGCGGTTTCACTTTCGGTTTCACTTTCGGTTTCACAGTTTCACATCTGAAACCCGAAGCGAGATGTGAAACCGTCCCTGGAGCCTCCTTCGGCGCCGATCGCTCAGGTTTCACTTTCTGAAACTTGCGATGTGAAACCGCTAAACCATTGGTTTACAATAGGTTTAAAAAACCGATTTACGGTTTCACTTTTTTTCCGAAAATTGGGTTTTTTGTTTTTTCCCATACACGAAGGGAAACGTGTTTTCCATGCCCGTTTTCACTTAACAATGTTAAATATTTAACAATGTTAAGTAATACACTGAAAATCAATAAATTATGTTGAATTTTCGGAAAATTCGTGTTATTTTTGCAGCTGAAAAAACAATTTTCATGAAAAACAAAAAAAATACCGGTGATTTTGGTCCCGTTTTTCCTCAGTTCGAGGGTAAGCCGAAGGATGCCATCATCCATTTGAAGAAGGTTAGGGAAGGAGAGTGTCCTGGTGCGCTTTATAGAAAAGATATCGGGAAAATAGATATCGTTTGGGGAGCGGTGACCGATCCTGTGAAGCACAAGGGATATGGACTCTCCCATATCATAGACAAACATGGATCCGAAATCAAGCAGCTTGGCTTTGAGGTGGAGGATTTCATTCCTATCGTAGTCCAGTTCGGAGAGTTAAAGGAGAAAAAATCAGACGAAAAGAAGATTACCCTGGAGAGCCGTATGTTTAGGGCTGTGATTCAAAAGCAGTGGAACGGAAAGAAGAAGACTTTTCTGCTGTCAACCTTTGATCTACGAAAAAAGCCCAGATAAATCCGGGCTATTTTCTTCGTTACCAGACAGTACGGCAATCATTGTCTGTTTTACCTGAAAGATACTCCCTTTCAGAACGACAGGCAAATATACGACTTTTTCTTGATTTTCAACTAAAAAACAAGAAAATCTCTGAAAATGACAGAAAATCACCGAAAAATCGCAAGAAAATGCGAAAAAATTGAAATAAAATTCTGGAAAATGAAATAAAATAACTAAAAATCGAAGAAAATGCCTGAAAAACAAGAACAAAAAGCAGAAAACAAACCGAGCAGCAGAAGAAATTCCCTGACCATCGGGATCGGAAACCAGGAAACTGCAGACCGTTTCCTGGCCATGAAGAACAGCACCTATGCCGGTACCTATGAGGAAGCCCTGAAACTCCTACTCGACGCCTACGAGAAACCTGGCTCAGACGAACAAACCGCAGAAACCATCAATGGTCTTCATCAAACAATCGACTTGCGAAATGCGGAGATTGGTGAATTGCAAAAAACCATACGCGAAAAGGATATCAGGATCAGCGAACTGGAAGTCAACTTGGAAGAGGCCCGTCGCGTCTCCAACGAGAATGCCGAGGCTGGCCTTGGCAACCAGCTCCAGCTGGATGAACTACGGCAGCGCACCGACGGCGCCATCATCCTGAAGCCCAACCCTGTGACCGCCTATTTCTTGAAGGAGATGGCAGAGAAGGAAGGCACCGATCCCGGCAAGATCCTGGAACGCCTCTTCATGGACGACCTCCAGAACCCCCGTGCCAACAACCTTCCATACACCGTGAGCGCTTCCAGGATCCGCGAAGTGATGGCGGAACTGAGAAAGGAGCCCGAGAAATGAGCCAGGAACCAAAAACCAACGAATCCCGCCTGAAGAGCGCCGGCCTCCGCATGGCCATAAAGCTGCTTCCGCCTGACCTGCTGTCCAAGGCACCGAAGCTGCTGGAGAGCTACCTTATGGAACGCCTTTCACATGTGGAACCGGAGAGCAACGAGGCCGGTGCCTGCTACATGATCGTTCCCCAGCCCGACGGGAGGCTGGTCGTGATGACCGTCACCCTCGACGAACAGAACACCGTCAGCCGCGTCGTCGACCGCACCGACATCAACGTGATATTCCAATCCCTACTGAACAACCTTAAAGAACTGTAACCATGGAAAACCTATTTGACATAAAAAAAGATGCTACCGGACCGGACTACGTCAGCTTCGAAGAGATAGAGAACGCTTTCAGTCGTCCGACACAATACCAGCACTTCTTCGAACAACCGTCGCCAGGGCCGCAGTACGAACCCTCACCCGAATTTCCCGAAGACCTCGTCGACCCGGACGGCAGCGCACGTGATCCGGAATCTGTCCCGGATGATGCCTCGCCCGTGGTGGACCACGAGCACGCCCTCCGCACCGGTGAGCGCATCGCCAAGCTTATCGACACCGGCATCGACTTCACCCTCTCCAACTTCATCGCCCGCAACGGCGAGTCGTACCATGCCGACGAACGCGACCTGAAGGACATCGCCGAGGCATGGGGAGAGATCAGCGAGGAACGCCAGTGGAACATCGGCCCTGAGATGACGCTGGTGATCCTGTATGTCATGGTCTACGGACCGCTTGTCAAACAGGCGGTCACCGACCGGCGCCTGGCCGTCCTCGAACAGAGACAAAATGAGATGCAGGCCCAGATCGACATGCTCCGTGACGGCCAGCAACCTCAGCCGCATCAACAACCCGAAAAACCCGTCGACGATGGAAACACAGAACCCAAGCCCAACCCCTTCAACTACGCCCCGGCAAAAGGATAGGGGGCGAGAGGTGTTCGTAATGGTCATTTTAGGAAAGAAAAACACTGGAAAGACCACCTATGTACGACGGATCATCAGACAATCGCTTCAGGCCAAGAGGCGTGTTCTGGTCGTTACGCCAAACTACGATGACTTTCAGGGCATCCCTATGGTCAATCCGAGGTTTCCGCAGCGCATCGCCACATATAAAGGCGCCCGTAGAATCGTTTGCGTGGCCGAGCCGAAGACCGTCGACGAAATCTGCAAGGACTTTCGCCACGGCCTCCTGGTGTTCGACGACTGCCGTGCCTACATCGGAGACAAGCCGAGCATCTATCTGAAGAACATGCTGATCTCTGCCCGACACTACGACGTTGACATCATCGCTGTCGGCCATGGCCTTACCACCGTGCCGCCTCAGTTCTTTGCCTACGCCACACATTTTATGGTGTTTGCTACAACTGACAACCCCGTAAAACGCAAAAACGATGTCCGCAACTTCCCTGCCCTGGAGGCAACCGTCAACCAGGTAAACCATGATGCCACACTTCCTGAAGCCAAAGATGCCCAAGGCAACGTATTTGCAGGTCCACATGTGTTCAAGATCGTCAAAAACGAATAAGCCATGACCGAAGTTCCGCTCCATCCGATGACCCTCACGCAGCTGGCCGCACGCTGGCAGGTCAGCGAGAAGACAGTGAAGAAATGGATCAGGCCCTTCCGTGAAGAGCTGGGTACCATACATGGCCGCATCTTCACCCCGCAGCAGGTGAAGATCATCCTGGGACATCTTGAGTGACCTGGAACGGGATGGCCTTAACCGTCCCTTAATGGAATTAACCGGAATTATCCGCTCCTATGCGTCCCCAAGCGGAACCTTTCGTTTGGGGACGTCGTATGTTTGCGTCCTGGAACTGTTATGTCAAACCAATAACCAAAACCTAAAACCATGTTAGAAAAAATCGGAAAATCAAACAAGATCATGGCTCTGGTGAGCATCGTCACCCTGGCCATCGTTGCCTACGTGCTTGTTTACAAGCCTTGGAAGGCAAGTCAAAAAGCCGCTGAATAAGAAGGAGGACCGACCATGAAAATGAACAAGAAAACCATCATCATCCTGATCGTCGTGGCCGTGGCTGCCTACCTCGTGTGGAAGAAACGCAAGGAGGGCAAGGCCGTCTCCACGACCGACACCGGCACCGGTGCGCTTCCGGGCTCCCTGGAGTACATCCTGGCCAACGTGCCCTTCACCAACAAGGAGGTCCGCAAGATCAACGCCACCATGGCCCGT
>JAFXMK010000016.1 GCA_017530365.1 Bacteroidales bacterium
CGAACGGTTGACGATGATCAAGAAGAAGGAATAGCTGAGGGCCGACAGGGCAGCCAACACCATCCCTGCCCAATGCAGCGTCACGCCACCGCCTGGCCAACTGAGCACCACAACGCCGCCCACAGTGGCGGCAATGCTCAGCCACACCTGCCATGTGGGATAGACCTTTAGGAACAGCATGATAACGGCCACGAAGATGGGATAGAGATACACCAAGGTAGTGGCCAATCCAGCGGGAATAAACTTGTAAGACTCAAACAAAGTTACGCTACTGGCAGCAAATAGGATTCCCAGCACAATCAGTAGCTGAAACTCTTTCCACGTCGCTTTGAAGGTCTCTTTCCGCAGCAACATCCATCCACCCAAAAGCAAGGCAGAAATGGCATAACGGAAGAACAGCATGGACAATACCGGCACGCCGCCATCCAGCAACGGCTTGCCAAACAGCGGATTCAAGCCGTATGAAACACCAGCCATGATTCCCGCTGCAAAACCTAAAAGTGTTCGTTTATTGCTTTTCAAAATGCAATGAGGTTTTTGGGGCTGCAAAAGTACAAAATAATCCGCGCCCCAAGCATTCGCTTGAATTGCGGATTATCAATACTACGTATCCTACATTTACCTGACCACACGCGTAAACACAGGACTTTCGCCGTCTGCGACGGTCACATACACCTTCAGCTCTCCCGTAGGCATACCTGGATTGTCCTCGCGTGGAAGATCCTCGGCTGTGAACAGGTATTCAGTGCCTCCAGGAATAGTACGCGAAGCCACGGCTTTGGCCTGAGCATGAAGCATCTGATAGCCATCAACAGCAGCGTTGAAGATAGCTGCTTCTTCTTCATTTACTGGATGTTGTTCCGAAAAATCCTCCAGTTTAACGAACTCTCCTTCAAGGAAGCCGCTTGCCTTCAGGAATTGGTCGATTTCTTTGGGTGCGGCTTCGAGTCGGGCGGCACGCACGCCATAGCCAGGAAGGATTTCCGCTTTCGGCTGTGCCTCTGCCAAATCCTTCATGCTTGACTCCAGTCCGCCACTGCCGAAGGTGCAGAACGGAACAACTTTCTTGCCGCTCAAGTCCACTTGACTCAAGAAGGTAATCATGGGCGGTGCGTAAGTGCCGAACCACACGGGATAACCGAGGAAAACCACATCGTATTTGGCGATGTCGGCTGCCAACGGCTGAATCTCGGGAGCAATGCCTTGTTCGCGATCTTGCTTGCAACGTTCGATGGTGGCTTGGAAATCCTCATCGTAAGGTTTCGTGGGAACAATCTCCTCCATGTCGGCACCGAGCCGTGTGGCGATTTCAGTCGCTACGGTTTTCGTGTTCGACGTTTGGGAATAGTAAAGCACCAGCACTTTAGGAGTTTCTGCCTTGGGCGCTTCTTCCTTTTTGTTTTCCTTTTTCGGACCGCAGGAAACGGCAGCCATCGCTACGATGGCGAGAATGAGTAATCTCTTCATTTTGAATCGAATTTTATTCATTGACTTTCAAAAACTCCTGTATGGCTCCCTCCATCATGTCGGGTGTCACCATAGGCTCGAAACGGAGGATGGTCTTGCCGTCTTTGGAGACCAGGAACTTGCCAAAGTTCCAGCGGATGGCGTCACCTTGGTCGAAGCCCGTGCCGGTCTTTTGGTGGATCTGGTCGAGTTGCGCGGCAAACTCCTCGGTGCCCTCAGGATAGCCCTTGAAAGGTGCTTGTTCTTTGAGGTAGGTGTAAAGTGGGCTCTCCGCCTCACCGTTGACGTCAATCTTGTCGAACAGCGGGAAGGTGACGTTGTAGTTCAGCGAGCAGAAACTCTGAATCTCTTCGTTGGTGCCAGGCTCTTGTTCCAAGAATTGGTTGCAGGGGAAGGCCAAAATCTCCAGACCTTGGTCCTTGTACTTCTGATAAAGGGCTTCAAGGCCTTCATACTGTGGGGTCAGTCCGCATTTGCTGGCCACATTGACGATGAGTAGCACCTTGCCTTTGTAGTTGGCCAACGACACATCGCTTCCGTCCATGTCTTTGACCGTGATGTCATAGATGCCACTGGTCTGCTCGACCACAGGTTCGGGTTCTGCCGCAACTTGTGCGGTCTTGTTGTTCTGGTTGTTGCAGCCCGTAGCCATCATTAGTGCCACTGCTGCGAGAAAGAATAGTTTTTTCATATTGAATTAGGATTATGTTATTATGGTTATTTCAGCACCTTCAAGACCTGCTTTCTGGTAGCCGTTCCATCCGTCAGCCTCGTGATGTGATCGACTAAAAACTCCAGCGACTCCTCGGGAGTGTGGTCGGTGTGGAGCGTGGTGAAGTCTTCGAACAGCGACTCGGGCGTGCAGAAATACGACACCTGCCAGCCGTTGTAAACCTGCTCAGGGCCTCGATACACTCGCTCGATGGCTCCCGTGACGACACGGCACTGTTGCATCAGCTTGCATATAACAGCATCGGCTTGGCCTTTTTTCACGTCAAGCAAGGCGCGCACCTCCTTGATGGTGATGCTGCCTTGCTTCTCAAGGTATTCCATGATGCGCTCACCGTTTTTGTCGGGCGTTGTCGTGGCGCGGCGGATGTTCATCAGTTCGCGATAAAAGGGTACAGTCGCGAAGGCGGCTTTCCCGCCGCAGAGGAATTTCCCGTAGGCGATGCCGCCATTTTGCAGGCAGTCGATCTTCCAATCCCAAGGCCCGAGCGAGTCTTCCTCACCGTCAAACCAAAAACCAGGCTGTGTGAGTTCCTTGATGGAATAGCCTGGGATGGCACTAGTGAAAAACGGGACGATGCCCAGCTCACAGATGGCTCGCTCCATCGTCTCCGAACTGCATATTTGAAGGTCGGTCATACCCACCTCACGCCTTATTGAACTTCTCCTTGCTTTGCTTGCAGCGTGGGCATTTCCAGTCGTCGGGGAGGTCTTCGAAGGCCACGCCGTCGTGTTCGGCAGGGTCGTAGACATAACCGCAGATGGAGCAGACGTACTTGCCCGAGGCTTCCTTCTTGGTGAAGTCGATTTCGTCAAAAACGGTAGGTACGGGGTTGTCAAGGTCCATCACACGTTTGGCTTCGAGGTTCTCATAACCTTGAGGCGTGTGGGTGCCCATATAGACCGTGGGATGGTTGCGAACAAACTCGCGCACGCGGTCCAAGGTCTCGCGGGCGGCGGACAGGTCGTCATACACTACCGAAAGTTTGTTCTCATATAAAGCCTCGTCCACGTACGTGATGTCGGCTTGGAACATATAGAACAGGCCTTCGTTCTCGGCAATCACGAGGCTGTTGCCACGGGTGTGGCCTTTGGCTTTGACGAACCAGATGCCGTCGCAAATCTTCTGTGTTTCGGGGAAGTTGTAATACGCGCCATCGGTGAAGTGTACTGGCACGAGATTGGGCAAGTTTTGCAGTTCGGCGGCTTGCATCTCGTCGGCGTTCACATAGATCTTCGCATTGGGGAACGAACGGAGCTCGCCGCTGTGGTCGCTGTGGCGGTGGGTAAGGAGGATCTTGGTCACTTGTTCGGGCTTGTAGCCAAGGGCTTTGAAAGCGTCCATGTAGCTGCAAATGTCCTTGCCGGTGTAGGCTGCCGAGTTCTCGTCGGGTGCCTCTTCGGGTGTGCCTGTGGGAAGGCCTGTGTCCACCAAAATGACATCTTTACCCGTGTCGATCAGATAGTTCTGGAGGCTACCGCGATAGCGGATGTTCTTGTCAAATTTGTCGGTCCCTTCTTCGCCGCCAAAGGCAAAAGGCTGGGAATAGAACCCGTCTTTTCTGAATTTTACTGCTTTGATGTCCATAGATGCTTCATTAAGTGAGAATGCAAAGATATGGATATTCTCTTAATACCGAAAAGACTTTGTAAGGAAATTCCGAAAGGAATACGGGAAATAAAAAATGGAGGCTGTTGTCAGTCTCCATCTTTTAAGTTTGGAGCAGGGGCGGTGTAGTCTTACTCCCACGCGGAAAATACCGGATTAGTCATTTCTGACACTACAAAGATACAACAAATTTCATTCCTCGCAACTCTTTTTCATACTATTTTCCATTTTTTTCGCAAAATCAGTCATTCCGAGTCTTTCAGTGCCATTTGTCTATAAGGTTTTGAACTTTTTTGTTTAATATTTTCCAAAGTTTGTCTATCTTTGTACTCATCAACCAAAAAAGAACATACCAACAAAGAAGACAAACTGATCAAATAACATATTGATATAAAGCGTTTTTGCTTTTCAAGTAAAGTCGAAATCTGGACAATTTCAACTATCATTACACGAGAAGGCAGAAATGCTCACGGAATATCCGTGGGCTTTCTTGTTTGTAATGATAGGCAGTCCAGAGCCTCGACTTTAGACAGAAGTTCACGGATTCTTTTTGTGATGTTTCGGAAAGGCGAAGCGCCCGAACGAGATACATCATGAGCACCAAGTTCTTCAATAATATCGAATCGACGCTGATGGACAAGTTCCACGGCATCGCCTCAGCCATGGCCAACTTCGACATCTTCCATGCCGTGGTTGGCTTTTTCCGTTCTTCGGGGTATTTCAAGCTCCGGCAGGAACTTTCCTCGACACAGGAAATCAAAATCCTTGTCGGCATCAACATCGACAACCTCTTCCGTCAGGCCCAAACCGCTGAGAAGATGTTTTTCGGCGACCGCGATGCGTCGATAGAACAGTACTGCGAGAGCTTCCTGCGCGATGTGCGCCAGTCGGACTACAGCAGCGACGTCGATGAAAGCATCCGCCAGTTCTGCGAAGACATCGCCTCGGGCCGGCTGCAGATGCGCATCCATTCCACCAAAGACCTCCACGCCAAGTTCTATCTCTGCCTTCCCAAGAAGCACTCCGAACATAGCGACGGCTGGGTCATCATGGGCAGCAGCAACATCAGCGCCCAAGGACTCGGCATCAGCGAGCCGCCCCGCTACGAACTCAACGTGGCCATGAAGGACTACGACGACGTGGCCTATTGCGAGCAACAGTTCCAGGAATTATGGAAGGTGGCCATCCCCATCACGATAAACGATGTGGAACGCATGATGGGCCGAACTCACCTCGCGCCACAAGAGCAACAGCCATCGCCATACGAGCTTTACATGCGGATGCTCATCGACCACTTCGGTGCCCAAGTGGAGGACGATTTCATCCCTGTGTTGCCTCCCGGCTACGACGACCTCACCTACCAGCGTGACGCCGTGGTGCAAGGCTATGAAATCATGTTGCGTCACGGCGGCTGTTTCATCGCCGACGTAGTGGGCTTGGGCAAGACCGTGATTGCCGCCATGATTGCCCAACGGTTCATTGCCGCCAATGGCAACAACACCCGTATCCTCGTCATCTTCCCGCCCGCCGTGCGTAGCAACTGGGAAGAGACCTTCAATGACTTCCAAATAAAGAACGTCTATACCCGATTTGTAAGCAATGGTAGTTTGGATAAGGTCATCGAAGGCAACAACTACGACACTCCGCCATATTACGACCTCATCATCGTCGATGAGGCGCACAACTTCCGTCACGACTCCACGGGCAACTACGACCTGCTGCAACGCATCACCAAGTCGCCTCGGGCCAACAAAGGCCACATCGCGGGTGGAAAGAAAGTGTTGCTGCTTTCGGCTACGCCGCTCAACAACACCCCTGAGGACATCAAGAACCAATTGTTGCTGTTCCAGGACACCGCGCGCTGCACTCTCGATGGCGTGAGCAACATCGCCGACACCTTTGCCCCGTGGATCAAGGAACACAATGCCTTGATGTCGCAACGTCGCACGATTACGCCCGAGGCATTGGCCACGCGTATCGATGCCATCAACCAGCAACTGCGCCATACGGTGTTGGAAAAGGTGATGGTACGCCGCACCCGAAGCAACATCCAGCATGAGCCGCGCTATGCCGGACAGATTTCTTTCCCTCAACTGCTCGACCCAGAAGACCGCACCTACCAGATGCCGCCCAAGGTGCTGATGCTTTTTGTCGATACCTACAAAAAACTCATCGACACGCCTACGGCCTATCTTCATGAGGTCAACCCAGAAATGTTCGACGGCAGTGGCCTGCGCTACGCCCGCTATCGCGCCATAGAATATTGTACCAACTATAAGGTTCACTCCGGGAAGATGGCAAAACACATGGCCGATTCCCTTGCCTCCATCTACCAAACCCACATGGTGAAGCGTCTGGAAAGCAGTTTCGATGCCTTCAAGAAATCGCTACACACCTTGCTCGATGCTACAAAAGGCATGATCAAAATGTTCCGCGAAGACAAAGTGATTATCGCTCCCGACTTGAACATTAAGAAGTTGCAAGCCGATGGAATGGAGCTGGACGAAATCATAGAATTGGCACTGGGCAAGGGCTTTGACCAAGACCAGATTGTGTTTCAAGCCACCGACTTCCTGCCCGATTTCTTGCCCATGCTGGAATATGACGCCCACCTGCTCGAAAGTCTTTGCAAGCGATGGGATGCCGTCAATGCCGACCCGAAACTTGACCTTTTCGTTGAGATGTTGCAAGGCGAATTGTTTGATGCCCGACGCAATTCAAGCGGCAAGTTGGTGGTCTTCAGCGAAAGCGTCGACACGGTCAACTATCTGACCAAGCAACTTCAGGAACGACTGCGCCGAAACGACATCCTTTCGGTTTGCGCCCGCGACCGCAACCGCAAGAAAGAAGATATCCGCGCCAACTTTGATGCCAACTACAAGAAAGAGCGGCGCGACGACTATAACATCATCATCACCAGCGATGTGCTGGCCGAAGGCATCAACCTGCATCGTGCCAATGTCATCGTCAACTACGATAGTCCGTGGAACGCCACGCGCCTGATGCAGCGCATTGGCCGTGTGAACCGTATCGGCAGCACCGCCAAAGCCATCCACAACTACCTGTTCTATCCTTCCGACCCTGGCGACTCCATCATCAGCCTGAAGAAGAACTCCCTCATCAAGTTGCAGAGTTTCCATTCGGCATTGGGCGAGGACACCAAGATTTACTCACACGACGAGATTGTGAAAGAGTTTCGTCTCTTCAATAGCGACGCGCGCGACGACACCGACCGCAACTTTGAACTGCTTCGCGAGGTGCGTGCCCTCCACGACAGCAACCCCACGCTTTATCGACGCATCAAGCAGTTGCCACCCAAGAGCCGCTGTGGCAGAGCGTCGGAGAGGCCACCTCAAACCATCGCCTATCTGGCGTCAGAAACAAAGACCGCCTACTATCTCATCGATGACCAAGTGCGTGAACTCTCCTTCCTCGAAGCCGCCGACCTTTTCCATGCCGAGCCCTCCGAGAAGGCCGTGCCTTTCGGCGACAGCAAGCCTCGCCATTATGAGCAGGTGCAGCGAGCCGTGACGCAATATACCCTCGACCAGCAGCACGAGTACCGAGAAGAAAAGCCCAAGATTGGCGGACGCGACAACGACGCCAAAAAAGCCGCCGCTTTCCTGCGTGAGGTGCGTCCGTCGCTGATGAATGACGAAGACGCCCTCGCCACGCTCGACCGCTTGAAGCAGTTGGTGGAACGCGGCACCTACAACCAACTCGCCGACCACATCAACCGCATGTCGCGCAAGCACAAGAAAACACCCATGCCGATGATCGAGATCGTAAAGCAACTCGAAACGCTTGACGAACGCTACGGCAAGGACGCCATCTCTGAGACACCCAAACAGCCCAAAGTCGCCGCAACCGCCGACATCATCCTTTCTGAAACATTCATTTAACGCCCAGCAACATGAACACCTCAACCATACGACAAATCTTCCAATCGAAATTCGACTACCTGACCTACTGCAACGAAATCGTCCACAACGTTTTCGGTTGCAATGATATTTCCACCCGCCCAGAATGGCTTGATGGCACTGCCGATGGCGACAACAGCTATTACATTGGCCGCCAAACCGATGCCGACGGTCGGGAACTCGGCTTCTTCTACACCCGCGTCGCCCCCGGAAGCGACGTGCGCCGCAAGCGCGTAGGGCTGCGTAAGATGATAGCCCCTTACCTGAAATACGATGTCGATGCTGCCATTGCCGTTTTTGCCGACGAATGCCACTGGCGTTTGTCGTACATCTGCGACCTGAAAGAGGGTGTCACCAGCGCGAAGCGGTTCTCGTACATTTTGGGCGACGAGCAGGGCCAGTATAAGACGCCCTTGGAGCGACTTGATACCATTTACGCCAAAAGAGGAAGGTTTGTCATAAACGACTTGCGCGAAGCTTTCTCCGTCGATGCGTTGAGCGACGAGTTTTTCAAGGAATATCACGATCATTATGATGACATCGTGGTGGAATTGGCACGACAAGGAAAGACGGGAGCCGCCTATCACGATTATGTGAAGAAACTGATGGGACGCATTGTCTTTCTGCATTTCCTGCAAAAGAAAGGTTGGCTTTGTGGCGATACCAACTTTATGCTCAACACCTTCAGCCAAAGCAACCGCAGGAGCGACTATCTGGAAAGTGTGCTTGAGCCGCTTTTCTTTGGCATTCTCAACACCGAACCCGCCAAACGCGAGCAAGTTTTCAGCAGGAATGGCTGGCAACAAAGTTTAGTAGAAAAGTGGGCGAGCATCCCTTACCTCAACGGAGGTCTGTTTGAACGTGATGACGTTGACAACCTGAGGATTGTTCTGCCCGAATCCATCTTCAGCAATCTTTTCTCCTTCTTGGCTTCCTACAACTTCACCGTCGATGAGAACGACCCCGACGATGCCGAGATTGGTGTTGACCCCGAAATGTTGGGCAAGATTTTCGAGAGCCTTTTGGAAGACAACAAGGCCAAAGGTGCCTTCTACACCCCCAAGGAGATTGTGCGCTATATGTGCAAGGAGTCGCTGATAGCCCATCTTGCATCCAAACTGCCCGATGTTGCTGATGGTGTTGTTCGTGCCTTTGTGGAAAGCCATGAGATGCAGCCTGAGTTGGAGCCTTACCGCGACAACCTTGAAAGTGCCTTACGTGAGGTAAAGATATGCGACCCGGCCATTGGCTCAGGCGCATTCCCTATGGGCTTGCTGAATGAATTGTGGCGTTGCCGTGAAGCTTTGGGAACGCAGATGTCGCGCCTGCAACTGAAAAAGGAGATTATCGAAAACAACATCTATGGCGTGGACATCGAGCGCGGAGCCATCGACATTGCCCGTTTGCGCTTCTGGTTGAGCATCGTGGTGGACAGCGAAAAGGCGGAGCCGCTGCCCAACTTCGACTACAAGTTCATGCAAGGCAACAGCCTGATTGAGAGTTATGGCGGCTTCGACCTCAGTCGCATCGCGGGCAAGACCGTAGGCCGTCCATCTACCTCCACGCAGTATGTGATTGGCCTTGACAGCGATTTGAGCCAAAAGAACCTGCAACGTCTGTTGCGCGAATATTTTTCTGTGACCGACCATCAGAAGAAAGCCACCATGCGCCATGCCATCAACGCCGAGGTGAAGACCCTCATCCGCGAAAGCGTTGGCGGCACCCCGACCTTCCTCGCCAAGTTGGAACAACTCGACCCTTCCGCCAACCAAGACTTCTTCCTCTGGCACACCTGGTTCAAGGACATCTTCGACAAGGGCGGGTTTGATATTGTGATTGGGAATCCGCCGTATGTTAGTGCTGTGGAAATGGCGAGAACTGAATATGAGAAGCAGACTTATAAAAAAAATTATCCACAAGCGACAGGTGCTTATGATATATATGTGTTGTTTTTGTTGAGAGGGATAATGTTGACAAAAAATGTTTTCTTTTGGATTATCCCCAACAAGTTTTTAATTGCAGAATATGCAAAAAAGACAAAAGATTTGTTGGAGCAAAAAGGCCTTTATTCAAGTGTTGATGTTTCTGCGTTTAAGGTGTTTAAGAATGCAAGTGTTTATCCAATAATTTTGAGTGGATCAAAATTGTCTGACAAGGATTTTTGTAAATATACATTGGATAAATACGAAGATTTACTTTTCAATAAAGCAAGGCCGATAAAAGAGATGGAAGCTTCTTCTATAATAAAGGATTGTGGAATAGAAGTTTGTTCTGGGGCAACGGGATTTGAGGCACAAATAATAAAGGAATTTGTTATAGACGGGGAAAGAGACAATGTGATTCCATTTACTGTAAGTGGAAATATTGATAGGTATCAATACAACAATACCGATGTTCGGTATATGAAAGCCAAGTATCATAAAGCATTCATTAGAAAAGATTGTGATGTTGCGAATAGTAAGCTAAAAATGTGGATGTCTCCGAAAATAGTAATTGCAGGAATGACAAAAGTAATAGAAGCAACATATGTTGACACTCCTCTTGCCCTTGGAGTCGGTGTATATGCAATTACTGTATTCAATAATTTTAGCCCTTATTATATAACGGGTTTGCTGAATTCAAAATATACATCATTCTATCTGCGTAGTAAGTTTAAAGACAAACACCTTGCTGGTGGGTATTTAGCGATAAACAAGTCAACTATCGAACAACTTCCATTTGTTGAAGCAGATGCCGCAACGCAGGGGCTTATCTCATCAAATGCAAAGAAAATTACACAATTAAAGAAGAATAATCCCGATGCCGACACTTCTTTATTAGATCGAGAAATAGACAGGCTGGTTTACAAACTCTATAATCTCACGGATGAGGAAATTGCGGTGATTGAGCATGGCAACTGACAAAATGTCGGTAGCGTTTTGGTGGCATTATTATTGTCGAAATCCAATTGAATTTAAAAACAAGCATTGTGATGGGAAAGATACTTTTTATCGCGTATTCGCATGACGACGAAGAACATATGGTATGGGTAAAGAGATTCGCGGATGACCTATGTCGTTTAGGAAATTTTGAGGTTCTTCTAGATCAAGATCAGCCTAGAGGCAGTTCTTTAACTCGTTTTATGGAAAATGGATTGGAAAGAGCTGACAAAGTGTTGATAATAGGAACACCTGAATACAAACAAAAATCCGAAGCAGGAAAAGGTGCCGCTTTTGAAGGGTCAATTATCAGCACAGAATTAATGCATAACATTGACACCACCAAGTTTTATCCAATTTTGCGTTCAGGGACTTTTGAAACATCCTTTCCTCCTGCATTACAAGGTCGAATAGGTGATGATCTTTCAGATGACGCAAACTATGAAAAAAAGTTACAGACAGTAGTCGATTCAATTCTAAACGAGAAACCGCTCCCGTCAATATTGAAAACCAGCCTCAGCAAAGAGCTGCCCGTTAGTCAGGCTGTGGCTATTGTTGAATTAAGCCAAGGCGTATTGTATGAAACTTATTTCGGCAAACCGACAGGAAAAATTGAGGGTATAGGTGTTGATGTGCAAATAACTAACAAAATGAAAGAAGTTAGATATTTCAATTGTCCAACATTCCAATCGTCATTTCCGATTGTTGGAACTAACGACTCTTTCCAGTTTTTGGATGCAGTTGTCCCTGTTAGTTTTCCAGCGAAACTTGAATTTGGACAGCAAATTTCAGTTACATATAAATTGATTCCAAACAACATTGCGATATTTGCTTCAGTCCTTGCTAAAGATCCTCATGCTACTATTAAAGCTATTGTTACAACAACTTTAGGCGAAAGATGCGAATCCAAGCCTTTGAAAATAGCTGAAATTGTTGAGAATTCAAAATATGTAGATAGATAAAGCTCGAAATACGAAACAATATGGCTACAATGGGCGAAATAATGAAAGATCCTTCAAAAGCGACAGAAGAAGATGTTAAAGCTAAGAGAGACATAAATAGTTTGGTGAATTCATTAAAAGAAAAAATGGAACCATATCAAGGCTTTAATATAAATGCCGGACGACCAATGAAAGAAATTGCTTTGCGTTTTTATCAAGAAAGCCTGATTTTATCAGCAATTCTCGAGGCGTTTGTTTATAATGAGAGTTATAGCTTTGCCAATTTGAACAAATGGGTGTTTGATTATGTAGATAAGGATTTTATGTGGGAGGTATCTGTGCCATATTATAATATGTGCGTGGCAAAATTATGCAATATTGGTCTATTGAAGGCAGTGTTTCAAGATGAAAATGATAATAATCCAAATATAACAATTACTGATAAAGGAAAAGAGGCATTAAGACAGCAGACTTATGCTAATTTGGCTCAATCTGCTTTGTTTAACTATCAAGCTGGTAAAATGAATGAACAGTCGGTAAAAATGAATGAACAGTCGGTAGAATTAAACAAATCGATAAAAAAGCTAACAGCGGTATCCGTAATTGTTTCAGTTGCCGCTCTATTAGTTGCTATCGTTGCATTATTTAGAGCATGGCAATAATTGTTTAGGAATAAGATATGGCAAGACAAATTACATTATTTGACATCTTCATTGCTGTTTTGGAAAGAAATGGCAATGATTCAACAAGGAACATGGTTCGTAAAACAAGAATTCTAATGAATGCTCCCGAATGTGCAGAGTATTTGAACTGCTTACTAATCAATGCCCTTGGTGTTCTGTGTCGTATATCGGAAAACGTGGTTGATAAGGCCGTAGATTGTATTATTCACTTGCACGAAAATGATATTGAGTGTTTCTATAGTGCGACACAACAACAGAAAGAGGCCGAGAAGACAGCAATGAGAGCTTTTATGGAACAATACCGAAACTCAGTGAAAGAGTTTCTTATGAGTCAAAAACTTTTGCTCAACTAATTACAATTTGTAAAATTATACTTTATACTACCATGTCAAAAAATAATGAAAAAACAGGCAAAGGATGGATAAACACCAAGAAATGGAACACATGGGTATTTATCATAGTATTGGTATTGTATCTGGGCTATTTTAGTGTTATGTGTTGGCTTTTCCCTGGTAATCTTGAAAAAAGAGGGCAATTTGGAGATATGTTTGGCGCATTAGGAGCACTCTTTTCGGGATTAGCATTTGCAGGATTGATTATTACTATCATGCAACAACGTGAGGATTTGAAGAATCAGAGAGATGAAATTAATCTACAAAGAGAAGATTTAGAAGCGCAGACAGAAGCTTTGCGGTTGCAAAAAGAAGAAATAGCTCAAACAAACGAAGAACTGAAGTCGCAACGGAAAGAGATGGAGGAACAGAACAAGACGATAATGTTGCAGCGGTTTGAAAACACCTTTTTTAATATGCTAAACTTGCAAATGAATATATTTGAGAAGGTAAGATATCAAACAACAGGAAATGTGGTATGTGGTGAAGAAGCATTTCGCCATATATTTTCACAATTTCGTGCAAAAATTCCTAATTTAAATGTTAGTAATATCTATTTTGGAGAATTGGATCACTATAATAGACATTTGGCTCAAATCCTAAAATTGATTGATCAGACTGATTTTCTGTCAAAAGCAGAAAAATATAATTATGTTGGGTTGCTAACATCGCATATGTCTTATTATGAATTGACGATGTTTTTTTACTACTGCATATCACCAGACGGAAGAAAAAGAGCTAAAGAACTAGTTGAGAAATACGCATTATTTAGGGACTTTGGCGAGAATACGGTTTTTGATCCAAAGCATCTTTTACTCTTTGAAGATGGGGCGTATGTTTTTAAAGAATAGGATGCGTCAATTGAACTGTGTCAGCGTTGTTTTTGACCAGCCAAGAGGCTGCTAGGGGACAAGCCTGAGCGTCATTTTTTCAACAAACTCTTTACCCCATTCCTTGTCGTTGTCATTGATATTGGGACAAAGCACAATCTGTTTTTCCAATAGGCTATCGCAAGGTCTGCTGTTCTTCCGCATTTGCCATGTGAAAAACGGAGAATTGCTACTGCCGTTACGACGGTTTTTACTTTTTTTCACCAAAACACTTACGGAATGAAAAATAGTTCGTATTTTTACACCACTAGAACCCGCCAAGCCTCTCAACGATGCACAAATGTGCGGGTCGTTTTTGTGATTTGCTTTGGCTTCACATCAGTAATGATAGATAAAAAATCCGCAACCCAAGCCCTTGCTTGAATTGCGGATTCCATCGTTTCACTTTGTCTTTTATTTAATCATCCGAATCACCTTGGCAGGAACGCCGCCCACAATGGTGTTGTCGGGGACATCCTTTCCCACCACGGCACCGGCGGCCACGATGGCGTTCTCGCCGATGGTGACACCCGCCAATATCGTGGCGTTGGCGCCAATCCAAGCGTTCTTCTTGATGACGATGGGCTTGGTGAGCAAGGAATGTCTTGTTTCAGGGTCTTCGGGATGGTATTCTGAGGCCAAAACCACATGAGGCGCAATGAAAACGCCTTCCTCAATCGTGATGCCACCAAGCGCCAGGAAGGTGCAGCCGAAGTTGACGAAACTGCCCTTGCCGAAGGTGGTCTTCTTGCCGTAGTTGATGTTGAACGGCGGGAACACACGCACGGTGTCGTCGATGTCGGAGCCAGTAATCTGTCGCAGGTACTCGCGCACCTCGGCCTCGGTGTGGTAGCCGGTGTTCATCTCGGCAACCAGTTTCATGCAACGCTGCACATCGGCATAGAGTTCATCGCTGCCGACGTAGGTCTTTCCTGTGGGTCGTTCGTCCATCTTGCGTTATTTCAGGTTTTCAGTGAAAAACTCCGCCAACGTGTCCCACGGAATGTAATTGCCCTCGCCACCGTCGTAAAGGTCGCAGTGGGTGGCACCAGGGATGATGAGCAGTTGCTTGTTTTCGGGGTTGGGATTGGGCTTGCCGATGAAGTGGTAGCCTTCTGCCTGGCCTTCCACCATGTATTTGTAGGCAGCCTCGCCGAAATAGCGGCTGTGGGCCTTCTCACCGTGCATCACGAGGACGGCAGAACGGATTTCGTTGATGTAATAGAGGAAACGAGCATTGGCGTAAGCCTGCGTGCCGATGACGCGCCAGCCGTCGTTGCTGTTGCCGCTGCGCTTGTGATAGCCGCGCGGAGTCTTGTAATAGGCATGGTAATCTTTCACAAATTGAGGGGCATCCTCAGGAAGTGGATCGACGACACCGCCTGCCATTGCCATCGGGTCGGCAAGACGCTGTTTGGCAAGGGCTTCACGGGCGGCATGGCGGTCGGCCTCGTTGTCGTTTGAATCGTAATAGCCGTTGCCGCTGATGCGGGTCATGTCGTACATCGTGCTGGCCACGGTGGCCTTGATACGCGTGTCTGTGGCAGCGGCGTTGAGGGCAATGCCACCCCAACCACAGATGCCGATGATGCCAATACGCTCGGTATCCACATTGTCTTGCTTCGACAAGAAATCGACGGCAGCCATGAAGTCCTCGGTGTTGATGTCGGGCGAGGCCGTGCGACGCGGTTCACCGCTGCTCTCGCCGGTAAAGGACGGGTCGAAGGCCAAAGCCACGAAGCCGCGTTCTGCCATCCGCATGGCATAGAGGCCGCTGCTTTGCTCTTTCACGGCACCGAAAGGTCCGCTCACGGCGATGGCCGCCAATTTGCCTTCGGCATCCTTGGGCGTATAAAGGTCTGCGGCCAATGTCAGGCCGTATTGGGTTTCAAACGTCACCTTGCGGTGGTTCACATTGTCGCTCAGCGGGAACACCTTGTCCCACTCTTGCGTGAGGTTCAGTTCTTGCTTCATTTCTTCTTTGGGTTCTTTTGTTTCTTCTGTTTCTGTTGTTTGCGGTTGGTTGTTGCAGGCGGTCATGAGTGTTGCCACTGCTGCAAGGATGAGAATCTTTTTCATGGTATTATTGATTTATTCTTTTTTCCCCGTTTTGAATCACGATGCCTTTGTAGCCTTTTGGCGCAATCTGTCCCGTAATGGTGTAGGCTGTGCCATCGTTGTTAGCATCAGGAGTAAGTTCTTGGATTCCAGTATGGATAGGCTGCAAGGAAAGCGTGATGCTTACTTCGCCTTCACCTGCCTTGACGAACCGACGCACCTGGTCAGCCGATAGGTTGTCGAGTTTGCCGATGCGCGTATAGGACCACGAATTGCTGCCATAGAAAATACAGATGTTGTCGCCGTTGTATAACACAAGGTCGCCCGCTGAAGTGGTGGTTTGATGATCTGCCGTCGGGAATGACTGCCCGACATAGCCCACCTTCTCAAAGTTGCCGTAGTCGTGTGCCAGGTAGGTGATGTTGTCCGTTTGCAATGCAGCTACCAAGGCTCGCGTGCCGACATTGTCTTCCATCGTGACGGTATGCGTCTCGTCCCCTATGGTGATATACATTTTCTCTTCCATTGTCTGTGCAAAAGTCTCGCTGTTCTTAGAGCAACCCGTAATCAGTATTGCTGCAAATAACCAAAGCATCTTTTTCATTAAGGCCTAATTCTAAATCCAATGGCAAAAGTACACTTGTTTTTTAATAGAGGTATTACACAAATTGGCTGTATATATACCAATTTCGCTGAATTTATAGGATATTTGCAAATAATAATACCATTTTTCCTAAATTTTCCCATTTTTATTGTACCTTTGCCCCACGATGAAGAAGATCCTGAAAGTTGATAGTCCCAATGACTTTGCCCGATATGTGGAGGCTCCTGTGCTGCATCCGCTGATCATCATCATTCACTTCGACGAATTGGCTCCCTTCCGCCATAGCCTGAACAACTACGGCGTTTATGGACTCTTTATCCAACGCCAATTCCCTGAGGGCCTCTCTTACGGCATGAAGACCTTGCAGGTGAGCGATGCCTCGATTATTGCCGTGGAGCCTGGACAGATTGGCGGCTTGGAAGACAATGGGGAACGCATCTCGCTGAGCGGATGGGCGCTTTTGTGGTCGCCCGAACTGCTGCATGGCTCTGAACTGGAACGCCAGATAGACCGCTATCAGTATTTCTCCTATTTCTTCGCTGGCTCGCTTCGGATGGAGCCTGACGAATGGGACTGCATCACACAACTGCTCGCCCAGATGCGGCAAGAGTTGGTGACTCACGACGACACGCCATCGCTCAGAAGCATCCTGTTGGGCTATCTGCACCTGATATTGGAATACTGCAACCGCATCTATTTGCGTCAACTCTCCGATGAAGACAAGGGCGGCAGCGACCTCTTGAAACGCTTTCACGACCTGCTGCAACAGTATTTCCGCGAGAATCGGCAGTTGACTCAAGGCTTGCCCACCGTTGCCTATTGTGCCTCAGAGTTGGCCTATTCGCCACGTTATTTCGGCGACATCGTCCACAAGGCGACAGGTGGAACAGCCATCGGCTACATCCACAACTATGTCATCAACCAGGCCAAGAGCCTGCTCATGAACGGTCACAACATCAGCGAAACCTCGAGGCTCCTTGGTTTCGATTTTTCCCATCATTTCACCCGTCTCTTTAAAAAGATGACGGGGCTCACGCCTAGTGAATATTTGGGAAAATAGCTGGGTTGAGAGTATTTTGAATGATTATTTCAAAGACTCTTCAACCATTTCTCAACATTTGCCTTGCCTGAACGCACTTCATGTCCATAGATGCTGAACTCACCCGTGACTTTGGCTTTCGGGAAAGCTTTCTTCACATCTCTGACACAGGAGGCTAAGCCGCTGCCTTCGTGGGTGGTGAAAGGGATGACGGTCTTGCCGTCGAGGTTGATGTCCTTAAAGAGGGTGAACATCACCTGCGGATAGGTGCCCCACCACACGGGACCACCGATGAAGACGGTGTCGTATTGCGAGAGGTCGGGGGCGGCGCCTTCGTAAGGCGGCAGTTCGCCCTTGTTGGCTTCTTCCTTGGCCAATTCGATGAGTGGCATATAGGCCATGCCGTCGTACTTGTGGGTGACGATCTCAAACTGGTCGGCACCTTTGATTTCAGTGATGTAGTCGGCCACGATCTTGGTGTTGCCGACCTCGATGTTGCCCACGCTGTAGTTGTCGCCCGCATGGGAGAAGAAAATGACGATGGATTTGCTCATGTTGTTCTTATTTGATGATTTGACTTCTTGTTTGTTTTGTGCATTGCAGCTGGTGGCCATGATAAGGGCAAGGGCTGCGGTAATGATGGTTTTGATGCTTTTCATTGTTTATTGTTTTAATCCCAAATTTCGTAGTTTTCCATCCAGTCCTTGATCTGCTGGTAGGTCATGTTGAAGTAACGCTTCTCCTTATTTAAGGCGTGGATTTGTTCCATCTCAGCGTCGGTCAGCGCGAAATCGAGGGCTTCGATGTTCTCTTGGATGTGCTTGGGGTTGGATGAACCAGGCACTACGCTGAAACCCTTTTGGATATGCCAACGGATGATGACTTGGGCTGCACTCTTGCCGTGAGCCTTGGCGATGTCGTTGATAACGGGGTCGCGGAGGATTTCTCCCTTCGAGTCACGGCCGCCGAGCGGGAACCAGCATTCGATCTGGATGTTGTATTTCTTGGCCATTTCCTGCCAATGTTCACGCTGAGCGTAGGGATGACACTCGATTTGGAAGGCCTGCGGCTTGATACGGACAGGCTCCACGATGGAGTTGAACAGCTCGTCGCTGAAGTCGAAATCGCTGATGCCGATGGCACGTACCTTGCCGGCTTCCAAAGCGGCTTCAAGTGCCTTCCAACCACCGTTGTAGTCTCTCAAGGGCTGGTGCAGATACACGAGGTCAAGGTATTCAAGACCAAGGCGTTCCAGCATCTTGTCGAGTTGGACGGGCGTGATTTCTTCACCGTATTCGTTGGGCCAGAGTTTGGAGGTAATCCAAATGCTGTCGCGCGGAATGCCACTGTCTTTCACGGCTTGTCCTACGCTGCGTTCGTTGCCGTAAGCATGTGCCGTGTCGATGTGTCGGTAGCCCGCCTTCAAGGCAGTCAGTACCGAGTTGTATGTGGTTTCCCCAGCGGGAATGCTGTAAACGCCGAGTCCGAATTGTGGCATCTTCACGCCGTTGTTCAGTGTCAAATAAGGTTGGTTTTGTGCGTTCATGGTCATTATGTTTAAGATGATTGTTGCTACGATTAAGATTACTTTTTTCATGGTGTTATTCTCCTATGTTTTTGATGAATTTCGCAGGATTGCCGCCCACGAAAGTAGTTTTGAATTACAATGCAAAAATACAGCGACTTACTGGGCTATAAGTTTCACAAAAAGCATCACTATTTTTACAAAATCCATCATTTTTTGTACTAGTGAGAGAAATAAAGTGTATTTTTGCGCCATGAAGATTGATTTTCAGTACGCTACGGATTTCCTCGGGATGAATGACTCCAGATTGAGCCACACTTGTATGCATCTTATTTGCACTGCTGGTGAAGGTAGTTTTGTGTTCAACGAAAAATGTTACCACATAGCGAAAAACGACCTTGTGGTGATGCCCAATCCTAGCCGTGCCAAGAACCTCGCGGCCATTCCAGGGATGGAGGTGGAGTGGTTTGCCGCAGATTACAAGTTCTTGCAAAACCTTCTGCCATCGAACAACTACAGTATTGGTGGAAGCATCTCGCTCAACCAAGACCCTATCATCAAACTCACCAACGAGCAGGCTGCTATCTTGCTTGCCGACTTCCACCGTCTTCGTGATCGCCTCGGCGACCGTCATTTGCTGTTTTACCGTGAATTGATGGGGAGTCTCTGCCTAACGATGATGTACGACATCTTCGAGCCTCATGCCCAACGCGAGGCCACCGACACTCACAGCGACCGCACCGCCTACATCGTCCGTCAGTTGACCGACCTGCTCGACACCGGCATCAGTCGCACCGAGCGCGAGGTGAGCTACTATGCCGAGCGGCTGAACGTCTCGCCGAAATACCTCTCCGCCACGGTCAAACGCGTGACGGGCCACAGCGTCAGCAGTTACATCAACCGTGCCACCGTGCCCATCCTGAAAGGCTTTTTGGACGACGAGCGCCTCTCGCTCACCCAAATCGCTGACCGTATGAACTTCACCTCGTTGAGCTATTTCAGCCGCTACTGCACCAAGCACCTCGGCCAGTCGCCGAGCGAGTATCGGCGGAGTCTGCAACCTAAGGGTTAAAGATGACTGATCCTCATCAAATCATATCGCAAAAAGAGATAATTCGCCCAAAACCACTATCTTTGCCGCATCAAAATCATTCTATCTATGAGTGCACAAAACCCCATTTTCAATCGTTTGAACCTGCTTTTGGGCGAGGAGACGATGGAGCGTGTCATGAATAAGCGTGTCATCATCTTTGGTGTGGGGGGCGTGGGCAGTTGGTGTGCCGAGAGTCTGGTGCGTAGCGGGATCAGTCACCTCACCATTGTGGACAGCGACCGCGTGTGCATCACCAATGTCAACCGACAGTTGCAAGCCACCACCAAGACGGTGGGACAGGTCAAGGTGGAGGTGTTGAAAGAACGCCTTTTGGAGATCAATCCCAAGGCCGAAATCAACGCTGTGCAGGAGATTTATTCCGCTGAGAACGCTGAGAAGTTCCGACTCGAGACCTACGACTACATCATCGATGCCATCGACAGCCTCAAGGACAAGATACACCTCATTTTGCATGCCACTGAATGTCCAGGCAAGTTGTTCTCCGCCATGGGCGCGGCACTCAAAATAGATCCGACCAAGATACAAGTGGCCGAGTTTTGGGAGGTGATTGGCTGTCCTTTGGCTAGCATGATGCGCAAGCGCCTCAGAAAAGCGAAGACCTTTCCGAAGAAAAAGTTCCTCTGCGTGTTCTCACCCGAGGTGCTACCCAACAAAGGTGCTGGCAATCCTGACCTCGTCAATCACGAGTGGTGCTCGTCGAAGGCCCAAATCAATGGCACCTCGGCCCATATCACGGCCATTTTCGGCTTCACACTCGCCGGATTGGTGATGAAAGACCTGTATGTTGCGACCCCAACACCTCTCCAATCTGGAAAGTAACCACGGATGGTTCGAAATGCGGGGTGGGGGAGGATGGCCTATTTCGCCAGGGAAGGATACTTCTTCCTAATATTGTCAGCGAGGAACTGTGCAACCGTGTCAGTGGGCATGTTGGTGACATTCAGAACAAAGTCATAGTTGCGTGCATCATAGCGTGAGGTGTCGGCAACAGTTTTGACGAATGTGTCACGAGCCTTGTCGGTTTTGTCGATGACTTTGGCGGCCTCTTCGGGACTGAGGTTTTGTTTGGTGGCGATGCGGGCAATGCGCGCGTCACGGTCGGCCATGATGAGCAGGTGCAACGCATTGGGATTGTCGCGGAAGATGTGGAAACCGGCACGGCCCACGATGATGCAACTCTCCTGTTCAGCCAATTCACGCAGCAGACGAGCCTCAGCATAATACAGGGTCAACGGCGTGGCTTCAGGGTAGGAGTCACCAGAACGGCTAGTCGTATCAAACTGACGATAAAATTTACAGAAATCGTTCCACCAATTGGCTTTCTGCGCCTTAACACGATCCATGTCTTCAAGGGTCGTATTAAAATAATCTGCCACGCTTTGCAATATGGCGCGACCGTAAACCTTTAGCCCCAGCTTTTCTCCCAGCAGACGGGCAATCTCGCCACCTCCACTTCCACTTTCACGATTGATGGTAATAACAATATTCTTATTTTCCATAGTAGTATCCCAATTAATTTAAATAAACCCTGATTATAAGTATTGTAAATTAATCAATACTGACAATGGTGTATTTCCGAGTTCCCAAACCGATGGCTTCAGCGTGCTCGATGGTATGGACGCCGTGCTGCTTGTCGATACGATTGAGCAGGTCGGTGGGGTCGTTGGTAGCGGTCACCTGCTGATTGTTGATGATGTCGACGCAAGCTTGGTCGAGGGCGACAGGATCGGTGCTTGCAAGGATGCCATAATCCTCAAGCTTCACGGGGGCAGGATGGTCAACGCAGTCACAATCGATGCTCATGTTGTTCATCACGTTGATGAAGATGATACCTTGCTGCCTATTGAAGTAATTCACCACCGCTTGGGCCGCTGCTGCCATGCTCTCAAGGAAACCGTCTTGGTCGCCAATATATTCTGGTGTCCATAGTTTGGCCATGTCGAGTTTTTCCATCTTTCCACATGAGTGGATGTATGCCTTGCCATTGCTGCTGGCGCAACCGATGCTAAGGTTCTTCAGTGCGCCACCATAACCGCCCATCGGATGACCTTTGAAGTGGTTGAGGGCAATCATGAAGTCGTAATTGGCGATATGGCCACCCACGATGTCGTATTTGATGTGTGATTGGTCCTTCACGGGGATGCGGATTTCGTCGTATTCGTCCATGATATCGACGGGGAAGTAATCGGTGAAGCCGTGCCGACGGATGACTTCCCAGTGGACGGCCGAGTTGTTGCGTTCGTCTTTTTCATCACCAGGGCCGTTACCGTAGGCGGTGTTGCATTCCACGATGGTGCCATCTACTTCATGTACAAGGTCTTTGATCAATTCAGGTTTCAGGTAGTTCGGGTTGCTGCCTTCGCCGGTAGAGATTTTCACTGCTACACGACCTTTGGCTTCCACTCCTAAAGCCTTGTAGATTTTCACTAATGCTTCGGGACTGATTTCTCGAGTCAGATAGACTTTCGCTGTGTTTTCCATATTCTTGTTGTTTTGATTGTCTTGATTGTTCTCAGGTTGATGGTTGGTGCAGGCGGCAAAAGACAAAACGCACAAAAGGGTTATTGCAATACTCTTCATTGTTTTGATTATTGTAATATGGTTGCAAAAATAGTAAAAAATCTCAAATCATCGCACCATCCCAGCCATCGGGTTGACATCAATCAGTTTCAACGATTTTACCATCTTGGCAGTGCCTTTCTTGTATTTCTTGAAATGGGTGGTCTGGATATGGCTTTGGTAGGCCTCTTGGTCGGCGTAGATTTCCAAGATGTAGATCTTGCAAGGGTCTTCCTTTGTTTGCATCGAGAAGAGTGTCAGCACACCAGGTTCCACCTTTACCGAGGTCTCCCCCACTTCCTTGGCGAAGGCCATATATTCCTCCAAATGCTCGGGCACCACTTCGATTTCGGCGAGGCGGACAAGCTTTTCGCCAACTTTCACTGGTGAGGCAAACTCTTCGTCAGTCACTTTTTGGAGCTGGACGGCGTGTTCCTCGCCCGGCACGATGTCCGTCACGGTGAGGCACTCGATGCTACTGTCGGGGGTGGCACCGTTCCAGTGGCGGATGTTGGGTGCCGTGATGATCACATCGCCTTTACGGATGAGTTGCTTGTCTTTCCCTTCCTCTTGGTAATAGCCTTCGCCATCAAGCACCATCAGCACTTGGGTGGCGTTGGGGTGGTAATGCCACGAGTTGCGGCTGCCTTTTTCGAATAGGAAATTGGTGGTCATTTGGTGGTCGCTGTGACTGACGACGGAGATGTGGACCGTACCCGTATTAAACTCCTCAGGAGCAATATGTTGTGCTGGAAAAATGGTTTGTTGTGCCATGGTAGTCAAGGATATAAGGAAAACACTGAGTAAAAAGGCTAATTTCTTCATTTATGGAATAGTTTTAATGCGTTTTTGTAAAGGATCATCTCTTTGTAAGGTTCCAAATCGGGCTCGTCCGTCAGGTATTGCTGCATCCGTTGAAGGCCATTCACGAGCACTTGGGGGGCGACATAGGGATAGTCGGAGCCATAGAGCAAATGGTCGGGTGTGGAGATGGTGAGTATCATTCGGATAACCTCGGGGCTGTGGGCACCGGCCAAGTCGTAGTAAAGCGAATTCAGATTGGCTTGCCAGTCGATTTCGCCCACCATCTTGTTGGCTTGCATCACGGCGGTCAGCGACTTCATGCGAGGGACAGCCAATGGCAAGTAGGCTCCGCAATGGGGAACGACCACCTTCAGTTGAGGATAACGCGCCAACACGTTGCGACTGATCATGTTGGCCACGGCCCGTGTGGTTTCCGACAGGTATTCTTGCATGGCCAATGGCGTCTGCTGCATCACCTGCCGGTTGACCGGTTCAGGACGATGTGGATGCAGGATGACCACAGCACCACGCTCATTGAGCACGGAAAAGAGCGTATCAAGTTCGGGCACTCCGAGATATTGACCATTGACATTGGTAGCCATTTTTATGCCATCGGCCTTCAACGTGTCGAGCGCATAGACGGCTTCACGAATGGCAGCATCGGCATCGGGTAAAGGCAAGGCAGCACAAAACATGAAACGTCCGGGATAGCGTGCCTTCAGTGCAGCGCACTCCTCATTGTAGCTACGGCAAACCGCTGCCGAAGCCTCCGCATCGCCAAACCAAGGTTGTGGCGCGGGCATGGTCAGCACAGCGGTTTGAATGCCGGCCTTGTCCATAAAGGCGATATGTTGTTCCGCATCCCAAGCAGGAATAGGGAAACCTTCGTCCATCTCGGCGCCGTTGGCTTTGATGTAATCGAGGTAACCTTTGGTGATGGCGTGGCTATGGAGGTCGATTTGGGCCGAGGCGTTTAATGCGATTGCTGTCATGATGGTGATTATCAAGGCTTTTCTCATGGTTTGAATCTCGGTAGAATCTTTTGGCAAAATAATAGAAATGTGAATTAAAAAAGATTGGTGACAAGCGGAAGTTGTAATAGAGTGTCAGCATGCTGACAAAAATAAAAATAAATTGGTTTTGTGTTCTGGAAAAACACGTAAAAAGGCTTGCCACCAATCGAATCGTTTATTCCATCGAGTGCTCCCAGTCACCGCGTGTATCCACAGCGATGGTGTCGGCCAAACGCTCCAGCTGTGCGACTTCATCCTCCAAAAGTCTGATCTTGGCGGCATCGGCGGCCTCTGTCACATGATGAGACTTAGTGGCACCGATGATAGGCATCGTTCCTTTGGCGATAGCCCATGCAATGCCGATTTGAGAGCAGGTGGCATGGTGACATTCACCGATTTGTTTCATGACATCGGTCAAGGCTTCAATTTTGTCAAGGACGGGATTGTATTTTCGGCCACGGTCGCTATCGGCGGGCAGAGGATGAGCAGCGTTGA
Organism: Bacteroidales bacterium; assembly: GCA_017530365.1. Classification (GTDB taxonomy): domain Bacteria; phylum Bacteroidota; class Bacteroidia; order Bacteroidales; family F082; genus Limimorpha. The sequence goes on from JAFXMK010000016.1 coordinate 24,740, forward strand.
AAGCTCCCGTCAGGGCGCCTTGTTCCAGCACCATGTACGACCAAAACTGTATGCCGTTTTCCTTGCAATAGTCGAGCACGCCTCCTTTTTCCGAAGAGCGGTAAAGCAGCGAAAAGTGGTTTTGCACGGCTGAGACTTTGAAGCCAGCCTCAACGAGAATCTCATTGGCGAGACGGATTTCCTCAATGTTATGGTTCGAAACGCCCACGTTCTTAATCTTTCCCGACTTGAGCAGCGGAATCAGTCCAGGCGTCCAACGGCGCACATCCATCGGGTTGTGGATCCAGTACACGTCGATGTAGTCGATGCCCATACGTTGCATCGAGGCCTCGGCCATCTTCTCGACGGAGTTGTCGTACATTTCAGCCAATTGCGGCGTGAATTTCGTTGAGATTTCAATGTCTTCGCGTTTTACGGTCTGCACAAAAGTGCCAAGGATACGCTCCGACTCACCCATACCGTAAACCGTTGCTGTGTCCCAAAGGCGCAGTCCAGACTTCATAGCGGCTTCGAAAACGGGTTTCAGATTCTCTTCGTTCGTGTTGACACCATACACCGCGTCGCCACCAAAGGCACCCGCGCCCCAAGCCCAAGTACCCAAGGCAATTTTCGTTTCTTTCATCTTTTTGTTGGTTGATAATGATTTACGCAGCAAAAGTAGAACAACCAAAACGAAAACGGGTTATATGATTTACGGATAAAACAACTGATTTTTCGGAAAGTGATTTTTCCTATTTTTGCAGCCATGAAACAGCAAATGTTGAAAGTTCACTGCGTCAACGATTATGCGCGTTATATCGGTGCGCCCGAGTTGCATTCTTTGGTCAGCGTCATCCACTACGAAGAGTTGGAGCATTGCCGCCACAGCCTGAACAACTATGACGTCTATGGCATTTTCATCGCAGATGAGTTTTTGGAAAACCTTACATACGGCCTGTTGCGCTACGACCTACACCAACATGCCATCATGTGTGTGTCGCCTGGACAAATCGGAGGCAAAAGCGACACAGGCGAGGAAATCCAGACCAAAGGCTGGGCTTTGCTGTTCGACCCCGAACTGATCCGAGGCACCGAACTCGGACGAAGGATGTCGCAATACACCTATTTTTCGTACAACACCAACGAGGCCTTGCTGACCAACGAAGCGCAATGGCAAATCATTGTAGGCTTTTTGGAGCAAATCCGTCAAGAACTACAAAACGGCAGGGACGACGAACATACGCAGCATATTCTGGTGCATTACGTCGGCTTGATTTTGGAGCACATTGCTCGATTTTATGCCCAACAGTTGTCCACCTCGTTGCCGACCTATTCCGATTTGCTGAACCGCTTCGAGAACCTCCTCGTACGTTATTACAACGAAGGCAAACAACTTCAAATGGGGATTCCATCGGTGAAGTATTGTGCGCAGGAATTGTTCCTTTCGCCAAACTACTTCGGGGACCTCATCCATGAGCTGACTGGTGAGACTGCCACGACTGCCATCCGTAATTTCGTCATGCAGCGTGCCCGCGACATGCTCATCAGCGGCAAGACCGTCACTGAAACCGCCGATGAGCTGGGCTTTAAGTATTCAGCGCATTTCACGCAGATGTTCAAGAAACACTTTGGAATGCCGCCGAGCAAGTATGTTTCTTAGGTTTTACTTATTCATTTCTTCAGCTTCAATCCATCCTTGAAGGCCTCGCCAACACGCTTCGAGACTTGGTAATAGCCGTGCGTGTAGGGGTCGAAAGAGATGGCTTGCAGGGCTTCCACATCCACTTTGCCGTCCTTCATCTTGTCGGCCTCGACGGAGGTCTGTAGTACCTTGCCGATGACACCAAGGCCCGTGTCGTCGCTTTGGTATTCGATGAACTCACACTCCATGGCGATGGGCAACTCGTTGATGACGGGAGCGTCCACCAATGAGGACTTGGTCGCGGTGAGACCGCTCTTGGCGAACTTGTCCTTCTCGGTCTTGCCCGACACGACGCCGAAATAGTCGGCCTCCACCACATGGGCGGCATCGGCGATATGGACGACAAAGCCCTTGCGCTTTTTGATGTTCTCCACGGTCTTGTGGGTTTCGGTCAGGTTGAGGGCCACGCGGTCGCGGTCAAGCATGGTGCCCCAAGCGGCGTTCATCACGTCAATAGTGCCGTCTTCGTTGTAAGTAGCCACGAGCAAAACGGGCATCGGGAAGATGGCTTCTGTTACTTTAATGGGTTGTTTCATAAAGCAAAAAACAATAGTGGGTTGTATGCTGGCAAAGATAAGGAAAATACTTGAAACATCGGGCAATTGAGTGCTGGTATTTGCAAAGTATGATTTAATTAGTTCTATTTGATTAAATAATATTTGTATTTTTGCAAATCAAATAAATATATTAAAGATGCAGATAAATAGATTTGGATATTATTGGTTAGATACATGGGTATTGGGCAATGTTATACAACTAGCCACCCAAGAGTTCTGTAACCGCTATCTCAACCGCAGCAACGACCCTTGCGGTCGTCAGTACGACCAAATGACGCAGGCGGCGCGGTCTGTTCCCGCAAACATCGCTGAAGGGAATTCGCGGCATTCCACTTCTAAAGAGACCGAAATGCGCCTCACCGACGTGGCCAGGGCTAGTTTGGCAGAATTGGCAAACGACTATATTAACTGGCTTATGCGATACGAGAATGTTCCTTGGTCGGTGAAATCAGACCAACATAGAAAAGTTAGTTTTATCATTCTAGATCACCCTAATTATAAAGATGATGTACAATGCCAAAGTAGTATCCACATACTGAAGCAAAAGCACAAGTTTGATCAATGGCTTTGTTCAAAAGATTCAATGACAGAAGCAAACTGTTTACTTGTTCTTTGCAATCGGCTGATCATGATGCTTGGGAAACAAATTGAGAACCAACTTGAGGCATTCAAGGAAGAGGGCGGTTTCTCCGAGGCTTTGTCTACTGAGAGACTTGCTCGTAGAGCAGAACAAAGTGCTCAGAATGACGCACCGTTTTGCCCCAAATGTGGAAAACCAATGATAAAACGGATAGCCAAAAAAGGTAGAAATGCAGGTAATGCCTTTTGGAGTTGCTCAACCTATCCCGAATGTGATGGGACGAGAAAGGCTTGAGTTGGTTTTTCGTTACATCATCATCACGTACTAAAAAAATCACCCTAATTTAATAATCCTTTCCGCCATCCGTCGGCCAGCATCGAAGGCCTTTTGCAGGTCTTCTTCCCAATGCTCATCGCGATACTTGCGTTTGGCTTCCTCCGAAAAGCCTCCCAACTCGAAATTGGCGTAGTTTTTCACTTGGCAGGTGTTGTTGGCAAACAGTTTCTCTGGTTGTCCGAGGGCTTTGGCGATGCAAGGCTCCATCGTGCCGTAGCCGTTGCAGTTGCTGCCGCCAACTCCACCGTTTTGCGTCTCCACCAGCACTACGGGCATCCGCTTCGGGGCGGTGATGCTGTAGTCGTTGTAGGAGAGCCACGGGAAGGACAAACGCTCCAAGAAAGCCCGCATTTGGCCAGTAATCTCGCCGAAATAGTTAGGCGAGCCTAACACCAAACCATCGGCTTGCACAATCTCCTCCAAAACAGGAGTCAAGGCATCCTTGTATTTGCACACTTGCGAGGCTTTGCCTTTGATTTTGCAGGCCATGCACGACATGCAACCTTTGTAGTCGAGGGCATAGAGGCGAATTGCCTTCACCTCAATTTCGTTGCTAACGGAGCTGGCTCCTTCAGCGAATTTCTTGAGCATAGAGGCTGTGTTGAAAGTCGCACGAGGGCCTCCGTCGATGATGATAATCTTTTTCGTCATATTATTGTTTTTGAGTCAGCGATCTGTACGCTTCATACCAGTCACTTTCAGTATAGCTGTCGTCATATACCGTGTTAACGGGACCCAGCGTACCATACATGGTGTCTTCGAAACGGAACAGCAGTTTCCCGGTTCGGATCAGACATTCGTTGTCGTAGTCATCGGGGAACGACCCCAAACGATTGAAGACTTCTCTAGTGATTTCGTAGAGTTCACGCGTCTGTCCTTCTCGGTTGGTGCAAACGATACGGCCCAGATACTTGTTGTGTTTTTGGTCAAAACAGGCTTTCCAGCAGTTCCCTTCTTTCAGTTTTTTCATTTTGATTGTTTACTTATCATCGATACTCACAATGGTATATTTCCGCGTCCCAAGTCCAATCTGTTCGGCGTATTCCACGGTATGGGTGCCGTGTTTCTTGTTGATGCGTTCTTGCAGCGGCTTGGCATCGTCGCCCTTGCTGCTGACGTGGTTGAAAACAAGGTCGAGGCAAGCTTGGTCGAGGGCAACGGGGTCGGTTGAGGCCAAAATGCCGATGTCCTTGATGCGCGGCGCGGCAGGATGACCGTCGCAATCGCAGTCCACTGACATGTTGTTCATCACATTGATGTAGATGATGTCCTTGCCTTCCTGCTTGAAATAGTCGTGTACGGCCTGTGCCGCTGCCGCCATTGACTCAAGGAAAGCATCTTGGTTGGCAATGGTCCAACGTGTCTGGCTTTTCCCAGCAGAGTGGATGTAGAGTTTTCCAGCACTCGATGCCACACCTATTGACTGGTTTTTCAGCACGCCGCCGAAACCGCCCATGGCGTGACCTTTGAAATGAGCAAGGTTGATCATGAAGTCGTAGTTCTGCACATGCGAGCCGACGATGTCGTATTGCAGATGCTTGGTGTCTTTGACGGGCAGTTGGATTTCCCCTTCCTCATCCATGATGTCGACGGTGGCGATGTCGTTGTAGCCGCGTTCAGCAATAGCCTTACGATGCTTTTCGGTATCGCTGCGGTTGCCACCGTATGCCGTGTTGCATTCCACCAAGGTGCCATTTACTTTTTGCACCAAGTTTTTGATCAATTCGGGGCGCAGGTGGTTGCTTTTCGATGATTCGCCAGTGGATATTTTCACCGCCACACGGCCATGAGCCTCCACACCCAAGGCTTCGTAGATACGCACTAACCCTTCCGGACTGATATCGGTAGTCATATAAACTGTTGCCGCTTCACCTTCGGTCGTGGGTGGGGCAGGGTTTTGAGCATGGGTACGAGAGAAGATTCCTAGAATGTAAATCAGAGCCATAATCGTAATTGTTTTAGTCATTTTATTGTTGTTTTTATTTTCGTTCACAAAAAGTCACATGCACCATGTCGCCAAAACTCTTGCCAATCTGTTTGCGGATGTCCTTCCTCACACCGATGATGAAGCAAGGCGTTCCCATCTTGACGATCTGGCCGTCGTATGGCACCCCATCAAAGGTGGCATGAACCGCCAACCTACCTTTGCCAAAGAGCGCCTTGATATCAAAGGGCACCTCAACGTAGCCAGCATCCATTCCCTCGTTTTGAAGGATGACGGCATCGAATTCATATTGTTTAGCAGCATTCATAAAATTCGTTTAATTCGTTTAATTCGTTTAATTCGCCGAAAAAACTAATTCGCCGATTTGAGGTTTTTCTGATGTGTCTTCAGCAGTTTCACCGCCTGACATTTTGTTGAAGTCGTTTAGGGACGGCAAAGATAAGCATAAGATTCCAGTTATGAAAGTCATTGAGAATTCTTCATTGAATCGTTGCAAAAGTCTCAACCATAGTACCATACGTTTTTTTTGTGAAATTCTTAGTAAAGCAAGCGATTCCCATTAGTTTTTTCGTACTTTTATCAATGGAAAAAAACCTCAGTTTATTTTTGTTTTATGTCTAATAATCAATCCATTATTAAAAATTCAAATTATTTTCCAAGCATGCTTCCCGCTGAGGAACTTGCACAATTGAAGTATATCCCTACCTTTCCTGAATTTGTAACCTGGATCGAACAGAAGTGGGCCGACCTGCCTTGCCTGTCCGATACGGAGAACACATTGAGCTATAGGCAAACCTGTGATGTCATTGCACGTAAAAGGGCCTTGCTGAATGAATTGGGTTTGCAAAAGGGTGATAAGGTGGCTATTTTGGACAACACTACCGTTGAAGCGGTTGAGATGTTTCTTGCCGTCACTTCAGCGGGTTATGTGGCCATCAACCTGCCTTCGCAACTGCCTCCTCAAGCCGTTGTGGGCTGCTGCATGAAGTTTGGCGTAAAAGTATTGGCGTATGGCAAAGACTTCGCCGAGATTGTGAATGGCGTGCCATGTAAG